>NZ_QETI01000001.1:0-676985 GCF_003105075.1 Comamonas sp. JNW
GGCGGTGGGCACGCGGCCATTGTCGGCGCCGGCATTGCCGGAGCTGCCTGCGCGCGCCAGCTGGCGCTGCGCGGCTGGCAGGTCACCGTGCTCGATACCGCCAGCCATCCGGCCGCCGGTGCCTCTGCGCTGCCCGCTGGCATTTTTGCGCCCCATACCAGCAGCGACGACAGCCCCCTCTCGCGCATCACCCGCGCCGGCCAGCGCTGCAGCCTGCAATGCTTGCAGCAGCTCTTGCAAGCAGGGCAAGATTGGGAGATGACCGGGGTGCTGGAGCGCAGGCAACTCGCCACGCCGCCCGATGAAACCGCTGCGCTCAGCGACAGCCCCGCGGCCGTGCCCACCCGCCGCAGCGCCCATGAACGGCCTCCTGCCTGGAAGGACGCCTTGGCCGCGCCGGCGGCCGACTGGAGTGAAGAGGCCAGCGCCGCCACGCTCGAAGTGCTGGGCTTGCCGGCCGATACCCCCGCGCTTTGGCACCCGCGCGGCGGCTGGCTGCGGCCGGCCGCGCTGGTGCAGGCCTTGCTGGACCACCCTGGCATCCATTTTGTCGGCGATGCCCAGGTACAGGCGCTCGACGCGCTGAAGACCGCCGAGGGCCAGCCGCTCTGGTCGCTGAGCGATGGCCAAGGCCAGCAATGGGCGCAGGCCGATCTGGTCGTCCTCTGCGCCGGGCCGCAATCGGCCAGCATCCGCATCAACGGCCAAAGCCTGGCCGCCGCCCAGGCGCTGCAAACCATCCGGGGCCAGGTCAGTTGGGGCCGCTATGCCGAAGGCCAGGCGCCCGCGGCCCACCAACCCGTCAACGGCCATGGCAGCTGGGTGCCCTATTTCCGCATTGGGCAGGATGCAGACGCGGCCTGGGTCATGGGATCGAGCTTTGAGCGTGGCCAATCCGCACTGCCGCCGTCGGCCGAGGATGCCGCCACAGCGCATGCCGGTAACGGGGCCAAGCTGCAAACCCTGCTGCCGGAAGGCCACCGGCCTGATGCGCAGGCCTTTGCGCGCGCCCAGCACTGGGCCCAGCTGCGCTGCGCATCGACCGACCGGCTGCCGCTGGTGGGCCCGCTGCTGCCCACGCAGGCCCTGCAGGCGCTGCACACGCTGCCTGAAGGCCTGGCCAGCCCCTGGGTCGCCACGGCGATGGGGTCGCGCGGTCTGACCTGGGCGCTGCTCTGCGCCGAGCTGCTGGCCGCCCGTCTGCATGCCGAGCCCTTGCCACTGCCCAATCCGCTGGCCCTGGCGCTGGCCAGCGACCGCTACTGCAAATAAGCGAGCGCTTTAGCGGGAGGGGCGAATGCGAACGCCGTCTTCGCTCCGCCCTGTCCATGGGGTGGCCTGCGGTGCCCGCTATGCCTTTTTAGAGTGAGGGGCGGAGCAGACGCCACCTCCGCTCCGCCCTGTCTTTGGGGCGCCCTACAGCGTCCCATATGCGATTTGCTCACTAGCATTTGCCATTTTCATATAACTCAATGTCATACAGGACTGAGAAAAATGTAGTTTGAGTTTATATGAAATTTTTTTACAGTACATCGCAACAGCCCAGCTCCGCCGCCATTGGGGCAGCGGGCACACCAGGGCTCGGTAGCTGCAACTTCCGCACCACGATGTACCAATACACCCCATTTGATCGCCAGTTTGTCCAGGCCCGAGCCGACCAGTTCCGTGACCAGCTCCAACGCTGGGAGACGGGCCGGCTGAGTGAAGAAGAATTCCGCCCGCTGCGTCTGCAAAACGGCTGGTATGTGCAACGCTACGCACCGATGCTGCGGGTGGCAGTGCCTTATGGCGAGATCAACTCCGCGCAGATCCGCGTGCTGGCCCGCATTGCCCGCGAGTACGACGCGCCCGACGCCCAGCTCTACCAGGATGCGCTCAAGACCCAGGGCGCGATGGGCACCACCTACCTGCCCACCCACTACGCGCATTTCACCACCCGCACCAATGTGCAGTTCAACTGGATTCCGCTGTCCAAGTCCGCCGATGTGATGGACCTGCTCGCCAGCGTCAACCTGCACGGCATCCAGACCAGCGGCAACTGCATCCGCAACACGACCACCGATGCGCTCGCTGGCGTGGCGGTGGACGAGCTGGTCGACCCCCGGCCTTACGCCGAGGTGCTGCGCCAATGGACCACCTTGCACCCCGAGTTCGCCTTCCTGCCGCGAAAGTTCAAGATTGCGATCAGCGGCTCGCAAGAAGACCGCGCCGCCACTGGCTGGCACGATGTGGGCCTGCATCTGACGAAGAACGAAGCCGGTGAGATCGGCTTCAAGGTGTTTGTCGGCGGCGGCATGGGCCGCACGCCCGTCATTGGCACTCCGATCCGCGAGTTTCTGCCCTGGAACCAGGTGCTCAACTACATCGAGGCGATTGTTCGCGTCTACAACGAGCGCGGCCGCCGTGACAACAAGTACAAGGCCCGCATCAAGATCCTGGTCAAGGCTGAAGGCCAGGTCTATATCGACTCGGTGGAAGAAGAGTTCCGCCAGATCGTCGAGGTCGATGGCGGCCCGCACACCATCCCCCAGGCCGAGTTTGACCGCGTGGCGGCCTGCTTTGTGGCACCGGACCTGTCGGGCTATCCGCAGGTCAACGCCACCGAGGCCAAGCACCAGCTGACCGAGCAAGGCGTGCGTGAGCCAGCCTTTGGCCGCTGGGTGAGCCGCAATGTGCGCGCCCACCAAAACCCGCAGCTGCGCGCGGTGGTGCTGTCGTTCAAGCGCGTCGGCCAGGCACCGGGTGATGCCTCGGGCGAGCAGCTCGATGCGCTGGCCCAGCTGGTGGACCAGTTCTCAGCCGGCGAAGCCCGAGTGACCCACGACCAGAACGTGGTGCTGCCCTGGGTGCATGTGAGCCAGTTGCATGACCTGTGGCTGAAGGCCAAGGCCCTGGGCCTGGCCAGCACCAATGTGGACCTGCTGACCGACATGATCGCCTGCCCCGGCGGTGACCTCTGCGCCTTGGCCAATGCCCGCAGCCTGCCGATTGCAGCAGCCATCACCGAGCGCTACCAGGATCTGGACGAGCTCGACGACATTGGCGATATCGACCTGCATATCAGCGGCTGCATCAACAGCTGCGGCCACCACCACAGCGGCCATATCGGCATCCTGGGCGTCGACAAGGACGGCAAGGAGTGGTACCAGATCACCGTGGGCGGCTCCGATGGTGCCACCTTGTCGGGCGCGCCCCAGGCTGGCAAGGTGATTGGCCCCTCGTTCAGCGCCGCCGAAGTGCCTGGCGTGATCGAGGCAGTCCTCTCCACCTACCGCGATCTGCGTGGCAACGGCGAGCGCTTTATCGACACCGTGCGCCGCGTGGGGCTGGATCCCTTCAAGGAAGCGGGCAAGTCCGCCCGCCTGCCCGAAGCCGCTGACACCGCCGCAGAAACCACCCAAGCCTGAGCATTGAGCAGAACAACGATGAGCATTCCGAACGATTTCCAGATCCTGGCCGCCGGCGACCACCAGCCCGCTGGCGAAGGCGACCGCAGCGTGCTGCTGCTGGCCAACGATGCCGATGCGCTGCAGGTAGCACTTGACGGCGTGGCGCGCATTGACCTCGAGTTTCCCGCGTTCACCGATGGCCGCGCGTTCAGCCAGGCCTACTTGCTGCGCCGCCGCCGTGGCTTCAAGGGCGATATCCGTGCGCTGGGCGATGTGCTGATCGACCAGCTGGTGCAGATGCACCGCACCGGCTTCAGCAGCGCGGTGCTCAAGGAAGGCGTGGACGTGGCCGATGCTGCGCGCCAGTTCGAGCGTTTTGCCGGGTTCTACCAAGGCGACGTGGAAGCCAAGCCCCATTTTGACCAGGCTGCCGCATGAGCACGACCACCCTCACCCCCCAAGAACTGGTCCGCGTGAATGCCGAGCTGGGCAAGGACGCCGCAGCCCTGGTGCGCTGGGCGCTGTCGCTGGGCCAGACCAGCATCGTGACCACCAATTTCCGCCCCTTTGAAGCGGTGATCCTGCACCTGGTGAGCCAGGTCCAGCCCGATGTGCCCGTGGTCTGGATGGACAACGGCTACAACACCGAGGCCACCTACCGCTTTGCCGACGAGGTGACGCGCCAGCTGGGGCTGAACCTGCAGATCTACCTGCCACGCCGCTCGCGCGCCCACCGTGAAGCCGTCGAAGGCGCCACGCCCGCGCTGGATGACCCGCGCCACGCCGCCTTTACCGAAGAGGTCAAGCTCGAGCCCTTTGCCCGCGCGCTGCGCGAGACCCAGCCGCGCGTGTGGTTCACCGCGCTGCGCGCCACCGACACGGCCGTGCGTGCCCAGATGGATCCGGTCAGTCTGAACCCCGATGGCCTCATCAAGGTCGCACCCCTGCTGCATTGGTCGTCCAAGGATCTGTACGACTACTGCGAACAACACGGTCTGCCCAACAACTTCGACTATGTGGATCCCACCAAGGGCGAAGACAACCGCGAATGCGGCCTGCACATTGCGCACTGATATCGCCCACTGACCGCATGCAGCCCGCCCGACAAGAAAGTCCATCCGATATGAACGCCCGTGTTGAAACCGATGTGCTCAACCACCTGAGCAACCAGCACCTCGATGCGCTGGAAGAAGAAACCATCTTTATCCTGCGCGAAGTCGCCGCCGCCTTTGAGCGCCCTGCGCTGTTGTTTTCCGGCGGCAAGGATTCGCTGGTCATGCTCAAATGCGCCGAAAAAGCCTTTGGCGCCGGCCGCATCCCCTACCCCTTGCTGATGATCGACACCGGCCACAACTTCCCTGAAGTGACCGATTTCCGCGATCTGCGCGCCAAGGAACTGGGTGCCGATCTGATCGTGCGCAGCGTCGAGGACTCGATGGCGCGCGGCACCGTGCGTCTGGCCCACCCCGGCGAATCGCGCAATGTGCACCAGTCGGTGACCTTGCTCGAAGCGATCGAGGAGTTCCGCTTTGACGCGCTGATTGGCGGCGCCCGCCGTGACGAAGAAAAGGCCCGCGCCAAGGAACGCATCTTCAGCCACCGCGACAGCTTTGGCCAGTGGCAGCCCAAGGCCCAGCGCCCCGAACTTTGGACCCTGTTCAACACCCGCCTGGCTCCGGGCGAGCATTTCCGCGTGTTCCCGATCAGCAACTGGACCGAGCTCGATGTCTGGCAGTACATTGCCCGCGAAAACATAGCGCTGCCTAGCCTCTACTACGCCCACCAGCGCGATGTGGTCGAGCGCAAGGGCCTGCTCGTGCCCATCACGCCGCTCACCCCCGCCCGCGACGGCGAAACGGTCGAGAGCCGCACCGTGCGCTTTCGCACCGTCGGTGACATCACCTGCACCTGCCCGGTGAGCAGCGATGCCGCCTCGGCCGACGACATCGTGCTGGAGACGCTGGCCGCCGATGTGAGCGAGCGAGGTGCTACCCGCATGGACGACAAGACCAGCGATGCCTCGATGGAAAAGCGCAAGAAAGACGGATACTTCTGATGACTACCGATACCCTGACCGCCGTGCGCACCCCTGCCCAAGACCACCTGCACACCGCATCGGCGCTGCGTTTCATCACCTGCGGCTCCGTCGATGATGGCAAATCCACGTTGATCGGCCGCCTGCTGGTCGACAGCAAATCGGTGCTGCAAGACCAGCTCGCCGGCGTGCAGCGCAGCGGCGAGACCGACCTGGCCCTGCTCACCGATGGGCTGTCCGCCGAGCGCGAGCAAGGCATCACCATCGATGTGGCCTACCGCTACTTCGCCACCGAAACGCGCAAGTTCATCATTGGCGATGCGCCCGGCCACGAGCAGTACACCCGCAACATGGTGACCGCGGCATCGAGCGCCGACGCCGCCGTGGTGCTGGTCGATGCCACCAAGCTGGACTGGCAAAACCCGCAGCTCGCGCTGCTGCCCCAGACCCGCCGCCACAGCCTGCTGGCCCATCTGCTGCGCGTGCACTCGCTGGTGTTTGCGGTCAACAAGCTCGACGCGGTGGCCGACCCGGCGCTGGCCTTTGCCAATATCCGCAATGCGCTGGCCGCCTTCGCCCAGGCGGCCGGCATCACCGTAGCAGCCACTATTCCCGTCTCGGCCCTGAAGGGCTGGAACGTGGTGACCGCGCACCCCGACTGGGCCGGCTACCAGGGCCCGAGCCTGCTGGAGCTGCTCGAGACGCTGCCGACCACGCCGGCTGATGCCGGTCAACCGCTGGCGTTTTCGGTGCAGTGGGTGGAGAAGTTCTCCGCCTCGGCCGACACTCACCAGGGCCGCCGCATTTTCTGGGGCCGTGTGGGCACTGGCGATGTCGCGCCCGGCACTGCGGTGCAGATTCTGCCCAGCGGCCAGCGCGCCAGCGTGGCCCAGGTGCTGGACCACACCCGCAAGCCCATCGCACGCGGCGCAGGCCAGAGCGCCGGCATCGTGCTGGACCGCGAGGTCGATGTCTCGCGCGGCGACTGGATCATTGCGGCCCCGGCACCGGCTGCGACGATTGCCGCCGACGATGACTTTGACACCCCCGCCGAGCAGCCTGCCTGGCCCGCAACGCGCGAGATCACGGCCACCATCGCCTGGATGGACAACGAACCCCTGCTGGCCGGCCGCGTGTACTGGGCGCTGCATGGCCGCCGCTGGATCAAGGCCAAGGTGCGCAAGGTGCTCAACCGCCTGGATATCAACAACTTGGAGCGCCAGGCTGCTGAGCAGCTCGAACCCAATGCCATTGGCCGGGTGGAGATCAGCCTGCAAGAAGCGATTCCGGCAGCGGCCTTTGTGCGCTCGCGTGAGCTGGGCTCCTTGATCCTCGTGGACACGGCCTCCAACAGCACGGCCGCTGCGGTACTGGTGGAGTAAAGCCAGCAGTCCCGCAGTTAAAAACCACGTTATTCGGAGGTCGGCTAGGTGCTTGTGCACAAAAACCGTAAAATCCTCCGCTGTTTATTTGTCTGAATCACTGGCGAAAACCATTCCATGACCCACGTCGTCACCGAAAACTGCATCAAGTGCAAATACACCGATTGTGTGGACGTCTGCCCTGTTGACTGCTTCCGCGAAGGCCCGAACTTCCTGACCATCGATCCGGACGAATGCATCGACTGCGCCGTCTGCATCCCCGAGTGCCCTGCCAACGCCATCTACGCCGAGGAAGATGTGCCCGCAGACCAGCTGGCCTTCATCAAGCTCAATGCCGAGCTGGCACTGGCCGATGGCTGGAAGAGCATCACCAAGCGCAAGGCGCCGATGGAAGGTGCCGACGAGGCCAACGGCCAGCCCGATAAGCTCAAGGACTTGATCCGCTGAGCCAGCTAATGCAGGGATTCCAGGCTGTGATGCCCGCACCCTGAACCCGCCAAGCCAGCCTCCATGCTGGCTTTTTTATTGTTTGCGCCCCACCAAAGCCACCGCCATGCACAGCGCCGCCTTTGCCAACACTCCCCAGCCCCCGTACTACGCTGTCATCTTCACCTCGCAGCGCACCAACAGCGAGGACCAGCCCTATGCCCACATGGCCGATGCAATGGTGGCGCTTGCCGAGCAGCAACCTGGCTTTTTGGGCGCTGAGAGCACCCGGGGCAGCGACGGCCTGGGCATTACCGTGTCGTACTGGCAGACCGAGGACGACATCCGCCGCTGGAAGGCCCAGAGCGACCACCTGGTTGCCCAGCGCATGGGCGCCGAGCGCTGGTATGCGCATTACCAGGTGCGGGTGGCGAAGGTGGAGCGGGCCTATGGCATGCAGCACGCCAGCGCAGCCTGAACGAGGCATGCCCTGCGCCATGGGCCATGGTGCAGGGCATGCAGTTGGAGCCGATGGCCCGAGATTTACAGCTTGATCTCGCGGTGCTCGCCCATGCCATCGGGTCGTTCACCGGTCACCGCTGATTTGGCCATCTTGAACAGCTGCACTAGCTTGTTTTCTTTCACATCCCAGTATTCGGCAAAATCAACCCGCGCCACCAGGATCTGCAAATTGGGGTCGGACGGGCCATCGGGAAACCATGCTTTGGCCATCGGGCTGAACAACTGCTCTTTCAGCGCCAGATCGTCACTGATGGACCCCGTTGCCGATACGGAAACATAGCTGTCCTTATTGGGATCGGCGTACGACACGTTAATGGCGCTGGAGGTGCTTAGGCACCGGGACAAATCGGAATCCCTACCCAGCAAGAAATACAGATTTTTATCCTCGTTCATGCCCTCTTTGTTGGCCGTGGTCATCGGCGCGGCATGCAAGCTGCCATGTTCATGCTGGTGCGTGATCATCGCAAAGCGAATGTCCTTGATCAGTTCCCACAATTTTTCACGCGGATTTTCTTGGGCCATAGCGCAACTCCTGTCAAATTGGAAAATTTCACTGTATCGACGGGTCAGCGCATCCCATGTAAGGCAAATACCCTCCATCAGATCGGCGCTTGCAGGGTCTGCCTGTGCTGGCTTGGCGCGCCAGCTGTAATCCGGGCTGGAGGGTACGCGTTGATTCAATGCGTCCACAACCCCATTGGATGCGTGCCCAGACAGCCTCCAAGGAGCGCGCAAGGCGCTCTTGCTGGAGACTCGCCTTAGCGCTCAGCCGCCGCCATCGCCGCCACCACCTGCTGCAGCGCTGCCGGGTCTTCCATCGTTGATAGGTCGCCCGTGTCGCGCTTCTCGGCCACCGCCTGCAGCGCGCGGCGCAACAGTTTGCCGCTGCGCGTCTTGGGCAAGGTGGCGACAAAGTAGACGCGCGCTGGCCGCGCGACGGCACCGAGCTGGGCATCGACATGGTTGCAGACGGATTTTTCCAGCGCGCTGCAGGCGGCGCTGTCGCCCGCCACCGCATTGCTGCGCGGCACGGCAAAGGCCAGCGCGACCTGGCCTTTCAAGGCATCGGCCACACCGACAACGGCAACTTCTGCAATATCGGGGTGGCCGGAGATGCTCTCTTCGATCTCGCGTGTGCCCAGGCGGTGCCCGGCGACATTGATCACATCATCGGTGCGGCCCAGGATGAAGTAGTAACCGTCCTTGTCACGCACACCCCAATCAAAGGTGCTGTAGACCAGGCGGCCTGGAATGCTCTTCCAGTAGGTGTTGACAAAGCGCTGGTCATCGCGCCATACCGTCATCAGGCAGCCAGGGGGCAAGGGGCCTTCTATGGCAATCACGCCCTTTTGCATCGGCAGGGCCAGCTCGGCGCCGGTCTCGCCATCGATCAGCTTGATGTGGTAGCCAAACACGGCCTTGCCCGGGCTGCCAAAGCGCGATGGCTGGGGCTCGACGCCGTTGCACAGCGTCAGGATCGGCCAGCCAGTCTCGGTCTGCCAGTAGTTGTCAATGATGGGGCGCCCAATGGCGCCGCTGATCCAGCTGGCTGTGGGCTCATCGAGCGGCTCGCCGGCCAGCCACAGCGCCTGCAGGCTGCTCAGGTCGTACTGGCTGAGGTACTCCGGGTCCTGCTTTTTGAGCACACGGATCGCGGTGGGCGCCGAGAACATGTGCGTGACCTTGTATTTCTCGACCAGGCTCCACCAGATGCCCGGGTCCGGGCGCAGCGGCACACCTTCGTACATGAGGGTGGCCATGCCGCCGATGAGCGGCGCATAGATGATGTAGCTGTGACCCACGACCCAGCCGATATCGCTGGTGCAAAAAAAGGTCTGGCCGGGCTTTGCATCAAAGATCGCCGGCAGGCTGGCGGCCAGCGCCACCGTGTAGCCTCCGGTATCGCGCTGCACGCCCTTGGGCCTGCCGGTGGTGCCGCTGGTGTAGAGCGTGTAGCTGGGGTGGGTGGCCTCCACCCATTCGCAGGGCACCTGGGCATCCAGGTGCTGGGCACGCAGATCGGCCCAGCGGTGGTCGCGGCCAGCGACCCACTGCATGGGAGCCAGGCCCCGGTCCACCATCAGCACCGCTTGCGGCTTGTGGCGGGCCAGCGCAATGGCCTCATCCAGCAAGGGCTTGTAGGGCACGACTTTGCCGGCGCGCGAGCCGGCATCGGCGCTGATGATGACCGTGGGCTGGGCATCGTCAATGCGGGTGGCGAGCGAGCCCGAGGCAAAGCCGCCAAACACCACCGAATGGATGGCACCGATGCGCACGCTGGCCAGCATCGCGATGGCGGCCTCGGCAATCATCGGCATGTAGATCTGCACCCGGTCGCCCTTTTTGACGCCCAGCGCCAGCAGCGCTGCGGCCATGCGCTGCACTTCGCGGTGCAACTCGGCATAGCTGTAGCTGCGCTCGGTATTCGTCTCGGTCGATACCGCGATCAGCGCGGCCTGGTCGCCGCGCTCGGCCACATGGCGGTCGATGGCGTTGTGGCAGAGGTTGGTCTGGCCGCCGACAAACCAGCGCGCAAATGGCGGGTTGCTGTAGTCACAGATCTGCTGGGGCGGCACATGCCAGTCGATGCGCTGCGCCTGCTCGGCCCAGAAGGCATCGCGGTCGTGGATCGAGCGGGCGTAAAAGTCGGCAAAACGGCTCATCGAAGTCTGTCTCCATCTTTTGTTGTGCAGCCATTATTTCCCTTTGCCTTGCATCGCGCTGACAAACGGGTGCGGGCTGCAGCCCGCATGCCTGTGGTTTTCCCGCATAAGCGCGGGGTGCCCAGAGAGGCTTTTGCAGCACCTGGCCCAGTTTCCGCATGGGCCAGCGCCGGGCAGGCTGCGGCATCGCGCACAATCAGCGGCATGGCGCACCGCCCCGGTGCTGCGGCGCGCCGGATGACGAAGGATGTCCCATGCTCAATGGCTTGTGGCTGGGTTTTTTTGTGGTGGCGGCCTTGGCCGCGTTCGCGCAGTGGCTGGTGGGCGGCAATGCGCAGATTTTTGGCGACATGGTGCAGGCGCTGTTTGCCATGGCCAAGCTCTCGGTCGAGGTGATGGTGCTGCTGTTTGGCACGCTCACGCTGTGGCTGGGCTTTTTGAAGATTGCGGAAAAGGCCGGCCTGGTCGATATGCTGGCCCGCTGGCTTGCGCCGTTGTTTGCCCGGCTGATGCCCGATGTGCCGCGCGGCCACCCGGCGCTGGGCCTGATGACGCTGAACTTTGCTGCCAACGCGCTGGGGCTGGACAACGCAGCCACCCCCATTGGCCTTAAGGCCATGCGCGCGCTGCAAGAGATCAACCCCTCGCCCACGGCCGCCAGCAATGCGCAGATTCTGTTTCTGGTGCTCAATGCCTCGTCGCTGACCCTGCTGCCAGTGACCATCTTCATGTACCGCATGCAGCAAGGCGCGCCCGACCCAACCCTGGTGTTTCTGCCGATCTTGCTGGCCACCTCGGTCTCGACGCTGGTCGGCCTGGTGTCGGTGGCCATCGTGCAGCGCCTGCCGCTGTGGCACCCGGTGGTGCTGGCCTATCTGCTGCCGGTCGGCCTGGTGCTGGCCGGATTCATGGCCTTTTTGGCGACCTTGACGTCCACGGCCATGGCGCAGGTGTCTTCCCTCTTGGGCAACCTCACCTTGTTTGGCCTGGTGGTACTGTTTGTCGTGGTGGGCGCGTTGCGCAAGGTGCCCGTGTACGAGAGCTTTATCGAAGGCGCCAAGGAAGGCTTTGATGTCGCCAAGGGCCTGCTTCCCTACCTGGTGGCCATGCTCTGCGCCGTGGGGCTCTTTCGCGCCTCGGGCGCGCTGGGCTATGCGCTCGACGGCATCCGCTGGCTGGTGGATCTGAGCGGTATGGACACGCGCTTTGTCGATGCGCTGCCTACTGCCCTGGTCAAGCCCTTCTCGGGCAGCGCCGCGCGCGCGATGCTGATCGAGACCATGCAAAGCCATGGCGTGGACAGCTTCCCGGCGCTGGCCGCTGCCATCATCCAGGGCAGCACCGAGACCACGTTCTATGTGCTGGCGGTGTACTTTGGCGCGGTCGGCATCCAGCGCGCGCGCCATGCGGTGCCCTGCGCGCTGCTGGCTGAGTTCTCGGGCGTGGTGGCCGCCATTGTGGTCTGCTACCAGTTCTTTGGTTGATGGCGGGAAGGATGCCTCAAGGAGTGGTCATGGCAAGCAGTGCACGCGCCTCGGATGCCCAGATCTTCAGCGCCGCTTGGGAACGGGCCTGGCAGGATCTGGGCCTGACCCCTGCGCCCAACGCCTTGCCCCAGCTGCTGGCAGCGCATGCCGGGCCGGATCGCCATTACCACGGCCTGCAGCATATTGCCGAATGTCTGCAATGGCTCGAGCAGCTGCGCCCGCAGATAGCGCAGCCGGCAGAGCTGGCACTGGCCCTGTGCTTTCACGACGCGATTTATGACCCGCAGGCCAAGGACAATGAAAGGCGCAGTGCCAACTGGGCGCAAGCGGTGATGCAGGCAGCCGGGGCCGCGCCCGATGCCTTGCAGCGGGTGGATGCACTGGTCATGGCCACCTGCCATTTCCAGCCCGCGCAAGCGCCGCTGCCGGCAGACAGCGCCTGGATGCTCGATATAGATCTGTCTATCCTGGGCGCGCCAGCCGCGCGTTTTGCGCAGTACCAGGCGCAGATCCAGGCCGAATATGCCTGGGTGCCCGCTGCCGACTATGCGCTGCGCCGCCAGGCGGTGCTGCGCAGCTTTTTGCAGCGCCCGGCGATTTACCAGACGGCGACCATGCGGGCCCGGCTGGAGGCGCAGGCGCGCCAGAACCTGGAGCAGGCCCTGGCGCTGGCGATAGCCTGATTCAATGCCGCTCAGGCATCGGGCATGATCGCATCGGCCCAGTCGTAGAGTGCGCCCAAAAGCTCTTCGGCGCGCTCATCGGCCGTCTCCGACAGCTGGTCGATTTCGGCAAACATCTGCTCGGCCGTGCGCGCGCCGCCCAAGCCCTCTTGCAAAAAGGCCACGCGCAGCTCCAGCCAGCGCTGCTGCTCCTCTGGGTTGAGCGAATCGGGAAAGTTGCGCGCCCGGTAGCGGAACAGCAGCTCATGCAGTCGTTCATCGTCAAAACCGGGCTTGGCAACGGCCAGCTCCTGCGGGTGCATGGTCGTCAGCTGGGTCAGGCGCCGGCGGTCGGCCTGGCCGATAAAGCCGCTGTACAAATCCTGGTCCACATCCACACCCTCGAGCGGTGGGCGGTCAAACACGGCAGCCCAGGTGGCGCTCATATCGGGCAGATCGCGGGCAATCGCGGCATGGCGCAAGGCCTGGTCCATGTCGATCTGCCAGCGGGCGGCCTGCTCGGCGCTGAGCGTACGCAGGCTGCTGACGACCATCGGCGATTTGTTCAGGTGCACCGTCTTGATCGGCAGGCGCGTCACGCCTTCGGGCAGATCAGCAGCTGCGCTGAACATGCGCAGGCGCATCTCGTCGACCGACAGCTCAGCGAGGTAGCTGGGGTCCTGGGCCAGATCCCAGGCGATGACCTCGTTCTTGTTGGTCGGGTGCTGGGCCAGCGGCCAGACCACGGCAATGCAGCCGCGCTCGACCCCGTACATGCCCGAGACATGCAAAAAAGGCCGGCCATTGGCGGAGGTGGCTGGCAGGGCCAGCTCCTGCATCACACGGTCCTTCTTGTGCAGACCCAGCGCAAAATCAAACAGGCGCGGCTGCAGGCGCTTGATGAGGCGCGCCAGGCCAATGGTGGCGCGCACATCGCTCAGTGCATCGTGCGCCGATTCATGCAGGATGCCGTTGGCGCGGGCCAGGTCTTCGAGCTTGAAACTGACCGAGCCATCATCTTTTTGGGGCCACTGGATGCCTTCGGGGCGCAGCGCATAGACCATGCGCACGACATCGAGCAGATCCCAGCGGCCGCAGCCGTTTTGCCATTCGCGGGCATAGGGGTCGCGCAGGTTGCGCCACAGCATGTAGCGCGTCACCTCGTCATCAAAACGGATAGTGTTGTAGCCCACGCCAATGGTGCCCGGGCGGCCCAGCTCGCCCTCTACAGCCGCGGCAAACTGGTGCTCGGGTACGCCCTGCTCCAGGCAGTGCTGGGGCGTGAGGCCGGTGATCAGGCTCGCCTGCGGGCTGGGCAGGTAGTCAAGCGCAGGCTGGCAGTACAGCATGACCGGCTCGCCGATCTCGTTGAGGTCCATGTCCGTGCGGATGCCGGCAAACTGTGCGGGCCGGTCACGGCGCGGCACGGCACCAAAGGTTTCGTAGTCATGCCAGAAAAAGCTGGCGGAGGCGGACGAGAAGTTCTGCATGCCCGCTAGTATGCCTGCTCCGGTCACTGCCGCAGAGCAACGTGGGCCAGCAACTACAGAAGCGGCGAGAACAGGCGCGCGATCGAATCACCCAGCCGGGGCAAAAAGCGCTGCTTGCGGCGCGAAGCCACCTGCTTGGAACGCATCAGATCGGTGTTGAACTGGTCCTGCAGCCGGGCGTTCAGCTCCGGCCCGTAGCCAATCGCACACACCTCGTAGTTCAGGCGAAAACTTCGGTTGTCAAAGTTGGCCGTGCCGATGATGGTCAGGTTGTCATCGACCACCAAGGTCTTGGAGTGCAGCATGCGCGCGCTGTATTCGTAGACCTTGGCGCCGGCGCTGATCAGCTCCTCGTAGTACGAGCGGGCAGCGGCCGTCACAAAGATGGAGTCCGATTTCTCCGGCACCAGCAGCCGCACATCGACGCCGCGCAGCGCGGCGCTGGTCAGCGCATACATGGCCGGCTCGGTTGGCACAAAGTAAGGCGTGGTCAGCCAGACCCGCACGGTGGCTGACTGGATGGCGGCCACATGGGCGCGGTGGATGGGCTCGGTCGGGTTGTCCGGGCCTGAGCTCACCAGCTGCATCGCGTGGCGGCCATCGGGCATATCGGGCAGCAGCAAGTCCAGGTTGGCAGGCATGTCCTGGGGCGACTTTTCCAGCGCATAGGCCCAGTCTTCCAAGAAGGTGGTCTGCAGCCAGGTGACGATGGGCCCCGCCATGCGCAGGTGCACATCGTGGTAGGCGTTGGTGTTGACGCGGCGGTCTTCTTCGTCGGTGATATTGACGCCGCCGGTAAAGCCGATCTGGCCATCTACCACCAGGATCTTGCGGTGGCTGCGGAAGTTGATTACCGGGCGCAGACGCCTGCCGATGCGAGTGGGGTGGAAGACCGCAAACTCGCCGCCCGCTGCCAGCAAGGGCGCGATGAACTTGCGGTTGACGCGCTTGGAGCCCAGCGCATCGACCAGCATGCGCACCTTAACCCCCGCTTTGGCCCGCTCGACCAGCGCATCGCGCAGGCGCGTGCCGGTCTGGTCGGGCTCGAAAATATAGTATTCCAGATGCACATGGTGGCGGGCCTGGGCGACGTCTTCCAGAATGCGGTCAAAGGTGGCCGCGCCGCCGCTGAGCAACTCCACACTTTCGGCCGAGGTGATCGGGAAGCCGCAGGTGGCCTCGACCAGCTTGACCATCTCGCGCAGCTGGGCCGGGGCCTCGGGCTGGCCGTCGCGGATGCGGCGCGTGGTCTCGCGCACATGGTTTTTGTTGCGGGCGCGCAGGCGTTTGATGCGCTGGCGCTTCATGCGCTGCGGGCCGATGAAGTAGTAGACGATCAGCCCCACCACGGGCAAGGAGCCCATGGACAGCAGCCAGCCCAAGGTGGCCACCGGCGCGCGGCGCTGCATCAGAATCCAGATACCCACCACGCCAAGGTAGATCGGCCAGATCACGGACAGCACCGCGACGATATTTTCCTTGGTCAGATACGGAGAGAGGGACGCCACAGCAGCGCGCTCCTGTTGAGGGGACTGCCCAGTGTAGCCTGCCACCGTGACAGCCCGACGCAAAAAAACAGCCGCATGGAGCGGCTGTTTCTGTCCTCAAGGCCCGAGGGCCTCAATCGGCGGCGACTTCCTCTTCAGGCTCGGCCGGCTCTTGCTTGGCGCGCTCCTTCTTGGGCAGCGGCTGGATGTCGAGCATCACCTCGGGCTTGTCGGCGTTGCTGTCGTCCCAGTCGACGCTCAGGCGCCCGCCATCGGTCAGGCGGCCAAACAGCAGCTCGTCGGCCAGCGACCGGCGGATCGTGTCCTGGATCAGGCGCTGCATCGGCCGCGCACCCATCAGCGGATCGAAGCCGGTCTTGGCCAGGTGCTTGCGCAGCTTGTCGCTGAACGTGACCTCGACCTTCTTCTCGGCCAGTTGCTGCTCGAGCTGGAGCAGGAACTTGTCGACCACACGCAGAATGACCTGTTCGTCGAGCGGCTTGAAGCTGACGATGGCATCCAGCCGGTTGCGGAACTCGGGCGTGAACAGGCGCTTGATGTCGCCCATCTCGTCGCCCGCCGCACGCGGGTTAGTAAAGCCAATGACGGCCTTGTTCATCGTCTCGGCACCCGCATTGGTGGTCATGATGATGATCACATTGCGGAAGTCGGCCTTGCGTCCGTTGTTATCGGTCAAGGTGCCGTGGTCCATCACCTGCAGCAGCACATTGAAGATATCCGGATGCGCCTTCTCGATTTCGTCGAGCAGCAGCACCGCATGGGGCTTCTTGGTCACGGCCTCGGTCAGCAGGCCGCCCTGGTCGAAACCGACATAGCCGGGAGGCGCACCGATCAGGCGCGAAACCGCATGGCGCTCCATGTACTCGGACATGTCAAAGCGGATCAGGTCGATGCCCAGGATGTAGGCCAGCTGCTTGGCCGCTTCGGTCTTGCCCACACCGGTGGGGCCCGAGAACAGGAACGAACCAATCGGTTTGTCGACCTTGCCCAGGCCAGAGCGCGCCATCTTGACGGCCGAGGACAGCACTTCGAGCGCCTTGTCCTGGCCAAAGACCACGCTTCGCAGGTCACGCTCCAGGGTCTGCAGCTTGCCGCGGTCGTCATTGCTGACGTTGGCCGGCGGAATGCGGGCAATCTTGGCGACGATCTCTTCGATCTCGGTCTTGCCGATGGTTTTCTTGCGCTTCGAGGGCGCCAGAATGCGCTGCGCGGCGCCGGCCTCATCGATCACATCGATCGCCTTGTCGGGCAGATGGCGGTCATTGATGAACTTGGCCGACAGTTCAGCGGCTGCCTGCAAAGCGGCCACCGCGTACTTGACGTTGTGGTGCTCTTCGAAGCGCGACTTCAGGCCCTTCAGGATATCGATGGTTTCGGGCACGGTCGGCTCGACCACATCGACCTTCTGGAAGCGGCGAGAGAGCGCTGCATCTTTTTCGAAGATGCCGCGGTACTCGGTGAACGTGGTTGCGCCAATGCACTTGAGCTGGCCGCTCGACAGCGCCGGCTTGAGCAGGTTGGACGCATCCAGCGTGCCGCCCGAGGCCGCACCGGCACCGATCAGGGTGTGGATCTCGTCAATGAACAAGATCGCATGGGGCTTGTCCTTCAAGGCCTTGAGCACGCCTTTCAGACGCTGCTCAAAATCACCGCGGTACTTGGTGCCCGCCAACAGCGAGCCCATGTCCAGCGAGTAGACCGTGGCCTCGGCCAGCACTTCGGGCACATCTTCTTGCGTGATGCGCCATGCCAGGCCCTCGGCAATCGCCGTCTTGCCCACGCCGGCCTCACCCACCAGCAGCGGGTTGTTCTTGCGGCGGCGGCACAGGATCTGGATCGTGCGCTCGACCTCGTACTGGCGGCCGATCAGCGGATCGATCTTGCCGTCCTTGGCCTGCTGGTTCAGGTTGACGGTGAACTGCTCCAGCGGCGAGGCCTTTTCAGCGCGCTCGGCGCTGTTGCTGCCCACCTCTTCCGCATCCGAGCTGGACTCGGACTTGGGCAGCTCGGGCGTGTCGTTCTTCTTGATGCCATGGGCGATGTAGTTGACCACATCGAGGCGCGTGACGCCCTGCTGGTGCAGGTAGTACACGGCATGCGAGTCCTTTTCGCCAAAAATGGCCACCAGCACATTGGCGCCGGTCACTTCCTTCTTGCCATTGCCGGTGCTTTGCACATGCATGATGGCGCGCTGGATCACGCGCTGGAAACCCAAGGTAGGCTGGGTGTCCACTTCGTCTTCACCGGCCACCTGCGGGGCATTGTCCTTGATGAAATTGGTCAGCGACGCGCGCAGATCGTCGATATTGGCAGAGCATGCGCGCAACACCTCGGAAGCACTCGGGTTGTCCAGCAAGGCCAGCAGCAAATGCTCCACGGTGATGAATTCATGGCGCTGCTGCCTGGCTTCGACAAAAGCCATGTGCAAGCTGACTTCCAGTTCCTGAGCAATCATTTGAAACTCCTTTATTGCTTGCCAAATACACTCAACTTGCTTCTAGATGAGGACCAGATTCCGTTATTCAACAGGCTCCGATACGGCTTGAAGCGGGTGACCCGCTCCGTTGGCGGCATCCATCACCTGCGCCACCTTGGTTTCGGCGATTTCATGCGAGTACACCCCGCAGACACCTTTCCCATCCAGGTGGATCTTCAGCATGATCTGCGTGGCCGCCTCCCGGCTCTTGCCAAAAAAATGCTGCAGTACCTCAATCACAAACTCCATCGGCGTGAAATCATCGTTGAGCATGACCACCTGGTACATCTTCGGTGGCTCCACCCGCTGGGCGATGCGCTCGACCACCAGCGCCCCGCCGCCGTCCTCCGGGGGCTGGGGCGTTGCAGGCAGATTCGGCGAGGGAGGAACAACAGGTTTCGTGGCCATTGAGATCATTCTATAAGGCTAAATTTCCACATGGACAAAGATGGTGATGCTTTTATGAACTTCAATACGGCGGCACCAGCAACCGCTGGTCCAGCCGTTTTTCAGCCCGGGCACAATTGCTCTTAGGCCATGCTTTCGTAAACGATTTTGATGGCTTCGTGGCCCGCTTCCTGGGACCAGGCCGCCATGGCCTGGTCGCTGGGGAAAAAGCGTGCGGCGTCGCCCAGGTTGAGTTCCACCCCGGCCCGCGCCTGGCCCTGGCCGCAGACGACGCCCAGGCGAATCTTGAGGCCGTGGCGCAGCACGCCCTCGTCGGTGTGCTCCTCGACAGCGGGAAACTCCTGAATCAGCCGCGCAACATCGGGCTGGTGGCGGTCGGTGTTGACCAGCAGATAGCGGCCAAAACGGGCACGCGCATCGGCCAGGCCCCAGACATGCTGCGCCTTAGCGCGCAGCCCGCCGCTGAAGTGGTCCTGCCCGATACGGGCGCTCAGAATGACGAATTCATCGTCCTTGAGCTGCTCCTTGTGGCGGTTCCAGGTGGCCTCATCCAGCGATCCCTCGATGACACCGGACTTGTCGTCGATCTTGAACAGCACCAGCTTGCCGCGCTGGCCGTTGATGACGCGCATGTCGCTGATGATGCCCGCCACCGTCTGGGGCTCGCGGCTGTCCTTGAGCTGGGAGATGGGGGTGCGCACAAACTGGCGCACCTCCAGCTCCACCTCGTCAAACAAATGGCCCGAGAGGTAGAAACCGATGGCGGTCTTCTCCTGCACCAGGCGCTCCTTGATGCCCCAGGGCAGCACATCGGCCAGTGGCGGCTCCTGCGTGCTCGAGCCCACGGCGTCATCGCCCATCATGTCAAACAGGCCGCCCTGGTTGGCGTTGGCATGGGTGGTGGCGGCAAATTCAAAGGCTACGTCGACCGATTCGATCAGCGCGCGGCGGTTGAGCTGGATGCTGTCAAAGGCACCGCCCTTGATCAGCGCCTCGACCGTGCGCTTGTTGAGCTTGCTGCGGTCCACGCGCAGGCAGAAGTCGAACAGGCTCTTGAACGGGCCCTTGGTATCGCCCTGCGGCCCTGTGCCCTTACCTTCGCGCGCAGCCACAATGGCCTCGATGGCGGCCTGGCCAGTGCCCTTGATGGCGCCCAGCCCATAGCGGATCACCTTGTCGGTCACCGGCTCGAAGCGGTGGTGGCCCCGGTTCACATCGGGCATCTCAAAGGTCACGCCCATTTTCAGCGCGTCCTCGTACAGCACCTTGAGCTTGTCGGTGTTGTCCATTTCCACGGTCATATTGCCGCAGTAGAACTCGGCCGTGTAGTGCACCTTGAGCCAGCCGGTATGGTAGGCCAGCAGCGAGTAGGCCGCGGCGTGCGACTTGTTGAAGCCGTAGCCGGCAAACTTCTCCATCAAATCGAACACTTCGTCGGCCTTGGCCTCGTCGATGCCGATCTTGGAGGCCCCTTCGCGGAAGGTGGCCCGGTGCTGCACCATCTCCTCGACCTTTTTCTTGCCCATCGCGCGGCGCAGCAAGTCGGCGCCGCCCAGGCTGTAGCCGCCCAGCACCTGGGCGGTCTGCATCACCTGCTCCTGGTAGACCATGATGCCGTAGGTCTCGGACAGCACCTTCTCGACCAGCGGATGCGGGTACTCCACCACTTCCTTGCCGTGCTTGCGCGCCACAAAGCTGGGGATCAGGTCCATCGGGCCCGGCCGGTAGAGCGCGTTCAGCGCGATCAGGTCTTCCAGGCGGCTGGGCTTGGCTTCCTTGAGCATCTGCTGCATGCCGCGCGATTCAAACTGGAACACGGCTTCGGTCTTGCCGGCCGAAAAGAGCTGGTAGGTGCGGGCGTCGTCGAGCGGAATCTCTTCGAACTTGAAGTTCTCCTGCCCCTTGTGGCGCTTGATGATGAATTCGCGCGCGATCTCCAGAATCGTCAAGGTCGCCAGGCCCAAGAAGTCGAACTTGACCAGGCCCACGGCCTCGACGTCGTCCTTGTCATACATGGCCACCGCCGAGGTGCTGCCCGGCTGCTGGTAGAGCGGGCAAAAATCGGTCAGCTTGCCCGGCGCAATCACCACGCCCCCTGCGTGCATGCCGATGTTGCGGGTCATGCCTTCGAGCTTCTGGGCCATCTCGATCAGGGTCTTGACGTCCTCTTCCTTCTCGATGCGCTCGGCCAGGATCGGCTCTTCCTTGATCGCATAGGTGTACTTGTCGCCGTCCTTCGGAGGATTGGGCGGGTACTTCAAGGTCACATGCAGGCCCGGCTTGTTTGGGATCAGCTTGGAGATGCCATCGCAAAAGCCATAGCTCATATCCAGCGCGCGGCCCACGTCGCGGATCGCCGCACGCGCGGCCATCGTGCCGAAAGTCGCAATCTGGCTCACCGCATTGCGGCCGTAGAGGTCCTTCACATAGTCGATCACCCGGTCCCGGTTGGCCTGGCAAAAGTCCACGTCAAAGTCGGGCATCGAGACGCGCTCTGGGTTCAGAAAGCGCTCGAACAGCAGGTTGTAGTGG
The DNA here is from genome assembly GCF_003105075.1 of Comamonas sp. JNW. Classification (NCBI taxonomy): domain Bacteria; kingdom Pseudomonadati; phylum Pseudomonadota; class Betaproteobacteria; order Burkholderiales; family Comamonadaceae; genus Comamonas; species Comamonas sp. JNW. Next base: position 20,981 of record NZ_QETI01000001.1, read on the forward strand.
ATCGGGTCCAGATCGGTGATCTTGAGCACATAGGCCACCAGCGAGCCCGCCCCCGATCCCCGGCCCGGCCCCACCGGGCAGCCATTGTTCTTGGCCCAGTTGATAAAGTCCGCCACGATCAGGAAGTAGCCGGGAAAACCCATCTTCAAGATGATGCCCAGCTCGAACTCCAGCCGCTCGACATACTTGGCCCGCTCGGCCTCGCGCTTGGCCGCGTTGGGAAACAGCAGCTGCAGGCGCTCCTCCAGCCCGTCGAACGAGGCCTTGCGGAAATACGCGTCAATCGGCATGCCATTGGGCGTGGGGAAATCGGGCAGGAAGTACTTGCCCAGCTGCAGGGTGACGCTGCAGCGGCGGGCGATCTCGGCGGTATTGGCAATCGCGCTGGGCAGATCGGCGAACAGGGCCTCCATCTCGGCAGCAGATTTCAGGTACTGGTCGCGGGTAAAGCGCTTGACGCGCTTTTTATTGCCCAGGGTCTCGCCCTCGGCAATACAGACGCGGGCTTCGTGCGATTCAAAATCGGTAGGCTTGGTGAACTGCACCGGGTGCGTGGCCACGACTGGCAGTTTGAGATTGGCAGCCAGCGCGACCGCAGCGGCCACATGGCTTTCGTCATCGGCGCGGCCAGCGCGCTGCAGCTCGATATAGAAACGGTGCGGGAACAGCCCCGCCAGGCGCAGTGCCACGCCCCGGGCGGTCTTTTCATCCCCACGCATCAGCGCCTGGCCGACGGGGCCGGCCTGGGCGCCCGACAGCAGGATCAGGCCGTCTGACAGCTCCTCCAGCCAGGCCCAGGTGCACTGCGGCTGCGCTTTGATGGTGTCGGCCATCCAGATACGCGCCAGCAGTTCCGACAGGTTCAGGTAGCCCTGCTGGCTCTGGATCAGCACGATGATGCGCGACAGCGGCCCGCCTGCCACCTCAGGCTCCAAGGTCAGCTCGGCGCCCAGAAGGGGTTTGACACCTGCGCCGCGCCCGGCTTTGTAAAACTTGATGGCGCCAAACAGGCTGTTCAAATCGGTGAGCGCCATCGCCGGCTGGCTATCACCCGCAGCAAACTTGATCAAATCGCCCACGCGATTGGTGCTGTCGATGATGGAAAACTCGGAATGGATGCGAAGGTGTACGAACATATCCCTGCATTGTAGGAAAGCCGCAGCACCGCCGCTGCAAACCATGGCATATCCGGCGCGGAATGTTACACAGCCCTACAGGCGACAAGTCCGGCTCTGCGGCAGCGGGCTGCGCGCCGATTACAATGGCCCAGATCAGAGGGCGCGGCACGGGCTGCCCCGCTGCGTGGCGGGCTTTGCCGCCCCACGCAGTTTTTCAGCTTTCCGTCCATGGATTTCAAGCCAAAAATGCTGTTTGCGTACCCCAAATCGAAGGTTCCCGCTATCGCTTCTGTAGCACTTGCCGCGTTGCTGGCAGGCTGTTCATCGACCGATGTGGATCCCACCGCCGGCTGGAGCCCGAACAAGATTTATTCGGAAGCGCGTGACGAGGCGTCGTCCGGCTCGTTCGACAAGGCCATTCCGCTGTATGAAAAGCTCGAAGGCCGTGCCGCTGGCACCGCGATGGCGCAGCAAGCCCAGCTGGAAAAGGCCTATTCCCAGTACAAGAGCGGTGAAAAGGCCCAGGCCATTGCCACGTTGGACCGCTTTGTCAAGCTCCACCCCGCCAGCGAAGGCGTGGACTATGCGCTCTACCTCAAGGGCCTGGTGAACTTCAACGAAAACCTGGGTCTTTTCTCCTGGGTGTCCAAGCAGGACCTGTCCGAGCGCGACCAGAAGGCCGCCAAGGATTCGTTCGAATCGTTCCGTGAGCTGACCACGCGCTTTCCCGAGTCCAAGTACGCGCCCGACGCTGAAAAGCGCATGCGCTACATCGTCAACTCGCTGGCTCAGTACGAAGTGCACGTCGCCCGCTACTACTACGAGCGCGGCGCCTATGTGGCCGCCGTCAACCGCGCGCAAGCCGCTATTGCCGACTACAAGGAAGTGCCTGCACAAGAGGACGCGCTCTACATCCTGATGCTGTCCTACGAGCGCCTGAACATGGCCGACATGGCCGCCGACACCAAGCGTGTGCTGGAAGCGAGCTACCCCAACACCCGCCTGCTGGCCAATGGCTTCCGCAAGGAAGAGCGCCCCTGGTGGAAGATGTGGTGATGCTACGCGCCTGAGGCGCGTGATTAAATAGCCAAGCGGCTGCTGCGGGTCACCACTTGCAGCAGCCGTTTTCTTACGGCCGGATCTCTTTTTCTGCCAAGGATTGCAAAAACGCCGGCAAGGCTGCGTCATCCAGACTGGGCAGCGGCGGCAGCGCCGCCAGCAAGGCCGCGCCATAGCTGCGGCTATGCAGGCGTTCATCGGCGATCACCACCACACCCTGGTCGCTGGCAGACCGAATCAGCCGCCCAACGCCCTGGCGCAGCTGCATAGCGGTTTGGGGCAAAACATAGCGCTCGAAAGCATCCCGGCCCGCAGCCCGCAGCGCCTGCACGCGCGCTGCATGCAGAACATCATGGCGCGGCGGAAACGGCAGTTTGTCGATCACCAGGAGCTGCAGCGCCTCGCCAGGCAGATCGACCCCCTCCCACAGGCCCAGGGTGCCCACCAGCACGCGGCCGGTATTGCCGCCGGGCGCCGTGCGCATCGCCTGCAGCAGGCGGCGCTTGGGCTGCTCGCCCTGCTGCAGCACGGTGATGGCCTGGCCCTGCAGGCCCTGGCGCAAGGCCTGGGCCAAGGCCTGCATGGCAGCCGTTGATGTGCACAGCACCATGCAGCGCCCGCCCAGCGCCTTCAGATGAGGCAGCAGCCACTGGGCCAGTGCCTGCGCGCGCTCGGCCGCCGGTGCATCCGTGCCGGGCAGGCCCTGGGGCACCACGAGCCGGGCCTGTTGGCCCCAGTCGAAATGGCTGCGCAAGCGCAGGCTGGCGAGCAAGGGCGCATCACCAGTCTCACTGTTATCGCTGCTGTCACTGCGCAAGCCCAGGCCCTGGGCAAACCAGGTCAGCGCCGCATCATCGCCCAAGGTGGCCGAGGTAAACAGCCAGCGCTGCACGCCCTGCCCCAGCCAGCTGCTGGCCTGCACCTGGGGGCCCAGCGCCTGCAGCGCCTGCCACAGCCATAGGGGCGACTCCCGAAAGCCCTGGCGCCAGGCATAGCGCCCATGGGCCTGCAGGTCGCCCGCCTGGCCCGCGCGCACATAACCGGGGGAATCCCACCAGCGCACCCGGTCCTGGCCGCCGCCCTGGGCCCACTGGCGCAAGGCCTGCAGCATCACATCGCCCTGGCCTGCCAGCTGGGCCACTGCGGCCGCACTGCCGGCCACCCCTTGCAAGGCGGCGACCAGGGCCGATAGCAGGTTGTGCAGGTTGACCAGCGCCTGGCGGCCTGTGGTGCGGCTTGCCGCATCGGTGGGGGCATCGGCGGGGCCCAGCAAGCGCTGCTCGGCCTCCATCCACTGCACCAAGGCCTGCTGCACCTGCTGCAGCAGGGCATGCCAGGGCGCAAAGCCGCGTGCATGCAGGCTGGTCTCGCGCTCCACCGTCTGGAGGTAGTCGCGCATATCGCCCACATTCAGGCCCTTGGCCAGCACTTTGAGGCCAATGGCCTGCAGCTGGTGGGCCTCGTCCATCACCATGGTCTGCGCCAGCGGCACAAAGCCGTGTCCCACCCCCAGCATCTGGCGGTGGCGCAGCTCGCTGAAAAACAGATGGTGGTTGATCACCAGAATATCGGCCTGCGCGGCGCGGGCCCGGGCCTGGTTGGAAAAGCAGCGCTCAAAGTGGCTGCAGCGCTGGCCCAGGCATTCGTCATGGCTGGCCGTGATGTGCGGCACGAGGCTGGTCAGATGGCTGATATCGTCCAGCTCGGACAGATCACCCCCTTGCGTGCTCTGAGCCCAGCGCTCGACCTGGGCCAACGCCCCCGCATGCTGGCCTTGCAGCTTGCTGCGCGCCTGCTCCAGGCCCAATAGGCACACATAGTTCTCCCGCCCCTTGAGCACGGCCACCTTGCGCTGCAGGCCCTGGTGGGCCAGCAGCGCCGGGATGTCACGGTCTACGAGCTGGTCCTGCAGCGCCCGGGTGGCGGTGCTAACCACAAAGCGCTCCTGGCGGTCCAAGGCCGCTATCAGATAGGCATAGGTCTTGCCAGTGCCCGTGGGCGCCTCGATCGCCACCCGCTGGCCCTGGGCCCAGGCCGCCTCGATGGCCGCGATCATCTGCTCCTGCTGCGGACGCAGGCGCAGCGGGGCATCACGGGCAAAGGCGGCAGACAAGGGCATCGATGGATCGGTTTCGGGGGCATCGCAGTCTAGCGCGTTCGACGCCCTGCCCCGGCTTGCGCTTGCCCAACGGCCCCAGACGTTGGTATACAAACATCGGTTGGCAGCATCACCCCGCATGCTTTGGCGCCCCGCCGGGCAATCTGCTCTATGATTCCCCCTTCGTCACCCCATTTGCCCACCACCCCCTCGCGCATGAGCACCAGCTACCGACTCTCTGCCGCTACCGGCCTCCACAAAGGCGACCGGCCCTACCAGCAGGACCAGGTCATCATGCTCGCCCACCCGCGCGCCAAGGGCTGCGTGCTGGCCGTGGTGGCCGATGGCATGGGCGGGCGCAGCGGCGGGCGTGCAGCATCGGACCAGGTGATGCTGACAGCCAAGCAGGTGTTCGAGCGCTACTCGCCAGAGACCGACAACGCCGAAGAAATGCTCGGCAACCTGGTGCGCGAAGCCCATTTGCTGATCCGCCTGGTGGCCATTGCGGCCGAGCAAGAGCCCCACAGCACTATTGCGGCTTTTCTGATTTTGCCCAACGGCGCTTGCGCCTGGGTGCATTCGGGCGATTCGCGCATCTTCCATTTCCGTGACGGGCAGCTGCTCTACCAGACCAGTGACCATTCCTATGTGCAGACCCTGGTCGACCAGGGCCAGATCACACTGGAAGAAGCACGCTACCACCCGCAATCGAATATCTTGCTGCACTGCCTGGGCACGGCCGATGACCCGCCTTTGATCCACCACCGCATCCCCATGCTCAAGCAAGGCGATGTGCTCTTGGCCTGCAGTGACGGGATCTGGCATTACTTCTCGCCCGATGAGCTGTCATCGATCACACGCCTGCTCTCGCCGCGCGAGGCCAGCCAGTTCCTCATCGAGCGGGCTCGCATGCGCGCTTCGGGCTCGGGCGACAATATGTCGCTGGCCATCGTCAAGGTCGAGCCGCTGCCGGCAGAGGCGACCCAGGCCATGGTGCCCGGCAGCAAACGCGCCAAGGCCAAGCCACCGGTGCGCAGTTAAAGCGGTTAAGCCGATCCGTTTAAAAGCAAAAGCCTCGCAGTCCTAAACCGCGAGGCTTTTTGTTGTGTCTAGAGTCGCTTAGAAGCCAGGCATCACCGCACCCTTGAACTGGGTGTCGACAAACTTGCGAATCTCCTCGCTGTGGTAGGCCTTGACCAGCTTGGCCACCCAGGGCTGGTTCTTGTCCGCTTCGCGGATCACCAGAATATTCACATAGGGGTTCTTGGCGTTTTCAACCACGATGGCGTCGGACTTGGGGTTCAGACCCGCCGAGATCGCGAAATTGGTGTTGATCGCAGCGGCGTCCAGGTCATCGAGCGAGCGCGGCAGCTGGGCGGCGTCCAGCTCGACAAAGCGCAGCTTCTTGGGGTTCTCGACCACATCCAGCGGCGTGGCCTTGAGACCGGCGCTTTCCTTCAGCTTGATGAGGCCATTGGCCTGCAGCAGCAGCAATACGCGGCCACCATTGGTCGGGTCATTGGGCAGGCCAAAGCGCGCGCCTTCCTTCAACTCCTCGATCTTCTTGATCTTCTTGGAGTAGATGCCGATCGGGAAATTGACGGTGTCGGCGGCGGCCACAAACTTGTAGCCACGGTCCTTGATCTGGGCGTCCAGATAGGGCTTGTGCTGGTAGCTGTTGGCATCGAGCTCACCGGACTGCAGCGCGGCATTGGGCTGGATGTAGTCGCTGAACTCGATGACCTTGATCTTCAGGCCGTCTTTTTCGGCGATCTTCTTGACCTGCTCCATGATCTGGCCATGCGGGCCAGCGGTCACACCGATCTTGATTTCCTTGTCTTGTGCGACTGCGGCGCCAGAGACACCGGCGGCCAAAGCCAGGGCCAGCACGGATTGCAGCAATGTACGTTTTTGCACGGGAGCGATACCTTTTCAAATGCGATACCGAACTGTACGCCCGATTTTGCAACGCAACAAAGAACTTTTTGCCATTTGCTTACAACCCGCCGGCCGCTGTCGGGGCGCGTTTTACTCCGGCCGCAGTGCGACGTTGTTGAGCTTGTCGAGGCGCTCGGGCCAGTTGCCGTTTCTGGCGTGCTGCTGCAGGATGCGGGTCCAGGCGACCCAGGCATCCCATTGCACGCGCTTATCCCAGGCATTGCCCCATTGGCTGAAACACTGCAGCGCGCTGTCGGCAGCGGCCAGCGCATCGGCCTCGCGCCCGGCGCTCAGGTAGAGCTGGGCCAGCACCATCTGCGGCTCACCCACCCAGGGGTTGAGCTGCACGGCCTGCTCCAGCACACCGGTGGCCACATCCAGGTCCGTGAGCGGCTGGTCCTGCTGGATCACCGACCAGTAGAGCGACGCGGCCGCCGCATCGGCCGATGGACTCAGACCCTGGGTGCAGTTGGCAAACACCGGCGGCGTGGGCAGCAAGCCCTGCAAGGCCGGGTGCTGCAAGGCCAGGCCCAGGCTGGCAATCTGCGACAGCATGCGGCCGCTGGGGCGCATCGGGCCGGGCCAGAGCGAGGCCATCCAGTGCGCCTTTTGCGGACGCTGAGGCACCTGCGGGAAGCTGGAGAAAATATCGTCCTGCCAGCTGAACCACTGCTCGATGGTGTCGGCCATGCTGACGATGATGAAGGCGGCTACGGTATAGGGCGCAACCCGGCGCGGCGCGCCCTTGTGGTCCAGCAGCACGGCGCCATCGGGCTCGATGGCCCCAGCGAGCACCTTCTGCACAAACTGGGCGCGCGAGAGAATGCAGAACTCGTAGACCAGCTGCTCGGCAGGCTCGCCCACCAGCGCGGCGAGCTGGCTGCGCTCGCTGCTGGCATCGAACTTGACCAGGTCGACAAAGGCATTGCCGTAGACACTGTGCAGCAGGCCCAGCAGCTTGACATCTTCCGGTTGCTGCCACAGCTGCAAGGTCCGCGTCACCCCCAGCAAATGGTGGCGAAAGGTGCCGGCCTTGTGCCAGTCCTGACCCACATCGCGGGCCAGCACCACCGGCAAGGCCCGCGCCAGTGCCGGGTGGGCGTGGATCCAGTTCTCATCGAGCAAGGGCTTGGCCCGCAGCCATTGCGCGGGATCCAGCGCCTGCAGTGGCAGGGCATGTGCGGTGGCAGTGGCCGTGGCGGTGGGCAAGGCGGCATTCATGGCAGTCTCCAAGGCGTGGGCAATGCGCCATTGTAGGCAGCGCCCAGAGCGCGCAATGCCCTTGGGTGACAGCCGCGGCTGGCCCCAAGCAAAAAGCCCATGGGCAGGGCACATGGGCTTTGGACGGGCAAGCGTTTGCGCCAGCGGATTATTTGTGGCTCAGGCGCCGCACCGCCCAGTCACCCAGGCTTTGCACCAGCTGCACAAAGATGATCAGGATGACCACCACCGCCAGCATGATGTCCGGCAAAAAGCGCTGGTAGCCATAGCGGATACCCAGATCGCCCAGACCGCCGCCGCCAATGGCGCCGGCCATGGCCGAGTAGCCGGTCAGCGACACAAAGCTGATGGTCAGGCCCGCGACGATGCCGGGCAGCGCCTCGGGCAGCAGCACCTTCCAGACGATTTGCCAGGAGGTCGCACCCATGGCCTGGGCCGCTTCGACGAGGCCATGGTCCACTTCACGCAGCGAGGTCTCCACCAGGCGGGCGATAAAAGGCGCAGCGGCCAGCGTCAGCGGCACAATGGCCGCGGCCGTGCCGATGGACGAGCCGGTGATAAAGCGGGTGAACGGGATGATGGCGACCAGCAAGATGATGAAGGGTGTCGAGCGCACGGCATTCACCAGCCAGCCGACGATCTTGTTGGCAGCGCCGTTTTGCAAGATGCCGCCATGGTCTGTCAGGCGCAGAAACACACCCAGCGGAATGCCGATCAGCGCACCGGCCACGCCGGAGATGCCCACCATGATCAGCGTCTCCCACAAGGATGTGGCAAACAGCTGCAGCATCATTTCAGAAAAATTCTCAAACATCGATGACCTCTTTGCGGGTGTTAAGCGGCCGAGGCCTCGGTATTGACTTCCTGCACCATCACGCCCGAGGCGCGCAGCGCTTCCACAGCGGCATGGAGCTGGGCCAGATCACCGCTGGCGTAGACCGCCAGGAAGCCGAAGGTTTGGTCCTGGATCTCATCGACCTGGCCGTTGAGGATGCTCACATCCAGGCCAAAGTCACGGATCAGGCGCGAGAGGATGGGCTGGTAGGCGAGGTTGCCAGCATAGGACAAGCGCAGCAGCTTGCCCTGGCCGCTGGAGAGCGCACCATTGAGGCTGCGCACGCGGTCGATGACGCTGGCGGGCAGCTCCTGGGGCACGATCTCGTCGATCAGGCTCTTGGTGATGGGTTGCTGGGGACGGGTGAAGACCTCGATGACCGAGCCCATCTCGACGACCTTGCCGGCCTCCATCACCGCCACGCGGTCGGCGATCTGCTTGACCACCTGCATCTGGTGCGTGATCAGCACCACCGTCAAACCCATGTCCTTGTTGATCTGCTTGAGCAGGGCCAGCACCGAGCGCGTGGTTTCCGGGTCCAGCGCCGAGGTCGCCTCGTCGCTCAGCAGCACCTTGGGCTCGCTGGTCAACGCGCGGGCAATGCCCACGCGCTGCTTTTGGCCGCCCGACAGCTGCGAGGGGTAGCGGTCACTCAGCGCTGCCAGGCCCACCAGGTCCAGGAGCGGGTCCACGCGCTTTTTGATGGCAGCCTTGCTCATGCCTGCCAGCTCCAGCGGCAGCGCGGCATTGTCAAACACCGTGCGCGAGGACAGCAGGTTGAAGTGCTGGAACACCATGCCGATCTCACGGCGCGCAGCACGCAGCTGCGCATCGTCCATCGCCGTCAGCTCCTTGCCATTGACCACCACCTGGCCAGTGGTGGGGCGGTTGAGCAGGTTGATATTGCGCACCAGGGAGCTCTTGCCCGCACCACTGCGTCCGATGATGCCAAACACTTCACCAGCGGCAATGCTCAGATCGACACCGCGCAGCGCATGGACCGGGCCGTTTTTGCCCGGGTAGGTTTGGGTGATACCCCGTAGTTCAATCATTGGAATAAAGAAAGCGCCCTGCAGCTTGAGGCGGGCGCTCGAAAAACCGTGAATAGCCGTACTGTAAGCGATGCGACAGACAGCCGCAAAGAACGAAATTTTAGTTCTTTACAACCGCCGGTTATTTCACTAGGTCTTTTTTGTCATCAAAAAGCAGATAACGCAAGAATCCCTAGCGCTGCGGATTCTGGGTCTCGCGCAAAATGCGGGCCACCGCATCGGCCACTGCCTCACGGATGGTGCTGTCAATCTCCAGTTGCAGCGACGATTGCAGCAAGGCCGTCTGCTGCTCCACCACCTTCAGCACGGCAGCCGACAGGCGCGTGTCCAAGGTCTCCTGTACGCGCCGGGTGACGCGGCGGGTGATCGCGTCTTCGAGCGCCTGCGCCGTCTCGGCCGCGGACTCGACCAGGTGGCTGGTCGCATCCGACACGGCCATGCCCTCGCCGCCCAGCGCGCTTTGCACCAGGCCGGGGTTGCCCTGGCCATCGCTGTCATCCACCACCGCCCCTGCGCCTGCGGGCGGCAAGGCGGCCGCTGGGCCTACGCCCTGCACCAAGCTCGGAAGGCTGTTGCTGTCCGCTGCAGGCGGATTGGGGGCGGCAACAGCTTGCGCGCTGCTGCCCAATGGCAATGCTGCATCTGCCTGCTGCGCCCAGCCGCTGTAGGTGGGCAGGTCGGCAATATCGGCAGCGGGCTGCGCCCAGGCGCCCGAGGCCGGCACATCCGCATCGCGGCGCCTGCGCAGCACATCCACGCCAGCCGGTGTGCTGTCGGGCGCGCCCGCGGCAGCCCCGCCGGGCACCACCTGGGGCAGCGCGTCCGCGGCGTCCTGTGCGGCTTCCTCGGTCAAGGTGGGCACAAACTTGGGAGGGATTCTGGACTCGGTCATGGCTCAGTCCTCCGACTTCATCACCAGATCGCGGCGCTCGATGGCATAGCCCATGGCGGCGTAGGCGCGCCAGCGCACCCTCGCCTGCTGCCGGTCCTGCTCATCGTCGGCACTGACCACCTCGATCACCCGCTCAAAGCGGGTAACGTCAGCGGGCATCTCCGAGCCCAGGTTCAGCAGCACGCGGGTATGCGGCAGGTTATCGGCCAGCTCACTCAGCAGCACCGTGGGCGAGCGCTCAAGCACCTGCGGCGCGGCATCCCCCCGGCAGTGGGCCAGAAACTGGCTGGCACCACCAAAGGACCACAGCGCCTCGTCGAGTTGGGCCACCATGGCCGGCTCGCCGAGCACCACCAGCGGAATATCCATGCGCTGGAGCTTGCGCGCCAGCTTGCAGGCATAGGCCAGCTTGCTGGGCGCGTTGAAGTGAAAGGCTACCGTCGTGGAGGTCGTCATAAGGCAGGCTGTGCTTATTGGGCGTCCGCCTTGTCAGCGCCGTCCACATTGACCGCAGCCTTGCCCGGCTTGGCCGCTGCGGCAGGCTTGTCCGCCTTGCTGGCCTTGGCGGGCTTGACCGTCTTGGCTTGTTCGGCAGGTGCTGCGCCTTGGGCGCTGCCAAGCAGGTACTGCAGCAGCAAGCCCACCGGGCGGCCGGTGGCGCCCTTCTTGGCGCCGCTGCGCCAGGCGGTGCCGGCGATATCCAGGTGCGCCCAGGCCATGCTGCCGACAAAGCGCTGCAGGAACTTGGCGGCCGTGATGGCGCCGGCCGGCCGGCCGCCGACATTGGCCACATCGGCAAAGTTGGTCTTCAGGCCTTCGGCGTATTCGTCATCGAGCGGCATGCGCCAGCAGGTATCTTGCGCCTGCTCGCCAGCGGCTTGCAAGGCCTGGGCCAGCGCATCGTTGTTCGAGAACAGGCCGCTGCGCTGGGCGCCCAGCGCAATCACGCATGCACCGGTCAAGGTGGCGATATCGACCACGGCGCTGGGCGAGAAGCGCTCGGCATAGGTCAGCGCATCGCAGAGCACCAGACGGCCTTCGGCGTCGGTGTTCAGGATTTCGATGGTCTGGCCGCTCATGCTGGTGACCACATCACCGGGCTTGACCGCGCCGCCATCGGGCATGTTTTCGCAGGCCGGGATCAGGCCCACCACATTGATCTCGGGCTTCAACTCAGCCAGCGCACGGAAGGTGCCCAGCACGCTGGCAGCGCCCCCCATGTCGTACTTCATCTCGTCCATATCGCCCGCAGGCTTGATGGAGATGCCACCGGTATCAAAGGTGATGCCCTTGCCCACCAGCACCACCGGTTGGCGGTCCTTGTCGGCGCCGTGGTAATGCAGCTCGATAAAGCGCAGCGGCTCCTTGGAGCCCTGGGCCACGGCGATGAAGGCGCCCATACCCAGCTTGGCCACGTCCTCGGGCTTGTGGATCTTGCACTTGATGCGCTTGTGCTCTTCGGCCAGCGATTCGGCCGCATCGGCCAGCAGCTTGGGCGTGGCGTAGTTCGCAGGGCGGTTGGCCCATTCGCGGGCAAAGGCCACGCCCTGGGCGGTGGCCTTGGCCACCTCAAACGCCTGCTCCAGCTCAGGAGCATTGGGCGCGCCCAGCACCACGGACTTGAGCGCCACGGCCTTGGCCGATGGCTTGGTGGTGCGGTAGAGGTAGGCGCTGTCTGCCAGGCATTGCAGCAATGCGTGCAGCGAAGCAGCGTCAAGCGGCTGGGCGCTCACAACAGCTGCGCGCTCGATGCCCTCACGCGTCAGTGGAGCGGAAGCAGCCGCCAGCGCCTGGCGCACGGCCTGGGGGGAGCCATCGCCAATGCCCAGCAACAACAAATGCCGGGCTTCGATGGCGGGCACCGCATACATGGCCAGCAACTTGCCGGTTTTTGCCTCAAAATCACCATTTCTCTGCGCGTGCGCAATCAGGGTAGACAATGCATCACTGGTTTTGGGCTGCTTGTCAGCCACCAACACGATCAGCAGGTCGCCAGACTGCAATGCGGCCGAAGCCAAATCCAGAGTTTTGAGTTCAAAGTTCATAATCGGTGCTTTCCTTCTCGCCAATGTTATTCGATTCCTCGATCCGTAAAGAGCTATCCCGCAGCTTTGGTGCCACCTTGGTGGTGCTGGTGACTGTGGTGATGACGATGATGCTCATCAAAGTGCTGGGCCAGGCCTCGCGTGGCAGCGTCAACCCTTCCGATGTGTTGCTGGTGATGGGCTACACCGTGCTGGGCCAGTTGCCCACCATTTTGAGCCTCTGCCTGTTCATTGCGGTGGTGGCGACTTTGTCGCGCATGTACCGCGACAGTGAAATGGCCGTGTGGTTCAGCAGTGGTCAAAGTCTGGTCAGCTTTCTGCGCCCGCTGATGCGCTTTTCCTGGCCCATCATGGTCGTCATTGCGGTGCTGGCCTTGCTGGTATGGCCCTGGGCCAACCAGCAGATTGTGCAGCTTCGCGCGCAATATGAACAGCGCGGAGATGTCGACCGCATCGCGCCTGGGGAATTCCAGGAGTCGTCCGACGGCTCGCGCGTGTTCTTCATCGACCGCGACCGCAACTCGGACCTCGAGGCGAGCAATGTCTTCATCGTCACCAACGAAGAGAAGAAGGACACTGTGACCAGCGCCAAGAGCGCCCACCTCGAAGTGCAGGAAAACGCCCGCGTTGCCGTGCTCAATGACGGCCAGCGCATCGAGAAATCCAAGGACAATCCGGGCCTGAAGGTCAGCGACTTCAAGGAATACGGCACCCGCATCGGCAGCGCCGCCACGATTGACCCCAACGACATGGGCGCCGTGAAAAACATCCCCACGCGCGAGCTGATGGCCAGTGACCAGCCCCGCCTGCTGGGCGAGCTGGGTTACCGCCTGGGCCTGGCGATCGCCGCGATCAATTTTGTCGTGCTGGGCCTGGCCATGGCCAGCGTCAACCCGCGCGCGGGCCGCAGCAGCAGCCTGGTGTTCGCCCTGTTTGCCTTCATCGTCTATTACAACCTCATGACCTTTGCCCAGAACTGGGTGTCTTCGGGCAAAGCCTCGCTGCCGCTCTCCTTCGTGCTGATCCACGGCTTGACGGCCCTGCTCGCCTGGACCTTGCTGCTCAGCCGCAACCAGCAGTTCTCGCTGATGCAATGGGTACGCCGCAAGGGGAGCCGCGCATGAAGACCTTTCGCAAAATGATCTACCGGGACATCGCCGTGACCGTCGGCTTTGTCACCCTCGCCTTCCTGGCACTGTTCTTTTTCTTTGACCTGGTCGATGAGTTCCGCTGGATCGGTACCGGCACCTATGAGCTCAAGGATGCGCTGTTGAGCGTGGCGCTCAACATCCCCAACCACATCTACGAGCTGCTGCCCATCACCGTGCTGATCGGCACCATCTTTGTGATGGCGCGCATGGCGCAGACTTCCGAGTTCACCATTCTGCGCACCAGTGGCCTGGGCCCCTGGCAAGCGCTGGGCAGCCTGCTGAGCATTGGCCTGGCCTTTGTGGTGCTCACTTTTGCGATTGGCGACTATGTGGCGCCTGCCGGTGAGCAGGCCAGCCAGCTGGTGCGCGCACAGCGCTTTGGCCAGCTGAGCACGGGCCGCACCGGCGCCTGGCTGCGCGAGAAGCGCGAGGACGGCATGGCCGCGATCAATGTGCGCGCCATCTCGCCCGAAGGCGATCTGCAGCGCGTGCGGGTCTACAACTTCGACGACCAGGGCCGCATCCAGATGCAGCTCACGGCCGCCGGCGGCAAGTTTGGCAATGGCGTCTGGCACCTGCACCATATCCAGGAGCAACGCTATTACCTGGGCGACCAGCGCCAGGCACGGGTCGAGGTCAAGAACCTGGACACCATGGACTGGCCGACTGCGGTGACCAGCAGCATGGTGGCCGCGGCCGTGCTCAAGCCCGACCAGATGAGCACCTACGACCTCTTCCTCTACGTGAGCCATTTGCAGGCCAATGGCCAAAGCGCGCAGCGCTACGAGATCGAGCTGTGGCGCAAGGTGTTCTACCCCATCAGCTGCCTGGTGATGGTCGTGCTGGCGCTCCCCTTTGCCTACCTGCATTTCCGCTCGGGCGGCATCACCGGCTATGTGTTTGGCGGCGTGATGGCGGGCATCAGCTTCTTCCTGCTCAACAATGTGTTCGGCTTTGCCGGCAATCTGCAGAACTGGCACCCGATGCTGACCGCGGCGGCCCCCGGGCTGATCTACTCACTGCTGTCGCTGGGGGCCTTTGGCTGGCTGGTGCTGCGAAGGTAGCGGGGCCACGCGCCCCGCTCCACACCCAGGACGGCTCTACGCATCCTGAAGCACAAAGCCCTGCTGTCGCAGGGCTTTGTTTTGGGCCATGCCCATCACCCAGCGTTCGCCTCAGGCGTCTTCGTGCGGCAGCGACAGCGCAGCTGCCATCTCCCGCACCAGATCGGTCTGGGAGATGATGCCCACCAGCTTGCCCTGCCGGTTGACTACCGGCACATGGTGCAGCTGGGCGCGCGAGAAGATCGCAATCAGGTCGACCATGCGGTCGTAGCTGCCCACCTTGGAGACCTCGGCGGTCATCAAGTCGCCCACCCGCTGGCCGCTGTCTTTCTTGCGCAGCACCCAGTGCTTGAGTTTGCTGCTGAGCGCGGTCGGTGTCGCCGTCAGCGCGTGGTTGAGCAGATCGGTGGCCGTGATGATGCCCACCACCCGCTGCGCGGCATCGACCACCGGCAAGGCCTTGACGCCATGCTGCTGCATGAGGGCCCAGGCGTCCTGGACGCTGCCCTCGGGCCGCGTGGCATGCACCGGGTGGGACATGACATCTTCGCAGCGCATATTGCCCAAGGTGCGTTTGAAGGCGGCCTGGCTTGCGCCCTGCAGCAGCGCTTCCAGATCGGCGCGGCTGACATCGAGCACGCCATTGAAGCGCTCCAGCGCCTCGTCCAGATCACTGCCCTCGATGCGCGCGCTCGAGGCGCGTGAGGGTTGTGCGGCCTGCGCCTTCTGGCTGTGCTGGGGTGCGGGGTAGCGCTTGCCGGTCATGCGGTTGTAGGCGGTGGCCAGCAGCACCAGAACGACCAGGTTCAGCGCCACCGGGTTGAGCAGCACCGATACATCGTGCCAGCCCTGAATCGCCATCCACATCGCCAACGCCGCGCCCGGCGGGTGCAGGCAGCGCAGCACCACCATCACCATGATGGCCAGGCCCACCGCCACAGCCGCTGCCAGCAGCGGATCGGGAAACACCAACACCGCCACCCAACCGGCCAGCGCCGACAGCATCGAGCCGCCAATCACCGGCCAGGGCTGCGCCATGGGGCTCGATGGCGTGCCGATCAGCAGCAAGGCACTCGCTCCCATCGCGGCAAACAGCCAGGGGCTGTGGTCATGCTGACCCCAGGTCTGGCTGGCCATGCCTGTGAGCCACAGCACCACCATTGCGCCCACGACCATGCGCGCCAGCTCCAGCCCATTGACATGCGCCGCTGATGGCAGAAAGTTGCGCAACCACAGCTGCAGCCGCGCGCGGCGGCTGACCGAGCCTGGCGCAGCATTTGCGGGTTGCGATGGGGGGCGTGCTGAAGACATGGCGAGACAGAAGGCGAGATCAAGGCTGGAGGTCTGTCATCATAATCAGACGCTGGACTACAGGCACAGCCGGTGCTGTCGCCCCTGCAGGCAGCATCGGCATCACGACCCCAGCATTTGGCGACAAATTGTCAGCATATGGCCGACAAAAGCTGCATTTCACAACGCAATTTGTCATCGGTACGACACAGTGTCGATAGAATCGGCGGTTTACTGTGACGGCCCTGACCATGCGCGATCGAATTGCTGTTTTGCCCCAATACCTGCTGCCCAAGAAATGGATGACCGCGCTGGCCGGCTCATTGGCGTCGGCAGAGCTGGGCGGCGCAACCACCCGCTTCATCCGCTGGTTTGTCGGCAAGTACCAGGTCAACATGGATGAAGCGGCGCAGCCCGATATTGCGCAGTACAAGAGCTTCAACGATTTCTTCACCCGCGAGCTGCGCGCAGGCGTGCGGCCGATGGCCCAGGCCGACCTGGTCTGCCCGGTCGATGGCGCCATCAGCCAGTGCGGCGCCATTGCGCAGGACCAGATCTTCCAGGCCAAGGGCCACAGCTACAGCACCACCGCGTTGCTCGGCGGCGATGCGCAGCTGGCCGCGCAGTTCAACAACGGCCAGTTCGCCACCATCTACCTCAGCCCGCGCGACTACCACCGCATCCACATGCCGCTGCGCGCCAAGCTGCAAAAGATGGTCTATGTGCCCGGGGACCTGTTCTCCGTCAACCCGCTGACCGCGCGGGGCGTGCCCGGGCTGTTTGCCCGCAACGAGCGCGTGGTCTGCGTGTTTGAATCGCGCATTGGCCCGGTCGTGATGGTGCTGGTGGGCGCGACCATTGTCGGCAGCATGTCCACCACCTGGCACGGCCAGGTCAATCCCCCCCGCACCCGCAAGGTGCGCAGCTGGGACTACCAGACCCAGCCGATTGTGCTCGAACAAGGCGATGAGATGGGCCGCTTTTTGCTGGGCTCGACCATCGTGCTGCTGCTGCCCGAAGGCAAAAGCGCCTTCAACGCCGACTGGGCCGCGGCCAAGCCAGTGCAACTGGGCGAGGCCATGGGGTCTTTCAGCCGCTAAGGCCACCAACTACCCTGCTCTCACCACAAGCCGCCGCTGGGCGGCTTTGTTGCTTCTAGTCAGCCAGGGGCAGCAACTGGCGCCGGCTGCGAAACACATGCGCCTGCCCCGTGACCGGATCGACAAAGCGCAGCTCACGCGCCAGCAGCTGCAAGGGCCGCGAGAAGTCACCCTCGGGCGGGTCATTGACCTCCGGGTAGAAGGCATCGTTGCGGATCGGCAGCCCCAGCGCCGCCATGTGCACACGCAGCTGGTGGCGCTTGCCGCTGACGGGCTTCAAGGCATAACGCGCCCAGGCGCCCTGCTGCTCCAGCAGCGCCATATGGCTGTGGCTGTTGGGCTCGCCAGGCACCTCATGCATCAGAAAAAAACGCTGGCTCTCTTCCATGCGGCTGCGGTGCTCACGCGGAAACACCAAGTCCGTCCGCCAGGGCGCCACTGCCTCATAGCTCTTGTCCATCGCCCGGTCACGAAACAGGGCCTGGTACTGGCCACGCGTGGCTGCATCCTTGGACAGCAGCAGCAGCCCGGCGGTATCGCGGTCGATGCGGTGCAGCGGTGACAGATGGGCATTGCCGGTCGCGTTCTTCAGCCGCACCAGCAAGGAGTTCTGCACATATTTTCCCGTCGGCAGCACCGGCAGGAAATGGGGCTTGTCCACCAGCAGCAGGCGCTCGTCCTCATACAGCACCTCGGCATCAAAAGGGATGGGCAGCTCCTGCTCGACCTTGCGCCAGTAGTACACCCGCATGCCGGGCACAAAGGCTTGTGTGGGGCCCAAACTCTGGCGCGCGCCATCGACCACATCGCCCGCCTGCAGGCGTTCGAGCCACTGCGCAGCGCTGACCAGCGGCAGGCGCTGGGCCAGAAAATCCAGCAGCAGCCCCTCTCCGCGCGAGGGAAGCACCACGCAGCTGGGGCTTACGCCGTCGCGCATCCAGGTAGAAGGGTCCGTCTGTATCGTCATCTCGCTGGCGATTGTAGTCATCTCTTTAGGGGCATGAAGGCTGGGCACAATAGCCGCACTTGCAGGCGTCCGGACTGCCTTGCACTGCAACCTAACTACAAGCACTTCAAACAATAACAGGCCATGACCGCCAACGCTTCTTCCGCCTCCAACGTCGCCCTCCATCCCGTCGCTCAAGAGGAGCGTGTTTTCAATGGCTGGCATCTGGCCTCGCTGTGGTTCAGCTTAGGGGTGGGCCTGCTGGTGATGCAGGTGGGGGCCTATCTGATGCCTGCGCTGTCCACGCCCGAGGCTCTGATGGCGATTGTCGGCGGCTCGGTGGTGGGGGCGGGACTGCTCGCCTGGGTGGGCAAGATCGGCTGCGACACCGGTCTGTCCAGCGCCGGACTGATCCACCATGTCTATGGCCGCCACTTTGCCAAGCTGCCGGTGCTGCTCAATATCGTCCAGCTGCTGGGCTGGGGTGCGTTCGAGCTGGTGGTGATGCGCGAATCGACGGTGGCCATTGGCCGCCAGGCAGGCGGCATGCAGGCCGCGTACTGGCCCTGGCTGGCCACCTTGCTCTGGGGCGGCCTGCTGGTGGCATTGATGACGGGCTCCATGGTGCGGCTGGTGCGCCAGCTGATCTCGCGCATCGCGCTGCCGCTGGTGGTGCTGTCGCTGCTGTGGCTGAGCTGGCAGTTTGTCGGCATGGCGCTGCAGCAAGGCCTGCCCGCGCTATGGAGCAGGCCAGGGGCTGGCGGCATGGGCGTGATGCCCGCGCTCGACCTGGTGGTGGCCATGCCCATTTCCTGGCTGCCGCTGGTGGCCGACTATGCCCGCTACGGGCGCCATGGCCGCAGCGCGATGGCCGGCACCTGGATCGGTTTTGGCATTGCCAATATCTGGTGCTATGCGCTGGGCGTGCTGGTGGCTTTGGTGCTGCCCAGCACCGACCTGGTGGCCGCCTTGCTGCTGGCCCAGGGCGGTCTGGTTGCGCTGTCGCTGGTGCTGCTCGACGAAGTGGACAACGCCTATGGCGATGCCTACTCGGGCGCGGTATCGGCCCACAGCCTGCTGCCCGCCTGGCGTGTGCGTACCTGGGGCATTGTGATGGCGGTGGCCAGCACCGGCCTCGCCATGGTGCTGCCGATGCACAGCCTCGAGCCGTTCTTGCTGATCCTGAGTTCTGTCTTTGTACCGCTGTTTGGCGTGATTTTGGGCCGGCTGTCATGGGGCGGCTACCAGCTCTCTTACCCGCAGGCCGGCGTGCAGCTGCTGCCGCTGGCGCTGTGGCTGGGCGGCATCGCGCTCTACCACAGCCTGGCCGCCTGGGCGCCGCAAGCGGGATCGGCCTTGCCGACCCTGGCGCTGACCTTTGTGCTGGCCTTTGCCACCCGCCCCAAGGCATGAACGCCAGCCCGAAAACGGTTTAGACGGAATCCTCGTCGAACAGCGAGGCCTCAAAGCTGGAATTGACAAAGCCCTCGGTCGACTCCAGCACCGCGGCCACCAGCTGCGCCGTGGTCTTGGCTGCGCCCCGGTGTGCCTGGGCAAACTGCAGTGCCGCGCGGCGCATGCGGCTGTGGCGGCTCGTATCGCTGGCGATGGCCACAGCCTGCTGCAGGCCCTCGTCCATGCCTGCCACGCGCAGGGCGGCATCGGCTTGCACGCTGCTGTCTGCCGCCTGCGCAAAGTTAAAGGTATGCGGCCCCATGACGACTGGGCAGCCGCAAGCGGCCGCCTCGATCAGGTTCTGCCCGCCCAGCGGTGCAAAGCTGCCGCCCAGCAAGGCCACATCGGCCAGACCGTAGTACAGCTGCATCTCGCCCATGCTGTCGCCCAGCCAGACATCGGCGGGCTGCGGCCCGCTCTGCCACTGGCTGCGGCGCGATACCTGCAAACCGGCGCCCTGCAGCAGTTGCACGATCTCGTCAAAACGCTGCGGGTGGCGCGGCACCAGCAGCCATTGCACGCTTGCGGCGGCTTGCGGGTCGCTGCTGCGCAGCTGCGCCAGCGCCTGCAGCCACAGGGCCTCCTCGCCCTCACGGCTGCTGGCCAGCATCACCACCGGTTTGCCCGCCGCCTGGTGCCAGGCCTGGCCCTGGGCCAGTTGCGCGGCATCGGGCTCGACATCGAATTTCAAATTGCCCAGCACCGCAGTCACCTCGGCGCCTGCGGCGCGCAGGCGGCTGGCATCAGCCTCGGTCTGGGCGATCACCGAGCGCAGGCTGCGGTAGGCCGGGCGCGCGAGCCAAGCCAGGCGCTGGGCGCCGCGCAGCGATTTCTCATTGAGCCGGGCATTGGCCAGCACCAGCGGTATATGTTCGCGCTGGCAGCCAGCGGCCAGCCCCGGCCACATCTCCGTCTCCATCAGGATGCCGATGGTGGGGCGGAAATGGCACAAAAAGGCGCTGACACTGGCGCAGTCATCCCAGGGCTGCCAGACCTGGATATCGCCGGGCAGCAACAGCTTTTGCCCTTCTTCACGGCCGGTGGCCGTGCCATTGGTCAGCAGCAGGCGCAAGGCCGGTATCTGCAGCCGCAGCTCGCGCAGCAAGATGGCAGCAGCCCTTGTCTCGCCCAGCGAAACCGCATGGATCCAGACCAGCGGCATCTCGGGCACGGCCTGGTAGCGCGGCAGGTCGCCATAATTGCCAAAGCGCTGCTCCACCCTCTGGGCGTAGCCAGGCTCCTGCACCGCGCGGCGCGCCAGCTTGCGCCGCACCAGCGGGCGGGCAAGCCGTGCGACCCAGCCGTAGAGCGTCAGGCTCAGACCCATGGACTGCGTCGTCCTTCAGTGCGACGCACTGCCGATGACGGCATCGGGCTTGACCTTGAGCAGCAGCGCCTTCATCTCGTTCTGGATGCGGTGCAGGGCTGCCTGGGTATGGCCTTCAAAGCGCAGCACCAGCACCGGCGTGGTGTTGCTGGCACGGATCAGGCCAAAACCATCGGGCCAGTCCACGCGCATGCCATCAATGGTGTTGATCTGGGCCGGCGCGCTGAACACATCGGCCGCCATCTCCTGGAGCTGGGCGCTCAGCTTGTGCGGCTCGCCCTCCTGGCATTCCACATTGAGCTCGGGCGTGCTGTAGCTGCTGGGCAGCGCATGCAGCAGCGCGCAAGGGTTTTGGGCCTTGCTCAGGATCTCCAGCAGGCGGCAGCCGGCGTAGGTGCCGTCGTCAAAGCCGTACCAGCGCTCCTTGAAGAAGATATGGCCGCTCATCTCGCCGCCCAAAGGCGCATTGGTCTCGCGCATGCGGGCCTTGATGAGCGAATGCCCGGTCTTGTACATCACCGGTTTGCCGCCGGCCGCCTCAATGGCCGGCGCCAGGCGCTGCGAGCACTTGACGTCGTAGACGATCTCGCCACCAGGCACGCGCGAGAGCACATCCTGGGCGAACAGCATCATCTGGCGGTCGGGGAAAATATTCTGCCCATCCTTGGTCACGATACCCAGGCGGTCGCCATCGCCATCAAAGGCCAGGCCCAGTTCCGCATCACCGGTCTGCAGTGCCTCGATCAGGTCGCGCAGGTTCTCGGGCTTGCTGGGGTCGGGATGGTGGTTGGGGAAGTTGCCATCGACCTCGGAGAAGAGCTCAGTCACCTCGCAGCCCAGCGCGCGGAAGATGCCAGGTGCGGTGGCGCCAGCAATGCCGTTGCCGCTGTCCACGACGATCTTCATGGGCCGCGCCAGCTTGATGTCCGAGACGATGCGCTCGACATAGGCGGCCGTCACATCGGCCTGGCGCAGCTTGCCGCCGCCCTGGAAGCGCCAGCATTCCTTCTCCATGATCTGGCGCAGTTTCTGGATCTCTTCGCCATAGATCGCGCGGCCGGCCAGCACCATCTTGAAGCCGTTGTAGTCCTTGGGGTTGTGGCTGCCGGTCACCTGGATGCCGCTGTGGCACAAGGTGCTGGCGGCAAAATACAGCATGGGCGTGGTCACGCGGCCCACATCGATGACCTCGATACCGGCTTCCACCAGGCCTTGCATCAGCGCGCGGCTGAGCGCATCGCCTGACAGCCGGCCATCACGCCCCACGGCGACCACCAGCTCGCCAGCGGCAATCGCCTGCTGGCCAAAGGCCCGGCCCAGCTTCAGTGCCACGCTCTCGTTGAGCGTGCTCGGCACAACGCCGCGGATGTCATAGGCTTTGAAGATTGCAGAAGAAATCGGCACAGAACTCACCTTGTTGTTGGCGCAAAACAGGCATGAAAAACGGCCTCCATGAGAAGCCGCGCCTTTGCTGCGAGACAGCTATTGTAGGCACGCTCGAGGCGATGGCCGGCCAGTTGTCCATATGGTGACCAGGGCGCCGCAGCGCCAAACGCACAATGGGACCCAGCCAGACGCGGGTTTGCCGCGCCGCCACTGCGCTTTTACTGCTCCTTGCACGGCGCGCATCAATACACCGCAAGAATGTCACCAATGGCAAGTACGGTGCCCGCTAGCATGCTGTCTGCCCTTGCGAGATCCTATGCGCCCCACCCCATCCTCTGCTGCTGCGTCTGTCCCTAGCCCCGCCCTTGCCGCGGCTGCGCCGAGCGCCAGCCGCTGGCTGCCCCCCTTTGTGCTGCTGGCGGTGCTCTGGGGCGCGTCCTTTCTGTTCATGCGCCTGGGCGCTTCGCAGTTTGGTGCCGTGCCTACGGCCGGCTTGCGTGTCATCCTGGCTGCGCTGTTTTTGCTGCCGCTGATGCTGCTGCGCGGCGAATGGCCCGCGCTGCGCCAGCACTGGAAGCCGGTGCTGTTCTCGGGCATCATCAATTCGGCCATTCCTTTTTCGCTGTTCGCCTATGCGGTGGTTTATATGCCCACCGGCATGGCCTCGGTGCTCAATGCCTGCGCCCCGCTGTTTGGCGCCTTGGTGGCCTGGCTCTGGCTGGGCGACCGCATCACCGGCCTGCGCGTCACCGGCCTGTTGATCGGCTTTACCGGCGTGGCCCTGCTCGCGCTGCATGACAAGCCCGCCACCGCTGGCGCGGCCAGCTGGAGCGCCTATGCCGCGATCGCCGCCTGTCTGTGTGCGTCACTGAGCTACGGCGTGGCAGCCAGTTTTGCCAAGCGTTACCTGGTGGGCGTGCCGCCCCTGGCCACTGCCACCGGCAGCATGGTCGGTGCCAGCCTGTGCTTGCTGATCCCGACGATTGCGATGTGGCCCAGCCAGACGCCGTCCTGGGGCTCGTGGTTGGCCGTCGCGGCCCTGGCGCTGCTGTGCACCAGCGTGGCCTATATCCTGTATTTCCACATCATCCAGACGGCCGGGCCGAGCCGCGCGATTGCGGTCACCTTTTTGGCGCCAGTGTTTGCGCTGGTCTATGGCAACTGGTTTTTGGCAGAACCCATCACCGCCTGGATGCTGGGGTGCGGTGCCGTCGTGATTGGCGGCACCATGCTGTCGACGGGGCTGATTGCCCGCAAGCGGGCCTGAGTGGAGATCAGGATTTTTTGGGGTCGTGCTTGCAGTCGGCGCATAGTCCCTGCAGACGCAGCTCGGTCTGTTCCGGCGCCAGGCCCTGCTCCTGCAGCACCTGCAGGTACTGCGCCATCGCCTGGTTGACCTGGGCCGTGGCGGCGTCACCGGCACGCTCCTCCAGGCTTTGCACCGAATGGCAGTCGGTGCATTCATAGCGCACCTGCAGCGGCTCCTGTGCTTCAGCCCGCAGCGCATAGCGCGTCAGGCGCTCGGCATCTACACTTTTGACCAGCTTGCCGGCAGCGGCCAGGCGGTCGAGCAGGCGGTAGCTGGTGACCCGGTTGACATCGACGCCCATCTTCTGCAGACGGGCCTGCACCTCGGCCACGGACCACTGCATGCCCGGCTGGCTGCCGACCAGAGCCAGCAAGGCCTTGGTGGCGCGCGTGGCACGCATGCCGGGCGGCAGGGACTGCACGCTTAAAGCGGCAGTGGCGGGGGATGGAGTGCGGGCGGACATCGGTGGCTGGGAGCAATGGCTTTGATGCAATTGTGTTGCATTATGCCCATCGTGCGGGCCCGGCAGGCAAGCGGCCCTACTTCAACCAGTCTGCAAAGCGGGTTTCCAGCTTGTCGACCTTGGGCGCCACCACGTAGGTGCAATAGGGTTGGCGCGGGTTGTTGTCGAAATAGTCCTGGTGGTAGGCCTCGGCGTTCCAGAAATGCTGCAGCGGCTCCACCTCGGTGACCACCGGCGCGCCCATCTGACCCGAGGCATTGAGCTTGTCGACAAAGGCCTGGGCCTGGGCCAGCTGTTCGGGCGTGGTGGTGTAGATGCCGCTGCGGTACTGCGGGCCCACATCGTTGCCCTGGCGGTTGAGCGTCGTCGGGTCATGCGTCGCAAAGAAGATGTGCAGCACCTTATCGAGCGGCAGCACCTGCGGCTCGAACGTCAGCTCTACGCATTCGGCATGGCCCGTCGTGCCCGTGCAGACCTGCTCGTACGTGGGATTGGCGATCTGGCCATTGGCATAGCCGCTGACGACCTTGACAACGCCACGCACCCTCCCGAACACGGCCTCGGTACACCAAAAACAACCACCGGCGAGATAGATTTTTTCCACGGGGGACTGGGTTTCACTGGACATCATGACTCCGGCAACAAAAAGGGCAAAAATGGACTCCGGCTCACTGAGAAAAGGCGGGGGCCGGAACCATTTTTAGCAGAGAAAAAGACAGCCTGATGCCAATGGGTGCTCTATTTGTTTCAGGTCGTTTTGCTTGACTTGTCGCGGGCAGCCGCCTACATTACTAACCCACTGGTCATTAACTGTTAGATTGCGTTGCCCACCGTGTCCACCCCGCCTTCCCCCCCTGCTGTGGCCACGCCTGCGCCCCGCCGCAGCCGCCGCAAAGAGGCCCGGCCCGGCGAGCTGCTGGATGCGGCGCTGGACCTGTTTGTCAGCAAAGGCTATTCGGCCACCAAGGTCGAAGAAGTGGCCCGCCAGGCTGGCGTCTCCAAGGGCACGCTGTTTCTGTATTTTCCGAGCAAACAAGAGCTGTTCCAGGCCGTGGTGCGCCATGTGCTCAGCAGCCGCTTTGCCGAGTGGGATCTGGAGCTCGACAGCTACCAGCATGACACGGCCACCTTGGTCCACTACTGCTACGAGGTCTGGTGGCAGCGCATTGGCTCGACCAAGGCCTGCGGACTGCCGCACTTGGTGATGGCCGAGGCGCATAACTTTCCCGAGATCGCGGCCTTCTACCGCCAGGAAGTGGTGCTGCCCGGCAACCGCCTGATCGAGCGCGTGCTGCGCCGGGGCATGGAGCGCGGTGAGCTCGCCCCGCTGGACCTGGACTATGGCGTGACCCTGGTGCTGGCCCCGCTGATCTTTTGCGCCAGCGTCAAAAGCACCGGCGGCTTTTGCCTGCCCAGCCCGGATTTTGATGTGCCACGTTTTTTGCAGATGCAGGCCGATGCGCTGATGCATGGGCTGGGCCGCCCACCTCAGGGTGCTGTCCCATGAAGCGCGCACTGCCCTGGCTGGCCGCTGCCGTGGTCGTCGCCCTGCTCGCCAGCGGGCTGTGGCGTGGTTTGAAAACCCAACAGCAGCGCCAGCAAGCCCTCGCCCAGGCCGAGCAGGCCAAGGCGCAGGCGGTCTACCAGCTGGCCGCCAGCGACGCGATCACCGTGGCGCCGCAGACCCTGGTGCTGAGCCTGCCCATCAGCGGCACGGTGCAGGCGGTGCATACCGCCATCATCAAGGCCCGCATTGCCGGCGAGCTCCAGCAGCTGCAACTGCGCGAAGGGGACCCGGTGCAGGCCGGCCAGGTCGTCGCCCGGGTGGACAGCACCGAGAGCCAGGCCCGCCTGGCCCAGGCCCAGCAGCAGGCCGATGCCGCCCGCGCGCAGCAAGATATCCAGCAGCGCCAGTACGACAACAACCGCGCGTTGGCCAACCAGGGCTTTATCTCGGCGACGGCCCTTGAATCTTCGCAGTCGCAGTTACAGGCTGCGCAGGCCAACTACCAGGCGGCCCGCTCGGCCGCGGATGTGCTGCGCAAAAACCTCAGTGATACCGTGTTGCGCAGCCCCATCCAGGGCCAGGTGGCCCGCAAATGGGTCAGCAACGGTGAAAAGGTCGGGCCGGACGCCAATGTGCTGGAGATTGTCGACCTGCGTGAGCTGGAGCTGCAGGCCCAGATGCCGGCGGCCGATTCGCTGCAGCTGCGCCTGGGCCAGACAGCGCAGTTGCAGGTCGATGGCAGCGGCCAGACCGTCAGCGCGCAGGTGGCGCGCATCAACCCCCAAGCCGACGCCAGCAGCCGCAGCGTGACGGTGTATTTGCGCATTGCGCCGCCAGCGGCGCCCGCAGGCGCTGCCGCACCGGCGCTGCGCCAGGGGCTGTACCTGCAGGGGCAGTTGGCTACCGGCGAGCTGCAGACGCTTGCCGTGCCGCTGGCTGCCGTGCGCACCGACAAGCCCGAGCCTTATGTGCAGTTGCTGAGCCCAAACGGCGGATCGGGCGAACGCAGCGATACGCTGCGGGTACAGCACCAGCCCGTGGTGCTGGGCGCGCGCAGCCAGCGCGATGGCAAGACCTGGGTCGCGGTGACCCAGGGCCTGCAGGCCGGCCAACGCATTCTGGGTGGCCAGGTGGGCCAGCTGCGCGCAGCGACGCCGGTGCGGCTGGCCCCTGCGCCAGATGCCGCCCCAAAGCATGCGCCTAAGTCTGCAGCACCGCCCCCATCCGCATTGCCCGCGTCCTGATCCATGTGGTTCACCCGCCTCAGCCTGAACAACCCGGTGCTGGCCACGATGATGATGGCCGCGCTGGTGGTGCTGGGCCTGTTCTCGCTGCAGCGCCTCAAGGTCGACCAGTTTCCCAATATCGATTTTCCGGTGGTCGTCATCACGGTCGATTACCCCGGCGCTGCGCCGGAGATTGTCGAGAGCGAAGTCACCAAAAAAATCGAGGAAGCGGTCAATGCGGTCGCCGGCATCAGCGCCCTTACCTCGCGCAGCTACGAGGGCACGGCCGTCATCATCATGGAGTTCCAGATCTATGTGGACGGGCGCCGCGCGGCTGAGGATGTGCGCGAGAAGATCGCTGCCGTGCGCCCCTTGCTGCGCGACGAGGTCAAAGACCCGCGCGTGATCCGCTTTGACCCGGCGGACGCCGCCGTCTGGTCGCTGGCCCTGCTGCCCGATCCGAGCCGGGGCACGCCACCGAGCGCGATTGCGATGACCTCCTGGGCGGACCAGGTGCTCAAGAAGCGCCTCGAGAATGTGCGCGGCGTGGGGGCCGTGAGCCTCGTGGGCGGCACACCGCGCGAGATCAATGTCTACCTGAATCCGCAGCAGATGGAGGCGCTGTCCATCTCGGCGAGCGAAGTGGCCGATGCCGTGCGCCGCGAAAACCAGGATCTGCCGCTGGGCTCGGTGCGCTCGCGCGAGCAGGACCGGCTGGTGCAGATTGACTCCCGCATGAAGCGGCCCGAGGACTTCAACCAGATCATCGTGGCCCGCCGCAATGGCGCGCCCATCTACCTGCACCAGGTAGCGCGCGTGCAGGATGGCGCGCAGGAGCTGAAGAACCTGGCCTTGTACAACGGCACGCGCACCCTGCTGCTGTCGATCCAGAAATCGCAGGAGGAAAACACCATCGAGGTGGTCGACGGCCTGCGCCGCGCGGTGGCCGAGATCACGCCCGAGCTGCCGCCGGGCCTGCGGCTGGAGCCGATTGCCGATGCCTCGCGCCCGATACGGGTTGCCGTAGACAATGTGCGCCAGACCCTGGTCGAGGGGGCCGTGCTCACGGTGCTGATCGTGTATCTGTTCCTGCACTCCTGGCGCTCGACGGTCATCACCGGGCTGACCTTGCCGATCTCCATCATCGGCACCTTCTTTTTCATGTATGCCTTTGGTTTCACGATCAATATGGTGACCCTGATGGCCTTGTCGCTGTGCGTGGGCCTGCTGATCGATGACGCCATCGTCGTGCGGGAGAACATCGTGCGCCACCTGCAGATGGGCAAATCGGCCTACCGCGCGGCGCTGGAAGGCACGCAGGAGATTGGCCTGGCCGTTCTGGCCACCACCTTGTCGATCGTCGCGGTGTTTCTGCCCATTGGCTTCATGGGCGGCATCATCGGCAAGTTCTTCCATGAGTTTGGCCTGACCATTGTGGTCGCCGTGCTGCTGTCGATGTTTGTCAGCTTCACCTTGGACCCGATGCTCTCCAGCGTCTGGCATGACCCCAGCGTGCACAAGGGCGGCAAGCCCGCGCGCAACGGGCTTGCACGGGCGCTCGACCGGGCGCTGGCCGGCTTTGAGGCCGCCACCGAGCAGCTGAGCGCCGGCTACCAGCGCATGCTGGCCTGGGCGCTGCGCCACCGCTTGACCAGCCTGCTGGTGGCGCTGGCGATCTTTATCCTCAGCCTGCTGCTGCTGCCACTGCTGGGCACCGAGTTTGTGCCGCGCGCTGATTTTTCCGAAACCCAGATCCGCTTCAATGTGCCAGTGGGCGCGTCGGTGGAGGCGACCGAGGCGCGCGCGCGCCAGGTCGAGGACGTGGTGCGCCGCAACCCGGCCGTGCGCTACACCTTGACCACCATCAACACCGGCAATGCCAACGGCAAGAACTACGCGAGCATGTATGTGCGCCTGGTGGACCGCAGCGAACGCAGCCAGGATGTGCAGCAGATATCGGCCAGCCTGCGCGCTGAGCTCAACCAGATCGCCGGCATCCAGGTGACGCACGTGGGCCTGCTCGAAGCGGTGGGCGGCCAAAAGCAGGTGGAGTTTTCACTGCAAGGCCCGGATCTGCAAGAGCTCGAGCGCCTGGCGCGCCAGGTGAGCGAGCGCCTGCAGCACATCCCCGGCTTGGTGGACCTCGACAGCAGCGTGCTGGAGCGCGAGCCCATCGTGCAGCTGCAGTTCAACCGCGATGCCGCGTCCGACCTGGGCCTGCCGATGGGCCAGGTGGCCACCGCATTGCGCACGCTGGTGGAAGGCGACACGGTGGGCAACTGGCGCGCGGGCGACAACCAGACCTATGACGTGCGGGTGCGCCTGGCGCCCGAGGCGCGCGAGAACCCGCAGATGCTGGCCCAGCTGCCGCTGACGGCGATCGGCGCCAATGGCCAGCCCCATACGGTGCGCCTGAGCCAGCTGGCCACCTTGACCGAGACCACCGGCCCCAACCGCATCAACCGCCGCGCGATGAACCGCGAAGTCGCCTTCAATGCCAACGCCAACCAGCGCAGCGCCGGCGAAGTGGCAGCCGATATCCGCGCGGTGCTGGCGCAGACCACCTTCCCGCCCGGCTACCGCTATGAATTTGCCGGCAGCACCAAGAACATGCAGGAGTCGTTTGGCTACGCGCTCTCGGCACTGGCCTTGGCGGTGATCTTTATCTACATGATCCTGGCCAGCCAGTTCCGCAGCTTTTTGCAGCCGCTGGCGCTGATGACCTCGCTGCCACTGACCTTGATTGGCGTCGTGCTCACCTTGATGATGTTTGGCACCACCTTGTCGATGTTCTCGATCATCGGCGTCATCTTGCTAATGGGCCTGGTCACCAAGAATGCGATCTTGCTGGTGGACTTTGCGATACGCGCCCGCCAGCCCCAGCCTGGCGAAGACGGCCAGATGGTGCCGGGCCTGCCGCGTGAGCAGGCACTGCTGCTGGCGGCCCAGGTGCGGCTGCGCCCCATCTTGATGACCACCCTGGCCATGGTGTTTGGCATGGTGCCGCTGGCCTTTGCGATGAGCGAAGGGGCCGAGCAGCGCGCGCCACTGGGCCAGGCGGTGATTGGTGGGGTGATCACCTCGTCGCTGTTGACCCTGGTGGTGGTGCCCGTGGTGTACTGCTACCTCGATGATTTTGCGAAATGGGCCTCTCAAAAGTGGCGGCGTCCCGCTATGGAACCCTAAGCGGCCTAAAATAAGGGGTTTTTTCTTGCCCCACCCCCAACAAGCCAACCGGAGTCTGCAATGAGTTTGCCACTGAACATGTCCCCCAGCACGGATGATAAATACCGCGCAGCACGCTACAACATGGTCGAGCAGCAGGTTCGCCCCTGGAGCCTGGGCGACGAACAGGTGCTGGCGCTGATCGGCACGCTGCGCCGTGAAGAATTTGTTCCCGATGGCCTGCAGGACATGGCGTTCATGGACATCCAGCTGCCACTGCTGGGCGATGACGGCGAAGAAGCCGTAGCCAATGGCCACTGCATGCTTCCTCCCCGCGTCGAAGCACGCGTGCTGCAGGACCTGAAGCTGCAAGCCCATGAAAACGTGCTCGAAATCGGCACCGGCTCGGGCTACATGGCTGCACTGATGTCGCGCCTGGCCAAGCAGGTCACCTCGCTGGAGATCGAGCCTGCGCTGGTCGAGCTGGCCCGTGCCAACCTGCACCGCGCCCAGATCAAGAATGTCGATGTGGTGCTGGAAGATGGCTCCAACGCCCAGGCCATCGGCGGCAGCTATGACGTGATCGTGCTGAGCGGCTCGGTCTACGAAGTGCCAGCGGCGCTGCTCGACAAGCTCAAGGAAGGCGGCCGTCTGATCGCTTTTGTGGGCACCGAGCCGATGATGCGCACCACCGTCTACACCCGCACGCAAGGCAAGCTGACGATCAGCCAGCCTTGGGACACCGTGGTGGCCCGCCTCAAGGGCTTTGCCGAGGCACCCCGCTTCAAGTTCTGATGACCCCCGCAGCGCGGCGGCCTTAGGGCCGGCTGCGCTGCAGAAAGTGATGTATGGAGCAAATCCGCCCCGCGCAACTCAACGAATGGCTGGCCCAGCATGCGGACCAGAACCCCCTGGTGCTGGATGTGCGCGAGCCCTGGGAGCTGCAGACTGCCTCGGTCAAGCCCGAAGGTTTTGAGCTGCTGAATATCCCGATGCAGCAGATTCCCGCGTCGCTCAACCTGCTCGATGAAGACCGCCCCATCGCCTGCCTCTGCCACCACGGCATGCGCAGCATGCAGGTCGCCGTGTTCCTGGAGCGCCAGGGCTACAGCCAGGTCAGCAACCTGACCGGTGGCATCGACCTCTGGACGGCCGAGCGCGACCCCTCGGTGCCGCGCTACTGACCTGCGGCCCGCGCCGTTTGCGGCGCGGCATCGGGCCTCTGGCCTGGCCGCGCCTCCCCTTGTACCACCCCCCTTCTGCACCATGCGCCAAGCCCCAGCCCTGCCTCGTCTGAGAACAACCCGCGCCGCAGCTGCTGCGCTGCTGCTGGGCCTGGCCCAGTTGCCGGCCCAGGCCCAGAGCCTGATGCAGATGGTGGAGCAGGCCAGCGGCTATGACGCGCAGTGGCAATCAGCCCGCGCCAACCTGGACGCGGCCATCTCCCGGGGCGAGCAGGCACGCGCCGGGCTGCTGCCGCAGGTGGGCCTGCAGGCGCAGTCGCAGTACAGCCACACGGCCATCAACAACCCCGAGCTGCGCCTGAACGGCCCCGACCACCAGATTGGCATCACGGCCAGCCAGCCGCTCTACCGCCCGGCCAACCGCATTGCGCTGGAACAAGGCAAATTGGGCGGCGATATCGCCCGGCTGCAGCTCGATGCCGCGAGCCAGGATTTGCTGGTGCGGGTGGCCCAGGCCTACTTTGATGTGCTGGCCGCGCAGGACAGCATGGTGTTTGTGCAGGCCCAAAAGGCTGCCGTCAAGGAGCAGCTGGCCGCTGCCAAACGCAACTTTGATGTGGGCACGGCCACCATCACCGATTCGCGCGAAGCCGAGGCCCGCTATGACCTGGTGCGTGCGCAAGAGATCGCCGCCGAGAATGACCTGACCGTCAAGCGCCTGGCGCTGGACAATGCCGTGGGCACGCCTGGCAACCAGCCCTGGCCGCTCAAGCAACCGGTGCTGCTGCCGGCGACCACGCCCGACAATGTGCTGATGTGGGTGGACCAGGCCCAGAGCGAGCAGCCCCAGATCCGCATCGCCCAGTTGGCCACCACCAACGCCCGGCTGGACACCAAGAAGGCCGAAACCGGCCACCTGCCCACCATCGACCTGCAGGCCACTGTTGGCCGCCAGCTCTACCCCAAGGGCAGCATCACCATGCCCACCCATGGCTACAACGCCAACCAGGCCACCGTGGGCGTGGTGCTCAATGTGCCGCTGTTTGCCGGTTTCTCCGTGCAGAACCGGGTCAAGGAAACCCTGGCGCTGGAGAGCAAGGCAGAGGCCGACCTGGACAATGCCCGCCGCACCGTGGCGCAGAACGTGCGCAGCGCCTTCTTTGGCCTGCAGTCCAACGCCAGCCAGGTCAAGGCACTGGAAGCCGCCGAGGCATCGAGCCAGCTCGCGCTCGATGCCAACCTGACCGGCTACCAGGTGGGTGTGCGCATCAATATCGATGTGCTCAACGCCCAAAGCCAGCTCTACCAGACCAAGCGCGACCTGGCCCTTGCCCGCTACAACACCTTGCTCGGCCAGCTCAAGCTCAAGCAGGCGGCCGGCACCTTGGCGCTGAACGATATCGAGGTGCTGGACCGCAGCATGCTGACCAGCACGGCACCTGCTGCGGCAATCCCAGCTGCGCTGCCTGCAACCCAGCCCGCACGCTAAAGCGCTCCGCGCGCCTCGTTAGAGCCGCACAGCGCGCCATCAAGGCAGGATGCCAAACAAGGCCGGCCGCGCTGCATCCGAGGGCAATACGCAGGCGACATCATGGGCGCAGCCCGGCACGATGGACAGCGGCTGCGGGCGCACTGGCTGCAGCACCTGGGCCACATAGGCGGCATAGCCCTCCCCCCGCTGGCGGCGAAACGGCCCTTGCAGCATGGCAGCGCAAGATTTATCGAGCGCGCCATAGCTCGTGCCCTTGCCGGCATGGTTGTCGAGGGCACCTTCCAGATAGTGAATATCCGCCTGGCGGTAGCGCTCGCGCGCCTGCGCAGCGGCGGGCCCCAGGCTGGACGGCAGCGCCTGCGTGCCGTATTTCCAGTCGTGGTAGCCCGGGCAGGATGCCTCTTGAGGCAGTTGCATGCGGTAGTCGCAACCACCATCGCTGCAGGCCGCCCAGTCCACATCGCGGCCCGCGCGCTGGGGCTGCGGGCGCAGCGGATCAAAGTACAGCCAGATGCCAGGGTCCGCAACGACATAGCGCAGCGATACACCGGCAGGCGGCTGCTGGGCAAAGCCGATGCTGCGCTGGAGCATTTGTCCACCGGCAGAAAATCCCGCCAAGGTGATGTGGCGCACGCTGGGCCAGCGCTGGTGGATATGGGCGACCAAGGCATCGAGCGCAGCAATGGCATTGATCGGGGTCCTGCCAGCACCGGCCTGGGAGTTTTGTCCGGCCAGCCAGCTGCCACAGGTCCACAAGGCATCACCTGGCTCCGGCGCAGGCGTGCCCTTGGTATGGCAGTGCTCGGCCTTGTCACTGCCCACCTGGTAGAGCGGCGCAATGACCAGGGTCTCATCCAGGCGCCCCGCCTTGCGCGCGGCGTCCAGCGCGGCATTGAAGCTGCGGTTGGCATCGCGCGGGAAGCCATGCATGATCAAGAGCACCGTTTGCGGCCCGGCCGACCCGTCGGCCTTTTCGGCCTGCGGCGCCTGCGAGGCATAGAAATGCATGCGCCCGGCCTGGCCCGGCAGCGCAAAGCCTTGGAAACAGGCGTCTGAAGCCTGTTCGGTACAGGTCTGTGGTGCCGATGGTGGGGTGGGGGTGGATGGCGAGCTTGAAGCTGCCCAGCCACTGCCAGCGAGCAAGGCGGCCAGGCCAGCACCCAAAGCGAGTGTGTGAGCGGTCATATCGGTACGGTGGTAGTCCCAAAACCTGCCATCCTAGGCCTTGGTGGCCGAGTTGTGCAGCACCGGGGCGGGATTTACCTGGCAGCGACAGGCACGATACATGAACGGCGTGGTGGACGGCGGTGCGCTGTAGCCTGCGCAGCGTGTGCACAAGCGCGCAAAAAACAAAAAACCTCTTGAACAGAACATTCAAGAGGTTTGTTGGTTGGTGGGTGATACATGGATCGAACATGTGACCCCTGCCGTGTGAAGGCAGTGCTCTACCGCTGAGCTAATCACCCCAGGCACGCCCCAAAGAGGCCTACCGAAACTAAATTGTGGTGGGTGATACATGGATCGAACATGTGACCCCTGCCGTGTGAAGGCAGTGCTCTACCGCTGAGCTAATCACCCCAAGCATGCCTCAAGGGACATACCGCAACGACGATGGATTGGTGGGTGATACATGGATCGAACATGTGACCCCTGCCGTGTGAAGGCAGTGCTCTACCGCTGAGCTAATCACCCAAAATCTCTCGCCGTCAAGCCCTCTATTATGACAGCAAATATTTGCTGGCTGTGAAAATTAGGCCAATTTTCTCCAAATAGTTTTGCCGCCACTGGATTTGTCCAGCTGCGTCAGCACCTCGTCGTGGGCGGCCAGCTCCGCCTCCGACGGCAGGATCACGGGCAGATCGAACTGTGCAAAATCCACCTTCTTGACCACCATGGCCGCGTTGGACTTGTTGTTCGATGCCATGCTCTCAGACGAGAGCAGCTGTTCCTGCCCGCGCGTCATGTTGATGTAGACGTCAGCGAGCAGCTCAGCGTCGAGCAAAGCGCCGTGCAGGTCGCGGCCGGAATTGTCCACTTCCAGGCGGTCGCATAGCGCGTCGAGCGAGTTGCGCTTGCCCGGGAACATGTCGCGCGCCATCAGGAGCGAATCCAGCACACCGCTCACCATGCTGACCAGGGGCGGCATGCCCACCCGTTCGAACTCCTTGTTCAGGAAGCCCATGTCGAATGGCGCATTGTGGATGATCAGCTCGGCGCCTTCGAGGTAAGCCCGGATCTCTTCGGCTTTCTCGTGGAAACGCGGCTTGTCGGCCAGAAACTCGCTGGTGATGCCGTGCACGCGCAGCGCGTCTTCATGGCTTTCCCTGTCGGCATTGAAGTACAGGTGCAGGTTATTGCCGGTGAGCTTGCGGTTGAGCAGCTCGACGCAGCCGAGCTCAATGACACGGTCACCATCGACGACTGACAGACCCGTGGTTTCCGTATCCAGAACAATTTGGCGCGACATCTACAGCTTCCTCGACTCAAAACACCGATTGTAAAAGCCGCTCGCACCCGCGCGCCCGGCCCAGCCCACGCTCAGTGGTTTTCCTTGGCGTGGTTGATCGAGTACTTGGGGATCTCCACGGTCACATCCTCGCGCGCCAAAATGGCCTGGCAGGACAGGCGCGACTGCGGCTCCAGGCCCCAGGCGCGGTCGAGCAGATCGTCTTCTTCCTCTTCGGAAGGGTCCATGGAGTCGAAACCCTGGCGCACGATCACGTGGCAGGTGGTGCAGGCCCGGCTCATGTCGCAGGCGTGTTCGATGTTGATGCCATTGTCCAGCAGCGCCTCGCAGATCGACGTTCCGGTGGGCGCCTTGATCTCGGCGCCTTGGGGACAGTATTCGGCATGGGGCAGGATTTTGATGATAGGCATGGGAATGAGATTCTTCTTGCTGTAGTCGGTTAAATGGATTGCACGTTCTTGCCGGCCAGGGCCTGGCGAATGCCACGGTTCATGCGCTCGGCGGCAAAGGCCTCGGTGCCCTTGGCCAGTGCATCGGTGCTGGCCTCGATCTCAGCGGCGCTCTCGCTGCTGGACAGGGCGCGGCGCAGCTGGTCCATCAGCGCATCGACCTGGCTGCGCTCGGCCTCGGCCAGCAGGTCGCCATCGGCATCGAGCGCACTTTGGGTAGCAATCAGCAGGCGGTCGCCATCAACGCGCGCTTCGACCAGCGCACGCGCCTGCATATCGGCCTGGGCGGTGCTGAAGCTGTCGCGCAGCATGTTTGCAATCTGGTCGTCCGAGAGACCGTACGAGGGCTTCACATCGATATGCGCCTCCACCCCGCTCACCAGCTCTTGCGCGCCCACGCTCAGCAGGCCATCGGCATCGATGGTGAAGGACACACGGATGCGTGCAGCGCCCGCCGCCATCGGCGGGATGCCGCGCAGCTCAAAGCGCGCCAGGCTGCGGCAATCAGCCACCAGATCGCGCTCGCCCTGCACCACATGGATGGCCAAGGCCGTCTGGCCGTCCTTGTAGGTCGTGAAGTCCTGGCCGCGTGCGGTCGGAATGGTTTCGTTGCGGCTGACGATGCGCTCGACCAGGCCGCCCATGGTCTCGATGCCCAGCGACAGCGGGATCACATCGAGCAGCAGCAGGTCGCCATTGTTGTCGTTGCCGGCGAGCTGGTTGGCCTGGATCGCGGCGCCCAGGGCCACCACCTCGTCAGGGTTCAGGTTGGTCAACGGTGGCTTGCCAAAGAAGTTGCCGACCGCCGTCTGCACCTGGGGCATGCGCGTCGAGCCCCCCAC
Source organism: Comamonas sp. JNW (assembly GCF_003105075.1). Taxonomy (NCBI): domain Bacteria; kingdom Pseudomonadati; phylum Pseudomonadota; class Betaproteobacteria; order Burkholderiales; family Comamonadaceae; genus Comamonas; species Comamonas sp. JNW. Next base: position 57,062 of record NZ_QETI01000001.1, read on the forward strand.
CATCACCACGCCTTGCACCTCGTCCTTGGCCAGCTGGGCATCGGCCAGCGCGCGGCGCACGGCCGTCAGGGTGCGGGCCGTCAAGGCTTGCGTGGCCGCATCAAAATCGGCCCGGCTCAGCGGCAGCGCAATGTTCTGGCCGGACAGTTGCGCGGAGAACGTCACCTGGTCGGCATCGGTCAGCGCCTCTTTGGCGGTCTTGGCAGCCAGGCGCAATACCGCCTTGTCCTGCGCGCTCTGCACCGCGCCGCCGGTTTTCTCCAGCACCCACTGGCCCAGTGCGGCGTCATAGTCGTCACCGCCCAGCGCCGAGTCACCGCCGGTGGCGATGACTTCGAACACGCCGCGCGTCAGGCGCAGCACGGAAATATCAAAGGTGCCGCCGCCCAGGTCATAGACGGCATAGATGCCTTCGGAGGCATTGTCCAGGCCATAGGCAATCGCCGCTGCCGTGGGCTCGTTGATCAGGCGCAGCAGCTTGATGCCGGCCAGCTGGGCCGCATCCTTGGTGGCCTGGCGCTGCGCGTCGTCAAAGTAGGCTGGCACGGTGATCACGGCGCCGTACAGGTCATTGTCAAAGGTGTCTTCGGCGCGGTAGCGCAAGGTGGCCAGAATCTCGGCGCTGATCTCCACCGGGGTCTTGAGGCCGGCCACCGTCTCGATGGCCACCATGCCGCTATCGTCGGGCTGCACAAGCGCATAGGCCAGTTGCTCGGGCGCATGGATATCGGCCAGGTTGCGGCCCATCAGGCGCTTGGCCGAGGCAATGGTGTTGGCGGCATCGACGCCGGGATGGCCAAGCGCCGCATAGCCGATATCGCGCTTGCCATTGGCCCGGTAATGCACCACCGATGGCAGCAGCACCCGGCCTTCGTCATCCGGCAGGCATTCGGCCACGCCGTTGCGCACGGCAGCGACCAGCGAGTGCGTGGTGCCCAGATCAATGCCCACCGCAATACGGCGCTGGTGCGGATCAGGAGATTGGCCAGGTTCTGAAATTTGGAGCAATGCCATGGATGCGATCTATCTTGTGTTCTCTTGCCTGCGGCCCGCACGGGGCGCGGGGGAAGCGGTCTCAACGGAGGGTTCGCCAAAGCATGCTGTGCGGCCTCATGGGCCGCCCTGCTTTGGTCACCAGCCTATTGTCCCAGTTGCTCGCGACGGCGGTCGATGTCGCCACTAAATCGCGCAACAAACATGAGGGCTCTCACCTGCTGGGCCGCCTGCGCGTAGTCGCGCTCCACATCCAACAGCTGCTGGCAGCGCTGCAGCATTGCACGGCGCGCGCTGGCGACCTGGTCATCGAGCGCATCGACATCGGCCTGGCTCTGCGCCTCTTCCAACGCCTCGCGCCACTCCATCTGCTCCATCAGAAAAGCGGTGGGCATGGCGGTGTTGTCTTCGGCGCGGATGGGCGCGTCATGCATCTCGCACAGGTAGGCGGCGCGCTTGAGCGGGTCCTTCAAGCGCTGGTAGGCCTCATTGATGCGCACCGACCACTGCATGGCCACGCGCTGAGCAGCAGCGCCTTGCGATGCAAAGCGGTCCGGGTGGGCTTGCTTTTGCAAGGCCTTCCAGCGCTCGGCCAATTGCTGGGCATCTTGCGCAAACTGCACCGGCACGGCGAACAGTTCAAAATCGTTGGATTGCAGATTCATCATGAAAAAACCGCCTGGCAAAAGCACAGGCGGTTTGCAGTTTTGGCATCAGCGATGCCGACAAACAAGGCCAGGCCTGTCAGTGACGACAAACCGGGCGCCTGAACCTGAGGCCTCAGATTCTGAAGCTCTCGCCACAACCGCAGCGATCACGCTCGTTGGGGTTGTGGAACTTGAAGCCCTCGTTGAGGCCCTCGCGCACAAAGTCCAGCTCGGTGCCGTCGATGTAGGCCATGCTTTTGGGATCGACCAGCACCTTGACGCCATGGTCTTCGAACACCACGTCCTCGGGCGCTGCCTCGTCCACGTACTCCAGCTTGTAGGCCAGACCCGAGCAGCCGGTGGTCTTCACGCCCAGGCGCACACCCACCCCATGGCCGCGACGCGACAGGTAGCGGTTGATGTGGCGCGCAGCCGACTCAGAAAGCGTGACAGCCATGGCGTTTTAAGCCTCCGCCTTGGCAGTGTGCTTGGCCTTGTAGTCGTTGACCGCCGCCTTGATCGCGTCTTCAGCCAGGATCGAGCAGTGGATCTTCACCGGTGGCAGGGCCAGCTCTTCGGCGATCTGCGCGTTCTTGAGCGCAGCGGCTTCGTCGAGCGTCTTGCCCTTGACCCATTCAGTCACCAGCGACGACGAGGCGATTGCCGAGCCGCAGCCATAGGTCTTGAAGCGTGCGTCTTCGATCACGCCGGTGTCCGCATTGACCTTGATCTGCAGCTTCATCACGTCGCCGCAGGCAGGAGCGCCGACCATGCCGGTGCCCACCGATTCATCACCCTTGTCAAAAGAGCCCACGTTGCGGGGGTTCTCGTAATGATCAATCACTTTGTCAGAATATGCCATCTTGGTACCTCTTTACAGTTAGCGGCTGCGCCGGATTAGTGGGCAGCCCACTGGATGGTGCTCAGATCCACACCGTCTTTGTACATTTCCCACAGCGGGCTCAACTCGCGCAGCTTGGTCACGTTCTCACGGATCGATGCCACGGCGTAGTCAATGTCTTCATTCGTCGTGAAGCGGCCAAACGTCATGCGCAGGCTGCTGTGGGCCAGCTCATCGCTGCGGCCCAGCGCGCGCAGCACATAGCTGGGCTCCAGACTGGCCGAGGTGCAGGCCGAACCCGAGGACACGGCCAGACCCTTGATGCCCATGATCAGCGATTCGCCTTCGACGAAGTTGAAGCTGATGTTCAGGTTGTGCGGCACGCGGTGGTTCAGATCACCGTTGATAAACACCTGCTCGATGTCCATCAGGCCGTCCAACATGCGCTGCTGCAGCGCCTTAGCGTGGGCGTAGTCCTTGGCCATGTCTTCCTTGGCGATGCGGAAAGCCTCGCCCATACCGACGATCTGGTGCGTAGCCAAGGTGCCCGAGCGCATGCCGCGTTCATGGCCACCGCCGTGCATTTGCGCCTCGATGCGCACACGGGGTTTGCGGCGCACATACAGCGCGCCAATGCCCTTGGGACCGTAGGTCTTGTGCGAGGCCAGGCTCATCAGGTCGACCTTCAGCGCGGTCACATCGATCTCGACCTTGCCGGTGGCCTGGGCAGCGTCCACGTGGAAAATGATGCCCTTTTCGCGGCAGATGTTCCCAATGGTGTCGATGTCCTGGATCACGCCGGTTTCGTTGTTCACGAACATGACGCTGACCACGATGGTGTCGGGGCGAATCGCGGCCTTGAAGACATCCAGATCCAGCAGACCGTCTTCCTTCACATCCAGGTAGGTGACCTCAAAGCCTTCACGCTCGAGCGCACGCATCGTGTCCAGCACGGCCTTGTGCTCGGTCTTGACGGTGATCAGGTGCTTGCCCTTGCCCTTGTAGAACTGCGCAGCACCCTTGAGCGCCAAGTTGTCCGACTCGGTCGCGCCACTGGTCCAGACGATTTCACGCGGATCGGCATTGATCAGCGCGGCGACCTGCGCACGGGCCTTTTCAACCGCCTCTTCCGCCGTCCAGCCCCAAGCATGGCTGCGCGACGCAGGGTTGCCGTAGTTCTCGGACAACCAGGGAATCATCGCTTCAACCACGCGGGGGTCCACTGGCGTAGTGGCGCCGTAATCAAGGTAAATGGGGAAATGTGGGGTCGTGTCCATATCTGGCTCTACTGGCGCGTGCTGGTGGGCACCCGCAAAAACTCAAAACGCAATCATCGAATGAACTTGCCGCACCCCGTTCAGGGCGTAACAAGACCTCCCGGCACCCTGGAAGACACCGGGGGATGCGGCGACCAGCGCCGCATCAAGAATCAGGATTTGGCAAATACATTGCCCAGTGCAAACACCGAGTTCGGTGCGGTGACACGGATGGGCTTGACAACCGGCGTGGTCGAGATAGCGCGGCGCACGATGGGCTTGTCTTCGATCTGGATGCCCTTGGCCAGTTGGTCATCGACCAGCTTTTGCAAGGTGACCGAATCGAGAAACTCCACCATGCGCTGGTTCAGCGATGCCCACAGCTCGTGCGTCATGCAGCGACCGGCCTCACCCATGCAGTTTTCCTTGCCACCACACTGCGTGGCGTCAATAGGTTCATCTACCGACACAATGATGTCGGCAACTGTGATCTCAGCGGCCTTGCGGGCCAACGTGTAGCCGCCACCAGGGCCACGGGTGGACTCCACCAGTTCGTGGCGGCGCAGCTTGCCAAACAGCTGCTCCAGATACGACAGCGAGATCTGCTGACGCTGGCTGATCGCAGCCAAAGTTACCGGGCCATTGTTCTGGCGCAAAGCCAGATCAATCATTGCAGTCACTGCAAATCGGCCTTTGGTGGTGAGACGCATAATCGTTCCTTAGAGGTCAGGCTTGATAACCATAGACGCCCAATGCAAGCAAGCCACCCGCAATGACATCGTCGTAGCCTGTCGCTCCACCCTGCATGCAGGGTAGGTCCCATTCATCGATAGGCTTTTTTCTTGTTGTTGAGTAATTTGTGTCAGTATAGCACAATGCCCCCTGAATTCGCTCGGGTAAGCAAAGATTACTTACAGAAACTGACATCACTAGAGGCTGCGGGTATTCCCTGCCTCTGGAGAGGCACCAAAAGCCCTTTGTTTCAATATGGTTAATTGGTCGCGGGCCTGGGCTGCGGCCTCGAATTCGAGGTTGCGCGCTGCCTCCAGCATCTGCTTTTCCAGGCGCTTGATTTCCTTGGCAATCTCTTTCTCGGACATGTCCTCGACCTGGGCGCGGCTCATCGCCACCTGCTGGGCGCGGTCCATGTCGTCACTGGCCTTGGTGCTGTAGACGCCATCGATCAAATCACGCACTTGCTTGACAATGCTGCGCGGCACGATGCCATGCTCCGCATTGAAGGCCATCTGCTTCTCGCGGCGGCGGCTGGTCTCGTCCATCGCCTTGCGCATCGAGTCGGTAATGCGGTCGGCATAGAGGATGGCCTTGCCGTTCATGTTGCGCGCCGCACGGCCAATCGTCTGGATCAGGCTGCGCTCGGCGCGCAGAAAGCCTTCCTTGTCCGCATCCAGAATCGCCACCAGCGAGACCTCGGGGATATCCAGGCCTTCGCGCAGCAGGTTGATCCCCACCAGCACATCAAAAGTGCCCAGGCGCAGGTCGCGGATGATCTCGACGCGCTCCACCGTCTCCACATCGGAGTGCAGGTAGCGTACCTTCACGCCGTTGTCGGTCAGGTACTCGGTCAGTTGCTCGGCCATGCGCTTGGTCAGGGTGGTAATCAGCACCCGCTCCTGCACCTTCACCCGTGCATGGATTTCCTGCAGCACATCGTCCACTTGGTGGGTGGCGGGCCGCACTTCCACTTCGGGGTCGACCAGGCCGGTGGGCCGCACCACCTGCTCGACGATCTTGCCCGCATGGGTTTTCTCGTATTCAGCCGGCGTGGCCGAGACAAACACCACCTGGCGCATGCGCTGCTCGAACTCACCAAACTTGAGCGGGCGGTTGTCCAGCGCGCTGGGCAGGCGAAAGCCATACTCGACCAAGGTGGTCTTGCGCGCCTTGTCACCGTTGTACATGGCGTTGAGCTGGCCGATCATCTGGTGGCTCTCATCGAGAAACATCAGCGCGTCCTTGGGCATGTAGTCGGTCATCGTCGGCGGCGGGTCGCCCGGCGCCGCGCCCGAGAGGTGGCGGCTGTAGTTCTCAATGCCCTTGCAGTGCCCCACCTCGGTCAGCATCTCCAGGTCAAACCGGGTGCGCTGCTCCAGGCGCTGGGCTTCGACCAGCTTGCCCTCGCCCACCAACTGCTTGAGGCGCAGCGCCAACTCTTCCTTGATGGTCTCCACGGCCACCAGCACCTGGTCGCGCGGGGTCACATAGTGGCTGCTGGGGTAGATCGTGAAACGCGGCACCTTCTGGCGCACGCGGCCCGTCAGGGGGTCAAACAGCTGCAGGCTTTCGACCTCGTCGTCAAACAGCTCGATGCGCACCGCCATCTCGCTGTGCTCGGACGGAAACACATCGATGGTGTCGCCCCGCACCCGGAAGGTACCGCGTGAGAAATCGGCATCGTTGCGCTTGTACTGCATGCGCACCAGCTGGCCAATCGCATCGCGCTGGCTCAGCTCATCGCCCACGCGCAGGATAAAACGCATCTTGGTATAGGACTCTGGCGAGCCGATACCGTAGATGGCCGAGACGGTGGCCACGACGATGGTGTCGCGGCGCTCGAGCACACTCTTGGTGGCCGACAAGCGCATCTGCTCGATGTGCTCGTTGATGGCGCTGTCCTTTTCGATGAACAGATCGCGCTGGGGCACATAGGCCTCGGGCTGGTAGTAGTCGTAGTAGCTGACGAAGTACTCCACCGCGTTCTTCGGAAAGAACTCGCGAAACTCGCTGTACAGCTGCGCGGCCAGCGTCTTGTTGGGCGCAAACACGATGGCCGGGCGCCCGGTGCGCGCAATCACATTGGCCATCGTGAAGGTCTTGCCCGAGCCCGTGACGCCCAGCAAGGTCTGAAAGGCCTCACCGTCATCAATGCCTTCCACCAGCGCATCGATGGCCGCCGGCTGGTCGCCCGCAGGCGGATACGGCTGGAACAAGGTGAAGGGCGAGCCCGGATATTGGATGAATTCCCCCTCGCGGGGTGCCTCTGGAGTGACTTCGTGCATAGGTCGGGTATGCCACGCGCGAGCGGGCGTCGCTAGAATACGGGGTTAACCCCAAAGCGTACTGCAAAATTGCGGTGGAGGCGATGGCCTCTTGTTTGGCATTTGGGGGTACAAAGCCAGATTTCTACCTACCAAGGACTACACATGTCTCTTTTCTCTTCCGTCGAAATGGCCCCACGCGACCCGATCCTGGGTCTCAATGAGCAGTATGCCGCCGACACCAACCCGCAAAAAGTGAACCTGGGCGTGGGCGTGTATTTCGACGACAACGGCAAGCTGCCGCTGCTGCAGTGCGTGCAGGCCGCAGAGAAAGCCATGATGGACAAGCCCACGCCCCGTGGCTACCTGCCTATCGACGGTATCGCTGCCTATGACAACGCCGTCAAGGCCCTGGTGTTCGGCGCTGACTCCGAGGTTGTCGCTTCCGGCCGCGTGGCCACGGTGCAAGCCGTGGGCGGCACCGGAGGCCTGAAGATCGGTGCCGACTTCCTGAAGCGCCTCAACCCCCAAGCCAAGGTGCTGATCTCCGACCCGAGCTGGGAAAACCACCGCGCGATCTTCCAGAACGCCGGTTTTGAAGTGGCCAGCTACCGCTACTACGACGCGGCCAACCGCGCCATCGATTTCGACGGCATGATCGCCGACCTGAACGCAGCCGCCGCTGGCACCGTGGTGGTGCTGCACGCCTGCTGCCATAACCCCACCGGCTACGACATCAGCGCCGCCCAGTGGGACAAGGTCATCGAAGTCGTCAAGGCCAAAAACCTGGTCGCCTTCCTGGACATGGCCTACCAGGGCTTTGGCCACGGCATCGCCGAAGACGGCGCCGTGATCGGCAAGTTCATCGCAGCAGGCCTGAACATTTTTGTGTCGACCTCGTTCTCCAAGAGCTTCTCGCTCTACGGTGAGCGCGTGGGCGCGCTGTCCGTGGTTGCCACCGACAAGGAGGAAGCCAGCCGCGTGCTGAGCCAGCTCAAGGTCGTCATCCGCACCAATTACTCCAACCCACCAACCCACGGTGGCGCCGTGGTGGCTGCGGTGCTGAACAACCCCGAGCTGCGCGCGCTGTGGGAAAAGGAACTGGGCGAGATGCGCGTGCGCATCAAGGAAATGCGCCAGAAGCTGGTCGACGGCCTCAAGGCCGCTGGCGTGAAGCAGGATATGGGCTTCATCACCACCCAGATCGGCATGTTCTCGTACTCGGGCCTGAGCAAGGACCAGATGGTACGCCTGCGCTCCGAGTTCGGCGTCTACGGCACGGACACGGGCCGCATGTGCGTGGCTGCGCTCAACAGCAAGAACATCGAGCACGTCTGCGCATCGATCGCCAAGGTCGTCGCCTGAGCGCATAACCGCTCTGCAGCCTGAGCCCGTTGAGGCCCAGGCCAGCGAAAAGCAGCCCGCGCCCTTAGAACCTGTTCAATGTCTCCTCGCGCCGCGACAGTGTCTTTGCGAGATGGGATGCGAGGGGGGCGCCCAGCCGCGCAATACCGCAGCAATAGCCCAGCTATTGCGAGGATTTGCAACGACGCAGACCGCCCCTGCCCGGGCGGCCCTAGCCGGGCGCCCGCAAAGCCACTGTCCCTAAGGGTTGGAGTGAAATCGGGCGATTTCTTCGCGCTGGCCCTTGCTTGCACCCCGGTGCAAGCTGCGGACCAGCCCTTCGAACTCATCCCGATTGCACTCCAACGCGGTTGCGTAGAGACTTTGAACAAGTTCTTAGCGGCGCCGGCTGCTTTTTTCATGCGCATGACAGCGCCAGTTCACCGTTGTTTATGACGTAAAGCCGCGGGATTTGAAGCCTTCTCCTACAAACGGCCTTAAAGTGCCTTGGTACGCTTCAGGGCGTATTGGCCAGGGCCGCCTCAACCCGAGGCGCTGGCGTTCACAGCTCAACGGAGAACTACGCATGTCCATCATTGGAACCATTTTCATCGGCCTGATTGTTGGCCTCATTGCACGCGCCATCAAGCCTGGGGACGACAAGATGGGCTGGATCATGACAATCCTCCTGGGCATTGCCGGCTCGCTGCTGGCCACTTACGCCGGCGTGGCGATGGGCTGGTACCAGGAAGGCCAGGCCGCTGGCTGGATTGCCTCCGTCGTCGGCGCCATCATCTTGCTGGTGATCTACGGCCTGGTGCGCAAGCGCTAAGCACCCGGCAGCCTGCGCCAGCCGGGACCACCCGCTGCCGCAGGTTTTTTCCGCTTTTGACCTCACTCCCGAACACCCATGAAACTTGGACGCAAGCCCCGCCCCCTCTCCGCACTGCAACTGGCCGCCCAGACGGGCAACCCTGCGCTGCTGGAGGCGGTTGAGCAGTCCCAGAAGCTGCTGCACCGCAAAGCCTTGATGGCCGCCCTGGCCAGCGCCACGCCGGTGCCCGGGCTCGACATGGCGGTCGATGCAGCCCTGCTGTCGCGGCTGATTCCGCAAATCAGCAATTACTTTGGTCTGAGCGACGAGCAGATTGCGCGCCTGACCCCTGCCAAACGCGCCAAGGTGCAAAACACCGTCAACATGCTCGGCGGTGTGCTGGTGGGCAAGCTGATCACCAAGGATGTGATCCTGCGCGGCGCCAAGGCGCTGGGCATGCGCCTGACGGTGCAGCAGGCCAGCAAATATGTGCCGATTGCCGGCCAGGCGGTGTCGGCTGCCCTGGGCTACGCCACCTTGCGCTACCTGGGCGAGCAGCACCTGCGCGACTGCGTGCGCGTGGCGCATGAAGCGGGGATTGTGCTGCCGGTGGTGTATGCGCCTGCGCTGGACCAGGACAAGCACTAAATCTGCGCCAGACTGGCTCGGCGCTGCGCCGCGCGCCAGTGCATTTCTCCCTCCCCTCCAACGCCTGCGCCATGCCGCTCCAGCAGCTGCACGCTGCCACGGGTAAAATGCCGCATGCTTATAGATTTTGAAGAATCCCAGCTGGTGCTGGTTGACTACCAGGAAAAACTGATGCCCGCCATTTTTGATGGCGCGCAGGTGTTGAAAAACGCCACGCTCCTGGCCCAGGTAGCCCAGCAGCTGCAGGTGCCCGTGTTTGGTACCGAGCAAAACCCCAGCAAGCTCGGCCCCAATGCGGCGCAGCTGCGTGGCCTGTGCAACAAGACCTTGGCCAAGATGTTTTTCAGTGCAGTGCCGGAAGGCCTGAACGAATGGCTGCGCCCTCCCGCCAAACCCCAGGGCGGCAATGCCCGCAGCCTGCCCAAGCACCTGCAAAAGCCCCAGCAAGCCGCGCCTGAGCGCAACAGCATCATCATTGCCGGCTGCGAGGCCCATGTCTGCCTGCTGCAAACTGCGCTGGAGCTGCTCGAAGACGAGTTTGATGTCTGCGTGGTCACCGACGCCTGCAGCAGCCGCACCGAGCGCAACCGCGATGCCGCCTTTGACCGCCTGGCCGGCGCCGGCGCCGAGTTGGTCACCACCGAGATGGTCATCTTCGAATGGCTGCGCAGTTGCGAGCACGAAGACTTCCGCGATATCTTGCAGATGGTCAAGTAAGACCTTGCTGGAGCCTGCCCAGCAAGTCGCCCACCCAGGCTGCCAGGAGGCAGCCTTTTTAACGCCAGTACCCCGCGCCGCTTTTATATATATATAGCGGGGGGGCGCATGACTGAGACCCTACCCCACGGCGCAAACCAGACAACCAGCACCGCGCAGGCAACAAAAAAGCCTCCCGAAGGAAGCTTGGTTCGCTTGCAGCGCCTGACGCACAGGGCAAGGCGCTCAGTTCACACGCATATTGGCCTTGGACATCACGCGGCCGATCAGGTCCTGCGCTTCCGCACCATCGAGGTTGACCTGCTGCATCAGCTTGGTACGCGCCTCATCGCTCAGCTCTACCCGGCGGGCGCCGTCAAAGCGCTTTTCCCAGTAGGCAATATCCATGCTCTCGACCCGAACGGTCTTGCCAGTGCGGGGCGAGTGGATGAACTTGCCATCGCCCATATAGATCCCCACATGGCTGAAAGCCCGGCGCATGGTGTTGAAGAACACCAGATCACCGGGCTTGAGCTCCGCTTTATCAATCTTGTCGGTCGCAGCCGCCTGCTCTTCTGCGCGGCGCGGCAGGATCTTGCCCCAGCTCTCCGCATACACGGCGCGTACCAGACCACTGCAATCAAAACCCGTCTCTGCGCTGTTACCGCCACGGCGGTAAGGCACGCCAATGAGGCTCAGCGCATTGCTGATCAGCACATTGGCCTGGTCCTTGACCTGGTGATGCACCGAATCGAGCTTGGACAGACTGCTTTGGCCAATGCCCAGCAGCAAATCCAGATCGGATGGCTTGTGTTCGCTCTCGGGGGCGGCATGTGCGCTGACAGACGCGGCGACGATGAGGGTGCAAATCCATTTCGGTGACATAGCGGGCGACTTTAGCACGGTTTATTTTGAAGACAATTCATAAATATGTAACAAAATCCAAACCAGTTATTCCCCAAATTACCGGGGTTTTCCCGTGGAATTTTGCGAAATTATGCATGAGTTCAGGCTCAAGTACTCCATAACTAATTGTTTTTATTGATTTTCTGCAATTCATCAAGCTTTCACACAGAACCCTTGGTTGTTTCTATATGCAACCATAGTTACTGCGCCAGAGACTGTAAAGATATTCCTACAGGCCTGCGGCGCAGCTGCGGCTTTCGCTTGTTGACAGTTATGCAAGAGTCATGCCATCAAGGCCTCTAGCTGCATCGCCTCATGGGTAGCGAGTAGGCCTATGCAAGGGTGGGCACGATGCAGTACAAAGCAGCAATCCCTGCCCACTTTCCTCAGGTCCTGCAATGCTCATCCACGGCGCATGCCACTGCCAAGGGGTTCGCTTTACCGCCTTGATCGATCCTGCCCAGGTCAGCGTATGCCATTGCAGCGACTGCCAAGTGCTGTCGGGCGCGCCGATGCGGGCGATTGTCAGCGCCGCGATCGCCGATTTCTCGCTGCAAGGCACGATCCAGACCTATACCAAGACCGCGCAAAGCGGCCAGCGCCGCGACCAGGTCTTCTGCCCCGTCTGCGCAACGCCACTGTATGGCTGCGCCGCGCAGAACCCGGAGTTCGTGGTGATCCGCCTGGGCTGCGTGGAAGAGCGCGCGCAGCTGCCGCCACAGCGGCAGATCTGGAGTGCATCAGCGATGCCCTGGCTGGCTGACTGCGTGGCGCCATCCGGGGCGGCATGAGCCCTGCAGAGTTGCTGCAGGCCGCACCCTGGGTCTGCGACAATCGCGGAATGCCTCGCCAGTTTGAATTTGCCGACTCCGAAATCAGCCGCATCCACCGCACTACCGAAGGCTGCAGCATCGAATTCTCAGCCGCGCTGATCAGCGAGCGCCAGGGGATCGAGACCCAGCGCCGCTACAGCAATGGTCTGCGCCTGGTGCTGAACCCCTGCCCGCCCGCGCTCGCGCATGAAGCGCAAGCCTTTGGCTTGCTGGCCAGCGGCTGGCTGCAGCTGGGCGAGCAACGGCTCAGCACGCTGCCAGTGCCCAGCGATTTTCAGGCAGAGACGCTCTGCCTGCAGCTGCAGTTTGCCAATGGGCTGCAATTGCAGCTGGGCGGCAATAGCCTGCGCTGCGAAACCAGCGCGCAGGCCCTGCAGGTGGAGCTGCTGGCATGCTGAAGCCCGCAGCGCCCAAGGTCTTGGTCAGTGGCTGCCTGCTGGGCCAGCCCGTGCGCTATGACGGCAGCCACAAAAGGGCGCAACACACAGTGCTCGATCGCTGGCTCGCGCAGCAGCAGGTGGTCAGCCTCTGCCCCGAGATGGCCGCAGGCCTGCCAACGCCCCGATTGCCAGCCGAAATCGTTGGTGGCACCAGCATCGCGGTGCTGCGCCATGCGGCCCAGGTGCGCGACAGCGCGGGCAACGATGTGACCGCCGCCTTTTTGCACGGCGCCCAATTGGCACTGCAACTGGTGCAGCGCCATGGCATCCGCGTCGCGGTACTCAAGGAGTTCAGCCCTACATGCGGCTCCAGCCAGGTCTATGACGGGCAGTTTGCCGGCCGCACCGTGCCCGGCGAAGGCCTGGCCTGCAGCCTGCTGCGCCAAGCCGGCGTCGCTGTCTTCAGCGAGAACCAATGGGACGAAGCCGCAGCGCACCTGGAGGCCTATGCTGCTTGAAGGCACCTTACAATCCTGGAACGACGAGCGCGGCTTTGGCTTTATCGCCCCCGATGGCGGCGGCCCCCAGGTGTTTGTGCATATCTCCGCCTTCCAAAACCCTGCCGCCCGGCCCCAAGCCCGCCAGCGGCTGAGCTATGAGCTGGACAAGCCCGCAGGCGACAAACCCCGGGCCAGCCGCGCCCGCGTGCTGGGCGCGGGCGCACCAGGCGCAGCGGCATCGCCCGCTTCGCATACCGCACGCCCACGGGCCGCAGCTGCGCGCACTCAGCGCCAGGCTACCAGTGCCGCCAGATCAGGCCCATCCGGCGGGGCAGCCCTGCTGCTGATCCCCACATTGGCGATTCTGCTGCTGGGATTGGGCCTGTGCTTTGGCTCCACCTGGCGCGCTGCAGGCTGGTATGTGTTGGCCTCGCTCGTCACCTTTGCCTGGTATGCCTGGGACAAGGCTGCCGCGCAGCAGGGGCATTGGCGCACCCCTGAAAAGCATTTGTGGCTGCTGGGTTTGCTGGGCGGATGGCCGGGGGCCTTGCTGGCCCAGCGCTGGCTGCGCCACAAATCCAGCAAGCGGGATTTTCTGCAGGTGTTCTGGCTGACGGTGTTGCTCAACCTGGTGGCGCTGTGCCTGCTGTTTTCGCCGCTGGGCCAGCGATTCGGGCTGCCGACGTTCTGATGCCCAATCAGGCCTAAACAGCCAGCTGCCTGATCTGCGCGGCCAACTCGCCAATGCGCGCGTCCGACAGGTCCTCCGTCTGCAGGCTTTGGCGCGAATCCCAGTGGGCAAAGTTGCGCGCCTGGCTGCGCTCGTAATGCGGGTCGTAGTGCAGGTCCATCAACTCGGCAAACAGCGGCGCGAGCTCGCCTTGCGCTGCCCAGCCTTGCCAGCGGCCGACCACCTCCTTGCCCTGCAGATCCTTGAGATAGCCCAGCTTGGTGGCCAGCACACCGGCATCGGCACCCAGGTAGGCATAGTCGCGCAGCAGATAGTCCAGGCGCGCCTGCGCTGAGGCCTGCACTTCGATGACGGGTGCCTGGCGCATATGCTCGACCAGCGCCATCGGCACGGAGATGCGGCCGATCTTGGCGCTTTCGCCTTCGATAAACACCGGGCGCTCCAGATCGAACTGGCCGATCTGCGTGGCCAGCAAGGTCTCGAAGTGCTTCTGGCTCGGCTGCTCTACACCAGGCAGCTGGCCCAGCAGCGAGCCCTTGTGGCTGGCATAGCCTTCCAGGTCAATCACCTGCGCGCCCTGCTCGGCCAGCGCATGCAGCACCCGCGTTTTGGCGCTGCCGGTGGCGCCACACAGCACCTGCAAGCGCAGGCGCGGTACCAGTGACTCCAGCCGCTCGATCACATGGCCGCGAAAGCCCTTGTAGCCGCCTGCCAGCTGCTGCGCATCCCAGCCCACCAGGCGCAACCAGGTCACCATCGAGCCGCTGCGCAGGCCACCGCGCCAGCAATAGACCAGCGGCTTCCAGTTCGCGGGCCGGTCATGGAAGGTATCGTGCAGGTGGCGCGCCAGATTGGCGCTCACATAGGCAGCGCCCAGGCGCTTGGCCTCAAAGGGGCTGACTTGCTTGTAGATGGTGCCGATCTGGGCGCGTTCTTCGTTGCTGAGCACCGGGCAGTTGATCGCCCCGGGGATATGGTCGAGTGCGAACTCGGCAGGGGAGCGGGCGTCGACGATGGTGTCAAACTTGTGGATGTCGCTGATGCGAACAGGCTGGCGATGGGACATAAGGCAGATGCTGGCAGCGAAGTGCCAGTCCAAGGATCAGGGCAAGTGCCGCAGACAACCCAGAGGTTGTGCGGCCACTGCGCAGAGTGATCGAGCCTCGATACAGCCATCGCAAGCCGGTGCGGTCGGTTGACCAGCGCCGGGCCTGCGCTGCGCGAAAAAAGTGATTATCCCATGGCAGCGTGGGCTGTTGTGGGTGGTGCACGGCTAGTGGTGCACGGCGAGTGGCGCACGGCTAGTGGCGCGCGGCCAGCGGCGCGCGGCCAGCGGCCTCAGCCGTCTACCGGATTCGCCGGCGTTTGCAAAAGCAATTGGTACAAGGCCAGGTCCAGCCATCGCCCAAATTTAAAGCCCACCTGGGGCATCAGGCCGACCGACTTGAAACCCAGCCGTTCATGCAAGGCGATCGAGCCGGCATTTGCCGCATCGATGGCGCCGACCAGCGCATGCACATCGTGCTCGCGCGCCTCGTCAATGATGGCATCCATCAGCTGCAGACCCAGGCCCTGGCCGCGCTGATCGGCGCGCACATAGACCGAATGCTCCATCGTGTATTTGTAGGCCGGGTAGGCGCGGAAGGCACCATAGCTGGAAAAGCCCAGCAACTCGCCGGCGGCATCCTCGATGCCGATCACCGGGTAGCCGCCTTGCAGCTTGGTATCAAACCAGGTACGCATATGGCCCGCATTGCGCGGCTGGTAGTCATACAGCGCCGTGCTGTTGACAATGGCGTCGTTCAGAATCGCCAAAATTGCTGGCGCATGCCGGTCATGGGTACAGCGCACCCAGTGTCTCTCAGTCATCGATCTCTCCAGGAAAAACTACAGGCAAGGCCGGCAGGGAGGCGCCCAGCGCCGCTAGCGCCAGCAAATAGCGGGCGGACTCGGTGCCGGGGTTGCTAAATACCAGGGTTTGGTTGAGCACCATCGCCAGGCAGTCTCCCGCCTGCAAATGCCAGCTTTGCGTGCCCAGGCTCAGCTGCAGCTCGCCTTGCAGCAGCCACAGCTGCTGGTGCAGCGGCTGGCTGCGCAGGCCGTTGTCAAAGGCCACGCGCTGGCCGGGCGGAAACACCACCTCCACCATCTCGAACGGCGCAGGAAACCCCACCGGGCTCAGCTGCCGGCGTTCATAGCCGGTGGCAGGATCACGCCAGCGCGGCTGGGCAGCTGCGCGCGCCAGGGGCTGGGGCGCTTGCGCCTGGCGCTCATCGGCAAACAGCGCTGCCAGCGGCACCTGCAAGGCCTGGGCCAGCTTGCCCAGCACGGCGGCGGTGGCGCTGGTCTGCCCACGCTCAATCAGTGAAATCATCGAGCGGCTGACACCGCTGCGCTGCGCCAGCACCTCCAAGGTGTAGCCACGCTGTTTGCGCAGGGTGCGCACCTTGGCAGAGAGCAACTCGTCAACCGTCATACACCCACTTTATCAGAAATTAATTCCTGTATATTGGATTTTTAAGCGATACGCGGGTATTGCCACCTGGCAAGTGGCGCACTGGGTGAGAGACATGCTGCTGGCGCTTTAAGAACCTGTTCAATGTCTCCTCGCGCGGCGACAGTGTCTTTGCGGGATGGGATGCTAGGGGGGCGCCCAGCCGCGCTATTGCGAGGATTTGCAACGACGCAGACCGCCCCTGCCCGGGCGGCCCTCGCCGGGCGCCCCTTCCCGGGCAGCGCAAAGCCACTGTCCCGAAGGGTTGGAGTGAAATCGGGCGATTTCTGCGCGCTGGCCCTTGCTTGCACCTCGGTGCAAGCTGCGTTCCATCCCTTCGAACTCATCCCGATTGCACTCCAACGCGGCTGCGTAGAGACTTTGAACAGGTTCTAAGGAATTTGGCGGCGCAACGCCTCGAAGAACAAGGTGGACTGCAGGCGCTCACCATTGGCCTGCTCGGCCACACGCGCGGCCAGCGCCGGATCGCAGGGCGCCAGCGGCACGCCGGTCGATTGCGCCAGCACCTGGGCCTGGCAGGCGCGCTCCAGGTAGTACAGATCGTCAAACGCATAGTCCATGCGCTCACCGCAGACGATGATGCCGTGGTTGCCCAAAAAGCTGATGTCCGCGCCCTGCATGGCCTGCGCAATGCGCTCGCCTTCGCGGTCGTCGAGCGCAAAACCGTTGTACTGGGCGTCAACTGCCAGGCGGCCATGGAAGCGCATGGCGTTCTGGCTCAAGGTGGTGTCCAGCGCGCGCTGCGCCGTCAAGGTCAAGGCCGTGGCATATGGCATGTGGGTGTGCAGTACGC
The DNA here is from genome assembly GCF_003105075.1 of Comamonas sp. JNW. Taxonomy (NCBI): domain Bacteria; kingdom Pseudomonadati; phylum Pseudomonadota; class Betaproteobacteria; order Burkholderiales; family Comamonadaceae; genus Comamonas; species Comamonas sp. JNW. Next base: position 73,918 of record NZ_QETI01000001.1, read on the forward strand.
AGGTCTTGCGCGCAATGCGGTGCACGGCAGCATGGATGAACATCGCCGTGGGCTCGACCACATGGCCGCCCGCCACCACGGCCCCCTGCGCGTCCACCATCACCACATCGTCCGCCTGGATCTCGCCCCACATCAGGCCGCGCGGGTTCAGCAAGAAATGCTGGCCATCGGGCAGCGCCATGCTGAAATGGTTGCACACGCCCTCACCCAGGCCAAAGTGTGCAGCAGCACGCAAGGCCAGCGCCATGTCCTCGCGCATGCGCAGCACATCGGGGCGGATAAACAGGGGGTGGGAAAGATCGGCAGGCGCAAAGGGAGCGTTCATGGGACGGGGGGAATCGAATGGAATCTGCGCAGTATGTCGTCTGAGCACTGGCCCGGCAATGGGGAAAGCGACAGCAACCACCCGCACGCAAAAAAGCCCGCCATCGATCGATGGGCGGGCTCGCTTGTGCAGCACCAGCGCGCAAGGGCTGGGTAGCTGCGCTTATTGGATCAGGTTGACGCCGGTCTTGGACTGCACATCGTCAAAGCTCACTTCGGGGGCCAGCTCAACCACCTTCAGGCCTTCGGGCACCACATCAAACACACCCAGGTCGGTAATGATGCGGTCCACCACGCCCACGCCAGTCAATGGCAGGGTGCAGTCCTTCAAGATCTTCAGGTCGGTGGTGCCGTCCTTCTTCTTGGCCACATGTTCCATCAGCACGATGACGCGCTTGACGCCGGCGACCAGGTCCATCGCGCCGCCCATGCCCTTGACCATCTTGCCTGGAATCATCCAGTTGGCCAGGTCACCCTTTTCGGACACCTGCATGGCGCCCAGGATGGACAGGTTGATCTTGCCGCCACGGATCATCGCAAAGGACTGGTCCGAGCTGAAGATGGACGAGCCGGCAATTGTGGTCACCGTCTGCTTGCCGGCATTGATCAGGTCGGCGTCGATGGCTTCTTCCGTTGGGAAGGGGCCGATGCCCAGCATGCCGTTTTCCGATTGCAGCCACACTTCCTTGTCACCGGTGTGGTTGGCCACCAAGGTAGGAATGCCGATACCGAGGTTCACATAGAAGCCGTCTTCCAGCTCTTGCGCCGCACGTGCGGCCATTTGGTCTTGGGTCCAAGGCATGACTGGCTCCTTAGTGCTTTTCGGTGATGGTGCGCTTTTCGATGCGCTTCTCGGGGGTGGCGTTGAGCACCAGGCGGTGCACATAGATGCCCGGCAGATGGATCTCGTCGGGCTTCAAGGCGCCCACTTCGACAATCTCCTCGACCTCGACGATGCAAACCTTGCCGCAGGTGGCTGCTGCCGGGTTGAAGTTGCGTGCCGTCAGGCGGAACTGCAGGTTGCCGCTCTTGTCCGCGCGCCAGGCCTTGACCAGCGACACGTCAGCGACGATGGAGCGCTCCATCACATAGGTTTCGCCGTCAAACTCGCGCAGCTCCTTGCCTTCGGCCACTTGCGTGCCCACACCGGTCTTGGTGAAGAAGGCGGGGATGCCGGCGCCGCCAGCACGCATCTTCTCGGCCAGGGTGCCTTGCGGGGTGAATTCCAGCTCCAGCTCGCCGGCCAGGTACTGGCGCTCGAACTCCTTGTTTTCGCCCACATAGGACGCAATCATCTTCTTGATCTGGCGCGTCTCCAGCAGCTTGCCCAGGCCAAAACCATCGACACCGGCATTGTTCGATGCCACCGTCAGGTCCTTGACACCGCTGTCGCGCAGCGCTTCGATCAAGGCCTCGGGAATCCCGCAAAGGCCAAAGCCGCCCACGGCCATTAACTGCTTGTCTGCCACCACGCCTTTGAGCGCGTCCGCAGCACTGGGGTAGATCTTGTTCACACTTGTCTCCTGATAAGAAGGGCTTGTATCGCCAATCAAGCATACTACGTATTAGGATACGTAGTATTTCGTAAAGGGGACAATTTTTGCCATGGCAGTGACACCACTCGACTACCGACAAGCCTTCGAAATGGCGCCTGTGGGCCTGGTGGTGTCCCACCGGCGGGTCATGATCGACTGCAATGAGCAGGTCTGCGACATGTTCCGCACCTCGCGCGAGCTGATGATGGGCCAGTCCTTTCAGATCCTCTACCCCAGCGCCGACGAGTTCGAGCGCCTGGGCCGCCGCATCGCCCCCATCATGGGCACGCATGGCCTGTACTCGGACAACCGCATCATGAAGCGCGCCAATGGCGAGATGTTCTGGTGCCACGTGATGGGCCGCGCCTTCAACCGCGAGGACCCGCATGAAGGCGGCGTCTGGAGCTTTGAGGACCTGAGCGCGCTGCGCCCGGTGCGCGCCGAGCTCACGGCCCGCGAGCGCGAAGTGGCCGCCCATCTGCTCGAAGGCATGACCAGCAAGGAAATTGGCCGAGGCCTGGGCATCAGCCACCGCACGGTCGAGATCTACCGCACCCGGCTGATGCGCAAATATGGCGCAGATTCATCGGCCGAGCTGGTGCAAAAGCTGCTGGCCGGGGGCAGCTCGCTCGACATCGTGCTGGGACCGGACGATATCTGAACCCGGCACAAGAACTTGCTCGGCGCTGCCGAGCAAGGTTCTTTCAGTGCAGCTTCATGCGGCCCGATACGCGCTGCTGCAGCAAACGGGCCAGCGCCAGCACCGCCGTCTTGCCGGTGCCCAAAATGGCGCGGTGGTGCATCAGGTGCAAGGACATATACATCCACTTGGCAATGAGGCCCTGCACAAAAAAGTTCTTGCCCGAGAGCCCTCCCATCAGATTGCCCACGCCCTTGTTGTCGCCCAGCGAGACCAGCGAGCCAAAGTCCTGGTAGACAAACACTTCGTTGAACGAGCGCTGCTTGAGCGCGGCAAACAGCAGCTTGCACAAATAGCTGCCCTGCTGGTGCGCGGCTTGGGCGCGGGCCGGCACAGTCTTGCCTTCGGTCCAGGTGGCAGCGGCGCAGTCACCCATCGCATAGATGCGGCTGGCACTGGTGCGCAGGTGGTCATCGACGACAAACTGGTTGATACGGTTGACTTCCAGCCCCAGGCGCGCATTGCTGTCGGCGGCCTTGATGCCTGCGGCCCAGACGATCAGATCGGCCGGCACCTCGCCGTTGGACGTGATCACCTGGCCCTGCGCCAGCGACTGCACACGCGTGCCGGTCATCACCCGCACGCCCTTGCGCTCCAGCGCCACACGGGCCTGCTCCGAGATACGGGGCGGCAGCCCGCCCAGAATCCGCTCGCCGCCTTCGATCAGGCTGATATCGAGCCGGAAGCGCTGGCTGTCCGACAGGCTCTCGAGCAGCATCTGGTGCGCCTCGATCAGCTCGGCCGACAGCTCCACACCCGTGGCACCGGCGCCCACAATGGCGACCGCCAGCGAGCGCGGCTCGGCATACGAGGCATGGGCACAGGCGCCAAGCCAGTCGGCATGGAAGCGCTGCGCATCGCGCACGCTCTCGAGCAGATAGGCATGCTCGATACCTGGGGTGCCAAAAGAATTGGAGCCACTGCCCATCGCCAGCACCAAATGCTGGTAGCTGATGACGCGCTCGGGCACCACCTGCTTGCCCGCATCGTTGATGACCGGCGCCAGCACAATGCTTTGCTTGGCGGCATCGAGCCCCATGCATTCGCCCATCGCAAAGCTGAAATGGTTGCGGCGCGCCAGCACGGTGTAGGACAGGCCTTCCTGGTGCGCATCGAGCGTGCCCGCTGCCACTTCGTGCAAGGTGGGCTTCCAGATGTGGAAAGGCATTTTGTCCACCAGCAAGACCCGCTCGCGCCCTTCGCGCGCACCCAGTTTGCGCCCCAGTTGTGCGGCCAGTTCCAGTCCACCTGCACCGCCGCCCACAATCACCACGTCATAGTGCATGTACGATTCCTCAAAAGATGGCTGCCATTGTTGACCATTGCCAGATTCTCTGCACCTGAGCGCCTGGATTCACAATGAAAATCCAAGGCATTCCCCACCATCGCAGCAAGGCCCACCATGCTTGAACAGATCGCTGACAACCTCTGGAGCGCCACCCAACAGATCAGCGTGCACGGCCTGCCCGTGCGCACCCGCATGACCGTGGTGCGCTTGCCCGGCGGCGCACTGTGGCTGCATTCGCCCATTGCGCCCGCGCCCACGCTGCGCGCAGCCTTGGATGCACTGGGCGACGTGCGCTGGATCGTCGCCCCCAACCGCATGCACCACCTGTTTGCCGGTGCATGGCAGGCGCATTACCCGCTGGCAGCGCTATGGGGGGCACCGGGCCTGGCGGCCAAGCGCCCGGACCTGCCCCAGCTGCACAGCCTGGACCAGGCATTGCCGGCAGCCTGGCAAAACAGCCTGCAGATGCAGCCCTTTGCAGGCCTGCCCATCCTGAATGAATGCGTCTGGCTGCACCAGCCCAGCGCCAGCCTGGTCGTGACCGATGTGCTGCAGTACTACCCGCAGGATCTGTCGCTGTCGGCGCGTCTGTTCAACAGCCTCAATGGCACGCGCAGCCGCCTGGCGATGCCGCGTGCACTGCGCTTTGCGATCCGGGACCGGACAGCGGCCAGCGCCGCGGCAGCGCGCATCTGCGCCTGGCCGGTGCAGCGTCTGGTGCTGGCCCATGATGCGCTCATCACTGAAGACGCTCAGCAGCAACTGCAGCAGGCGCTGGCGTTTTTGCTGAGCGACAAGCCCTGAACAGAAGATCACTCAGGACACCCGAAAACTCTCCAGGTGGATGCTGGTCTCGCTGTTGCTGATGCCCTTGATCAGCCGGATGCGCTCGAGCACCTGCGACAGCGCCTCCAGGCTGGCCACCTGCAGCTCGGCGAGCAGATCCCAGCGGCCGTTGGTGCTGTGCAGCGCCGCCACCCCGGGCTCGCCCAGCAAGGATGCCATCACGCGCCGCGTGTCATTGCCGGTGATCTCGATGCTCATCCAGGCGCGCAGCACATCGGGCTGCACGTCGGGGCGCAGGCGCACGCTGTAACCCACGATCAGGCCCTCGCGCTCCAGGCGGTCCATGCGGTTGGTAACGGTGCCGCGCGACACGCCCAGCTTGCCCGCCAAGGTGGCCACGCTCTCGCGCGCATTCTGGCGCAGCAGGCTGATCAAGGCTTGGTCAATATTATCGATATGCACAACACGGCCTGACTAATTGCTCTGGATCCTGTCATTTTCTACCATTTTTTGCACTTTGCTTTATGGCCGCGTGGACAGACACTGGTTACAGCCGCTGCAGCTGCGCCTTTTGGTGCGCGCAGCGGGCATGCCATAACGCAAAACCAGGAGCCATCACCATGACAAACCATCCAGGCCAAGTTGACTTTCTCAGCACCGATGCCGCCGCCACGCTGGTGCAACGTGTCGGCCTGACCGAGCTGCTGCGCGGCCTGGTCAGCGCGCTGGAGCAGGACTTCTCGCGCTGGCAAGACTTTGACAAGACCGCGCGCCTGGCCCACCACACGCCCGATGGCGTGATGGAATTGATGCCAGTGGGCGATGCCAGCCACTTTGCTTTCAAATATGTCAATGGCCACCCCAAAAATCCACAGCAGGGCATTCCGTCCATCATGGCCTTTGGTGCCTTGATGCGCAGCGACACCGGCGCGCCCATTTTGCTGAGCGAGTTGACCTTGACCACCGCCTTGCGCACTGCGGCCACTTCGGTGATGGCCGCCAAGCTGCTGGCACGGCGCAGCAGCCGCAGCATGGCGCTGATTGGGAACGGCTCACAGAGCGAATTCCAGGCCCTGGCCTTTGTCCGCCTGCTGGGCATTCAGTCGCTGCGCCTGTTTGATATCGACCCTGCCGCCACCGACAAGCTCATCCACAACCTGCAAACCCAGTTGCCCGGACTGCAACTGCAGCGCTGCAAGAACGCGGCCGAGGCTGTGCAAGGCGCCGATATCGTCACCACGGTTACTGCCGACAAGACCAATGCCACCATCGTCAGCCGCGCGATGGTCGAGCCGGGCATGCACCTGAACGCCGTGGGCGGCGACTGCCCGGGCAAAACCGAGCTGGACGCGGCGATTCTGCTGGACGCCAAGGTCTTCGTCGAATTTGCGCCGCAAAGCCGTATCGAAGGCGAGATCCAGCATATGCCCGAGGACTTTGCCGTCACCGAGCTGTGGCAGGTGCTGCGCGGCGAGCAAGCGGGCCGCCAGCACGAGGACGAAATAACAGTATTCGACTCGGTCGGCTTCGCGCTGGAAGACTACACCGCCTTGCGCTATATGCATGCGCTGGCCCGGGAGCACCAGCTGTTGCAACCGCTGGCCCTGCTGCCACAATTGCGCAATCCCAAAAACCTGTTCGCGCTGCTGCTGCCGCCCGACGTCCCCCATCACGACCACGAACAAGCCCACTGCCATGCCATCCCAGCCTGACCTCCTTCGCTCGCCCTCCACCGCCCTCAGTCTGATCGGCGTGCCCACCGACATCGGTGCCGGGCGCCTGGGCGCTGCGATGGGGCCGGATGCCTTGCGCGTAGCGCAACTGGGGCCCGCCTTGGCAGAGCTGGGCTGCGAGGTGCGCGACCTGGGCAACCTGGCGGGCCCGGCCAACCAGCGCAAGCCGCGCGATGCCGAGCATGGCAATCTGCGCAACTTTGGCGAAGCCGTCGCCTGGAACCGGGCGGTGCATGACGCCGTGCACGGGCAGCTGGCAGCAGGCCGCATGCCCTTGATGCTGGGCGGCGACCACAGCCTGGCGGTCGGCTCGATCAGCGCCGTGGCCCGCCACTGCCGCGACACCGGCAAGCGCCTGTTTGTGCTCTGGCTTGATGCCCATGCGGACTTCAACACGCCCGAGACTTCTCCCTCGGGCAATATCCACGGCATTCCGGTGGCCTGCCTCGCAGGCCTGGGCCCGCGCGAGCTGACGCACCTGGCCGGTTTTGCACCGGCGCTGGGCCCGCAGTCGCTGTGCCAGATCGGGCTGCGCAGTGTCGATGCGCAGGAAAAGCACTTGATCAAGACCCACAACATCGATGTGTTTGACATGCGCGCCATCGATGAGCTGGGTATGCGCGAGACCATGCTACGCGCACTGGCACCGCTGGCCGGTTGCGATCCCAGCCAGACCCATCTGCACCTGAGCTTTGATGTGGATTTTCTCGACCCCGAGATTGCACCGGGCACAGGAACCACCGTGCGCGGCGGCCCCAACTACCGCGAAGCGCAGCTGTGCATGGAGATGATTGCCGACACGGGCCTGCTCGGCTCGATCGACATCGTCGAGCTCAACCCGGCGCTCGACCTGCGCAACCAGACCGCCGAGCTGGTGGTGGACCTGGTGCAAAGCCTGTTTGGCAAAAGCACCCTGGTCAAGGATATGCGCAGCTGATCACAGCAGGGGCCAGCGCGCTCCTGCACACTGCGCTTCAGAGAAGCATTCTTGTAGTCATTGTCTGACAGCACCGATTCATGCAGCGGTGCTGTAATGGCGCGTGTCTGCCCTGGTCTTGCGCAGGTGCTGTCCACCCGCTCGCGGCGCCTGTGATTTTTCTCAATCACCGCGTTGCGGATATTCAATCAGCGCAAGCGTGTGGGGCAGCACCAAGGCGTTCATAATCAAAAAACATGGAATCCGGTATATTCATCGGAATTTCCTTTCATCGGATACCCCCGCGGTATCTGGCGTCCCGTCAGCTTGAACCGGAGAACCCCCCATGACCACAGAATCCAAGTGCCCCTTTCACAGCGCCACTGCACGCAACAGCGAAACGGCCGCCCAAGGCAATGGGACGACCAGCCAAAGCTGGTGGCCCAACCAGCTGCGCGTCGATCTGCTCAGCCAGCACCACCCGGCCAACAACCCTTTGGGCGCAGACTTTAACTACGCCGACGAATTCAAGAAGCTCGATTACGAGGCCGTCAAGCGCGACCTGCGCGCGCTGATGACCGACTCGCAAGACTGGTGGCCGGCCGACTTTGGCCACTATGGCCCTCAGTTCATCCGCATGGCCTGGCATGCCGCTGGCACCTACCGCGTGCAGGATGGCCGGGGCGGCGCAGGCCGTGCGCAGCAGCGCTTTGCGCCGCTCAACAGCTGGCCGGACAACGTCAATATCGACAAGTCGCGCCGCCTGCTGTGGCCCATCAAGCAAAAATACGGCAACCAGTTGTCCTGGGGCGATCTGATGATCCTGTGCGGCAACGTCGCGCTGGAGACCATGGGCTTTCGCACCTTTGGTTTTGCCGGTGGCCGCGTCGACACCTGGATGCCTGACCAGGATGTGTACTGGGGCGCCGAGAAGGAATGGCTGGCCACCAGCGACAAGGCCAACAGCCGTTACAGCGGTGAGCGTGACCTGGAAAACCCCCTCGCTGCCGTGCAGATGGGCCTGATCTATGTGAACCCCGAAGGCCCCGATGGCAATGGCGACCCGATCTCGGCGGCGCGCGACATCCGCGAGACCTTTGCCCGCATGGCCATGGACGACGAAGAGACTGTCGCGCTGATCGCTGGCGGCCACACCTTTGGCAAGACCCATGGCGCTGCGGAGGCGAGCCATGTGGGCGCCGAGCCCGAGGCCGATGGCATCGAAGCCCAGGGCCTGGGCTGGACCAGCAGCTTTGGCTCGGGCTCGGGGCGCGATGCGATCACCTCCGGCCTTGAAGTGACCTGGACGCAGACCCCCGCGCAGTGGAGCAATTTCTTCTTCGAGAACCTGTTCAAGTACGAATGGGTGCAAGAGAAAAGCCCCGCCGGTGCGATCCAATGGGTGGCCAAGGATGCCCCCGACGTCATCCCCGACGCGCATGGCGGCCCCCACAAAAAGCCCACCATGCTGACCACCGATCTGTCGCTGCGCCAGGACCCGGCTTACGAAAAGATCTCGCGCCGCTTTCTGGAAAATCCCCAGGCCTTTGCCGAAGCTTTTGCCCGCGCCTGGTTCAAACTCACCCACCGCGACATGGGCCCGCGCAGCCGCTACCTGGGCCCCGAAGTGCCCCGCGAAGAGCTGGTCTGGCAAGACCCGATCCCGGCCGTCAGCCATCCGCTGGTCAATACCGATGATGTGGCCAGCCTCAAGGCGCAGGTCCTGGCATCGGGCTTGAGCGTGCAGGAGCTGGTGGGCACTGCGTGGGCTTCGGCCTCGACCTACCGCGGCTCAGACATGCGCGGCGGCGCCAATGGCGCCCGCATCCGCCTGGCTCCGCAAAAGGACTGGGAAGTGAACCAACCCGAGCAACTGGCCAAGGTACTGGGCGTGCTCGAAGGCATTCAGCGCAGCTTCAACAAGGCCGCTGATGGTGACAAGCGTATCTCGCTGGCCGACCTGATCGTGCTGGCCGGCAATGCCGGTGTGGAGAAGGCCGCTGCCGATGCCGGTGTGCCCACCACCGTGCCCTTCCACCCCGGCCGCAGCGATGCAACGGCCGAGCAGACCGATGCCGCATCCTTCCAGTACCTCGAGCCCAAGGCCGATGGTTTTCGCAACCACCTGCAGGGCCGCTTTGCCGCGCCGGCCGAGGCACTGCTGATCGACAAGGCCCAGCTGCTGACCTTGACCGCGCCGGAGCTGACCGTACTGGTCGGCGGCCTGCGCGCCATCAACATCAACACCGCTGGCAACCCGCAAGGCGTGCTGACGGCCAAGCCCGGCACCTTGAGCAATGACTTCTTTGTGCACCTGCTGGACATGGGCACGCAATGGAAGGCCCAGGACGACGGCAGCTTTGTCGGCGTGGACCGCAAGAGCGGTGCCCAGCGCTGGACGGCCAGCCGCGTCGATCTGGTCTTTGGCTCCAATGCGATCCTGCGCGCCGTGGCCGAAGTCTATGCCCAGACCGGTGCCAAGGAAAAAATGGTCAAGGATTTTGTCGCCGCCTGGACCAAGGTGATGGAGCTGGACCGCTTTGACCTGAAGTAAGCCGCCGCCATAAAAAGCCGCCCGCCCATCCCTGCCGCAGGGATGGGCGGGCATTTTTATGGTGGGCTGGCCTTGGCTGCTGCTGCGGCCAGCCATTTGCCGCTGGGCCAGCCGCCCGAGGCAACGGCCGCCGCCAGAATCTCGCGCAGCACGGCCAAGGTGGCGCGTACCGGCTTGGTCATGCTGCGGTTGGCGGCATAGGCCAGCGCAATCACCCGCTTGAGCTCGGGCTCGGTCAACGGCGCGCCCTCCAACCTGCCGGCTGCCAGGTCGCTGACCACCGCAATCGGGGGCAAGATGGTGTAGCCCAGGCCATCGATCACCACGCTGCGCTGCACCGGCAGCGCATCGGTCTCCACGCAGATGTTGAGCTGCAGGTTCTCCAGCGCGCAGGCATGCTCGACCAGCAGCCGGATGCCATGCGGGTTGCTGGGCAGCACCAGCGCCCGGCCCGCCATATCGGCCATGCGCACGGCCGTGGCACCAGCCATGCCGCAGCCCTTGGGGCCCAGGCCCCACAACTCCTCTTCGATGAGCGGCTCCAGCACCAGATCGGGGTGTTTCTCAGCCGCATACAGCAAGGCCACATCGACCTGGCCGCTCACCAGCCAGGGCCTGAGCGTGCCGGCGTAGGCGACCGTCAGGCGCAGCTTGATGCCCGGGTAGCGGCTGGCCAGCGCGGCGACCAGCGCGCTGGAGACCACATCGCAGGTGCTGGGCAAGAGGCCAATGGTGACGAGACCCGTCACCTCGTCTTGCGTGCCGGCCAGCTGCAGCCGCGCTTTTTCCAGCTCGCCAAAGGCGCGGCGTGCGTAGCTGGCCAATTCCTGGCCCTGCTCGGTCAGCACCATGCCATGGCGCTCGCGCTCAAACAGCGCGCAGCCCAGGTCTTCCTCCAGCAGCTTCAACTGACGCGACACCGCCGGCTGCACCACATGCAGCAGCTCCGATGCGCGGGTCACGCTGCCGGTGTCGGCGACGGTCAAAAAGGCCTTGAGTTGCTTGAAATCCATGCTGCAGCCTCGATCAGATTGCGTGATAGTGATATCAAAAATGGTGATTATTCAAATCACATCATCACATTTTATGATGCCTTCACTGGTTCACAAAACGGAAAGCAGATGAACGCCAATCCCAACCCACCTCCCTGGCAAAAAGACATTTTTCAGGCCATCAAGGATGCCGGCGTGCAGCAAGTGGCCTATGTGCCCGATGCCGGCCACGCCTATGTCATCAAAAGCGCGATCGCCGATCCCGAGATCACCGATGTGGCGCTGACCACCGAAGAAGAAGGCGTGGCCGTGGCCGCTGGCGCCTGGCTGGGCGGCCAGCGCGCGGTGCTGCTGATGCAAAGCAGCGGTGTCGGCAACTGCATCAACATGTTCTCGCTGCTCAGCGCCGCCGACATCCCCTTTGTCACCATCGTCACAATGCGCGGTGAGTACGCCGAGTTCAACCCCTGGCAAGCGCCGATGGGCCGGGCCACGCAGGCGGCGATGGAGCTGATGGGCATCCATGTGATGCGCGTGCGCCGCCCCGAAGATGCGCAGGAGGTCGTCAGCGCGGCGCTCGATGGCGCCTTCATGGCCGGCGCCCGCATCGCCGTGTTGATTGGCCAGGACGTGATCGGCCGCAAGAAATGGGAGAGAAAGTAATGCAGACCCACGAGAATTCCGCCGCCATGGACCGCCGCCTGTTTGTCGCGCGCCTGCTGGTCAAAACCCCCGAGGCGCTGGTCGTCACCGGCCTGGGCTCGGCCTCCTACGATGTGTTTGCCGCCGGTGACCGTGACCACAACTACTACCTCTGGGGTGCGATGGGCGGCGCCTCGTCGGTGGCCCTGGGCATTGCGCTGGCCCAGCCCACGCGCCCGGTAGTGGTCATCACCGGCGACGGCGAGCAGATGATGGGCATTGGCAGCCTGGCCACGATTGCCGCCAAGTCGCCCGCCAACCTCAGCATCGTCGTGCTGGACAACGGCCACTACGGCGAGACTGGCATGCAAAAGAGCCATAGCAGCCTGGGCACCGACCTGGTGGCCGTGGCGCGCGGCTTTGGCATTGCCCAGGTGCAGCAGCTGCGCACCTTGGACGAAGCCGATGCGCTGGCCGCGCATATCAACGCCCGCAAGGCCACCACCTTTGTGCAGGCGTTGATCCATGCCGATGAGCCGCCCCGCGCGCTGCCGCCGCGCGATGGCCCCTTCATCAAGAACCGCTTTCGCAGCGCGCTGGGCCTGCAGCCGTTCTAGCCATAGCAGGGATGCCGCCCGGCATCCCTTCTCAGCTCTATCCAGCTCTCTTCAGCACTAGCCAGCACCACCCAGAGCTGCCCTCAGCCATCGAATGCCCTTTGCCATGAAACGCTACTCCCTTCAGATTGCCGGCCTGGCCCAGCCCCCCGCCAGCGGCCAATGGATTGCCAGCCTCAACCCCTACACGGGCGAAGCCTGGGCTGAAATACCCGATGGCAGCGCCGCCGATGTCGATGCGGCCGTGCAGGCGGCGCACCAAGCCTTTAGCAGCGGCGCCTGGCCGCAGCTGAGCGCGACCGAACGCGGCGCATTGCTGCGCAAGCTCGCCACCTTGATCGAGCGCGATGCCGAGAAGCTCGCCCGCACCGAAGTGATGGACAACGGCAAGCTGTTCGCCGAGATGCGCGGCCAGCTTCAGTACATCCCGCAGTGGTTCCACTACTACGCCGGCCTGGCCGACAAGGTGCAAGGGGCCACCTTGCCGCTGGACAAGAAAGGCTATTTCGCCTTTACCCGCCATGAGCCGCTGGGCGTAGTGGCTGCCATCACGCCCTGGAACTCCCCGCTGTTTCTGCTGGCCTGGAAGATTGCGCCGGCGCTGGCAGCCGGCTGCACGGTGGTGGTCAAGCCGTCCGAGTTCACCTCGGCCTCGACCCTGGAGTTTGCCGAGCTGTTCAATGAAGCTGGCTTTCCGCCCGGCGTGTTCAACGTGGTCACCGGCTATGGCGCGCAGGTGGGCAGCGCGCTGGTGGCGCACCCGCTGGTCGCCAAGGTCAGCTTCACCGGCTCCGATGTGACCGGCCGCGCGATCAACCAGGCGGCCGCCGGCCAGCTCAAGCATGCCTCCATGGAGCTGGGCGGCAAATCGCCCAACATCGTGTTTGCCGATGCCGATCTGGAGCAGGCCATGTATGGTGCTATCTCGGGCATCTTTGCCGCCACGGGGCAAACCTGTATCGCCGGATCGCGGCTTTTGGTACAGCGCAGCATCCACGATGCCTTTGTCGAGCGCCTGGTGGCTTTTGCCGCCACCGCCCGCATGGGCGACCCGATGAGCCTGGAGACCCAGGTCGGCCCGGTCACCACCCTGCCCCAGTACGAGAAAGTGCTGTCCTATATCGACATCGCCAAGGCCGAGGGTGCCCGGGTGGTGTTGGGAGGTGCGAAAGCCAGCCGCGCCGAATGCGGCAAGGGCTGGTTCATTGAGCCTACCATCCTCACCGGCGTGCACAACGGCATGCGCATTGCGCAGGAAGAGGTGTTTGGCCCGGTGCTGTCGGTGATCCCCTTTGACGACGAGGCCGATGCGCTGCGCATTGCCAACGATGTGCGCTTTGGCCTGGCCGCTGCCGTCTGGACTAGCGATATCGGGCGCGCGCTGCGCATGTCCGAGCGCCTGCAGGCGGGCACCGTCTGGATCAACACCTACCGCGCCGTCAGCTTTATGGCGCCCTTTGGCGGCTACAAGGACTCGGGCCTGGGCCGCGAAAACGGCCAGAGCGCGATCTACGAATACCTGCAGACCAAGTCGGTCTGGATCAATAGCGGAGCGACCACGAGCAACCCCTTTGTACTGCGTTAGTTCCCGCGCCTAACAGGTGACACAGAGCACCGCAGGCCTTTCGTTTAAAAACTCCAGGAGACAAACCATGAGAAAAGCACACGGCCCCCTGACTGCCGCGGCACTGGCTACGGCCGCCCTGCTCGCCACCGGCGCGCAGGCCGCGCCCGACAAGGTCAAGATCGCCTTCATCACCGACATGTCGGGCCTGTACTCGGACTTTGATGGGCCCGGTGGCCTGGACGCGATCCGCATGGCCGTGGCCGATTTTGGCGGCGAGGTGCTGGGGCGCAAGATCGAGATCATCTCGGCCGACCACCAGAACAAGGCCGACATCGCCGCATCGAAGGCGCGCCAATGGTGGGATAACGACAATGTCGACCTGATCATCGGAGGGTCGAACTCGGCCGTGTCGCTGGCAATCAGCAACCTGTCCAAGGACAAGAAAAAGGTGTTCATCAGCGCCGGCGCCGGTGCCGATTCGCTGACCGAAGAGGCCTGCCAGCCCTATATGGTGCGCTACACCTACTCCACCTCAGCGCAGGCACGCGGCACGGCCGCCGCGCTGGTGGGCCAGGGCTACAAGGACTGGTACTTCCTCACGTCGGACTACGCCTTTGGCCACTCGATGGAGCAGGCCGCGATCAATGTGGTCAAGCAAACCGGCGGCAATGTGGTGGGCGCGATCCGCCATCCGCTCAGCACCTCCGATTTCTCGTCCTATGTGATGAAGGCGCAAAGCTCGGGCGCAAAGGTGATGGGCCTGGCCAATGGCGGCGGCGACACAATCAACGCCATCAAAACCGCCAAAGAGTTTGGCATTGACAAGAAGATGAACGTGGCCGCGCTGATGGCCTTCATCACCGATATCCACAGCCTGGGCCTAGGCACCACCGGCGGCATGTACCTGACCGAGGGCTGGTACTGGGACATGAGCGATGCCTCGCGCGCATTCTCCCAGCGCTTCTACGACAAGAACAAGAAGATGCCCACCACCTTCCAGGCGGGTGACTACTCGGCCACCACCACTTACCTGAAGGCCGTGCAAAAGGCGGGCAGCACCGAGCCCGACCAGGTGATGGCCGCGCTCAAGTCGCTGCCCATCGATGACATGTTTGCCAAGGGCTACATCCGAGCCGATGGCGCCATGGTGCATGACATGTACCTGATGCAGGTGAAAAAGCCGGCCGAATCGACCAAGCCCTGGGACTACTACAAGGTGGTCAGCACCATCCCGGGCGACAAGGCCTATGCACCGTCCAAGGAAGGTGCCTGCCCGCTGCTCAAGCCTGCGGCCTGAAGCCCGGCTCGCGCTTTCCGACTGACTGCGCTGCGCCCCCACCATGCGCGCAGCGCCACCTATTGCCTTGAGAGTGAGACATGAACGAGAACCTGATCAATGGCCAGTGGCTGGCCGGCGCCAGCACGATCCAAAGCTGGAACCCCTCTGACACCCGCGAACTGGTGGGCGAGTATGCGGCGGCCGATGCCCAGCAGATGCAGCAGGCCGTGGCCGCAGCGCGCGCCGCCTTTGGACGCTGGCAGCACACCACCACGCAGATGCGCTCGGACTTTTTGCAGCGCGTGTCCAACCAGATGATGGCGCAAAAGGAAAGCCTGGGCCTGCTGGTCTCGCGCGAAGCGGGCAAAACCTTGGCCGAAGGCCTGGGCGAGGTGGTGCGCGCCGCGCAGATCTTCCAGTTCTTTGCTGGCGAATGCCTGCGCTATGGCGGCGAGAGCCTGCCTTCGGTGCGGCCGGACATCGGCGTGCAGATCAGCCGCCATGCGCTGGGCGTCGTGAGCCTGATCACGCCCTGGAACTTTCCGATCGCCATCCCCGCCTGGAAGATTGCCCCGGCGCTGGCCTTTGGCAACACCGTGGTGCTCAAGCCCTCGGAATACACGCCCGGCGTGGCCCATGCGCTCTTTCGCATTCTCGATGAGCAAGGCCTGCTGCCGGGCGTGGCCAACCTGGTCAACGGCAGCGGCAAGCATGCGGCGCAAGGCTTGCTCAGCGGCGTCGATGCGGTGTCGTTTACCGGCAGCGTGCATGTGGGCCAGAGCATTGCGCAGACCGCCATCGGCGAGATGATCCGGCTGCAGCTGGAGATGGGTGGCAAGAACCCGCTGGTGGTGCTCGATGACGCCGACCTGGATGTGGCCGTGGAATGCGCACTCAACGGCGCCTTCTACTCGGCCGGCCAGCGCTGCACGGCGTCGAGCCGCCTCATCGTCACCGAGCGGGTGCATGACCGCTTTGTCGAGGCGCTGACGGCGCGCATGCGTGCCATGGTCGTCGGCAACAGCCTGGACAAGACCACGCAGATCGGGCCGGTCATCAACCAGTCGCAGTTCGACAAGATCCAGCACTACCTGGACCTGGGCAGGCGCGAAGGCGCCGAGCTGGTCGAAGGCGGCACGCCAGTGCAGGCGGCGACCCCGGGCTACTTTGTGCGGCCTGCCCTGCTCACCGCAACCCACAACGCCATGCGCATCAACCAGGAAGAGATTTTTGGCCCGGTCGCCAGCGTCATCAAGGTGGCTGACTACGACGAGGCACTGGCCACCGCCAACGACACGCGCTACGGCCTGTCGGCCGGCATCTGTACCACCTCGTTGCGCGCTGCCAACCACTTCCGCCTGCATGTGCGCAGCGGGCTGGCCATGGTCAACCTGCCCACCGCCGGGCTCGACTACCACGTGCCCTTTGGCGGCACGCGCGCCTCCAGCTACGGCCCGCGCGAGCAAGGGCGCTATGCAGTCGATTTCTACACCAGCATCAAGACGGCCTACATCGCGTACTGAGCCCTCTTTCCATTCCCATACCACTTAGAACTTTTCGCAGGAGACCCTCACCATGACAGACAGCATCGGTTTTATCGGCCTGGGGCGCATGGGCCGCTCGATGGCCGCCAATCTGCAGAAAAAAGGCTTCAGCCTGTTGGTGGCCGACCTCAACCCCCAGGCCGTGGAGGCACTGGTCGTGCTGGGCGCCGAGGCCGCGAGCGTGCCCGACATTGCACGCCGCTGCTCGGTGGTCATCACCATGCTGCCGTCCTCGGTCGAGGTCGAGCAGATCGCCCAGGGTGCCGATGGCATCTTTGCCAACGCGCTGCCCGGCACCATCTTGCTGGACATGAGCACCATTGACCCGCTCGCCACCGACCGGCTCAGCAAAGCGGCCGCCGGCCGCCAGATAACCGTGGTCGACGCCCCAGTGGGGCGCCTGGCCGAGCATGCCGACCGGGGCGAGAGCCTGTTCATGGTGGGCGCGAGCGAGGCCGATTTCGCCAAGGTCAAACCGCTGCTCGATGCGATGGGCACCACTACCTACCACTGCGGCCCGGTGGGCACAGGCGGGCGCACCAAGCTGGTCAACAACTATGTGGCCATCACCTTGTGCCAGGTCAATGCCGAGGCGCTGGCCCTGTCGCAGCGCTTTGGGCTCGACATCAGCAAAACCCTGCAGGTGCTCTTGGGTACCTCGGCCAACAATGGCCAGCTGCGCATGAACTTTCCCAACAAGGTGCTGGCTGGCGATACTTCGCCGGGCTTTACCATCGATCTGGCGCACAAGGATTTGTCACTGGTCATCAGCGCCGCGCACGCGGCCCGTGTGCCTATGCCCGTGGCCGCTGCCGTGCATGAGTCCTTTAGCCTGGCGCGTGCCAGCGCGTTTGGCGGTATCGATTTTTCCGGCATGGCCGATGTGGTCTGCGAGCTGGCCAAGATCGAGCGGCCCCGCGTGCCCAAGGGCTGGAAGCCCAGCTGATCGCCGAGCAGCTGCAAGCCGCCCAGGAAGAAACGCCCGCCAGGGGCGCTTTCTGCATCCGGCCCTTGGCTCAGAGCATCGATGCGCGGTGCGCCGCCACCCCGGCCATCGCCCCATCGGCCACCGACAGCGCAATGCTGCCCGCTGCACGCGCAGCATCGCCGCAGGCAAACACATTGGCTACGCTGGTCTGCTGCATTGCATCGACCTGCACATAGGGGCCCATCGGGCCATCGGCCAGCACGCATCCGAGCTGCTGGGCCACGGGGCTCGCGGGCGTGGTGCGGGGCTGCGTGAACAGGCCTTGCATAGCCAAGGTCCGGCCATCGGCCAGCACCACATCCGCCCAGCCATCGATGCGCAGCACCGGCGTGGCCTCGATCTGGGTGCCGCGCCGGGCAAACCCGACCAGATCCGCCTCCGTCGGCTCGTAGAGCCCGTTGAGGAACAAGGTGGTCGGGCCCCAATCGGGCAGCATCAGTGCATGGTGCTGGGCCAGTGGTGACGCGGCAATCACACCAATCGCGCCGCCGCCCACCTCATAGCCATGGCAGTACGGGCAATGGAAAACGCTGCGGCCCCAGCGCTCGGCCAGGCCCGGCACGGCGGGCAGTTCATCGCGCACACCGGTGGCCAGCACCAGGCGGCGCGCCACCAGCAACTGGCCCCCCACCTCCAAGGCCAGCTCGCCGCTGGGAAGCACCCGGGCTTGCCGGGCCTCACCTTTAATCCAGCGCACGGTTGGGTATTGCAGCAATTGCGCACGCGCCTCTTGCCACAGCTGGGCAGGCGCCATGCCGTCGCGCGACAAAAAGCCGTGCGAGCTGCTGCCGGCCTCGTCCACAAAACGGTTGCGGCGCAGGCCCGCATCGACGACGGTGACCTGGCGGCGCGCCCGTGCCAGCTGCAACGCAGCCGACATACCGGCATAGCTGCCGCCGACGATGGCGAAATCAGTGTGCATGTCCATGGTGGTCCTCTATACGGTGGGGGGTGGATGTTTTGGCCAGCCGGTGCGCACGCAGCGAAGCGCCGATCTGGGCAGACAGCTGCGCCAGGGTGATGCCGCCCAGCTGGGCCAGGAGCGAGGCCTCGGCCTCCTGCATCGCGCTGCGCAGCGAGCTGTTCACGACCTGTGCGACCAGGCACTCGGGGTGGTCCTCGCGAAAGCCCAGCGACACCAGCGCCGGTGCGCCCAGCGCCTGGTGGATATCGCGCAGCGTCGTCTCGCCCCAGCTGGGCGCAATCAGCCAGCCGCCCCCATGGCCCTTGCCGGACGAGACCATGCCCGCCTCGCGCAAGCCGGCCATCAAGCGCCGCAGCACCACTGGGTTGGTGTCCATGGTCTGCGCCAGGACCTCGGAGGTCAGCGGCGTCTGCGCCTCGGCCAGGTGCAGCAGCACATGGAGAACATCTGAAAACTGGCTGTTATGCTTCATGCAACTATTGTAGTTACATGAAATGAATCTGTGCCATCAGCTCTGCAAAGAACCATTACCCCCGCTAAGGTCAAGCGCTTGTTGTGATTTCTATCGACCTTGCAAGTTTTTGTCGGTTCTCCATGGGTTTTGAATTTTTCTCACTGAAGTTTGAACTCGGAGCGTTTTGAGCTCAGCCAGAGGATGTGCAGGGGCGGCTTCAAGCCTGTCGCCGGCCCGTGAGACTGCTGATGCGCCTGGTCCATTCGAAACTAGGATGGCGGCTATCGGCCGGTAGAGGACAGCCGCAAGGCAGCTCCGATAGACGACTTCAGGCTGATTGCTGCCGGTCAGAATGCGGCATCGAACAGCCGCTGACGTCGAAACCTGCCAATCGCCATTGCCATACGCTTTTCCGTAAGGCATCACCGTTTTTCGCAATGTCGGCACGTGAAACACGAGCACTGTCAGGACCAACTCGCGGTTCTTGTCGCCGCTGCTATGAAAGACGTATCGGAAGCCGCTCTCGTGCGGTCACGCCACGGCGCGTTTGAAGTTGCCGTGCGGCTTGGCAACAGTGTCGATGCCGGTGAGAACGGTTGAGGTCTCAGTGCCACGATTGAAAACGAGGATCGCGGTTTTCCTATCGCGCCACGTGGTGTAGCCAAGCCGCTGGTCAATGGCCTCACCGAAGGCTTTCGGCCCCATTCAGAACTTGCACTCTGCGATGAAGACGTTGCGGTCGCCCTCGCGCAGGAGAATATCGGTCTTGCCCGCCCTATTGAAGGTCTCGCCCGTCGCCTTGCCCTGCAAGGCCTGCGGCTACTGCGCCGCCAAATGGTTCAACAAAGCCTTGGCCGCCGACGACAGCAAGGCCGCGTCCCGGTAGCTGATCGCAAACTGCCGCTTCGCCCAGCTGTCCGCCAGCGGAATCACCCGAACATCCGTGTTGGCGGCAAAGCTCAGTGCCACTTCGCGCGGCACCACGCTGATCGCCAGATTGGCCTGGACCACGCGCAGCGCGGCATCAAAGTTGGAGACGTGCACGCGGTGGCGCAGCGCCTTTCCTTCTTGTGCGGCGGCGCGGGTGAGCAAAATTTGCACTGCGCTCAACGCCGGCATGCTGACATGTTCGTAGTCCAGTACGTCAGAGAAGTGCACCGCTGCGCTTTGCGCCATGCGTGCGATGGGGTGGCTTTTGTGGGCCGCAATGGCCAGGTGGTCGCTGCTATAGGGCTGGGTCTGCAGGCCGCTCAAATCGGCTGCGTCCCAGCAAATCCCCATGGCCGCACGCCCTTCGCGCACGCCGCGCACCACATCCGGGCTCACGCACTCCTCCAAAGTCACACGGATACTGGTGTGCGCGGGTTGCTGCAAAAAACTTGCGACATGGTCGGCCAAGGATTCGGCCATCACCGACGCCGTGACCAATACCCGTACCTGCCCCTGTACGCCCTTGCTATAGGCCGCCATTTCTTGCTGCATGTGGTTGGCGGCGGCCAGCATGGTGCGCGCATGCTCTAGCAAAGTCTCACCCGCCGCCGTGGGGCGCAGGCCGCGCCGTTCGCGGATGAACAAGGGCGCGCCCATCTGGTGCTCAAGCTGCGCCAGGCGCTTGCTGATGGCAGATGCCACCAGCGCCTCGGCCTGCGCCACACGGGCAATGCTGCGCTGCTCGCATACCTGCACAAACAGCCGCAGGTTCAGCAGACTCAGGTCATACATGATTTTCCTTTTTGGAACGAAACCGCTTCCGCATTGGATTATTGCTGATGCTTTGGAAAATCTAAAATCAGAGCCAACGACAAAAGCCAGGAGACACGATGACCGCCACCTCAACCCTTGCTACACGGCGCGCCAGCATTCGCGAAGTTGGCCTGCGCGATGGCCTGCAAAGCCTGGCCAGCATCGTCAGCACCGCCGACAAATGCGCCTGGATTGACGCCGCCTACGACGCCGGTATGCGGGAGATGGAGGTGGGATCGATGGTGCCCGCGCACCTGCTGCCCCAGCTGGCCGATACCGAAGCCGTTCTCGCCCATGCCTGCAGCAAACCCGGCTTGCTCGCCTCTGTCCTGGTACCCAACCTCAAAGGCGCCGAGCGCGCCTTGGCAGCGGGCGCGCAGTCCATGGTCGTGCCGTTGTCGGCCAGCCATGCGCACAGCCTGGCCAACCTGCGCAAAACACCTGACGATGTCGTGGCGGAAGTCGCCCGCATCCGCGCAGTGCGCGACGCAGCGGGCAGCCGCGCCCACATTGAAGGCGGCGTGGGTACGGCCTTTGGCTGCACGCTGCAAGGCGATGTGGCCGAAAGCGAGGTGCTGCGCCTGATGCAGGCCTTGCTGGACGCAGGCGCCGACCATGTGAGCCTGGCCGATACCGTGGGCTATGCCGACCCCGACAGCGTGCGCCGTTTGTTTGAAAAAGCCCGGAACCTGGTGGGCGACCGGCTGCGCACCGCCCATTTTCACGACACCCGCGGCATGGGTCTGGCCAACGCCTATGCGGCCTGGCAAACCGGCATCACCCACTTTGACGCCTGCCTGGGCGGCATTGGCGGCTGCCCGCATGCACCGGGTGCCAGTGGAAATGTGACCACCGAAGACCTGGCCTATATGCTGCAGCGCATGGGCATTGATTCGGGTCTGGATGTTCCCGCCCTTCTGCAGCTGCGCCAACGCATGCACGCCTGGCTGCCCAACGAGCGGCTGCACGGCAGCCTGTGGCAAGCGGGGGTGATTGCAGCACCCCAGGCCTCTACCGCCATTTGCCCTTAAGTTTTAGACCAAATCAACCGCTGACGCTCACCCCATGCGCGCTAGTAGCTATTAAAATATGAGTACTCCATCTCCCTCTCCATCGCTCCCCCTCGCCGGTATCCGCGTGGTCGAATTCACCCACATGGTCATGGGCCCCACCTGCGGCATGGTGCTAGCCGACCTGGGGGCCGAAGTCATCAAGGTCGAACCTGTCGAGGGTGACCGCACGCGTTACTTGCTGGGTGCGGGCGCCGGCTTTTTCCCCATGTTCAATCGCAACAAAAAAAGCATTGCGCTGGACCTGCGCCAGCCCCAGGGACTGGAAGCGGCCATACGCCTGGCCAGCACGGCCGATGTAGTGGCGCAAAACTTCAAGCCCGGCGTGATGACCAAGTACGGCCTGGATTATGCCGCGCTGTCCAAGCTGAACGAGCGCCTGATCTATGTGAACCACACTGGCTTTTTGCCCGGGCCGTACGAGCACCGCACAGCGCTGGACGAGGTCGTGCAGATGATGGGGGGCCTGGCCTACATGACGGGCCGTCCCGGCGACCCGCTGCGCGCGGGCACCAGCGTGAACGACATCATGGGCGGCATGTTTGGCGCGATCGGCGCCATGGCAGCGCTGATGCAGCGCGCCCAAACCGGCAAGGGGCAAGAGATTGACTCGGCGCTGTTCGAGAACAACGTCTTCCTCGTCGGCCAGCACATGATGCAGTTTGCCGTGACGGGCGAGGCGGCCGAGCCCATGCCCAACCGCATCTCGGCCTGGTCAGTGTACGACGTGTTCACCGTCCAAGACGGCGAGCAGATCTTTTTGGCCGCCGTGAGCGATGCCCAGTGGCGCACCATGTGCCAGGCCTTTGGCTGGGCCGATCTACTGGCCAACCCGCGCTACACCACCAACAACGAACGCGTACGCGAGCGCTCGGCCCTGCTCGCCGATCTGCGCGCGCGCCTGGCCCGCATGGATGTCGCACAGGTCGCCAAAATATTTGAAGACAACGCTCTGCCCTACGCCCCCATCAGTAAGCCAGAACAACTGCTGGACGACCCACACCTGCAGGCCTCCGGCGGTTTGGCAGAGGTAACGCTGACCGACGGCGAACGCGCCGGCCAAACCGCACAGACCACGTTGCTGCCGCTGCGCATGGCGGGCGAGCGCCTGACCGTACGCCAAAACCCGCCGCGTCTGGGCGAGCACACCGCCGAGTTGCTGGCCAGCCTGGGCTACGACGCCGCGCAGATCAGCGCCATGCAGGCCGCCCAGGCAGCTGCATAATGCTACTAATATAAGAGCATAAAATCCTTTATAGACAGGCGAAAAGCCGCAATCAGGAGACAAACATGCACCCCACCCGCCCATTCACCCGCCGCACCGTACTGGCCATGGCGCTGGCCAGCTTCACTAGTGGCGCCTTGCCCGCGCTGGCGCAAACCAAGCCGGCAGGGCACGACAAAGCGCTGCGCGTCATCTTGCCGCTATCGGCGGGCTCGGGGGCCGACGGCGCCATTCGCGCCATCAGCACGCCCATCAGCAAAGCCCTGGGCCAGACCCTGGTGATTGAGAACCTGCCTGGCGCAGGCGGCATCACCGGCACGGCGCAGATTGTGCGGGCATCCAAAGATGGGGACACCATCGGCATCGTCAGCAACAACCACGTCGTCAACCCCAGCCTGTACAAAAACATTCCCTTTGATTCGATCAAGGACATCGCGCCCATCACCATCATCGGCACCACGCCCTTTGTGCTGGTGGCCAACCCCAAGGTGCCCGCACGTACTGTGCAGGAGCTGATTGCCCACGCCAAGGCCCATCCCGGCACCCTCAATTACGGCTCATCGGGCAATGGCACCATCCTGCATTTGGGCGCTGCCATGTTTGTCGAGCAGGCACAGATCGATGTGCCCCACATCCCCTACAAGGGCATGGGCCAGCTGATGAATGACTTGCTCAGCGGCCAGGTGCAGCTGGGGGTGGTGGCGGTCGCACCCGCCATGGCCCACATCAAGGCCGGGAACCTGCGCGCCATTGGCATCACCAGCGCCAAACGCAGCGCCAGCCTGCCCGATGTGCCCACCATTGCCGAACAAGGCCTGCCGCAGTACGAGCTGGACGGCTGGATCGCCGCCATTGCCCCAGCGGGTGTACCCAAGGCCGAAATGGACCGCCTCTACCAAGGCTTTGTCCAAGGCATTGCCTCCCCAGAAGCCCGCGAAGCGCTAATCGCCCAGGGCTACGAAATCCAGCTCACCCCGCCGGATGTGGCGACCCGTTTTATGGCGAGCGAAAAGCTGCGCATGCAGGCGGCGGTGAAAGCCGCGCAAGTCAAAATGGATTGAGACCGCAGATGGATCGAACTCCTCCAACAAAAGGCAGATTCAGACTGCTCTACGCTTTTGAGACTGTCTTTTCGCACGGAGTTGCTACTATGAAACCTTGGATCGCCACCGCTGCCCTAGGTGTTTGGCCCCGGCATTTGATGGATCGGATTCATTTTGAATCATTCGGACTCAGATGACGAAAGCGAGGACGGCAATCGCTGCGCTGCTGTAGTTCAGCTTTGTGAAGCGTCCCGCTGCAACGGGTTGTGAATTCAGCCGGTCAATGCAACACAATATCTGCCTTAGGCTGAATGAGTGTTTGTATGAAGCAAACACCGCGGATGTACTGCACCGAAGCTCACGCCCCGCTGCGCCATGCCACAATCGCGCAGCCCACCACCTCCCCCTCAAAGCAAAGAATAGCCTTGTTCAAAAAACTGGACTCCGTCGTGCTGTTTGTCGCCGATATCGATGCCGCAGCGGCCTGGTATGCCCAGCTCTTGGGCACAGAGGTGCAGCACGAGAACGCGCACTATGCCTTTGTGCAGGGCCCGGGGCTGTTGATCGGCTTTCATCCCGCCGATGGCAAATGCCCGGGCGGGGTGGGCGGCACGACGGTGTACTGGGAGGTGGCTGATCTGGGCGCTGCTATCGAGCGCCTGCAGGCCCATGGCGCGCGGCTCTACCGGGGGCCGATGACGACCAGCCTGGGGGCCACAGCGGCCATGCTGCTGGACCCCTTTGGTTGCAGCCTGGGCTTGCATTGCCGAGCAGCTAGCTAGCTGCGGGCGGCAAGCTGCGGGCGACGAGCCTTTACTGCAGCGCCTGGTCCGGGTTCTGCACCACCTGCAGATGCAGGATGCTGAAGTACAGCGTGATATCGCCTTGCTGGTCGATAAAGGTGCCAATGGCGCGCTGCAGCCGGGCGGCAATGCAGAGGCACTCGGTTGCCTCGGGCCGGCCGCCGGGGATGCTTGCGGTTGTCAGCAAGGCCAGCTGGTGCTCGCGGCCAAAGTCGTGGACGACCTCCAAGGCCTGGCCATGCTGGGCGGGGATATTGGCATTGGCCCAGCTCCACACAAAGCTGCCTTCGCTCTCGCTGCTGGTACCCACCAGGCAGACGGTGCCCTGCACCTCATGCAAGGGCGCCTGCAGCACCAGGCTGGCGCTTTGCAGATCCCAGTGGTAGTGCGGCGCGCTGTGCAGGCCAAACTGGCGGGGCCACTCGGTATTGCGGGCCATCATGGTCTCGACGGCTTCGCGGCTCCAGGCGGCCCAGTCGGTCTCGCCCCCTTTGGGGCTGGTGGTGGTGTCGTTCATAGCGCTAGCGGTTCAAAATGCAGCCGCCATTGTCGGCCAATCCGGGCCTGCTGGTCAGCAACCGCGTCGGCCCTAAAAAAACCGCCCCTTGCACAGGTGCGGTCCATCGTTCAGCAAGCTGAGGGCGCTATCAGTTCAGGCCAAGCATGCCGCGCAGCTTGGACAGGTCTTCGGCCAGCGTGTTCACGCGGCCGGCCAAGATCTTGCGGTCGGCCTCATTCAGCTTGGTGTACAGCTCAAAGCTGCCATCGGGCTTGCGGTACTTGGCCAAGATGTCGAACACGGTCTTGAAGTTCGATGCGGTCTTCTCGACAAAGGCCTTGTCCTTTTTCTCGACCAGGGGGCGCAGCAGTTCAAAAATCTTGTCCGCACCTTCAAAATTGGCCTGGAAGTCGTCCAGGTCGGTGTGGCTGTAGCGCTCTTCTTCACCCGAGATCTTGGTGGCAGCCACCTCTTCCATCAGCACGGCTGCGCCGCCCACGACCTTTTCAGGCGGGAAGGTCAGGCCGCTCACGCGCTTTTGCAGCTCCTTGGCGTCGGCCAGCAGCTTGTCGGCAAAGGGGGTCAGGCCCTTGGTGCTCTTCTCGACCCACAGGCCGTACTCGATGCGGTGGAAGCCGGTGAAGCCCGGGTCCTTCTCGGCTTTTTCATGGTCATCGGCGCGCGAGTCCATGCTCTTGTCCAGATCGGCAAACAGCTCGGCGATAGGCTCGATGCGCTCATAAGGGCGACGCACGGTGGCGTACATCTTCTTGGCTTCTTCGACCTTGCCGGCCTTGACCGCATCGGTAAAGGCCTGCACACCCTTGACCAGCTCGCGCAGGTTGGTGTTGACGTACAGCTTGTACTCGGCCAGCGGCTTGACCAGCTCCAGCGCAGACACGCCGTCTGCTGCCCAGCTGGACAGGGGAATGACGCTGGCACTGCCGGCCAGCAGCAGGCCTTGCAAGAATTGGCGACGCATGGACATACGAGAACTCCTAGATACTGTTAGATTGATAATTTTTGGCTTCCAGCATCCCAATGCCAGACCCAGGCTGGCGTCCTTCATGAAGATGGACGCGCCCAGGCCTTGCAGTACAGACACCAGTGGCTGGTTAGGAAACGAGATCAGGCCTTGGCGGCAGCGGCCAGCAGGCCGCGTCCCAGCCAGTCATGGGCGTCGGCCACGCCCGGCAGCACATAGAAAAAGCCGCCGCCAATGGGCTTGATGTATTCTTCGAGCGGCTCGCCGTCGAGCCGCTTTTGCACCGTGACAAAGCCCTTTTCCAGATCGGCCTGGTAGCAGATGAACAGCAGGCCCATCTCCAGCTGGCCCGACTTGGTCACGCCATTGGAGTAGTTGAAGGGGCGGCGCAGGATCAGGTTGGCCTCGCTGCCGTGGTTGCGTGGGTTGGCCAGGCGGATATGCGCATCCATCGGCGTCTTCCTGCCTTCGGGGTCGGCCGCATAGTCGGGCGTGTCGTGCTCGGTCTTCTTGCGCGCATCCAGCGGCGCACCGCTGTCCTTGTCACGGCCCATGATGGCCTCTTGCTCGCCCAGCGGCGTGCGGTCCCAGCGCTCGACAAAGTTGCGGATGATGCGCACGGCCTGGTAGCTGCCACCAGCGGCCCAGGCGGGCTCGTCCGACTCGGGCTGCACCCAGACAATGCGGCGCATCATCGCGTCGTCATCGGACTGCGGGTTGGCCGAGCCATCACGGAAGCCCAGAAAGTTGCGCGCGCTCTCAGCGGGCTGGCCCACGGCGGCGGGGATCGGCGGCACCGAGCCCTCCTGCTTCCAGCGCACCATCAGCAGATCGGGCAGGTTCTTGATGATGTCGCGCAGCGCATGGATATTGGTATCGGGCGTGTTGGCGCAGAACTGGATCGACAGATCGCCATGGCAGAGCGCGGCCTGCAGCGCGTCATTGGGGTGCTGCTGCATGGGGGTCAGGCGCTTGGGGCACTGGTTCTTCAGACCAAAGCGGCTATCAAACAGGCTGTGGCCCACGCCGACGGTCACCGTCAGTGCATCGGGCTGCACCACCGGGCCCAAAATGCCCGAGCCGGCCGGCGGCAGCTTGGGATCGAGCACTGGTTGCGCGCCGCCCTGGGTCAGAAAGTGGATGCGCTCGGTCAGGGTTTTGAACAGGCGCTCGAGCTCCGCCTGGTTGCTGGCTAGCACATCAAAGCTGACCAACATGCCGGCCAGCGGCCGGGGCGTGACAATACCGGCCTGGTGCTTGCCGTAGAACGGCACGCGCTGCTGCGACACACTGGTATGCGGCGCATCGGCCACCTGGGTGTTGCCGGGCGAGGCGTCTTCCGCAGCCAGCGCCTGGCGTGCAGGCATGCCCGCCAGCACACCGGCGCCCATGACGCCAGCGGCTTCCCCCAGCCAGCGCCGCCTGGCGGGGTCGGTGCTGCCCGGAGCTGCGGATTGAGACGCGTTCCTGTTCTTGAACAAAGACATGTGGTGCTTTCTGTGTGTTATTTGTAGAAATAGAAGGCGGAAAGTTCAGGGCTGCAAGCCCAGCGCTGCATTGACCTTGGCCATGCTTTGCGATGCCTGGTAGAGCGCCTGGGCCAGGTTCTGGCACTGCACCGGGTTCAGCGCGGTGCCGGCTGTGTCGGCCACTTGGCTGTCATCGGCGGGCACGCCCAGCTCTTGCATGCGCTGGCGCAGCTTGGCCAGGCTGTCTTGCAGCTGCTGGTTCAGGCCCGGGTTGGCATTGGCCAGCACGGGGCCCAGCACTTGCTGGGCCTTGTTGGCCGCAGCCCAGCTGCCGTAGACAAACTGCAGCACGGCCAGGCCCTGCTCGGGCGTGGTCGCCTCGCCAGGAATCAAGGTGGAGGCACGCTCCAGCGCCTTGGCCGCAGCGGCGGCAATCGACTGGGGTTGCAGAGCTGCATCACCCAGGCGCTGGGCCAGTTGCTGCACATCCGTCTGCAAGCTGGTGGCCAGCGGCAGCAGCTGGTCTGCCGCCTCACCCGCTTGCAGGCCAGCAGCAATGCGCTGCAGGCCCACAAAGGCCGGGTCCTTGTCGCGCAGCGCAAAGTCTGCGGCACGCGCATCGATGCGGCCATTCAAATCACCATACTGCACCGCCAGCGGTGCCAGCTTTTGGTACTGGCCACGCCCCAGCGCAGCCAGCTGCTGTGCATCGGCGGGGTAGCCGTCTTGCGGCATCGCACCGGCGTCCAGCGGGTGGGCCAGGCGCTGCTGCAGCGCATCGACCATCTCTTGCAGGCTGGCCGTCTCGGTCAGCATATAGACCTGGTACTCGGCCAGTGCGCCCAGGAAGGCGGTCACCGGCGGCTTGGCCGCCTCGGCCTTGAAGGCGTCCGAGGTCGTCACCGTCAGGCTGCCGCGCGCAGCATTGAGCAGCCCGCAGGTCATCTCGTAGTTGCCAGGCACCAGGCGCGCGCTCAGCTGCTGCGTCATTCCCGGCAGAATGTTCTCGCGCTCTTCGAGCACCATCACGCCGTCCAGAATCTCCCACTCCAGCGCGCGCTGCGATTGGTTGACGATGCGGAAGATCACCTTGCCGGCCGGCACCGTCACCGCATTGGGGGTGCAGGTGCCCTGGTTGATTTCAATGGTCACCACCGGCACGCCATCGGCCGAGGTGGAGCTACCCGCAGCAGCGCCGCTGGCATGCGGCGCGGTCGACGCCTGCCAGAAGGCAGCAGCACCCAGCAGGAACACGACCACACTGCCCAGCACCACCGGGCCCAGCCGGGGCGCAGGCTCGGCAGCGGGCACGGGGGTCGGTGCAGCGGCGGGGGTGGATGCGGCAGGCACGTCGGCCACAGCAGGCGCCACCTTGACCGGCCAGAAAAACATCACCAAGGTCACGGCCAGGTACAGCGCCCAGGCCAGCACTTCGCCGACGACCGGCGCATGCATATAGCCCAGCAGGCCGCCCAGAATCACGCCCAGCGGGCTGTCCTCGGGCAAAACACCACTGCTGTCGAACACGACTTGCTGCAGCTGGTTCCAGACACCGGCCTCATGCAGGCGGCGCACCGCGCCAGCCAGCAGGCCAGCCGCGACCACCAAGATAAAGACGCCGGTGTAGCGGAAGAACTGGCGCAGATTGATGCGCACACCGCCTTTGTAGAGTCCAATGCCCAGCAGCACCGACAGCGCCACGCCGAGGAACGCGCCGGCAGCGGCACTCCAGCCCGAGCTTTGCTGGAAGATGGCGAGCAAGAAGAAGACCGATTCCACCCCTTCGCGTGCCACGGCCAGAAAGACCATGCCGATCAGCGCCCAGCTGGCACTGCCCGAGGTGCTTAGCGCCTTGTCGACCGAGGCCTGCAACTCGCCCTTGATCGAGCGCGAGGCCTTGCGCATCCAGAACACCATGCCCGTCAGCATGCCCACGGCGATAAAACCGACCAGGCCTTCAAACAGCTCCTGCTGCTTTTGCGGAAACTCGGCCGCCATCCACTGCAGCCCAGCGCCGACAAACAGCGACAGGCCCAGCGCAAGAAACACCCCGGCCCAGACGGCGGGCATCAGGCGGGCGCGGCCCGTGTGGCGCAGGAAACTGGCAATGATGCCAACGATCAGCGCGGCCTCGATGCCCTCGCGCAACATAATCAAAAATGGAACCAGCATGTAATGTGTTGCTCAAGCCGGGGGCGCATGCCAAGGGCCGCGCCGCCTGCTGATCTTTCTCAGTTCTGTCGATAAATGCCCAACCGCGCCGAACGGCCCACGGCCAGCCGCAGGCAGACAATGCGGCGATGCAACAAAGGCAGGTGCAGCATGTTAAGACCAAACCGCCGTCGCAGTCAGCGCAACCGAAGGCCGCCTACATGCGGGCACAGCATTTACAAGCAAAAACGCATATCTTATCATCGCGCACATGGCTTTGAAGCTATCAATTAGATAGCATCGGTCATCCAAGAAACACCCATGCCGCCATCATGGCGTAAGGCTGGCTTCAGCCTCGGCTCCTCTCCCGCACCGCACTGGGGTCCTGGCCAGCAGCTAGACGCCCAGCTTTTCAGTCAGGCGCACCAGATCGGCCACTGAGCTCAGCTGCAGCTTGCGCATCGCATTGCTACGCCGCACTTTCACTGTCACTTCACTCAGCTGCAGCTGGTGCGCAATCTGCTTGTTGAGCAGGCCCTGCACCACCAGCCGCACCACGTCGCGCTCGCCTTCGGAGAGCGCCTGCCAGCGGCCATGGCTCTCGGCCCGGTCCGCATCCTGCAGGCGCCGGGCGCGGTCTTGCGCAATGCCGTGGTGGATGGCATCGAGCAGATCCTGGTCCCGAAAAGGTTTGGCCAGAAAGTCGATGGCGCCCTGCTTGATGGCCTTGACGCCCATCGCAATATCGCCGTGTCCGGTGATGAAGACCACGGGCAGCAGCAGGCCCAGGCTCTGCATCTGGCGCTGGAACTCCATGCCGCTTTGCCCGGGCATGCGCACATCGAGCACCAGGCAGGCGGGCGCATCAGCGGGCGGATGCGCCAAAAATTCGGCCGCAGAGGCGAAGGAGCGCACCGGCAAGCCGACAGAGGCGAGCAGATCCTCCAGCGCGGCGCGCACCGAGTGGTCGTCATCGACCACATAGACCATCGCAGCTTCCGTCATGCCGGGCCCTCCTGCGGCGCCACCGGCACGCTGAATGCAAACACCGCCCCACCCTGTACATGGGGCTCCGCCCAGATATGGCCACCATTGCTCTCGACAATGCTGCGGCTGATGCTCAGCCCCACGCCAATGCCCTCATGCTTGGTGGTCCAGAAAGGTTCAAACACCTGCTCCTGCGCACCAGCGGGCAGGCCCGGGCCGCCATCCGATACCCGAAACACCAGCTTGTCCTGCAGCTGCAGCGATTCCACCAGGATGGTGCGGCGCGCTATATCCACCAAGGCCGTGGCCTCCATCGCATTGAGCACCAGATTGGCGATGACCTGCTGGACCTGCACCGGATCGGCCAGCGCCAGGGGAAGCCCAGCGGCCAGATCGGCACGCATCGCGATGTCCAGTCGCTGTATCTCCGCCTGGGACAGCGCCAGCACTTCGCGCACGGCGGCGTTGAAGACAAAGGGCCTGGGGCTGGCGGGTTCGCCCTTGCTGAGCTTGCGCACCCGGCCAATGATGGCGCTGGCCCGGTCGGCATCGCCCAGAATGCGCAAGAGCGCCTGCCGGGCCTTGTCCAGGTTGGGCGGGTCTTGCTCCATCCAGCGCTGGCAGGCATGGCCGCTGGTCACGATCGCTGCCAACGGCTGGTTGAGCTCATGCGCAATCGAGGTGGCCAAGCCCTCCAGGCTGTGGATGCGCGAGATGCGCAAGAGCCTGGCCTGGGCCTCATGGGCGGCCGCGCGCGCCAATTCCGCCCTGCAGGCCAGGTAGCCCGTGATCAGAATGGCCACCGTGCTGATCAGCATATTGATCTGGCCTGCGCGCAGGTCGCCATAGCGGGTGATGAAAAAGCTCAGCCAAGTCAGCGCAATGCAGCTGCCGGTGAGCACCATGAGCCCCCGCAAGGCCAGCACATGGGCCATCGCC
Source organism: Comamonas sp. JNW (assembly GCF_003105075.1). Classification (NCBI taxonomy): domain Bacteria; kingdom Pseudomonadati; phylum Pseudomonadota; class Betaproteobacteria; order Burkholderiales; family Comamonadaceae; genus Comamonas; species Comamonas sp. JNW. The sequence goes on from NZ_QETI01000001.1 coordinate 105,676, forward strand.
ACAATGACCACGGTGTAGAACACCGACACCGCCACTTCGTAACGGGTCGCCGTGTCGATCAGAAACAGCAGCACCAGCGCGAGCAGCATCGCCATGACGTGCAGGCCTGGGCGGCGCCAGAGTTGGGGTGGCAGGAACGGGGTCGTCATCAGAAACACGCACACAAAGCGGCGCTGGGTTGCAGGGATCGCAAAAGGCTACCACGTCAACGGCAACGTGGGACCAAAGGCCCCCCACATCAAAAACGGGTGTTCAGTCCAAAAGCCACCCGGCTCACGGTGGTCTGGCTGGCATCCACGGCCGCATCCAGTGCATAGGCACGCCCATGGGCAACAAAGGCATAGACACTGGTGCGCAGCGACAGCGGGTGGATATAGCCCAACGACATCACCTGGCTGGTTTTCGCGCGCGCACCGCTGTCCTGCCAATCCCAGTTGGGCCGCGCCTGGGACCACTGTGCTTGCAGCTCGCCGTGGTTCAGAGGAATGGACACACCCAGATAGAGCGCGTCCAGGCGGCCGCCATCGATGAACTCGATCGGCCCCAGCCCCTTGAGCCCGGCCGCCTGCAAATCCGCCGAACCATCGCCGCCATTGCGCCCGACAAAGCCATTGCGCTGGCGGCTCCAGCCCGCCGCCAGGCGTGCCACACCAAAGTTGTAGCTGGCACCCAGTTGCGCGGCGCTGGGGTGCCGGCCAGCCAAGCCAGCGTGCAAAAGGACGGCATTGGCCTGCTCCCAGCTCGCAGCCAGCAGCCAGGGGCCGTCCTCATAGCGCAGTGCCAAACTGTAGAGCTTGTGGGTGGCGCTGCCCGTCGTGCCTGCGGCTGGCGCGTCACCCGCATCAAAGCTGTAACTGGCGCCCAGCTGTACACCGCCCCACTGCGGGCTGCGCCAGCTGATCTGCTGGGACACCTGGTAGTTGTCCGAGGCCCGCAACAAGGCACCCACGCCAAAGTCGCGCCAGGCCCCCACCTCGATCGCGCTGACAAAGGCCTGGCCCACGGTGTACTGGCGCCCCAGGCGCAGCTCGCCCAGGCTCGCATTGCCCACCCCCACCCAGGACTGGTAGTTGAATGGCCTTGTCGGGTCATCGGGCGCGCCGTGGGCGGCATCCAGGCCGCCTTCCAGCGCAAAGGCGGCGTAGCTGCTGCTACCCAGTGCCTCACGGCCCTGCAGGCCCCAGAGCGAATCGGACTGGCCGCCACTCAGCAGGTTCTTTTGCGTTGGCGCCCCGCTCACCCGGGTCCAGCCGATGGCGGCATCGACCGTGCCATACAGGCGCAGGCTGGTCTGCGCCAGGGCTGGCATTGCGGCTGCGGCGGCCAGTGCGGCTGCACCGCCGGACAGCGTACGGGCCCAAGCCCGGCGGACGGATGGCTGCCGGGGCGGGGCCGAGCGCAAGGCGACCCTGGGAAAAAACAATGGCGACATAGCGGGCTCGGTCATGGCGCGGCCAGGGCGCTGTCGCATCCTGCGACAGGCGCAGCGGCCTGGCTGCTGAAAAAGGGGCAGGTGAAAGATAAAGGGCAAACGGCGGGTGAGGCAATGGCGCAAAAACAACCGATGCAATGGACTTGGTGCTGTCATCGCAATGTGCCCGAGTGCTTGACCATCCAGACAGGGATGGCGGTGAGCACCAATACGGCGAGCAACTGCATCCAGAGCGAGCCCTGCCAGGACAGCTCGGGCATCACCCGAAAATTCTGGCCATACCAGTTGATCAGGGCCGTACCCGGAATAAAGGCCGCCCAGAGCACACTGAATACCTTGGTCACATTCAGGTCGCTCATTGCCACCGTCTCCTCGGCCGCACGGCGGTGGAAGCGCTGGCGATCGAGCATGCAGCGAGCCCGCCGCTGTACGCCCTCGATCTCGGCCAGCAGCGCATCCACATGAATGCTCTGCAGCTGTGATCCCTGCCAAGCACCGCGGCGCAGCTGCATGGCTGCCTGGGCCAGGTCATCGAGCGCCTGCACAACCACCGACAGCGGCCGGTGGAGCATGGACAGATGGCTGTCTACATCGGTCAGGTCTTGGGCACCCCGGGTGCCGGGCGTGCCCACCGTCAACTGGAAGCTCCGCAGCGAGCGCATCGAGGTCGCCAGCCCCTTGTCGATGCCGTCCAGCACCAGACCGGTCTGGCCCAGCAACTGGTGCAGCAGCACCAGCGCGACGGCATGCGCGCTGCCCGCTGGCAAGCCCTGCGCCTTGAAGCGCTCGAGCGCCTGACCCGGGCGCAGCATGCGGTAGCCTGTCTCGACCGTGTAGAGCGCCTGCGCATCCGCAGCCTGGTGCCACAGCAGATCGGCCACCAGCACCCTCCCGTCTTGCACGCGCGCGCATCGGATGCGCATCGCAGCACCCGCACCCCATTGGCGCTGCGCGGTTGTTGGCAGCAGGTCGATGCCATGGCGCCTGCCCAGGTCATCGAGCGCCTGGGGGCTGGCGGCATGCAGGCGCGTCCATAGAGACAAGGTTTGATCCCACGTCATCGCATCCACCCCTTGCGTTTGATGTAGGCCAGCGGCACCAGCGCGAACAGGCCTGTCAGCCCCATGACCATCCACTCCCCCCAAGGCAGCGCCAGCTCGGGCATGTAGGCAAAGTTCTGCCCGTAAAACGCAGCGACCAGGGTGGGAGGTGTGAAAACAGCGGTGACCACGGTGAACACCTTGATCACCTGGTTCTGCTTGATATCGAGGGTCGTCATCAGTGACTGCTGCAGGTTGCGGATCTTGTCATGCTGAAACCGGGCATAGCGCCGCAGGCTGTGGATGTCCGACAGCAGCACCGGCAAGCGCGGCCCCCAGTGTGCATCGCCTGCCGCGCGCCGCAGCCAACGGCCCGCACGCGCCAGCATCAACTGCCCCTCAACCGCCTTGGCCACCAGCTCCTCGGCCTCACCCAGTGCCATGGCGGTGCTGGCGATATCCGCCACCCCTGCCTGGCGCTTGGCGGTGTCAAACCCGCCGCTGGCCGCGGCCACGGCATCGCTGCGCTCGTCCAGGCGCGCGGCGATATCGCGCAAGCTGGCATGGGCCGCGTCGTTGAGTGCGTCGAGCATGCAGAACATCGCTGTGCAGGGGTCGAGGGCGCAGCCATCGCCCATGGACGCGAGCAGTTGCTCGCCAGCCTGGTCCAGGGCATGCATGCGCGGGCCCTGCTCCACGCTGATGAGCCGCTCCTTGCCGAGCGCAAAAAGCACGACCGTCTCCCGGAACGCCTCGTCCTGGAGCAGGACCAGCTCCACAGGGATGACGATAAAGTCACCTTCCTGCGTTGCCGCCCGGCCGCGCTCCCAGGACAGGTTGAGCCTATGCAGACGCTGCGCAGCCGCCAGCGACTCGCCCTGCTGGGCGTTGAGGCGCAGCCAGCCGGCCTGGGCCAGGCGGGCGTCTATGAGGCCACCGGCCGCGTGGCAGTGGATACGTGCCTCGCTCATCGCTGCACCTCACTGGCGGTCGGCGCGGGTTCAGCGGCTTGGTTGGCCCTGTCCTGCTGGTCCAGCACATAGCCCCCATACAGATGCAGCGCGGCAAAGCTGCCCAGGATGAGTGCATACAGCACGATCACCGCGATCATGATTTCGCGCTCAATCTGCGCGGTACGCGGGCGGCTGGCACGTGCCTCGTTGATCGCCTGGCGGCGCTGCGATGCGGCCTGGCTAGCATCTTGCAAGCTCAGGTCGGCATTCCACACCAGGCCTTCGAGTTGGCGGTTGAGCGTGGTGTAGCTAAAGCTGATTTTGTCAGTCGTTGGCGGCATCAGAAATACTCCAGGTAGGGGGTCACCAGACTTCGCACTGCTTCTTGTGGCAAGCAGAAATGTGGTCTTTGCAATGGCATCGCTGCGCTCAACGCAGCCAGCCGCGGTGTTTGACATAGAGCAGCGGCAGCAGCGCCAACCCAGCCGTCAGGGCGATGGTGAAGGGCTCGCCGTATTGCCACTCAAGGATCGGCATGCGGGCAACGTTCATGCTGTAGTAGGTAGAGATCAGCATCGCGGGCAGGAACACGGCCGTCACGACGGAGAACACCTTGACGATCTGGTTTTGTTTGACGTTCAGCGCCATGTTGTTGGTGGTCTGGAGCAGGCGCACCCGGTCATGCACAAAGCTCACATGCTCCTCCACGGCCTCGATGTCTTCGATCAAGGTGCTAAGCAGCGGCTGGAGTGGCGCATCAGCTAGGGGCATCCGCGCCAGCGCATGGCGGGCCGCCAGCGCCAGCTGCAGCTGGCTCTCCAGGCAATCGGACAGCAGCTCTTCGACCTCGCCCAGGTCCAGCTGCGCTGCCACCACATCGCTTACGCCAAAATCGCGGTCCCGCGCCTCCAGGCTGCCCAGCACCGCGTTGGTCTGCACCAGCACGCGCCCCAGATCGCTGTTGAGCGAGTCCAGCAACGCATCGGTCGCATCATTGATGGCCTGCAGGACCAGCACAAAACTCTCGAATGCCCGCGCTCCATGGCCTTGGCGTTGCATCCTGGCTTGCGCCATCTCCAGCGCCTGGGGTGCGTCGCTGGGCTCCAGAGAAAGGAGCATGTCCCGGCCAAGCACAAAAATGACGCGACTGGCTCTCTTGCAGCCTTGCTCCACGCCTAAAAACGTGATCGCAAAGTAGCTGAACTCGCCATCCTGGCTCAGGTTGCGTTGCAGGCCGTAGGCTATGTCCAGCCCCAGGCTTTGCTTGATGTCTGCCAGCTTGCCAGGCTCATCGGCACGGATCCGCAGCCACTGGGGCACAGCGTCCCCGTTGGCATCGGCAGCGGGTTGGAACAGGTGGGAGCTACGCTGCATACTCATGGCGACGGCTCCTGCACGGATGCATCGGATGTGAGAGAACGCGCGCTTTCGTAAAAGCCCGCGTGCGAGCCCGAGGTGGACGAGGTCTTGGTATCCCGGTGGTAGTTGCCAAAATGCAAAGCTGCCACGGCAAGCAACAAGATGCCCCAGGTAAGACCCAGCATCGACAAGGACAGGCGCTCATAGCGTGACCAGTGCCGGGGCCGCTGCGGCGGCACTGCAAAGGGGCGGCGTGCAGGCCGGCTCCAGACGAGGCCATGGAGGGCCCGCTCGGTGTTGACCGGCAGTGGTAATCCACCGGGCGACGGGTATTGGGAAGATGGCATGGTGCATCCTGGTTGGCGCAGCCCTGCCCGGCCCTGGCGCGCAAAAGCGCGTGCCAGGGGCTGGCGGGATAGCGGGTTGGCAAGAAAAGGCCTGCAGGCGCCGCGTGTGGCAACGCGCAGCGCAGGTGCTAACGGCGGGCGCTCGCGGCGGACCGGTCTGCGGGCAAATCGGCCCGTGGGCCCCCTAGCCAGCACAGCGCGCGGGAGCGGCCCGAGGGCCGGGAAGCCGTCAACCTGGCTGGGCGGTCAAGGCCCTGCAGGCGCTGACGGGCAACCCGGCTCAAGAGGGCGACCACCCGTGCCCGGTCAGCGGTGGGCAGCATTGCCAGTGCATCGGCTGCCACCGGGCCGGAGAGGCCCGACAGCGCCTGGGCGAATGGCTTGTCGCCCTGGGATGCCAGAAAGGCGGGCAGCACCGAAGAGGCGTCAGACGCCACAGCGGCCCGGATGACGCGCTGCAAAAGCGCGGTGGATGGGGAGTGAAAAAACAGCATGAGAAGGTCCTTGGGGCAGCGCCTCGCCAAGGCCTCTCATGCATTCAGGCGCGAGATGGACTTAGGGCGATGGCCCGATAGGGGGTGGTGTGCACTGCAAAGGGAGGCGGCGCTTGCAGCAGCGCATGTCAGGCTCAGGATCGGGGTCCATGGCTTTTCTCCAGGTCAAAAGTTCTGCGGATGCCCATGTCGTGCTTCAACAACTGAGGTGCGCATCGGCGGCAATCGTCGGGCGCTTACATGGACCGGGGCGGAGCGTCATCGCTGTGCGACAGTGCAGGTCTTTCGCGACGACAAAAAGAATTCTCGCAGGCTGGCGCGCCAATCGCCACTGGTCTTTGGGGTAGATGCCGCCGCCATTGGGATGGGGGCGATATACGAAGGTATATGGCGCCAACACATGCCGGCCTCCAACCCGACAGCAAATAAAAAAAACCGGCAGCCCTCACGGGTCTGCCGGTTGCGCAAAAACAGCCTGGGCGGCATCAGCCAGCCCGGGCATGGGCCTTATCAGCCCAGTGCAGCCACCGCTGCGTTGAAGGTGCTGCTGGGGCGCATCACGGCGTCCAGCTTGGCGGCGTCAGGCTGGTAGTAGCCGCCGATGTCAGCAGGCTTGCCTTGCACGTCCTTGAGTTCGGCCACGATCTTGGCTTCATTCTCGGCCAGGCTCTTGGCCAGGGGCGCAAACTTGGCTGCCAGTTCGGCATCGGTCGTTTGCGCGGCCAGGGCCTGGGCCCAGTACAGCGCGATGTAGAACTGCGAGCCACGGTTGTCCAGCTCACCGGTGCGGCGCGATGGCGACTTGTTCTCGTCGAGCAGCTTGCCGGTGGCCTGGTCCAGGGTCTGGGCCAGCAGCTTGGCGCGCTCGTTGTTGTTCTTGATGCCCAGCTCTTCGAAGGACACGGCCAGCGCCAGGAACTCTCCCAGCGAATCCCAGCGCAGGTGGTTTTCTTCCACCAGCTGCTCGACATGCTTGGGGGCCGAGCCGCCAGCGCCGGTTTCGTACAGACCGCCGCCTTGCATCAGCGGCACCACCGACAGCATCTTGGCCGAGGTGCCCAGCTCCAGAATCGGGAACAGGTCGGTCAGGTAGTCACGCAGGATGTTGCCGGTCACCGAGATGGTGTCCAGGCCACGGGCTGCGCGCTCCAGCGTGAAGCGCATCGCGCGCACTTGCGACAGGATGTGGATGTCCAGGCCGTTCGTGTCGTGGTCCTTCAGGTAGGTTTGCACCTTCTTGATCAGCTCGGCTTCGTGTGGGCGGTACGGATCCAGCCAGAACACGGCAGGCATGCCGGAGTTGCGGGCGCGGGTGACAGCCAGCTTGACCCAGTCGCGGATTGGGGCATCCTTGACCTGGCACATGCGCCAGATGTCGCCCTGCTCCACGTTCTGGCTCATCAGCACTTCGCCGGTGGCGATGTCCACGATGTTGGCCACGCCGTCTTCGCTGATCTCGAAGGTCTTGTCGTGCGAGCCGTATTCCTCGGCCTTTTGCGCCATCAGGCCCACGTTGGGCACGGTGCCCATGGTCTTGGGGTCGAAGTTGCCGTGCCACTTGCAGAAGTTGATCACTTCCTGGTAGATGCGGGCAAAGGTCGACTCAGGCATCACGGCCTTGCAGTCGTAAGGCTTGCCATCGGCGCCCCACATCTTGCCGCCGGCGCGGATCATCGCAGGCATCGATGCGTCCACGATCACGTCGTTGGGCGAATGGAAGTTGGTGATGCCCTTGGCAGAGTCCACCATCGCCAGCGCTGGGCGGCCTTCCTGGCACTTGTGCAGGTCGCGGATGATTTCTTCGCGTTGCGAGGCAGGCAGGGTTTCAATCTTTTCGTACAGATTGGCCATGCCGTTGTTGACGTTCACGCCCAGCTGATCGAACAGCTTGCCGTGCTTCTCGAACGCTTCCTTGTAGAAAATGCGCACGCAGTGGCCAAACACGATGGGGTGGGACACCTTCATCATCGTGGCCTTGACGTGCAGCGAGAACAAAATGCCCGACTGCTTGCAGTCTTCGATTTCCTTTTCGTAGAAAGCCAGCAGGGCCTTCTTGCTCATGAACATCGAGTCGACCACTTCGGCGTCCTGCAGCTTGACCTTGTCCTTGAGCACCACGGTCTTGCCGGACTTGGTCTCCAGCACCATCTTGACTTCGCGGGCCTTGTCCAGGGTCATGGACTTTTCGCCGTGGTAGAAGTCGCCCTCTTCCATGTGCGAGACATGGGTTTGCGACCACTGCTTCCACTCGCCCATCGAGTGGGGGTGCTTCTTGGCGTAGTTCTTCACGGCCAGCGGTGCGCGGCGGTCGGAGTTGCCTTCGCGCAGCACGGGATTCACTGCCGAGCCGATGCACTTGCTATAGCGCGCCTTGATGTCTTTTTCTGCGTCGTTGGCAGGGCTGTCTGGGTAGTCAGGCAGCTTGTAGCCGTGGTCTTGCAGTTCCTTGATCGCTTCTTGCAGCTGGCCCACCGATGCGGAAATATTGGGCAGCTTGATGATGTTGGCATCTGGCGTCAAGGTCAGCTTGCCCAGGTCGGCCAGGTTGTTGGGCACGCGCTGTGCTTCGGTCAGAAACTCAGGGAATTCACCCAGAATGCGGGCTGCCAGCGAAATATCACTCTCGGCCACATTGATGCCAGCGGCGCTCGCAAAGCTGCGAACAACTGGCAAGAACGCTGCGGTCGCCAGACGAGGCGCTTCGTCGGTCAGGGTGTAGATGATGGTGGGTTGCTGGGTAGTCATCTGGTCTTTCAAGTGGCAAAAGTTCTGATGTGCGTCGCGCCCTGGCCTGTCTCCACGGCCCAGGGCGCGCCCGCGTAAACTCCGTCATGATGGACCGCTCGCCAGTCGTTGGGAAGCCTGTCCGTCAAATGTTGCAATGCAATATCACAATACGGAATTCAACACCAAGGATTGTCGCTGCTTTTTAAGTCTTATACAAGAGTTGGCGCAGCGAATTGTTGAGCCATAGCACGCAGCTGCCGCAAAATACGGTGTCAATGCCCGTTATGCCAGCGCCGCACGACAGCGCTGTGAAACCCCAGCCCGCTCTTTGCTTTGCGCTTTTGATCCTTTTTCCCGCTGTCCCCGCCATGACCACGCCCCTGTCCTCCGCCCTCACCTTGCACGAAGCCGATGTGCAGTGGACGGCCATCCGCGCCCAGGGGCCCGGTGGGCAGAACGTCAACAAGGTCAGCTGCGCCATCCACCTGCGCTTTGATGTGCGCGCCTCGCGCCTGCCCGAGCCCGTGCAGACCCGTTTGCTCGCGCTGGCCGATTCGCGCATCACCCAGGATGGGGTGGTCGTCATCAAGGCGCAGAGCTACCGCACCCAGGAGCAAAACCTCTGGGATGCGCTTGAGCGCCTCAACGCGCTGGTCGCCAGCGTGGCGGTGGAGCCGCGCAAGCGCCGCGCCACCAAACCCACCTGGGGCTCGCAGCAGCGCCGCCTGCAAAGCAAAAGCCTGCGTGCCAATGTCAAAGCCCAGCGCGGCCGGGTGCGGGATTGACCATGCACCGCGCCCACTGGCGAAGGGCCGGTGATAATAAGAAGTAATCTCATTGGCCAACGCCTGTATTTTCATGAATGTGCGACGCAGCATCCTGATCGTCGATGACCACCAAAGCATCCGCGACCCTCTTGCCACTTTCATGCGCCGCTATGACTTCGATGTCGACACCGCCGGTGATGGCCTCGCCATGCGGCAGCTGCTCAAGGAGCACCGCTACGACCTCATCATCCTGGACGTGATGCTGCCCGGCGAGGACGGCCTGTCGCTGTGCGGCTTTGTGGCCGAGCACATCGGCACCCCCGTCATCTTGCTGACCGCAATGACCGACCAGGCCGACCGGGTGGCGGGCCTGGAGATTGGTGCTGATGACTATGTGCTCAAGCCCTTTGACCCGCGTGAGCTGGTGGCCCGGGTGCGCAGCGTGCTGCGGCGCGGTGCCCGCAGACGGGCAGACGATGCGGCGCAAACGGCTGCTGCGCCAGAAGCCTTGACAGAAAAGCGCTACACCTTTGAAGGCTGGTCCTTTGACCTCGCCACGCGCGAGCTGCAGGACCCCGGCCTCAGCCCCGTGCCGCTGACCACCGCAGAGTTCCATCTGCTGCGCGCGCTGCTGGAGAACTCCAACCGCGTGCTCAGCCGCCAGCAATTGATGGACCTCACCCAGCGCGAAGGCGCCGCATTTTTTGACCGCAGCATCGACACCCAGATCAGCCGCCTGCGCAAGAAGCTCGAATCGGACCCGCGCCAGCCCCGCATGCTCAAGACCGTGCGCGGCGACGGCTACCTGCTGGCGGCCAGAAACATCCGCCTGGCGCCATGAAGCTGCTGCCGCGCACCTTGGCCGGCCAGTTGCTCGCGCTGTTGCTGCTGGCCCTGGTCGTCGCCCACCTGGTCGCCGTCTTGCTGCTGACCTGGCTGCGCCAGGACAGTGACGTGGTCCACCCGCTGTCGGCCCACACCATCGAGACCCGGGTCACCGCCGCCTACCGCGCGCTGGAGAGCAGCCCTGAATCGGCCCAGCGCCTGGTGCAAAGCATCAGCCTGCCCGATTCGCAGTTCCGCATCCGAGCGCGCCCCTTTGACGACGGCCAACCCGTTAGCGAGCAGGAAGCCAAGCTCACCGCCAGGCTGCAAGAGCGCCTGGGCCTGGATGCGGGCGCCAACGCTGCAGACCCGCCGGTGCGCATCCATCTGCGCATGCGCTCGCCGTTGGCCGCCAGCCAGGCCGGCGATGTGGACCAGGACATCCTCGCGCTGCTGAGCCCGGCGTTCGAAGAAGATGGCAGCTGGATGCTGCATGTCGATGTGCGCCTGCCCGATGGCCAGTGGCTCAGCAGCTGGCACCTGCCCACCATGCTGCTCAGCCACTGGAGCCGGGTGCTGAGTTTTTCCATCCCCGTGGGCATGCTGCCCATCATCGTCATTGCGGTGCTGTTTGGCCGGCGCATCATGCAGCCGCTGCGCATGCTCACCGAGGCGGCCCAGCGCATCAGCCGGGGCGAGCGCTCCGCGCACCTGCCGCTGTCCGGGCCCGAAGGCGTGCGCGAAATCATCGAAGCCTTCAACGAGATGCAGGACCGCTTGCTCGGCGTCGTCAACGACCGCACCCGCATGGTCGCCGCCATTGGCCACGACCTGCGCACCCCCCTCACCTCGCTGCGCATCCGCGCCGAGCTGGTGGACGATGACGAGCTGCGCCAGGCGATGGTGAGCACCATCAACGAGATGCACAGCATGGTCGAAGAAATCCTGCACTTTGCCCAGGACGACGCGATGCGCGAAACCACCCAGCCGGTAGACCTGGATGCGCTCGTCGGCGAAGTCGTCGAGCAGCAGCGTAGCCTGGGCCGCCAGGTGGACTGGACGCCGCCCCCCAGCATCAGCTACCGCTGCCGCCCGGCCCACCTCAAGCGCGCCCTCGCCAACCTGATCGACAATGCCGCGCGCTATGGCCGTGTGCAAGTCCAGATGACCGTGCCGGATGCTGCTGACCCTGGCACGGCGCGCAGCTTGCGCATGGAAATCGAAGACGAAGGCCCCGGCATTGCGCCGCAGGACATGGAGCGGGCCTTTCGGCCCTTTAGCCGGCTGGAGGTCGCCCGCAACGGGGAGACGGGTGGCTTTGGGTTGGGGCTGGCGATTGCGCGCTCATGCGTGCGGGCGCATGGGGGCGAGTTGAAGCTGCATAACCGCAGCGAGGGTGGGTTAAGGGCGGTGATTGAGTTGCCGGCTTGAGGCCCTGTCAAAGCCAGCACTCCAGGCGCCGAAGAGATCAGCACATCGCTTGACACTCAGGCGACAACAGGGCGACAACAGGGCGACACAGCGCGTACAGAACTATCGAATTTCAACACGGCGTCGCTAAAGGCCTTTCGCAAAACTGTCTGACGTAGAGCACACACTATCCCAGGCAGTCTGCTGTCTTCTCTTCTATGTCCACCGAATGCGCCCCACGTATTTGGCCTTAATGCTGTTCATTTAAGAGCACAACAGCCATCAAGGAACCAAACAGACAATGGACACATTTTGTCACCATCATTACAATAAGCAGACGAGTGACAACAAAGTTCAATACACGATCTCTGGGCACCTAGAAGCCTAGAATCTCGACCGCCAAGCGCGCCGCTTAGTCATGCGGTTGCGCATCGCGTAGATATTCCAACAGAAAGTCATATTGTGAAGTTCCACGTTTCTTCAAACATGCCCGGGGGTAAGGGTATCCATGCAGCTGTGCTCCCCTCGGCAACCGGACTGTTCATTGCGTTTGCTGGGCTGTTGTCGTCATTCAACGTGCAGGCACAAGCGGCACTGCCCACGGTGTCATGCAGTTCGTCATCGGACGCTTTTAGCACTGGACATGACGCGTCAACCGGTGGCGCTTTGGCCCAAGGCGCCGCAGAGCCATCGTGGAAATTCGCGTTTGCAGGCAGGCCGGTCACCAACCCTTCGATCGCGTTGAGCGCAATACCTGAAGCCAGCTGGGGGCCCCTCACGGTCTATTGGACATCGCCCTGGAGCACGTCGCCCTACGCCAATGCCAATTGGGTTTCGCCAATGGGCTTTAGTGGTGCGGCCTCCCAACGCTGGGGCTATTACCGGTACCAGTTCAACCTGGACCCTGCGGTCAATCCGGCGGATCTGTCGGTGCAGTTGTCCTACCTGGTGGATGATGTCGCGACAGAGATCTATGTCAACGGCGTCGCCCAAAGCACTTACGCACCGGTCATCAGCCCGGGCTCGACATTTTCCACGCCACCCGTCTCGCGCACCTTGACGCAGGACTGGAAACCCGGCTTGAACGAAATCGTTTTTCAGGTTCTGGACTATGGCTGGGTGACCGGTTTGCTGGTGCAGGCTGAGCCCACGGCTGTGTGCAATCCCACGACGGTCGACATCACCAAAACCGCCAGTGCGAGCCAAGTCAACGTAGGCGGCACATTCAGCTACGACATTGTGCTGACCAACCAAGGCTCGCAAGATGCCACTGTTGCGCAACTGACAGACACCCCACCCGCTGATATCACCCTGAACGCATGGGCCTGCACGGCAGCCAATGGGGCGAGCTGCCCTGTCCCCAGCAGCGGCACCGGTCCTCTCAACCTCAGCAATCTGGCTTTGCCACCCGCCGCGACAGCAGGAGGGGCTGGCGGACAGCTGACGTTCACCCTCCAAGCCAGCGTTAACGCCAATGCAACGCCAGGCTCGCTGACGAACACGGTCCAAGCGACGCCAGACGCCGCAACCACACAGTGCTCTGCAGCGTCTGGGGGCGCGGCTGCCGCTCAATGCGCGGCATCGGCCAGCATCACCGTCGTCAAGCCTGTCACGCCCGAGCCGGCAGCGCCTACCCCTGTGCCCGCAGATGCTCCGTGGGCTTTGTTGGCCTTGGGCGGATTGCTGGCGGCCTTGGGAGCGCGCAAAGTGCGGTCTCAGGGTTCTGTGTAACGTCGGCACCTTCTTGCCCGTCACGCCCCTTCAGCCAACGCTGTGGGGGCGTTTCCGTTTCTTTCGCGAGCAGCAGCCCCGCAGATGAAGCACACGCTGCCTGTCCTCAATCTAACAGCACGTAAAGTCACAAACTGACACAAACTGACACAAACAGGCAAACGCCAGCCACATGCATCGCAAATGATTCTGATTGCGAATTCATTTGCTCACCCAGCCAGCGTGATCGGCTCTGCGCCGCGTCCACGCCAGCCGGCTCCGCTCTGCATACCCTTGGCCCGCCCGGCAATGCCCGCGGCTGCGCCGCCTGCAGGCCGTCTTACCGCATCTGTTTGTTGTCATGTCCCATCCCGCTGCTTCATTCCCCCTTCTTCCCATTGCGCTGGCCGCAGGCCTGTGCCTGTCATCGGCCGCATTGGCGCAAAGCAACACGGAGCCCGGCACCACGCTGAACACGATCACCGTGACGGCGGCTGCGACGGCCACGGCCGTCAAGGATGCGCCGGCCAGCCTCACGGTGCTGACCGCAGAAGACATAGCGCGCGTGCCAGCCACGGATTTGAACGAGGTGCTGCGCCGCGTGCCGGGCCTGACGCAAGCCACCACGCCCGATGGCGGCACCAGCATCCAGATCCGTGGCCTGCCCCAGCAGTACACCCTGATCCTGGTGGATGGCGTGCGCGTGGGCAGCTCCAGCGAGACCTTTGACCGCTACACCCGCAATGAGCTCAACTGGATTGCGCCCGAGGCGATCGAGCGCATCGAAGTGGTGCGCGGCCCCATGTCCTCGCTCTACGGCTCGGACGCAATGGGTGGCGTGATCAACATCATCACCAAAAAAGGCGGCGACACATGGGGCGGCCAGGTCTCGGCCGGTGCCGAGATCAATCCCGAATCCATCCGTGGCAATGACTACAGCGGTGGATTCAACATCAGCGGCCCGCTGGGCCATGGCTTCAAGCTGCAGCTCAATGACCAGCAAACCTACCGCCAGGCAGACAGTGGCCTGGAAGACGGCACCACGGCCTTCCGCTGGGGCGGCGGGCGTGAAGGCGCCAAGCGCCAGTCCCTAGGTGCACGCCTGCATTGGGACATCAACGACCAGCACAAGCTGAGCCTGGATGTGCAGCGCGCCGAGTGGAAGACCCTGGGCGGCCCCTCGCCCTCCACCAGCAACCCCGGCGGCTTTGCAGCGGCTGCCACAACCCGTGGTCCATCGAACATGGAGCGCGAAAGCACCAGCCTGACCCACTAGGGCAAGTACAGCTTTGGCAGCTCCAAGCTCTCGCTCAGCCACAGCAAGTACAGCAACGAGACGACCGCCCCGCGCATTGAAAACGGCCAGTTGGTGCCCGTGCCCGGCGGCACTCCCACCCAGACCTACAGCACGCATTCGGTCTCGGAAGACCTGATCCTCGACGGCTCGGTGACCATGCCCTTCAAATGGGGCTTTGACCAGATGCTGACCGTGGGCGGGCAGTGGCAGCGCCAGGAGCTGGACAACCCGAACTCGGTGGGCTCAGTTGCCAATGAGGCGGGCGTGGTCGGCCTCAGCTTTAAGCAGGCCAAGTCGCAGGCGCTGTTTGTCGAAGACCAGATCTTTTTGCGCGACAACCTGACCTTGACACTGGGCCTGCGCGGTGACCGCCATGACGACTATGGCTCTCACGTGAGCCCGCGCGCCTACCTGGTCTACCACCCCAGCGCTGCCTGGACCTTGCGTGGCGGCTACTCCGAAGGTTTCCGCGCGCCCAACCTGCGCCAGTCGAACGAGAACTTTGTGAGCCAGTCGCAAGGCGCGGGCTGCGGCTTTGCCGGCTACACCGGCGGCGGTTGCAGCATCCGGGGCAACTCCGACCTCAAGCCCGAGACCTCGCAGAACTGGGAGTTTGGCGCCGCCTGGGAGCATGAAGGCTGGCAAGCGGGCCTGACCTTCTTCAACACCGATTTCAAGGACAAGATCGATTCGCAAGGCATTGGCTACTTGACGGGCGGCAGCAACTACTGGGCCCAGTATGTGAACATCGACGCGGCCATCACGCGCGGGCTCGAAGCCAATCTGCGCGTGCCACTCAGCCGTACCATCACCTGGAACAACAGCCTGACCCATATGCTCAAGGCCGAGAACAAGACCACCGGTGTGGCGCTGACCACCGTCTCCAAATGGAGCGGCTCCTCGGTGCTGGACTGGCAGGTCAATACTGCCCTGGGCCTGAGCCTGGGCGCCGAGCTGGTGGGCAAGCAAATGGGCCTGGCCCAGCGCCTGGCCGACAACTCCAACTTTGGCGAGCAGCGCATCCAGAACAGCTATGTGCTGTACGACCTGGCTGCCAACTACCGCATCAACCAGGCGCTGCGCATCAACGCTGGCGTGAAGAACCTGTTTGACCGCCATGCCAGCGGCAACCGCGATGTGGGCAACAATTTCTACCTGCCCGGCCGCCGTTTCTTTGCAACCTTGACGGCCAGCTTCTAAGCCGGTTCAGGTTCCAAAATCCAGGCGCTGAGGGTCACATCTCAGCGCCTTTTTCCATGCGTAGCTCTGTCAGGGCTAGGCCGTTGCAAAGCCATGGCGCTTGGCCATCAGCACCACTGCCAGGCTCAGCAGCATCAGCAGGACTACCGCTGGCGAGAAGGCCGCCACGCCCCACTGGGCCAGCAATACGCCACCGGCCATGCCGCCCCCGGCAATCGCCAGGTTCCAAGACGTCACCAGCATCGACTGCGCCACATCGGCCGCCGGCCCTGCGCTCTTGGCCAAGGCCGTTTGCAGCAGCGGCGGCAGCCCACCAAAGCCCAGGCCCCAGACGGCCACGGCCAGATAAACGGCCGCAGGCTGCTCCATCGCGAGCGCCAGCAACACGGCGCCGAGCAGAAACAGCCCCGTGCTCGCCAGCGTCAGCGCACGCAGATGGCGGTCAATCAGCAGGCCGGTGATCCAGATGCTCATCACCGACATCAGCCCAAACACCAGCAGCACCCGGTCGATCTGTGCGCCCAGGTTGGCAGGGGCCAGCAAAGGCGCGATATAGGTGTAGAGCAGGTTGTGCGCCAGCACATAGGCCAAGACCACCAGCAGCACCGGCCGCACCCCAGGCAGGCGGAACACTTGGCCCAGCCCAAAGGACTGGCCGGCGGGCTGGCCGGCAAAATCGGGCAGGCGCAGCTGCACCCAGGCCATCAGCAGCAGCGCCAGCACACTCATGCTGCCAAAGCACAGGCGCCAGCCCAGGTGCTGCCCCATCCAGGTGCCCAGTGGCAGTCCGAGCGACAGCGCCAGCGGCGCGCCCAGCATCGCCATCGCAATGGCGCGCCCGCTTTGGTGTGGCGGCACCATGCGCGTGGCATAACCGGCCAGCAAGGCCCAGAGCAGACCTGCCGCCACCCCGGCAACAAAGCGGGCCAGCAAGGTGAGCGCGTAGCTGCCCGACACCGTGGTGATGCTGTTGGCCAGCACAAATCCTGCCAAGGCCGCCAGCAGCAAAGGCTTGCGGCGCATGCGCTGGGTGGCCGCCGTCAGCGGTATCGCCGCCACCAAGGAGCCGATCGCATACAGGCTGACCAGCTGCCCGGCCATCGCCTGCGACACCCCAAGCCCGGCACTGATCTGCGGCAGCAAACCGGCGGGCAAGGCCTCCGTCAGGATGGTGACAAAGCCCGCCAGCGCCAGTGCCAGCAGCGATGCGAGCGGCAGGCCGCCGCGCTGGGGTGGGCAGCTGGGTTCAAGATGGGGGGATGGATGAGAGGAAAGCGAAGAAGAATCTGCCATGGCACAACCGGAAAGTCCTGTACAAGCCCGCGCTGGCCAGCGGGCTGGCAGGCCTGGGGCGGGTGAAAAACAATGAGCCGCCATGGTGCAAGGATTGCCTGTGCAAGACAATAATGCCGAGATTCAAAACATATCGGACAAATTGTCCGCAATCAACCAGCGACAGGAGCAACATCCACCATGGACGCATTGAGTGGTATCGCCGTCTTTGTGCAAGCGGCCGATGCACGCAGCTATTCGGCAGCCGGGCGCGCTCTGGGCGTTTCTGCATCGGCCGTGGGCAAAAGCATTTGCCGGCTGGAGACGCGCCTGGGCGTTCGCCTGTTCCACCGCAGCACCCGCAGCATGACGTTGACAGCCGAAGGCGCGCTGTTCCTGGAGCGCTGTCGCCGCATTCTGTGCGAGGTCGAGGCCGCAGAGCTGGAGCTGTCCGAGACCTGGCAGTCCCCGCGCGGGCGCCTGCGGGTGAGCCTGCCGCAGGTCGATGCGCTGGTCATGCCTGCGCTCACGGCTTTTATGCAGCGCTACCCGGCCATTACCTTGGATCTGGATTTCAGCGACCGGCTGGTCGATGTGATCGAGGAAGGTTTTGATGTGGTGATGCGCACTGGAGAGCCCGCCGATTCGCGGCTGGTGTCGCGGGTGCTGGGCAGCTTTGCGCTGCAGCTGGTGGCCGCCCCCAGCTATCTCGCAGCGCGTGGCACGCCCCAGCAGCCGGCCGACCTGGCCACCCATGCCTGCCTGCAGCACCGCTTTCCCAGCAGCGGCAAGTTGGAGCCCTGGCCGCCGCGCGCCGACGCCGGCGCTGCCGCCTGGAGCTTGCCCACGTCCATGGTCTGCACCACCACATCGGCGCTGATGGAAGCGGCCATTGCGGGCCTGGGCATTACCTGCCTGCCGGACTTTATGGTGCGCGCTGCCATCGCACGCGGCCAGCTGGTGACTGTGCTGGACGCACAGGTGGTCCATGAAGGCAGCTTTCGGCTGCTCTGGTCATCGAGCAAACAGCTGGCACCGAAGCTGCGGGTGTTTATCGACTGCATGGCCGCATCCCTGCCACTGCGCGCGCCCGGCACCCCAGGCCACACCCCGGCTCCACTGGCTATACTGCCTGCTGCCCCTTCCCCACCCGACCGCGCAGCTTGAAAGGCAGACCATGGACGCATGCGAACAGCTCCAGCACGACGGCTATGTGCTGCTGCGCCAGGCCATCCCGGTCGCCTGGTTGCCGGGTTTGCGCGAGGTGTTTGATGCGGGCATCACCAGCCACTGGCCGGTACCCCGGGGCTGGGACTGGCGCCATGCGCTGGTCGATGACCATGCCCAGATATTGGCCGTGTGCCAGCTGCCGCAGCTGCTGGCCGCAGCGGGCGTGCTGATTGGCGAGCGCTTTTTTCTGTCGCAGGTTGAAGGGCGTGAGCCGATTGGCGGTGGCGGCTACCAGCGCCTGCACCGTGACTTGTCCAACCAACGGCCGGGCGACACTGTGGGCGCGCTGGCCTTTTTGGATGACTTTGGGCCGGACAATGGCGCCACCCGCTTGATCCCGGCCAGCCACCGCCCCAACGCAGAAGAAGCTGCGCGCAGCGAGCATGACGAATCGCAGGCGATTCAGATCGCCGGCCAGGCCGGCGATATTCTGGTGTTTGATGTCGACTTGCTGCATGCCGCCAGCCTCAACCCCAGCGGCGCGCACCGCCGCAGCCTGCTGATCAACTATGCCGCCGAAGGGCTGTACGATGCGCACCAGCAAACGGCTGCGCTGCGCCAGGTGCGCATGGATACCAGCGCGCGCTACGCGCCTGGCGATTTTGTGCTGGCATCTGCCTGATGCCAGCTTGATACCCGCTTGGTGCCCGGCTGAACCCAGGCAGCGCGAGCCGCGTTAAAGCGGCGCGTCGCCTGTGCTGATCGGCTCGCCTTCTGCATCTTTAGCCACAGCCGGCGCATGCCAGCCCATCTTTTGCGAGATCGCCGCACTGGCCGTTTTCAGCAGTGTGCGGTAGTAATGCGGCGTATCTGCGCCGCAGCGCATGACCGGGAAAGACACCGACAGCGCAGCAATCACATGGCCAAAGCGGTCAAACACCGGCACCGCAATGCAGCGCAGGCCGGGCTCGGCCTCCTCGTCGTCCTCGGCCACCTCCTGCGCACGCACGCGGGGCAGGATGTCCATCACGGCATCGACGGAGCTCAAGGTGCGGGGCGTGAACAGCTTGAGCGGCTGCGACGACAGCAGCGCCCGCGCCTGCTCGGCCGGCATGAAGGCCAGCAGCACCTTGCCAATGGCAGTGCTGTGCAAGGGCTTGCGCCGGCCAATGCGCGACTGCATGCGCAGCCCAAAATCCGATTCGATCTTGTGGATGTAGATGATCGCGTCCTCATCGAGCGCGCCCAGGTGGATGGTCTCGCGGGTCAGCGCCCCCAGGCGGCGCATCTCCTCATCGGCCTCGCGCACCAGGTCGGTGTTCTCCAGCGCCTTGCCGCCCAGCTCAAACAGCCGCAAGGTGGCGCGGTACAGCTCGGACTCGCCATCCTGCGCCACATAGCCCAGCGCCTTCAAGGTTTGCAGCAGCCGGTGCACGGAGGACTTGGACAGCGCCAGCTGCTGGGCCAGCGCGGTCACGCTGACATCGCGCTGGTTGCCCAGGCATTCCAGAATGGCAAAGGCTTTCTCCACCGCGGCGACGGTGTCGGTCTTGTCCAGGGCTGCGGGGCTCTCGCTCATCGGTCCGTCCTTCTGTGTTGGGCTGTGGTGGATGGCCTCGATTATCGGGCCAGCCAGCCGCCATCGACGGCCAAGGTATGGCCATGCACATAGTCGGCCGCGCTGGAGGCCAGAAAAACCGCCGCGCCACCCAGGTCTGCCGGCTGCCCCCAGCGCCCGGCGGGGATGCGCTGCAGGATCTCACCGGCGCGGCCTGCATCCTGGCGCAGCGCCTCGGTGTTGTTGGTCTCGATATAGCCGGGCGCGATCGCATTCACATGGATGCCCTTGCCGGCCCATTCATTGGCCATCAGCCGGGTCAAACCCAGCACACCGCTCTTGGCTGCTGTGTATGACGGCACACGCACCCCGCCCTGGAACGACAGCAGCGATGCAATGTGGATGATCTTGCCGCCCTGCCACTGCGCGCCTTGCCGTGCGGCACAGTCCAGCATATGGCGCGCCACAGCCTGCGACAGAAAGAACAGGCTTTTGAGGTTGGTGTTCATCACCGCATCCCAGTCCTCTTCCGTAAAGTCCAGCGCATCCGCACGGCGAATGATGCCGGCATTGTTCACCAGGATATCGACCTGCCCGCAGGCCGCCAGCACCTGGGCCAGCGCATCGTCTATGGCCGCCGTGTCAGACAGATCGGCCTGCACCGCGATAAAACGCCGGCCCAGCGCCTGCACCTGCGCTGCCGTCTGGCGGGCCTCACTGCGGTTGAGCGCCACGATATCGGCCCCCGCCTGCGCCAGCGCCACCGCAATGCCCGCACCGATGCCGGTATTGCAGCCAGTCACCAGCGCTACCCGCCCCTGCAGATCAAAAGGGTGGCGGGGGCTGGCGGGGGCAGCGACAGGCGCGGGGGCAAGGGATGAATCGGACATGGCTGGTGAATGCAATGGATACAAAAGCGGCCCGCCAAAACGCGGGCTGACCGGGAGATATGGCAACCATTGGAACACATTCTTTGTTTTTCAGAATACTGTTCCGTAAATTTTTATGAATGGCAAAAGACAAAGGGTTTACCAGCTATTTTTTGAATTTTAATTTATGGAACACTGTCCCGGTTGCCACGATAGTCATCGGACAACACCTCTACAAGCGATAACAAATTCACCACCAAAGTGTGAGGAGCGAGACATGGAAATCCAGAAAACCATTGAGCGTGTGCCCGGCGGGCTCATGCTGATTCCCCTGCTGCTGGGCGCCTGCGTGCACACCTTTGCAGCAGATGCCGGCAAGTACTTTGGCTCGTTCACCAACGGGCTGATGACCGGCACCGTGCCGATCCTCGCGGTCTGGTTCTTTTGCATGGGGGCGACGATCAACCTCAAGGCCACCGGCGTGGTGCTGAAAAAATCCGGCACCTTGGTGCTCACCAAGATCCTGGTCGCCTGGGTGGTGGCGATGGTGGCCACGCGCTTTTTACCGGCCGGCGGCATCCAGACGGGGCTGTTCACCGGCCTCTCGGTGCTCGCGCTGGTCACCGCGATGGACATGACCAATGGGGGGCTGTATGCCGCGCTGATGCAGCAATACGGCACGCAAGAGGAGGCCGGCGCCTTTGTGCTGACCTCCATCGAGTCGGGCCCACTGGTCAGCATGCTGATTCTGGGCGCCACCGGCGTCGCGGTTTTTGAGCCACGCTTGTTTGCCGGCGCGGTGCTGCCGTTTTTGATCGGCTTTGCGCTGGGCAACCTGGATGCGAACCTGCGCGAGTTCTTTGGCCGCTGCGTGCATCCGCTGATTCCGTTCTTCGGCTTTGCGCTGGGCTGCTCGATTGACCTGGGTGTCATCGCCAAGAGCGGCTTTACCGGTGTGTTTGTCGGCGTGGCCGTCATCATCGTCACCGGCATCCCGCTGATCCTGGCGGATAAGTACATTGGCGGCGGCAATGGCACTGCGGGGCTGGCCGCCTCGTCCACCGCTGGTGCAGCTGTTGCCAATCCGCAAATCATCGGCACCATGGTGCCCGAGCTCAAGTCCATGGCCGATTCGGCCACCGCCATCACCGCCACCGCCTGCCTGCTGACCGCCATTCTGGTGCCGATCCTCACGGCCATGTGGGCGCGCAAGTATGGACGCCGCCCGCAGGCATCGGTGGCAGCACCCACCCCGCCAACCAGCGCCGCTGGCAGCCCGCCCAAGCTGGCGCAGGACGGGCACTTCTAAGCGTACTCAGCTTTACCCCCTCGCCTGGCGCGCTAGTCCATAGCGCGCCCAGGCATCTTTCACAGGACTGACTCCATGACCCATTCTTCCGTCTCCACCGGCCGCCTGGCAGGCAAGGTGGCCCTGGTGACCGCAGCGGCGCAAGGCATTGGCCGCGCCAGCGCCGAGCGCCTGGCAGCCGAAGGTGCGCGCGTAATTGCCACCGACTTGCATATCGGCCCGCTGGCAGGCTCGGGCCTCGATGCGCGCCAGCTCGATGTGCGCGACAGCGCCCAGATCCAGACACTGGCCGAAGTGCTCGGCCCCATAGACATCCTCTTTAACTGCGCAGGCTTTGTGCATGCCGGCAGCGTGCTCGAATGCAGCGAAGAGGACTGGGACTTTGCCTTTGACCTGAATGTCAAAGCCATGTACCGCAGCATCCGCGCCTTTTTGCCGGGCATGCTGCAGCGCGGCCGGGGCAGCATCATCAATATGTCCTCGGCCGCCTCCAGCATCAAGGGCGTGCCCAACCGCTTTGCCTACAGTGCGTCGAAGGCAGCCGTCATCGGCATGACGAAGTCCATCGCTGCCGATTACTGCACCCGGGGCGTGCGCTGCAATGCCATCTGCCCGGGCACCGTCGATTCGCCATCGCTCGGCCAGCGCATCGCCACCCAGGCAGCGCACGATGGCCTGTCGGTTGACGCGGTGCGCGCCGCCTTTGTGGCCCGCCAGCCCATGGGCCGCGTCGGCAAGCCCGAGGAAATTGCTGCGCTGGTGGCCTATCTGGCCTCGGACGAGGCAGCCTTTACCACCGGCCAGGCCCATGTGATTGATGGCGGCTGGTCCAACTAAAACCCGCCAGCCCCCACTTTTACCGCTGCGCGACAGCATCCCTAGCTGCAGGCACCTAGACTGGCGCCTGCATGCAATTTGATCCATTGGAGATGACATGAAACTACTGCGTTACGGCCCGGTGGGCCAGGAAAAGCCCGGCCTGCTCGACAGCAGCAACACCTTGCGCGACCTATCGGGGGTGCTCAGCGATATCGAAGGCCAGCACCTGGGCGATGCCGCGCTGGCCCGCCTGCGCGCGATCGACCCGGCCACGCTGCCAGCAGTGCCTGGCCAGCCGCGCGTCGGCCCTTGCGTGGCAAGGGTGGGCAAGTTCATCTGCATCGGCCTCAACTACGCCGACCATGCCGCTGAATCGGGAGCCGCCATCCCGACCGAACCCGTGATCTTCAACAAATGGACCAGTGCCATCTGCGGCCCCAACGATGCTGTCGAAATCCCCCGTGGATCCAGCAAGACCGACTGGGAAGTCGAGCTGGGCGTGGTCATCGGCAAGGCCGCCAAGTACATCACCGAAGCGCAGGCACTGGAGCATGTGGCCGGCTACTGCGTGGTCAACGATGTGTCCGAGCGCGAATGGCAGATCGAGCGCGGCGGCACCTGGGACAAGGGCAAGGGCTTTGACACCTTTGGCCCCATCGGCCCCTGGCTGGTGACGCGCGATGAAGTGCCGGACCCGCAAAACCTGTCGATGTGGTTGGATGTGGATGGCAAGCGTTTTCAGAACGGCAACACCAAGACGATGATCTTCAGCGTCGCGCAGATCGTCGCCTACGTCAGCCAGTGCATGAGCCTGCAGCCGGGCGACATCATCTCGACCGGCACGCCTCCCGGCGTGGGCCTGGGCATCAAGCCAAACCCTGTCTACCTGAAAGCTGGCCAGACGATGCGCCTGGGTATTGAAGGCTTGGGAGAGCAGCAGCAAACCACCGTCAACGCCTGATGACGCGCAGCACCCGGCGCCAGCGCGGCAACGGGTGCTTACAGATGGAAAAATCGTAGCTGCCATCGCCATAGATTTACACCATCAAAACAGCCACTAGAGCTGATGTACAAAGCAACCATTGCTCATCTTTTGATACAGAATTTTCCGCTAAGCTGCCAGCATCCACCACAACTCCACCCCCCTGCCATGAACCGTTTGTTGACCCCTTTGCTCACTGCGCTGGCACTGTCCTGCCTGGCCGATGCCAGCTGGGCCCACGGTGGCGGCCACCGCCACCACCACCGCAAGGAACACAAGGAGCAGTTCTGGGACGGCAACTGCAAGGTGGAGCGCAAGTGGAAGCGCAATGGCGAATACAAGGAAAAGCGCCGCTGCCATGACCGCCCAGCCGCCTACTACGCCCCGCAGCCCTCCTACGCCGCCCCGGTGCTGGTGGCGCCCCGCACCCCCGATGCGATTGTCATCAGCCCGCAGATCGTCATCCGCCCCTGACCGGCAGGCACTCGCACCTCCATCGCACCCTCTCTTCGGGCTGTCAGACACCTGTTTGACAGCCCGCTGCTTTTGCCTGCACAGCAACCAGCCCAGTTGGCCCACAATCGGTCCATGTCATCTATCCCCCTCCCCATGGCTCCGGCTGGCTCCATCACCTTGGTGCAAGGCATCGAAGTGGGCCATTTCACCGACACACGACGCCCCACCGGCTGCACGGCCATCCTGGCCAAGGCAGGCGCGGTGGGCGGCGTTGATGTGCGCGGCGCCGCACCCGGCACGCGCGAAACCGACCTGCTCCACCCCACCAACCTGGTCGAGCGCGTGCACGCCATCATGCTGGCGGGCGGCAGCGCCTGGGGCCTGGACGCGGCCAGCGGCGCCATGCGCTGGCTGGAAGAGCAAGGCGTAGGCCTCGATATCTCCGTGGGCCGCATTCCGCTGGTGCCTGCGGCCGTGCTGTTTGACGTGCTGGTGGGCGATATGCGCATCCGCCCTGATGCCCAGGCCGGCTATGCCGCCTGCCAGGCCGCCAGCAGCGCCATGCCCGCGCAAGGCAATGTGGGCGCGGGTGCCGGGGCAGCCGTAGGCAAGATCTTTGGTATCCAGCGGGCGATGAAAGGCGGCATCGGAACGGCCTCCGTCACTGTCGATGGCGTCACCGTGGGCGCCATCATTGCCTGCAATGCACTGGGCGATGTGCTGCACCCAGATACCGCCCAGGTGGTGGCCGGCGCGCGCACCCGCGATGGTCTGGGCCTCATCGACACGCGCCGCGCGCTGCTGCGCGGCGAGCCGCCCCAGCCCCTGCTGGCGGGCACCAACACCACCATCGGCGTGATCGCCACCGATGCCGTCATCACCAAGGCGCAGGCCAGCCGCCTGGCCACCGTGGGCCACGATGGCCTGGCGCGCGCCATCAACCCGGTGCACACCATGTCCGACGGCGACACCTTGTTCTGCCTGGGTACTGGCGCCGCCGGGCGCAGCCTGGGGATGATGGTGCTGGCCACGATGGCCGCCGAAGCGGTCGCCCAGGCCACCTTGCAGGCGGTGATGCATGCCAATCGTTTACAAATCGATGCCGCAGAAAACCACAAGGCCTTGCACCTGCCCTGCGCCGCTGATTTACAGTAGGCGCCATTCCAACTGCGCTGCGCAGGCAGCCCGCCACACACCATGGGTGACCGATCCACGTCGATGCGCCAAAAAGCCTACGGGCTGCGCCAAACCCTGATCACCCTGGTGCTCAATATCCGCGATGCGCTGGTCTCCGGCGGGCCGCTGGTCATCCTGGCCGTGGCCTTGATCGTGGGGGCTTACGGGTGGCTCAAGCCCAACCCGCCCTCGCAGGTCAAGCTGGCCACCGGCCCGGCCCAAAGCGCCTACGCCAGCTTTGGCGAGCAGTACCGCACCCCCCTGGCCAGGAACAAGATCCGCGTCGACCTCGTCGGCAGCGAAGGCTCCTTCGACAACCTGCAGCTGCTGCGCGAGGGCAAGGTCGATCTGGCCTTTGTGCAAGGCGGCACCGCCGAGCTGACCGAGGACGACCTCGACAGCCTCACCTCGCTGGGCGCGCTGTTTGTCGAGCCCGTCTGGCTGTTCTACCGCACGGACTCGGCCCAGCGCCTGACCAAGCGCCCCCACCTCAACAGCCTCACCCAGCTCGCCGGTTGGCGCATCAATGTCGGCACTGCCGGCAGCGGCGTGCCCAATCTGTTCAACCAGTTGCTGGAGGCCAACCGCCTGAATCTGGCCCAGCTGCGTGTGTCGCACCTGGCTGAGACGCCTGCGACCGTCGCGTTTCTGGATGGCAAGATCGATGCGATGGTGCTGGTCTCCGCGCCGGAATCGCCCATGGTGCAGATGCTGCTGAAGACCCCCGGCGTGCAGCTGATGGATTTTCCGCAAAACGAGGCCTATGGCCGCAAGTTCAGGTTCCTCAGCCCCGTCACCCTACCGCGCGGCATTGTCGACCTTGCCGCCAATGTGCCGCCGCAAAACGTGCACCTGCTGGCCTCCACCACCTCGCTGCTGGCCCGCGATGACACCCACCCCGCCATCAAGCAGCTGTTCGCCCAGGCCTCGCAAGGCATCCACAGCCAGGCGGGTTGGTTCAACCGCGCACGCGACTTTCCCAACACCCGCAGCAGCGAACTGGCCGTCGCCCCCGAAGGCGTGCGCGCCATCAACGAACCCGCCCCCCTGCTGCAGCGCTACCTGCCCTTCTGGCTCGCCAACCTGGTCGAGCGCATGTGGCTGGTGCTGGGTGTTTTGCTGGCCTTCATGCTGCCGCTGTCACGGGTCGTGCCCCCCCTCTACCAGTTCCGCGTGCGCTCCCGCGTCTTCAAGTGGTACGGCCAGCTGCGTGCCATCGAGCACGAGATGGAGCAACCCAACCCCGACCGCGCGAGCATCCAGGCCGAATTGCTGGAACTGAGCCGCAAGGTCGAGAAAATTACTGTGCCGCTGTCGTATGCCGATGAGTTGTATGCGCTGCGTAGCCATATTCATTGGGTGTTGCAGAAGCTGGAGCAGCAGGGGGCAGGAACTGACGCCGTGATTCAGGCTGAATGATGCAGAGCGGCAACCAGATGAATCTGGATTGCCGCATGCGTCCGTTACTTCACAGTGATACCGCAACAGGTGCCAGTCCTTGAGCAGGAAGGTGCCATTACCACAAGTACTTCGTTATACACATAACCTAAGGGTCCTGTTGCATCCTGCTGCCCCTCCCCTGAATTCAAAACTACCTTAATCTCATCGGTATTCAAGGTAGCTATGATTTTCGCAATATTTTGCATTCTTCCCTGAGAGAGTTGCTCCGACATTTTATCTCCCGCTGGATACATGGACACAATGTCAACTTCATCATTGGGCCTTATATCTCTTTGATGGACAAACCATCTAGCAAGCGCAACTGCCTCACTTTTACCAAGGCTTGAATCATTCGCATGAAATTTCACCTCATGCTGCAACCCAATCAGTGAGCAAGCAGAAACTGATGATACTCCAAACAGGAGCAGCAGTGAAACGGCAGCTCTTTTGGGCCAACTGCATGGATTTAGCATCAATAGCGCTCCTTTCTTGGGTTAGTGCCAATAATATAAGCAGCAAGGCTATCCGCATTAAAACGGATACCAGGATCCTCTACATACTTAATAGATCTAAAGGTACTATAAAAATTATCATTGGAACCAAACACGTCTTTGAAATGGGTGACTTCATGCACGAGAGTCAACAGCTGACTATCTCCATCTCCGATCTCTCCATTATATGGGTTTCTTTTATCTCTGCTCAGACCACAAAATTTTGGCGCGATCATAATTCTCTTGTTAGTGATATCCACTGGGCAAACCGATGCTGCGGCCTCAGGATCAACTACCGACCCGCGGCACGAACCTAGATTTATATTCTCCTCGGAATACTGAACGAAATCTTTCGCCCTTAGCGCTCGTAAGCTCACAATGGTTGCAGCAATACCCTTTAGCAAAAAATCTCTGAGCTCATCGCTTGAAGAATTAAACCAAATCCATGTACGCTTTTTTGCCGCAGCATCCCAGTGTTGAAGTTCTGCCTGCCTTTGCTCCGCCAAGGCAATTGCATCTTGGCAAAGAGCCATCACCAGCACTGAAAATTCTGCTTCACTCAGCTGTTCACACATTAATCCAGCAGAAATATCAGAATTTGCTATCTTGTGAGCTAACGGCGTCGGAAAATATAGGTCCGCCACTGCACCATCAGAGCCCTGACTAGGAGATTGATGAACGCCATTGTGGAAGAATTTATTGCTGAACGACCCATCGTGGTTATTACTATGCTCACGCACGCCGAGTGGACCTGGAATTTTAAAATACACCAATTTCTTATCCTCTCAAAATTAAGCAGCTGAGATTTTTTGCAAACCTTGGCATCGAGCAAATCTACACCAAAGCCAGCAAACTCTAAAAGTCTAATTCATTCATAAATTCCGACAATTCGAGATAATCATTAGTCTGCTAAATATTTCTATCCAAATAATCTGTTTGACAAAAAATTGCAAGAATTTGGACAGCGTCGGAGATCTGCTAAAGAGACGAGCACCTATCTGTATCCAATCTCGCGGCGAGAGAACCTTGAAATTGCGCTTGGTACGTCGGCTAGACGCACGTCATTGAGCTACTTGGCTTCAACTTGCTCTGCCATACAAAGCCGCCTGCTTTTCTAGAACTAGCAACTCTCAAAGCTTGGGATACTTCTCCCACTTGGTTTCCGAAAGCAACGGTCACTGTCATCTGGAGCCATCGCCACTCAATCCTGAGCGGACAGACTTCGCTCTGCGCGCACCCAGACTTGTCTCCCTGGTTTTGCGAGTTGGCTACGATTCCAGTCGCCCCCACACAACGCCCAATCTCCCCCAGCCCACCCCCTAGGGAGAACCCGCGCTGTTCTTGACTTACAGCAAGCTCTGTTCACACTCTAGGCAACACAATCGGCTCAAGCGTTTGGCAAAGCGGGCTCAAAACGCCAGGCAGCAGCCAGAACTGAAGGCTCTGGGGTTTACGGCAATTTCCGCATTCACTATGTTTTCAGGGCGTTGAATGCTCCTAATTTCATAGCAATTGACGCCTGAGCACGGCCCGTCAAGTCCAGCGGCTTCAATCAACGTAGTTCCTATCAGGTATTCGATAAATTGAATTAATGAGTATCTTGGATATACAATAGTTTCAAGAATTTCTGAAAACTAAAAACTTACCCCATGCCATCCACCCGCGCCACCTCCTCCGCCAGCAGCCCTGCTGTGGCAACGCGCCCCTCTGCGAAGGGCGCGTGGTGGCAGGTGCTGGCAGCCTTGCTGTGGTTGCCGCAGGCGGCAGTGATAGCCTGGGGGATTGAGGCGATCCACCAGCAAGCGGCTTGGTCGACATTGGCCAAGGCTTGCGTCCTGTTCCTGGCCTTGGGCTTGCTGCGGGCCCTGGTCGATGGCTATGGCCTGCGCCGCGCTTTTGCCGCAGCGCGCGCCCACACGCAGCAGCTGCGGCTGCAGGCCTTGCAGGCATTGGCGCTGCACTCGCCCCTGCACCCGCATCGCCCATCGGCCGGGCTGGCGGCCAGTGTGCTCAACGAGCAGGCCGACCACATCACGCCCTACTGGGCTCGCTACACGACAGCGCGCACCAAGGTCATGGTGGTGCCGCTGGTCATCCTCGTCTGTGTGTTCAGCCTGTCCTGGGTGGCGGGCCTGGTGCTGCTGGTGGCCGCGCCCTTGATCCCCATCTTTATGGCGCTGGTGGGCTGGCGGGCCGAGGCGGCCAGCAAAAAACATTTGCAGGATGTCGGCAACCTGAACCAGTTTTTGCTCGATCGCCTGCAGGGCCTGGCCAGTATTCGCGGTCTGGGTGCGGTCGGGCAAGTTGCGCAACAGCTGGCCGGTGCGGCAGAGCAGCTGCGCGCCAACACCATGGCCGTGCTCAAGATTGCGTTTCTGTCCTCTGCAGTGCTGGAGCTTTTCTCCGCGCTGGGCGTGGCCCTGGTCGCTGTGTATGTCGGGTTCCATCTGCTGGGCCAGATCCCGTTTGGCAGCTGGGGCGGCACC
Source organism: Comamonas sp. JNW (assembly GCF_003105075.1). Taxonomy (NCBI): domain Bacteria; kingdom Pseudomonadati; phylum Pseudomonadota; class Betaproteobacteria; order Burkholderiales; family Comamonadaceae; genus Comamonas; species Comamonas sp. JNW. Next base: position 135,265 of record NZ_QETI01000001.1, read on the forward strand.
TTAGGGCTGGCCCAGGCCATGTTTGTGCTGCTGCTGGCCCCGGCATTTTTTGAGCCGCTGCGCGAGCTATCGGCCGTGTGGCATGACAAGGCCGCAGGTGTGGCGGCCGAGCAGGCACTGCAAGCGCTGCAGCAGTCTGGCCCGCAGCTGGTGGGTGGTGGCGATAGCGACCAGGACCGCGCGGCCAGCGCCAACACCGCAGCGGCTGCCGCGCTGACGATCCGAGACCTCAGCTTTCAATACAGTGCCGACAGCCCCTTGGTGGTCAAGGCTTTCAGCGCAGAGATTGCCGCTGGCGACCGCGTTGCGCTGTGGGGCGAAAGCGGCAGCGGCAAATCCACGGTGATGGCGCTGATCGCGGGCCTGGCAGCGCCCAGCGCTGGCAGCATCCTCATCGATGGCCAAGCCATGGATGCAGCCCACGCCGCCAGCCTGCGCAGCGGCATGGCCTGGGTGGCGCAAAAGCCCCATGTGCTGGCCGCCAGCCTGGTGGACAACATTCGCCTGGGCCGAGATATCGACGAGGCCGCACTGCAGCAAGCGGTGCAGAGCGCGGCCCTGGGCCCCGTGTTGGCCTTGCGCGGCAATGCCGTGGTGGGCGACGGGGGCCTGGGCCTGTCGGGTGGCGAGGCCTTGCGCCTGACCCTGGCACGCGCAGCCGCCACGCCTGGCTGCCGCCTGGTGCTGGCCGATGAGCCCACGGCCCATCTGGATGCCGAGACCGCCCAGTTTGTGCGCCAGGGCCTGCTGGCCTTGGCAGCGCGCGGCGCGACCTTGGTGGTGGCCACCCATGATCCGCTTCTGGCCGCCTGCATGGACCGGGTGCTGTCGCTCGATGGCAGCCAGCCGCCCATTGCCGCTGGCCTGCCCGCCGCCATGAGGAGCATCGCATGAAGGCCTGGAACGCGCTGCGCCCCATCGTCCAGCTGTTTGCGCAATCGCCCTACCGCCGGCGCATGCTGCTGGGCAGTCTGCTCGCTGCGATCACCGTGTGCGCCGGCATGGCGCTGCTGGGCTTGTCGGGCTGGTTCCTCACCGCGGCCTATGTGGCGGGTCTTTCTACCGCCACGGCCGTGGTGTTTGATGTGTTTGCGCCCGGCGCGGGCGTGCGCTTTTTCTCGATGCTGCGCACCGGCGCGCGCTACAGCGACCGGGTCGTCACCCACGATGCAACGTTGCGCGTGCTGGCCGCCCTGCGGGTGCAGCTGTTCTCGCGCTTGGCCGCCGCAGATACCGCATTGGCTCTGCGCCAGCGCCCTGCCCGCCTGCTGCACCGCCTCACCGCCGACATCGATGCGCTGGATGCCGTCTACCTGCGCCTGCTCACCCCCGCCGTATCGCTGCTCATCAGCGCCTGCGTGACTGCATTGGCTTTAACGATCTTCTTGAACTGGCAAAGCGGCCTGCTGGTGGGCGCCATGGTGCTGGCCGGTGGCCTGGCCTGCGTGGCCTGGTGTGTGCGCCAGGGCTTTATGACCGCGCTGCGCCGCAGTTTTGCCGGCGAGCAACTGCGGGCCCAGGTGATTGATGCGGTGGGCGCGCAGACCGAGCTGGTGATGGCTGGCAGCCTGCAGCGCCAGATGGCCCGCATTGCTGCGGCAGAGCGCCAGCAGTGGGCTGCCGATATCCGCCTCAACCGGCTGGAATCGCAGGTGGCCGTTGCCATGGCGATGCTGGGCCACTGCGCCACCGCTGCTGCGCTGCTTTGCGCGGCCTGGCTTGCGCAGAAGGGCGAGATTGGCGCGCCCATTGCCGCGCTGGCCACCTTGCTGCTGCTCGCGGCGTTGGAGCCGCTCGTCCACATCCGCCGTGGTGCGATGGAAGCGGGCCGCACCTTGCTCGCTGCCCGCCGCATTGCCCCGCTGCTCGATACGCCGGCCCACACCGCCGCCACAGACGACCGCGCACCGGCAGCCGGTCTGGCCGTCGACATGCAGGCCGTGGGCCTTCAACACCCGGGCAGCGCCCGCGCCTTGCTGCAGCAGATCGATCTGCAAGTGGCCGATGGCGAATGGCTGGTGCTGGCAGGGCCCAGCGGCGCGGGCAAATCCAGTTTGATGGCGCTGATCGCCGGCGACCTGGCACCCAGTGCCGGCCAGGTGCTGCGCAAGCCATGCGCCAGCCTGCCCCAGCGCACGGAGCTGTTCCAGGCCAGCGTGGCCGCCAACCTGCGCCTGGGCCGGCCTGACGCCAGCGATGCCGAGCTGTGGGCCGCACTGCAAACGGCAGGCCTGGCCGATGTCATCGGCGCCCTGCTGGGGCAACTGAACACGCCCCTGGGCAGCCAGGGCGCGGGCCTGTCGGGGGGCGAATCGCGCCGCCTGGCGCTGGCCCGCCTGCTGCTGCACCCAGCGCCCTTGGGCTTGCTGGACGAACCCACCGAAGGCCTGGACCGCCAGACCGCCGCCCAGGTGATGCACGCGATTGCGCAATGGCATGCAAAGCGGGCCGCCAGCGGCCAGGGCGCCATCGTGATGGCCAGCCATTTGCAGCGCGAGGCACGCCACGCCGACCGCATTGTCTGGATCGCCCCCTTGCAAGAAAGCATGGCACAAGCGCGCAAGGGCACGGCGGAGTTTGAAGCGCTGTTGCAGCGATTGCGGCCTGGCTAGCCCGGTTCACGCAACACAGGTATTTGTCAGTTTGGAACCCACGTAGTTTTTCTACCAGATCGAGCACTTACAACACGGAAGGACCAGTTCATGGATCTCGACATCGTCGGGCTATCAAGATTGCAGTTTGCACTCACAGCCCTGTACCACTTTCTCTTCGTTCCCCTGACCCTGGGGCTGTCCATGCTGATCGCCATCATGGAGACGGTCTATGTGATGACGCGGCGTGTCATCTGGCGCCAGATGACCAAGTTCTGGGGCGTGCTCTTTGGCATCAACTTCGCCATCGGCGTGGCGACCGGTCTGGTGATGGAGTTCCAGTTCGGCATGAACTGGAGCTACTACAGCCACTATGTGGGCGACATCTTTGGCGCCCCGCTGGCCATCGAAGGGCTGATGGCCTTCTTCCTGGAGGCGACCTTTGTCGGTCTGTTCTTCTTTGGCTGGGACAAGCTCTCGCCGGTCAAGCACTTGATCGTCACCTGGCTCACGGCCCTGGGCACCAATCTGTCGGCGCTGTGGATTCTGATCGCCAATGGCTGGATGCAGAACCCGGTGGGCGCGGTCTTCAACCCGCAGACCATGCGCATGGAAGTCAATGACTTCGCCGCCGTGCTCACCAACCCGGTGGCGCAGGCCAAGTTTGTGCACACCGTCTCTGCCGGTTATGTCTGCGCAGCCATCTTTGTGCTGGGCGTGTCGGCCTGGTACCTGCTCAAGGGCCGCCATGTGGCGCTGGCCAAGCGCTCGATGACGGTGGCCGCCGCCTTTGGCCTGGCCGGCTCACTGTCAGTCGTGGTGCTGGGTGATGAGTCCGGCTACCTGTCGGGCGAGCACCAGAAGATGAAGCTCGCTGCCATTGAAGCGATGTGGGAGACCGAGCCTGCACCGGCCGCCTTCACCGCCATTGGCTTTCCTGACCAGGAAGCGCGCGAAACCCATTACGCGATCCATATCCCATGGGCGATGGGCTTGATCGGCACGCGCTCGCTCGATACCGAGCTGCAGGGCATCAACGACCTGGTCAAGCACGCCGAGGTGCTGATCCGCGACGGTATCAAGGCCTATGACGCGCTGGAGAAAATCCGCGATGCCGGCTCGACGACCACGATCTCGCCCGAGCTCAAGGAACAGTTCGAGGCCAATGGCAAGTCGCTGGGCTATGCCTTGCTGCTCAAGCGCTATGTCGATGACCCGCGCCAGGCCAGCGACGCACAGATCGCCAAGGCGGCCTGGGACACGGTTCCGCAGGTGGCTCCGCTGTTCTGGACCTTCCGCATCATGGTCGCGCTGGGCATGTTCTTCATCGTGCTGACGGCTGCATTCTTCTACCTCGCCTCGCGCCACCAGCTGGAAAACCGCCGCTGGCTGCTGTGGGTGGCGGTATGGTCCATTCCGCTGCCCTGGGTTGCGATCGAGTGCGGCTGGTTCGTCGCCGAGTTTGGCCGCCAGCCCTGGATCATCGAAGGCGTGCTGCCCACCGCTGTGGCCGCGTCCAACCTGGGCGTCACCACCTTGCTGATCACGATCCTGGGCTTTGTGGCGCTGTACACGGTGCTGCTGATCATCGAGATGAAGCTGATGCTCAAGGCCATCCAAAAGGGCCCCGAGCTCGAGCCCGAGCAGCGCGATCCGCAGCCGCTGAGCTATGCTTCGATCGCCACGGCGCAACCCACCTATTCGGGAAAGTAACACCATGATCTTGCATACACTTTTGAACTACGACACCCTGCGTGTCATCTGGTGGGTCCTGCTGGGCGTGCTGCTGATCGGCTTTGCCGTGATGGATGGCTTTGACCTGGGCACCGGCATGCTCCTGCCCTTCCTGGGCAAGAACGACCTGGAGCGCCGCGTCATCATCAATGCCGTGGGCCCCACCTGGGAAGGCAACCAGGTCTGGCTGGTGCTGGGCGGTGGCGCCATCTTTGCCGCCTGGCCGCAGCTCTATGCGGTGTCCTTCTCGGGCTTTTACCTGGCCATGTTCGTGATCCTGATCGGTCTGATCCTGCGCCCGGTCGCCTTCAAGTACCGCAGCAAGAACGAGTCCCCCGCCTGGCGCAGCCGCTGGGACTGGGCGCTGTTTGCCGGCAGCTTTATCCCCGCGCTGATCTGCGGCGTGGCCATGGGCAATGTGCTCCAGGGCGTGCCCTTCCGCCTGACGCCTGAGCTCTATATCCACTATGACGGCAGCTTCTTTGGCCTGCTCAACCCCTTCGCGATCCTCGCTGGCCTCATCTCCGTCACCATGCTGCTGATGCATGGCGCGGCCTGGCTGTGCATCAAGACCGAAGGCGCCATTGCCGCCCGTGCCCGCACCGTGGGCAGCATCTCGGCGGTTGTGACTGCTGTGCTGTTCGTGCTCGCCGGCATCGTGCTGTGGAAGTTTGTTGACGGCTACAGCATCACCTCGGCGCTGAACACTACCGGCCCGTCGAACCCGCTGTTCAAGACCGCAGCCCACGCGCCCGGCGCCTGGATGCAGAACTACCAGCAGCACCCCTGGACGATGGCTGCGCCGATCCTCGGCGTGCTTGGCTGCCTGATCGCTGCGGTGCTGCTCCGCTCCCGCAAGGAAGGTCTGGCGATGATCAGCAGCGGTTTGGGCATTGCCGGCATCATCCTGACCGTGGGCGCTTCGATGTTCCCGATGATCCTGCCCTCGTCGGTGGACCCGCGCTTTAGCCTCACGGTCTGGGATTCGTCGTCCAGCCACATGACCTTGTTCATCATGCTGGTCTGCACCCTCATCTTCATGCCGCTGATCCTGGCCTACACCAGCTGGGTCTACTCGGTCCTCTGGGGCAAGGTCAATGCCAAGGACATCAACGACGGCAACGGCCACGCTTACTGAGCGCCGCTGCACACAGAAAGGATTCGACTATGTGGTATTTCTCCTGGATTCTCGGCCTGCCGCTGGCCGCCGCCTTTGCGGTGCTCAACGCCATGTGGTTTGAGATGACCGAAGACCAGAAGCTGCGCCAGCAGCTGCTGGACGACCCGGACTCGCAGCACTGAGCTGCGGCACAAGCCCCTGAGCCTGGCACAGCGCCACGGCTCTCAACGCACAAAGGCCCAAACCTTGGTTTGGGCCTTTTGCTATGGGCTAAGAACCTGTTCTAAGAGCGATCAGCCCTGGTTTTGCAGATCTTCGGAGAACAGCCGCCAGTCCTTGCCCACCTTGCGCCAGTACTGGCGCAGCGACAAGGGCTGCGCCTGTTCGCGGCTCTTGAGCTTCAGGTTGGCCACGCGAATCTCGCCCTTGTCGTCTTTCCAGCCGTAGGTAGAGATGTCCTGCAGCTCCACACTGCGGCCCTTGAACAGCGCGGCCATGCGTGTCTGCCAGGCCTGGCCTTCGGACGAGGCCGTCCATTGCGGCGTGGCCAGCTGCAAGGCGCGCTGGGGGTCGTCCTGCATCCAGGCCTGGTGCCACTGCTGCAGCACGGCCGTGAAAGCGTCAGTGCTCTGGCGGTGCGAGGCATCGCTTGGCGCCACCCACTGCAGCTTCTCGCGGATCAGCACCGGCGTGAGCTTGTCCACCGTGCGCATCAGCGCAAGCAGATCGGGGTTGGCCAGCACCACGCAGCCATCGCTGGCCTGCGGCAGGCGGGCGAACTGGTCCGGCGGCGCGCCATGCAGCCAGATGCCGCTGCCCGAGCGGCCCATGGCCTTGTCCCAGTCATTGGGGTAGTTCAGGGTCAGAGCACCCTTGCCATAGAACTCGGGCAGGCGCTGGCCGGCAATCTGGCGGCCAATAAAGTAGATGCCTTCGGGGGTGCGCTGGTCGCCCTCTTCGAGCTTGCCCACCCCCAGCTTGCCGACGGAGACATAGAAGCTGTCGACAAGCTGCAGCTGGCCTTGGTCATGGCGCAGCAGGTAGAGGCGCGACTGGCTGGCATCGATGGCGATGACCTGGCGCACCGAGGGTGACAGCGACAGAAACTCCGCAGGCACCTGACCGGCGGCCGGCAGCGATTGGGCGCCCTGCATGCGGCGGCGGATCTCGTCCTGCAGACCCTGGAGCTGCTCCAGGGTCTGCCCGCCCTGGGCGTTGGCAGCGGGCGTGGGCGGCACCGCTGCGCCGGCCTGCGGCAGGGGTATATGTTTAACGGGCAGCACCATGGCACGCTGGGCCACCGCAGCGGGCGTCAATGCCCCGGGCTGGCCCGAGCGAAAACGCAGCAGATCGGCATACACCAGCTGCGCGGCCTGAAAATGCGGCACATCGGCCGTCAGGCTGGCGGCGGCCTTGAGGGCCTGGTCCAGCTGCTGGTTTTGCACCAGCGCAATGATCTGCACCAGGCGCTCTTCGGCATCGGGCTGGCGGGCCTTGGCGGCAGCGGCCGTCTTTGCCTGGGCAGCAGCGCGCGGCGTGGCCGGCGAGCCAGCAGCCAGCGCCGCACCTGCCGCGGCCACCACGGCTGCACCAACGCCCGAGCGCCAAAACTGCTTGCAAAAAGGCATAGCCTGTGATTCCTTCAACTGACTTCTGTGCGGACCAGCGCCGATCATAGCCTGTGCAGCGCGGAGCGATCAGCCGCCCGTGGTCTCGCGCATGATGCGCCAATGGCCTTTTTCCAGTCGCATCACCAAGGTCTTGCGGGTGGTGGTCTTGAGCGCGCCGGCCGCATAGTACTGGCGGAACTTGGCTGTTGCCTGCTCGCCCTCCACGCTGACCTGCAGATTGCGCACATTCACCACAATCGCTTGCTTGCCGACAATGCGCTGGCGCCGCTCTTCCTTCCAGGCACTGAGGCTGCCGCCACCGGCTGGGCTGAAATGGTCGCTGTAGGCGGCCAGGTAGCCGGGCATGTCCTTCTTCTCCCAAGCCGTGGCCCAGCTGTTGACGGCGCGCTCCACATCGAGCTTGGCGGTATCACGCGCTGGCTTGGGCTTGGTCTCGGCCACAGGTGCTGCCGGTTTGGCGGCTGGGGCGGCGGCGCTGGCTGCCACAGCATTGGCTGCCACAGCACTGGCTGCCACAGCACTGGCTGCCACAGCCTTGGCGGGCTCAGCAGGCACAGGCGCCGGAGCGGCTGCTGGCGTGGGCGCAGGTGCCGGAGCCGCCTTGGGCGCCGGAACCGGCGTGGATGCCGCTTGGGCTACAACAGCCGGTGCAGGGCTAGGCGCAGGCGGTTTGGGCGCTGCAACAGGGGCTGGTGCTGGTGCGGGCGCTGACACCGGCGCAGGCGCAGGTGCTGGCGGCGGTGGCGGGGGCGCCACCGGTTTGGGCGGCACATCGGCTCGGGCCTGCACCAGCGCGTTCTTTCCGTTGGCGAGCGAGGCCGGGACAATCTGCGTGATCAGCGCCAGCTGGGGGGCCGTCTGCTTGGGCGCGCCTTCGAGCTGCAGCGCCTTGGCATAGGCATCGCTGGCCATGCGGGCGTAGAGGTCGCCCAGGTTTTCATGCGCCGTCGTGTAACTGGGGTTGGTGCGCATCGATTGCTCCAGCGCCTGCGCGGCCTTGCGGTCCTGGCCATCAGCGGCATACAGCACGGCCAGGTTGTTGTAGGGCTCGGGCATGCCGGGGTAATCGCGGGTCAGCTCCTGGAAGATCTTGATCGCCTGTGCATGCTGTTTTTGCTCGGTCGCGATCACGCCGCGCAAAAAGCGCATTTCCACATCGCCGGGCTGCTTGCGCAGGTAGGCATCGGCCTCTTTGGCGGCTTGCGCTGCCTTGCCCTGCTGCAGCAACTGGCTCACTTCCGCCACAGCGGGCGATGCAGGCGACGTGGGCGCGGCTTGCGCCTGCAGCGCAGCGCCCCCCATCAGCACACCTACGCACACCGCCGCCCAGCGCTGGCGAAAAAGGACGGGCACCAGGGATCGCAGGGTAGAGCGCGCTGGGAAAGCACTTTGCATGGGGGATTTTCTCGTTGCAGTGGACCAAAAGCCGCAGAAAACAGCCAGAAATCTTGCGTATCTGTACACACATCCGTTGGCAGAAAAAGCCCCGCCTGGCGCGCGCCAAAAACCGCCCGATTATACAGACCCTGCCTGCGCCAAGGGCTGGCTGCCGGGCGGCGAAACGCTCCCCCCACAAAGGACGAACGTTACGTAACACCTCCGTAACAACTGGAGCAAAACTGCCTTTTACGCCGCACCTATGGCGTACGAAAAATAAAAATACTCATTTAAAACAATGATCTAATAAATTTCACAGAGGTAACAGCTGCCGGTTTTCGCGTTGGCACAGGAGTTGCACTCATGAAGACAAGGCCTGGGCATTTGCCCTTGAGGCCAGCCCCCAGACCGGAGACCTGCACATGACCCACAACGCCCCCTTGCTCAGCCCAGAGGTCTGCGAGACGCTGTTTGATGAAGCGCAGGAGCGCCATCTGTGCATGGAGGTGCATTGCGCACCCGGCCTGGCCCACCAGCTGAGCCTGGCAGCGCGCTTTGTGGCGCAGCAGGCGGTGGATCTGCCCAAGCCCTATGACGGCTGCCTGATGTTCTTCACCATCACCGCGCAGAACCTGCCCATCACCAGCTTCAGCATCCAGCAGCCCAGCGTTGCCGAGGCCTGGACGGAGGGCGCAGCGCGCATGCGGCAATGGGCCTGGGCGTTCAATGCCACCGGCGTGGAACTGCGCATTGACTGGGCGACCGCCGTGCTGCCGCTGCCCGGCGATGAGCCGCAGGATGCGCTGGCCGATCTGCGCCAGTCCTGGAGCCTGGCCGACAGCGCGCAGGAGCGCGCCGAGATGCTGGCGCTGCTCAGCCACCGCATGACGCGCGCACTCGCCCGCCTGCAGCTGCTGAGCGATCCAGTGCCCGCCAGCACCCTGGGCCGCTGGCAACTGCTGCTCGAAGGCCTGCACATCAGCCCGCTCGGAGAGATGCGCACCCTTCCCCGCCACGACCCCTTGTCACCCCGCAGCAGCCACGGCAGCGCGGCCTCGGCCATCTACCAGGCCACGCAGGAGTTGCTGGCCCGCAGCCAGAGCGAAGACGGCAGCTGGCCCGAAGCCAGCACCTTGGTCGACCACCTGGGCATCACCTATGCGTTGCTGCTCACCCAGCGCCAAAGCGCGCCAACGCCAAGCTCGTCGATGACCGTGCACCGTGCCATCGCCTACCAGGCCGAGCAGATGCAGCGCTGGAGCCTGCATGAATGCGGCAGCGACCTGCTCAAGGCCATGAGCCTGATCGTGCTGGTGCAGTATGTCCACCTCTACCCGGGCGCCGGCTGCGCCACACCGCTGCGCGACCTGATCGGCCTGCTGTCCCAGCAGCTCCATGGCAAGGCCGTACGCGGCGCAGGTGCCACCGCCCCCTGGGCCCAGTTGGCCTTGCAGAGCCTGCAAAAGAGTGGGCAGCAGCCCTCGGACCTGCAAGCTGCCACTGGCAGCCCCGCTGCAGACGGCGACAGCCCATGGCTGCATGCCGCCTGGCAGCAGCTGCAGGCCCTGGCGCAGGACCAGGAACACAGCAAGCTGCACCCCGAGCCCTGGGTGTCTGCCGCGCTGATGGAATGCTCTTTGCAGCATGGCCAACCGCTGTTTGCCAGCCATGCCCAGCGCAGCCAGTTTTTCTCGGGCATGCAGTCGCTGTTCAAGACCTGCTACCAACGCATGGTCTGGCCCAAGCTGCCCCATACGCAAGCCGGCCGCCAGCGCTGGAGCAGCGGCGTACTGCAGGCGCCCGTTACCGACTGCCGCGTGGCCAGCCAGCTGCTGATCACCATCAGCGCGGCGGTGAGCTTTGCCAACCTGTCGCAGGCACGCTCATTAGCGCCATAGATACCCGGCCAGCCGCAGCGCCTGGCACAACCGCCCTTTGCACCTTCAAAACCAAGGCGCCTGCTCCAAAAGGGCAGGCGCCTTGGCTGTATTCAGCGGGCTCGATCAACGCCCCACCGTCTCACTCACAATGCGCCACTGGCCTTGCTCGGGCTGCAGCACCAAGGTCTTGCGGGAGTTGCTCTTGAGCGCGCCTGCCGCATAGGCCTGCACAAAGCGGGCCGTGGCGCGGGCGCCGTCGACGGTCACCTGCACATCGCTGAGCGCCACGCTGATCTCGCGCTTGCCCTCAATGCGTTGGCGGCGTGACTGCTTCCATGCCGCCAGGCTGCTGCCGTCGGCGGGTTTGAAGGCGGGGCTGTAGGCGCCTAGATAGGTATCCATATCTTGCTGCGCCCAGGCCTGGGCCCAGGCCTGCACGGCAGCCTCCACCGCTGCTGGGGAGTTATCTGGCGTCTGCGAGGCCGTGCTGGCAGGCACGGCATCCGGCGCCGGGCCTGCTTTGGCGGCGGCACTGGCTGCTGGCCTGTCCGATGACTTGGCCGATGACCGTGCCGCCTCTGCCGCGGCCAGCTGCAGCGGGGTTGCCGAGGATATGCGCTCTGCCACCACAGGCTCGGTTGCAGGTGCAGGCACCGCAGCCGCAGCTTGCACCGGGGTCAAGCTCGGGGTGGGGGCCACTGCAGCGGCAGACTGCGGCGCGGCTGCTGCCACCGCTGTCACTGGCACAGCCGCCCCAGTCCCGCCCGGCGCAATCTGCGCGATCAGCGCCTGCTTGGGCGCAACGCCCTGGCGGGCGCTGTCCAGCTCCAAGGCCTTGCCGTAGGACTGGCTGGCCATGCGGGCATACAGATCACCCAGGTTTTCATAGGCGGTGGCATAGCCGGGCTGGGCACGGATGGCCTGCTCCAGCGCATCGACAGCCTTGCGGTCCTGCCCCTGGGCGGCATACAGCACGGCCAGGTTGTTGTAGGGCTCGGGCATGGCCGGGTAGTCGCGTGCCAGCGCCGAAAAGATCTGGATGGCCTGCGTCTGCTGCTTTTGCTCGGTGGCAATCACGCCGCGCAAAAAGCGCATCTCGGCGTCCTGGGGATTGAGCTGCAAAAACTGGTCGGCCTGCGCCGCCGCCTGCGCGGTCTGGCCCTGCTCCAGCAGCTGGGCTACGGCATCCACCTCCCGTGCGGCATGGGCGGGCAGTGCCAGCAATACGGCCGTACCGCCTGCGCACAGCGCAGCCACCAACTTTGGCAACCGTGCCTGCCTTAACCAGAGAGGGGGAGAGAAGTGACGAGACGCGATGCGCATAGATGGCTTTTTAAAAGTCATGGAAACAGGGGAAATACAACGAGATTCTTTGAACAGCTTCTTTAAGCCGGCGCAGCAGTGACCAGGAGAAACACTCATGCGGCAAGAGACAGCAGAAATAGTATGCGAGCCCGGCACCTGATTCATTATGTAAATTTTTATGGATACCAGAGGATCATGATTTAAATCCTATTTAACAGCGACGCAGCAAATATTGACGGAAATGCTCCAGCGTAACGGCAGAACGTTACGTAACGCCGGAGGGAACAACATTGGACATTGCTTAAACGCCTGATCGGGCCATAGTTTTTAAACTGCGATTCATCTGCAAATAAATATATTTATCCATGAATTTCAATGACTTATGAAATACCAAAAGAACGCAGATAAAAAACAAATCCATGGCACGCAAGTTGCACAGTCTCCGCCCAGATAAGCCTCGCGAGGCAAATCGGAGCCCTTGCGTTTGATATTTCAATTTTCTACAGGACAGAGAAAATGACCACCTCCACCGCCCTCCCCTCGAATACCGCAGCTGCCGCACTGGCCACCCACGGCATGGCGTCCCAAACCGGCAGCGGCGCAGCGATGGCCGCATCGGCCAAAGGCACGCCTGCCACCCTGTCCCAGGCCAGCGCCGGCGTGCAGATTGTGCGGGATGGCCAGACGATGGCGGCCCCCGCAGGCACGGCCTTGCAAGTGGGTGACAAGATCATCGTGCCAGCCGATGGGAGCGCGCAGGCGCAGTTCAGCGGTGCCGGTGGCCAGAAGCTCGTGGGCACGTTTGCGGGCGGCACCGAGGCCACGCTGGGCTACCAGGCAGGCGCCGACGGCACAGGCGCGATGGCGCTGGATCTGGCCTCGGGCAAGGTCGATGTGGCCCCTGCCGGGGACGACACCGACGCCTTGGGCCTGGTGGTGACCCAGGAAACGGCCGAAGCCGGTGGCTCTACCTTGGGCGATTTTCTGCTCGCCGGCCTGGTGGGCATTGGTGGCGGCGCGCTGATTGCTGCGGCGCTGGACAGCGGCGACGATGACGACGACCGGACGCCGCCCATCAACCCCACCAATCCAACGAACCCCACCAACCCCACGGATCCGACCAATCCGACCAACCCTACCAACCCGACGGATCCGACCAACCCCACCGATCCCACCAACCCAACGAATCCGACCAATCCCACGGATCCGACCAACCCTACCAATCCAACGAACCCCACAAACCCTACGAACCCAACGAATCCGACCAACCCCACCAATCCAACCAACCCGACTAACCCAACGAATCCGACCAATCCGACGGATCCTACGAACCCGACCAATCCAACCAATCCTACGGATCCCACGAATCCGACCAACCCTACGAACCCCACCAACCCTACGAACCCCACCAATCCGACGAACCCGACGGATCCTACGAACCCGACCAATCCAACCAACCCCACGGATCCCACCAATCCGACCAACCCCACCAACCCTACGAATCCGACGGACCCTACCAATCCGACGAATCCTACCAACCCGACCAACCCCACGGATCCCACCAATCCGACGAACCCGACCAACCCTACGGATCCCACCAATCCAACCAATCCTACGAACCCCACGGACCCTACCAACCCTACCAATCCGACTAACCCAACGGATCCCACGAACCCGACCAATCCAACCAACCCGACGGATCCAACGAATCCAACCGACCCGACCAATCCTACGGATCCGACCAACCCCACCGATCCTACGGACGGCCATGGCCTGATCACCTCGGTCGAGGACGTACTGGGCGCACTGGGCGGTGGCACCTTGGTGGCGCCCGTCACGGATCTGGTCAATTCGCTGATCAACCCATCGACGGGAACCCTCGCTGTGGTGACCAGCGTGCTGGAGCAGTTGACGAACACCAATGGTGGCCCTCTGGGTGTGCTGACCGAGCTGGTCGATGGCCTGGTCAATATCCAGGACCAAGGGCTGGAGCCGCTGGTTTCCACGCTCAACCAGCTGATCGCAGGTCTGGGCGATCCCACATCGACCGAAGGCATTCCCGGTCTGGTGAACCAGGTGTTGGGCGGTCTGCTCGGTGAGAACAGCCCGCTCGGTGAGCTGCTTGCGGGCGTGGGTGGTCTGCTGGGCGGCTTGCTGGGCGGCGGCTCCGGCACGCCGCCCGGTGGTACGGACGGCCCCGGCATCGTGACCACGGTGCAAGACGTGGTGGACGGTTTGCTCGGCGGCACGGTGGCAGAGCCGGTGGGCCAGTTGATCGACAGCCTGCTGCACCCGACCGATGGCACGCTTGCAACCGTGACCGGTTTGCTCGAAGGCCTGACCAGTGTCGAAGGCGGCCCCCTGGGTGTCTTGACCGAGTTGGTCCATGGCCTCACCCAAGTGGACGGCCAGGCGCTGCAGCCGCTGATTGGTACCTTGAACGAACTGATTGCCGGCTTGGGCAGCATTGGTGAAGGTGGTATCAGCGGCGGCCTGATCGGCTCCATCGTCGACAGCATCTTCGGCGGCCTGGTGCCTGGCGGTGGTTCCACCGACGGCGGCCTGGTCACGACGGTCCAAGAGGTTGTCGATGGCCTGCTGGGCGGCACCGTGGCAGAGCCTGTGGGTCAATTGCTCGACAGCCTGCTCAATCCCGGCAACGGCACCCTCGCCACCGTCACCTCGGTGCTCGAAGGCCTGACCTCGGTAGACGGCGGCCCGCTGGGTGTATTGACCGAGCTGGTCAGTGGCCTGACCCAGGTCGAAGGCCAGGCGCTGCAGCCCGTCATCGGCACCTTGAACGAGCTGATTGCCGGCCTGGGCAATGTGGGTGAAGGCGGCCTGGGCGGCGGCATCATTGGCAGCATCGTCGGCGGTGTGCTGGGCGGCCTGGTGCCTGGCGGCGGCGCCACCGATGGCGGGCTGGTCACCACGGTGCAGGATGTCGTAGATGGCTTGCTGGGCGGCACGGTGGCTGAGCCGGTGGGCCAGTTGCTCGACAGCCTGCTCAACCCGGGCAGCGGCACGCTCGCCACGGTCACCTCCGTGCTGGAAGGCTTGACCTCGGTCGACGGCGGTCCGCTCGGTGTGCTGACCGAGTTGGTCAGCGGCTTGACCCAGGTGGAAGGCCAAGCCCTGCAGCCTGTGATCGGCACCTTGAACGAGCTGATTGCCGGGCTGGGCAGCATCGGTGAAGGCGGCTTGGGTGGAGGCCTGGGCGGTGGCCTGATCGGCAGCATCGTCGGCGGTGTGCTGGGCGGCCTGGTCCCGGGTGGCGGCGCCACCGATGGCGGCCTGGTGACTACGGCGCAGGATGTCGTCGACAACCTGCTGGGCGGCACCGTGGCCGAACCCGTCGGCCAGTTGCTCGACAGCCTGCTCAACCCCGGTACGGGCACCCTCGCCACGGTGACCTCGGTGCTCGAAGGTCTGACCTCGGTCGAAGGCGGCCCGCTGGGTGTATTGACCGAGCTGGTCAGTGGCCTGACCCAGGTCGAAGGCCAAGGGCTGCAACCGGTCATTGGTGCCTTGAACGAGCTGATTGCCGGCTTGGGCAGCATCGGCGACGGTGGTGCCGGCGGCGGACTGGGCGGTGGCCTGATTGGCACCGTGGTCGGCGGTGTGCTGGGAGGCCTCACCGGCGGCAATGGCGGCTTGCTGGGCGGCCTGACCGGTGAAGGCGGCCTTCTGGGGGGCCTGACCGGCGACGGTGGTCTGCTGGGCGGCGTTGTCGGCGGAAACGGTGGCCTGCTCGGCGGCCTCACTGGTGAAGGTGGGCTGCTCGGTGGCTTGACCGGTGACGGTGGTCTGCTGGGTGGATTGCTGGGCTCCGGCTCCGGCGGCGCCGATGGCAGTGGCGTAATCACTACGGCACAAAACCTGGTCGGCGATCTGGTCGGCGGCACGGCCGCAGCGTCGGTCAATACCGTGGTCGATACCCTCCTCAACCCACAAAGCGGCGCATTGGCCCCTGTGACCAGCGTGGTAGAAAGTCTCACCCATACCGGCAGCGGGCCGCTGGGCGCCGTCACCTCGGTGGCCCATGGCCTGACCCAGTTGCCTGGCCAGGCGCTGGAGCCGGTCGTCTCTGCCGTGCACGATGCCGTCGCAGGTCTGAGCGGCGGCGCCTCTGGTGGCGCAGTCGGCGGCTTGCTCGGCGGCCTGACTGGAGAAGGCGGCCTGCTCGGCGGCTCGAACGGTGACGGTGGCCTGCTGGGCGGTGTCATTGGCGGCAACGGCGGCCTGCTGGATGGTCTGACCGGTGAAGGCGGCCTGCTTGGTGGCCTGACCGGTGACGGTGGTCTGCTCGGCGGATTGCTGGGCAATGGCGCCGGCGGTGCCGATGGCAGCGGTGTAGTCACTACGGCACAGAACCTGGTCGGTGACCTGGTTGGCGGCACCGTCGCAGCGCCGGTCAACGCGGTGGTCGATACCCTGCTGGATCCACAAGGTGGCGTCCTTGCACCGGTGACCAGCATTGTCGAAGGCCTGACCCAGAGCGGCAGCGGCCCCTTGGGTGTCGTGACCTCGGTGGCCAATGGGCTCACCCAAGTGCCTGGCCAGGCGCTGGAGCCGGTCGTCTCTGCCGTACACGATGTCATTGCGGGCCTGAGCGGCGGCACCTCCGGTGGTGCGGTCGGCGGCTTGCTGGGCGGATTGACGGGAGAAGGCGGCCTGCTCGGCGGCCTGACCGGTGACGGTGGCCTGCTGGGTGGTGTCGTCGGTGGCAATGGCGGCCTGTTGGGCGGCATCACCGGCGAAGGCGGTCTGCTCGGTGGCTTGACCGGTGACGGTGGTCTGCTGGGTGGTGTCATCGGTGGCAATGGCGGCCTGTTGGGCGGCATCACCGGCGAAGGCGGTCTGCTCGGTGGCTTGACCGGTGACGGTGGTCTGCTGGGTGGCGTCGTCGGCGGCAATGGCGGCCTGTTGGGCGGCATCACCGGCGAAGGCGGACTGCTCGGTGGCCTGACTGGTGACGGTGGTCTGCTGGGCGGATTGCTGGGCAATGGCTCCGGCGGCGCCGATGGCAGCGGTGTTGTGACCACGGCGCAGAACCTGGTCGGTGATCTGGTCGGCGGCACCGTCGCAGCGCCAGTCAACGCGGTGGTCGATACCTTGCTGGATCCGCAAAGCGGCGTACTGGCACCGGTGACCAGTGTGGTCGACAACCTGACCAGCACCAGCAGCGGCCCCTTGGGCGTCGTGACCTCGGCGGTCAATGGCCTGACGCAGGAGACGGGCCAGGCACTGGAGCCGGTGGTCTCGGCCGTACACGATGTCCTGGCCGGGCTGGGTGGCGCCACCTCGGGCGGCGCAGCAGCGGGCCTGGGCGGTGTGGTCGACGGCCTGCTCGGTGATCAGGGCGTACTGGGCAGCGTGCTGGGCAGTACCGGCGCAACGGGGGGGCTGCTGGGCGGCCTGACCGGCAACACAGGCCTGGTCAGCGGCTTGCTGGGTGACAGCGGCGTGGTCGGCGGCCTGCTCGGCGGCAGCACCGGCCTGCTCTCGGGCATCACCGGTGAGCACGGCCTCGTAGGGGGTCTGTTGGGCGGCAGCGGCGGGCTGGGTGGCTTGCTGGGCGGCACGGCAGCGCCGCACTTCGTGGCCAGCACGGCCGGCAGCGCGCTGCAGCCGGTGGCTACTGCCATCAGCAGTGTGGCCAGCGGCGATGCACACAGCGTGCTGCCGCAAGACCTGCTGCACCACCAACTGGCCTGATGCACAGCGCGCCCTGCGCTGATCAGTGACCCGCTTCCATCCCCATGGGTCTGCAGCGCTTGCCTGGTTTCCAGGCAAGCGCGGGGCCCCATCAAGGATTGCCATGTTCAAACTTCTCCCTCTTTCTGTCGCCGCCGCTCTGGCCCTGGGCCTTGCGGCCTGCGGCAGCAGCTCCACAACCTCCAAACGTGAAGAGCACCATTACGCGCTGTCCAAGCCTGCGGCCGAGCCCGCCCAATCGGGTGTGGCGCCGGTCGTGGCCACCGCACAGCCGGGCAACAAGGGGCCGGCCGATACGGCCCATACCGTGTATTTCGACTTTGACTCCTATACCGTGCGCCCGGCTGACCGCCCCGTGCTGGAGAGCCATGCACGCTGGATGCGCAGCCACCCTGGCCAGTCGCTGACCTTGCAGGGCCACACCGATGCGCGCGGCGGCATCGAATACAACCTGGCGCTGGGCCAAAGACGGGCCGAGTCGGTGCGCAGCAGCTTGCAGACCCTGGGGGTGGACCCCGCCCGTGTCGAGGCCGTGAGCTATGGCAAGGAACGCCTGGCCGATACCGGCAGCAGCGAAGAGGCCCACCAGCGCAACCGCCGGGTCGAGTTCGAATACCGCTGAGTGCCCTATGCCCTGGCAAGGCATGGCGCCCTGCATCGCCATGCCGCTTCCCTTGTCTCAGCCCCTGGAGGACATGTGTTGGCGCACCAAGCACCCCACCGCTGGAGCAAACAGCCCAGCCTGGTCCAGCAACTGGGCCTGGGCCTGGACTATTTGAAAACCCGCACCAGCCCCCTGCCCGAGCCGTTTGGCGACTGCATCTTGCTGCTGAGCGTGGCGACACCAGGAGAGCCTGTGGCGACCTTTTATGTGCGCCGCGCCACGCTGGAGGCGGCCTGGCGCGCCGGCACCACCCAGGTGCGGCAATGGGCCTGGAGCCGCAGCCTCGACTGCCTGGAGCTGCGCATTGACTGGCCCTCGCATATCAGTGCGCTGCAAGGCGGTGCCGCACCGGCTAGCCCGCGCCCGGCGGTGTCGGCCTGGGCGCTGGCCGACGAGAGCCTGGAGCAGGTGCAACTGGTGCCGCCCCAGCGTTGGTCCAGCACGGCCCCGGCACCGAGCGCATGGCTGCCCGGCATGGGCGAGCAGCCGGACCGCCTGCCCCGCGCGTACTGGCTGCTGCATCTGCAAGGCCTGTTTGTCAACAGCGAAGGTTATTTGACGCAGCTGCCGCGCGCTGATTTGCCCCCGTTGCCGACCACCGGCGCCACCTTGCTCCAGAGCGAGGCCAGCATCGCCACGCTGCAGGCGCTGGCCGTGCCCGAGCCAGCACACGGCCCCTGGAGCAACGAACGCCTGGAGGCCTTTTGCGCGCGCATCTATGCCCTGCTGCTGGTGCAGCAGCGCTACCAGCAGCAGACGGGCCAGGCGCCCCCCCAGCAGCGCGGCCTGTCCCAACTGCTGGGCCGTGCTGCGCTGCAGCTGTGCCAGCAGATCCAGATCCACCAGGCAGAAGGGACGCAGCGCTTGCACCACGCGCTGTGCCTGCTGGTACTGGCCCGCTATGCACAAAGCCAGCGCAGCGAGCCGCTGGACGCCGTGCTGCCAGTCATGGCCGAACTGGCCCAGCGCCTGGCCCCCGGCAAGGGCCAGACCGCGCACAGCGAGTTGCAGCCGCCACTGCCCACGCCCAAACCGGCCGCACTGGCGCCGGCCTGGCGCCTGGTGGCGCTGGCCGCCTATGCCGATGGCATGGGTGCGCTGGGCTGCGCATCCACTGCGGTCGCAGCGCCCAGCGATGCGCCAGCCACCGCACCCGGCGCCGCCCTAGGCAGCAGCACCAGTACCACCAGCATGGCCACGCCTGAGATGGCTGCGCTCGAAGCACTGACCCGGCACTGGCTGCAGTGGCACCTGCTGGCCCATGGGGGCGCCTCCTCGGCGCAGCCCGATTGGTCTGTGGTGGCAGTGGCCGAGCTGGCCCTGCAACCGGGCTTGGCCCAGGCCCGCAGCCACCTGCAAAGCAGCAGCTGGCTGGCTGCGCTGCGCAAAGCCTTGCAAGCCCAGCTGCCGCAATACCTCCACCCCGAAGCGGCCATGTTTATGGCGCCCGATGCGCGAGAGCAAGCCGCTTTTATTGAGCCATTTACCGGTGCAGACCCTTTGCAGGCCAACAACTGGCGTATTTACCAGTGGATTCACCATATTGCTGTTCCGCAATTAATTAATTTTTGATTAGCAAATACCCTCAATTTGTTGAACATTTACATAGAAAAAAGCTTTAAGACTCCCGCTCCGCCAATATTTATACAACCCCTATATTTAGTATCTGGGCGGGAGACATTTGTCATAAAAAAATACAATTTCTTACCATCACCGATCCGCGCTATGTTTGATAAAAATCAAAGTAAATTACAAGAAATGGCGGACTAAACCGCAGTCGAGTTTCCGAGTTAATAAGAAAAACCAATAAATAAATAGTGTATTTGTGCAGCGCAACAGTGGATCGCTGAGAGGAATTGGGAGAGACCAACATGATCGAGTACCTGCTACCCCGCGCCTTGGTGTCACGCACCGAAGCCACGGCGCAGGCCCAGGAGGCCGAAGCGGCGACGGCCAGCCCGTTCGCTGCTGCCATGGCGACCTCGTTCGCCCATGCCAAAGGCCATTTGCACCAGGCCGTCTGGTTGTCACTGCCCATCAGCTTGCTCGGGCTGCTGCCCTCGATCTTCCTGCTGCAGGTCTATAACCGTGTCATCTCGCGCGGCGGCACCGCTACGCTCACCGCCATGGTGGCCGGCGTGCTGTGCATGCTGGCGCTGGAGCTGTACCTGCGCCGCAAGCGCGCCCGTGCGCTGCGGGAAGCGGGCGCCACGATCGACCGCGAAGTCTCCCAAAGCCTGATGCGCTCCATGCTGGCCCATCCGCTGCTCACTTTGGAGCAGCGCTCGGCCACGCAGTGGTTGCAGCTGTTTCGCGATGTCGGCTCGATGCGCTCGTGCATCTCGGGCGGCGTGGCCTCCTCGGTGCTGGATCTGCCAATGGCTCTGCTCGCGCTGATCGTGATCGGCATCATCGCCTGGCCCGTGCTGCCGGTGATCGTGGTGGCCATGGTCGTGCTGGGCGTGCTGGCCTGGTGGTGGGCCGATGAGGTGCGCAGTGGCCGGGTCGAAGAAGTCGAGCAGGCGCGCCAGCTCGACCGGGGCACGGCCGAGATCTGCAATGCGCGCGGCACCCTCAAGGTGCTGGGCTATGACGCAGCGGCCCAGCAGGCCTGGCAATCGGGCTATGACCGATGGCTGGCCGAGAGCTTTGACAAAAACGGCGAGATGGAAAACGCCAAGGAAACCAGCCATGTGCTGCTGACCTTGTTCTCGGTCGCCGTCATCACCGTGGGCGCGCTGGCCATCAATGCGCAGTGGATGAGCATCGGCAGCCTGATGGCGGTGAATCTGCTGTCGGGCAAGGCCCTGGGCCCGATTGCCCAGCTGGCCAGCAACTGGCGATCGCTGGCCCGTGCCAACGAAGCCACGGCCCGCCTGCAAGAAGCACTGGAAGAGCCGCTGGAGCCCGAGAGCCAGCGCATTGCGCTGCCCCGCCCGCGCGGCGTGTTTCGCTTGGAGCAGGCCAGCTTCCAGTACCCTTCAGGCCACTTGGCGCTGGACCAGGTGTCGCTGCAGATCGGCCCCGGCGGCATCCATGCGATCCTGGGCCGCAATGGCGCGGGCAAATCCACCCTGGCCAAGCTGCTCGCCGGCCTGTACCAGCCCACGCAAGGCACGATCTCGATCGACGAGTACGACATGGCGCAGTTCCCGCGCAATGACCTGGGCCGCTGGGTCGGCTGCCTGGCACAGCAAACCTACTGGTTCAGCGGCCCCATTGTCGATATCTTGCGCATGGTCAGCCCCGATGCCGATGACGGCCAGATTCTGGCGGCCTGCCAGCTGTCGGGCGCGCACAGCTTTATCAGCCGCCTGCCCCAGGGCTACCAGACTGTCCTGGGCGAAGGCGGCGCGGGCCTGTCAGCCGGCGAGTTGCGCAAGCTCGGCCTGGCCCAGCTCTTCCTGCGCAACCCCTCAGTGCTGATCCTCGACGAGCCCAGCAACGACCTGGATTTCGAGAGTGAAACCGCGCTGCTGCAAACCCTGCGCCAGATTGCGACCAAGCACACGGTCATCATCGTCACCCATTCGCTGCGCGTGGCCTCGCTCGCCCAGCATATCTACCATGTGCGCGGTGACGGCCAGGTGGACCAGGGCCAGCCCGAGCAGATGCTGCCGCTGCTCTTTGGCGTCAGCAGCAAGCCAGCGGCCGCTGCCAACGAGGCCACCGCATCGCGCAGCGCGGCTGCCGCCAAGCCATCGGCCGCACCCGGCCCGGCGCAGGCCCAGGAGTTGGCATCATGACGGCCCGCTCCCTTCACGACCTGCCCCAGGTGCTGCAAAACCTGGAGCGGCCACCGGTTCCCGACACGCCCCAGCCCGGCCGCAACCAGCGCCGCATCGTGCTGGCCGCCTTGGGCGTGCTGGTGCTGGTGGGCCTGTTCTACCCGGTCGAGAACGTCGTGGTCGCCAGCGGCCAGGTGATTCCCTCCGACCGCGTGCAGACAGTCCAGCATCTGGAAGGCGGCATCGTCACCACCGTCCATGTCAAGGAAGGCCAGGAAGTCCACAAGGGCGAGCCGCTGCTGGAGATTGACCTGGGCGGCAGCAGCCTGAACCTGGAGCAGTTGACGGCCCGCAGCGCCACCGCGCAAGCCAGCCGCACTCGCCTCACGGCAGAGAGCCAGGGCCTGGCGCTCAAGGCAACGGATTTCCCGCGCGAGCTCGAGAGCAAGATTGTTCGCGCCGAGCTGGGCGCCTTCTCCTCACGGGCGTTGGAATACCAGGGCAGCCTGGCCTCGAGCCAGGCCATGCTGCTGCAGGCCCGGGGCGATGTGGCGCAAAGCCAGGCCCGCATCGACGGCCTGCGCAGCAGCCTGGCGCTGCATGAGCAAGAGGCCGGCATTGCCCAGCAGCTGGCGGCCGAGCAGCTGATTGGCCAGCTCGAAGTGCTCGACAAGCAGCGCGCCCTCACCTTGGTGCGCACCGACCTGGCCGCCGCCGTGCAAAGCCTGGTCAGCAACCGCGCCAAGGTCGAGCAGGCGCAGGCCAAGATTCTGGAAACCCAGGGCGCGTTCCGCCGCCGTGCCTCCGAAGAGCTGGCCCAGACCGAGCGCGAGCTGCTCAGCCTGAGCGAAGACCTGTCCCGCGCGCGCAACCAGCGCAGCCGTACCGTCGTGCTGGCCCCGACCGACGGCGTCGTCAAAGGGCTGCGCAGCTCGGGCGCTGGCTGGGTGGTCAAGCCCGGCGAGGCGATTTTGGAAGTCGTGCCCGACAAGGACGAGGTCATCGTCGAGGCCCGCCTGAACCCGGCCGACCGGGGCTATGTGCGTGCTGGCCAGGAAACCAAGGCCAAGGTCAGCGCCTACGACTACCTGCGCTATGGCTTTGTGCCCGGCAAGGTCACCCTGGTCTCGGCCGATGCCGACCACGACCCGAACGTGCCCGATGCGCCGTCGTATTTCCGCATCCAGGCCAGCCTGGCCCAGCCATGGGTTGGCCGCAAGGACAACCGCATCACCACCGGCATGCAGGCCGAGCTCGATCTGCTGCTGGGCCGTGAACCCTTTATCTGGTATTTGCTGCGCCCCGTGCTGCATATCCAAAGCGAAGCTTTCCGGGAGCCTTGAGCGATGCGCCTCTTTGCCCCCACACCCCTTAGCAGCATGCCGCTTGGCCAGGCGGCCAGCCTGCCAGCGCGCTACCTGGCGGCCCAGCCGCGCCTGGCTTGCGCCGGGCGCGCCGAGCCGCAGGGCGCCTCGGTCTGGGGGATTGTCTGCGCGCTCACCATGGCCTGGGCGAGCAGCGATCTGCAGGCGCAGGGCTTCTCCGATGGCACCGTGCCCGCGCAGGAGGCCAGCCAGGCCGATGCCACGCCGGTGCTGGAGATGCCGCTGCGCGTGCAGATGGCCGAAGCTGCGCCAGAAAGCCGCGATAGCGCGCCTGCGCTTGCCAGCAGCACCGCACCCAGCGCAAGCGCAGAAATGGCTGCTCCCACGCCGGCCGCCCCTGTCATTCCCGCCAGCACCGCACCTGCCGCCGCCTTGCAGCTGGCACCCAAGCTGATGCCAGGCACACTTGCAGGCAACGCGTCCCAGCAGCAGCTGCTCGCAGCGCTCTACACGATGCTGAGCGACCACCCCGATGTGCGCAAGGCACGTGCTGCTGTCGAATCAGCAGGCTACGACACCCACACGGCTGAGGGCGCGCGCTGGCCCAGCTTCAAACTGGGCACCTCGGCCGGCAATGCGGCCCTGCCCCAAGGCGGGAGGCGCAGCTCGTACACGGCAGTGAACGCCGAGGTGCGCATGAATCTGCTCGATGGCGGCGCCATCAGCGCCGGCATCGATTCGGCCCAGGCCATGGAAGCGGCGCAAGGCAGCGCCCTCTACACCACGCGCCAGAATGTGCTGCTCGATGCGCTGTCGGCCTTGCTCGAGCTGCACCGCTTCCAGACCAAGGCCCGCATTGCCGCAGAGTCGGCCGAGATCATCGGCCAGCTCGCCCGGGTGGAAGAGCGCCGCGCGGAGCTGGGCGCCGTGGGCCGCAATGACCTGCGCCAGGCTGCATCGCGCCGCGCCAGCGCACTGGCCCAGCAAAACGCGCTGGAAGCCCAGCGCATCGATGCGCAGGCCCGCTTTACCCGGTTCTTCAACTACATCCCGAGCCTGTCCTGGCTGCCCGAGCCCCAGGTGCCCAGCTTCTGGGTGCCGACCAATGAGCAAGCGGCGCTGCTGGCTGCCGAGGACCAAAGCGCCGAGCTGCGCGAGATCGGCCACCTGATCGAGCGCGCCCATGCCGAGGTCGAGCGCAGCAAGGCCCAGCGCTGGCCCACGGTGGCCGCCGTCGTCTCGCACACGCGCGATCCCAAGAGCGTGCTCTACACCGAAGGCACCCGCTACGGCGTGGAGCTGAACTGGAACTTTGGCAATGGCTTTGAGCTGCGCGACCGCATCCTCAAGGCCATCAGCGAGCTGCAGGCCCAGCAGGCCCAGCAAGAGGCCGTGCGCCGCC
Organism: Comamonas sp. JNW; assembly: GCF_003105075.1. Lineage (NCBI taxonomy): Bacteria > Pseudomonadati > Pseudomonadota > Betaproteobacteria > Burkholderiales > Comamonadaceae > Comamonas > Comamonas sp. JNW. Next base: position 159,740 of record NZ_QETI01000001.1, read on the forward strand.
AGGTGCATGAGGCTGCGTCCTCCGCCTGGGGCCGCTGGCAGGCAGGCCGCGCCCGCGAGGCCCAGCTGCGCGATGCCGTGCGCGAAGCCAGTGCCGCCTTTGAAGGCTACCGGCGCCTCCTGGAAGTGGGCCGGGGCAACCTCTCGCAGGTGCTCGATGCCCAGCTCGACGTACAGCGCCTGATGCTGGACGCAGCCGACGCCATGTATGACCAGCGCATCAATGAATTGCGCCTGACCCGCACCACCGGCCAGTTGCTGCCCCGCGACTTGCCCGAGCACTGGCTCGACCAGCTCTTTGCCCAGCGCTCTGCGAATGCCCCCGCGCCTGCCACTGCGCAGCGCCCCTTTGCCAGCCCTGGCCCCGCGCCACTGGCTGGCAGCCGCGCAGCCCCTGCCCGGCCTGGAACCCCCTATACCTCACCCCCTGTTTTGACTGCGCAGCACCTGCCGCTGCGCCTGGACCACCGATGGGACACGCAGCTGCTCAGCCAGCCGCAAGGCTCCGGTGCAGCGCGCGCACTACGCTGGTAAGAGGTACGGGTTTCCACAGCGACAGGCGCTTGCCCACGCCTGCCACTGTTTTTCAGCTGGGCTATGTAAATGGAGAGCATCATGACCAACATCATCAAGAACTTCTGGAACGATGAAGAAGGCGCGACCGCCATTGAGTATGGGTTGATTGCAGGGCTGATTGCCGTCGGTCTGCTGGTGGCATTGACCGATATCGGTACCAAGCTGAAAGTGGTTTTCGAGAAAATTGGTACTGCCCTGACTGCCTCCGGCACCGCAGCTCCCTGAGCGCCTCAACGTGACTACCACTGCCTTCACCTGGATCCTGCTGCTGTGGCTCGTCGCCATAGCAGTCATGGATCTGCGCAGCCGCAAGGTGCGCAACTGGATGGTGCTGCTGGGCCTGGCCACAGGCTTGGCAGCACTGTTCGGAGGTGCACAGCCGTTCGACATGCTGGCCTGGCAAGGCCTGGCAGGTATGGCGGTGGCCTTTGTCGCGCTGCTACCCCTGTACGCCATCCGCTGGATGGGCGCCGGAGATGTCAAGTTTGCGGCGGTCGCTGGCCTGTGGTTTGGGCTGTCCCCCTATCTGCTGGCCATCTGGCTGGGTGCAAGCCTGCTTGCCGGTCTGCACAGCATGGTCGTATTGGGGTGCCGCAGCCTGCTGCGCAGCCCCCAAGGCGCGTTGCTGCTGGCCAGACTGCCCCTGCTGCAGCCCGTACTGGCAGCCGGTGCAGATGCGCCTGCCAACGACCGGCCTCGTGGCCCCCAGCGCAGCATTCCCTATGCCGGTTATATGGCGCTGGTGGCGATCGTGCTGATGATGCGCAACTCCGTGCCTTTCCAGGGTTGAAGGACTGCTGACATGCACCTCTATTCACCTCCACCTCCCATGTGTTTTGCTGTCGCCCCCTGGGCCGCACACGCTGCCGCGACAGCAAAGCATATGCCGCGTTCAACCTCTAGGAGCCCTCAACCATGAACCTCACCAAGATACTGGCCGGCCTGCTGCTGGTCCTGGCCTTGGCCCTGGGCCTGGGCGCCTTGCTGCTGGGCCGCCAGACAGCCAATCGGCCGGTGGCACCGACCACGGCGCCAAGCAGCGGTGCTGCCAGCCAAGCGGCGCCCACCTTTGCCGTTGTGGTGGCTGCCAAGCCCATAGCGGCAGGCCAGCGCCTGGTGGCAGACGACCTCAAGATCGCGCAGTTGCCAGTCGCCGTGGCCTCCAGCTTCTCCAACACCGATGCTCTGCTGGGCCGCACCACCACGATGGCGCTGGCGCCCGATGCACCGCTCTTTGAGCAGCAACTGATCAGCGGCCTGGCCTTGCAGGTCGAGCCCGGGCAACGCGCGGTGTCCGTCGGTATCCGCGAGGCCATGGCTGCTGGCCACCATGTGCGGCCCGGCGATTTTGTCGATGTGTTCTTTACGCTGGATGGCAAGACCGACGCGGCGGAGGTGGACAGCCAGACCCGGCTGCTGCTGGCACGCACCCGGGTGCTGGCCTATGGCCCAGCCAGTGTCGAGAACCCCCCGCTCACCCAGGCCCAGCGCCAGCAGGAAGAGCAAGAGGCCGCCAAGACCGGCAGCAGCGGCAATGCGGCGCGGCGCAATACGCAAGATGCCCAGGCGGCTCGCAGTGCCGCGACCGCCGTGCTGGCCGTGCCTTTGCAGGATGTGGAGCGCCTGACCCTGGCCGAGAAATACGGCCAGTTGAGCCTGGCGCTGCGCCACCCCGATGACAGCCGCGTGCCCGACCCGGCCCTGTTTGCCGCGCTGCCCACGGTGCTGCAGCCGGTAGCAGGCAAGCTGGCCAAGGGCGAGGAGCTGCAGGGCATGGACCGCTCCTTTGCCGGCCTGCGCTTCAAGGACCTGGCAACCGGCGCCGACAGCAAGCCAGTGCGCCGCCCTGCCACCGTCACGCAGGCCAGGGCGCCAGCGCCGGCCGCGCCCTTGGCGCCACCACGCACGCTGGAGGTCTACCAAGGCGCGAGCGTGCAGACCGTACGTTATTGATGGCTGCCGGGGTTGTCAGCCCCGGTTGACCGCGCCACACAGGCGCACACGGGCCCGCAAGGCCCGGAACCAGAACGAGACAGACGAGGGAACCGACTATGAGAACCACCGCACTCGCATCCGCCGCCTGGCTGCCGCTGCTGGCCAGCACCTTGGCCGTGCAGGCCCAGCCTGTGGCCCCCGCTGCCCTGAGCGTGCAACCCTTGGCGCTGGTGCAAGGCCAGCAGCAGCTGTTCAAACCCGGTATTGCCATTGCACGCATCGCCATTGGCGACCCAGCCGTGCTGGATGTGCAGGTGCTGGGCGAATTGCCCCAGACCGGCAAGCCCGCCGCTGGCAAGGCTGCCGCCCCGCGCCCTGCCCGCCCGGCCGAGCTGCTGCTGACCCCCAAGGCCGCTGGCAGCACCACCTTGATGGTCTGGCCCAGCCAGGGCGAACCGCAGACCTGGAGCGTTGTGGTCAGTGGCCCGCGCCTGTTGCTGGAGCGCCGCCTCCAGTCCCTCCCTGAGCACGCGCGCGCCTCGGCAGAACTGGCGGCCACTGCGCCCAAAGGCACGCCCTTGACCGACCGCGCCCAGGTGGATGTGCGCAGCAATACCGTGCAGGTGGATGTGCAGGTGGTGGAGTTCAAGAAATCGGCCATGCGGCGCGCGGGCGTGCAGCTCAACAGCGGCGGGGCCAATGACCATGGCTTCCAGTTCGGCGTCTACACCCCGGGCAGCAATGGCAGCAGCAGTGGCTCTTCCAGCGGCAGCGGCGGTAGCGGTGGTAGCGACAATGGCACGACAGCCATTGCCAGTGCGATGAACCTGGTGCTCGGCTTTGGCCGGGCCTTCAGCGGCCGGGGCATTACTGCGCAGCTGGGTTTTCTCGAAGGCAATGGCCTGGCGCGCGTGCTCGCCAAACCTACCTTGGTGGCCCACAGCGGCCAGACCGCAAGCTTTCTGGCCGGTGGCGAGATCCCGATCCCCGTGCCCAGCGGCGGCAGCAACAATATCTCCATCCAGTACAAGGAGTTTGGCGTCAAGCTGCAGCTGACGCCGACCATTCTGTCCAACGAGCGCATCGCCCTCAAGGTGGCGCCTGAGGCCAGCGACCTGGACTACACCCAGGGCGTGACGATCAATGACATCTCGGTGCCCGCGCTGCGCACCCGCCGTGCCGACACCTTTGTCGAGCTGGCCGATGGCGAGAGCTTTGTCATTGGCGGGCTGGTCAGCCGCTCGACCCTGTCCAATGTCAACAAGGTGCCGCTGCTCGGTGACCTGCCCATCCTGGGCACCTTCTTCAAGAACCTCAACTACTCGCAGGAAGAGACCGAGTTGGTGATCATCGTCACGCCCCGCCTGGTGCAGCCGCTGCCCGCCGGCACCAACCTGGAGGCACTGCTGCCGGGCGCGCAGCAGGAGCTGCCCAATGCGGGCCGCGTCTGGGCACCGTATGCGGTAGGCGCGCCCTATGCCGACTCCCCCCTGCCCGGCTTTTCGTACTGATGCCATGAACAAGGACTCGCTCGCCCCCCACAGCGCAGGCTCCGCGCCCGAGAGCCCCTCGCTGGCTGACCTGCTCACCCCCAGGCCCGGGCAGGCCCGGCCTGCGCCGGCCGATGCCAGCGAGCGCCCGGCCCTGCGCGCCGTACCAACTTCACTGACCCCAGTGCCTGCCACCGCCAACCCCGCAGGCGACAGCCCGGCCACCGTGCCGCTGCCGCTGCCGCTGCTGCTGGTGCAGGCGCCCGCGCCGCAGGGCGCGCTGGCGCTGGCCTGGATGCAGCGGCTGCTGGGCGGCGCCCAGCCCCATGTCGCTCCCAGCCTGTATACGGTGGCCGAGCAAGTGCAGCAGCTGCAGCCCCAGGCGGTGCTGGTGCAGTTTGACAGCGCCAATGTCGATGCGGCCACTGCGCTGGTGGCCCAGCTGCAGCAGGCCTTTCCGCATATCCCGCGCCTGGCGATTGGCCATGCACAAGACGCCCCATGCCTGCTGGCAGCATTGCGCGCCGGCGTGCAGGATTTTCTGGATCTGGATGCACCGCTGGACCCGGCCCAGCGAGTGGTGAGCCAATTGCTGGCCCGCCCCGCTGCCGTAGACCAGCGCCGTGCCGATGCCGCGCCCATCACCGCACTGCTCTCGGCCCGGGCCGGCTTGGGCTGCAGCCTGCTGGCATCGCACCTGGCCTGGCATCTGCAGGAGGGCCTGAGCCCTGCGCGCAGCGGCAAGGCTGCTGTGCCAGCCAGCCACACCGCCGATGGGCAGAGCTTGCATGCCTTGCTGCTGGACATGGGTGCTTCCGGCGGTGACTGCGCCATCTACCTCAACACCCCGGGCGAGTTCAGCCTGGCCGATGCGCTCAGCCAGCAGCGGCGCCTGGACAAGCGCATGGCGGCCAGCGCGCTGTCGCGCCACCCCAGCGGCCTGCGGCTGCTGACCATGCCCCGCCATGCCGCGTTGCCAGCGGCCGGAGAGATCGACGCACTGGTCCAGCGCCTGGGCCAGTATTTTGAGCACCTGGTGCTGGACCTGGGCGCAGACACGCCCCTGCCGGTGCTGGCCGAGGTGCTGCCCCAGGCCAGCCAGATCTGGCTGGTCTGCGACCAGAGCGTGGCCAGCGTGGTCTGGACTGCCGAGCTCCTGCAGCAACTGCAGGCCATCGGCATTGCACCCGAGCGCATCGAGCTGATTGTGAACCGCCATGACAGCCGGCTGGAGCTGGCGGCCAGCCACATGGCGGCGCAGTTGCAACTGCCGTTGCTTGGCAGCATTCCCGAGCGCCGCCGGCCACTGATGCAGGAGGTCAACCGGGGCCTGCTGCTGCAGGCACAGCGCCGCAGCGAGCCCTATGTGAAGGCGGTCGGCCAGCTCGCCGACCAGCTGCTGGCCGCGCACCATCCACAGCGTGTGGGCCACCGCAGCGGCGCGGCCGGGCCCTTGCAACACCTTCTCCAGCGCCTGCGCGGACACTGAAAACCACCATGACGACCACGGACTACACCAACTCCGCCGCCGCTGCCAGCGAGAACCTGCAGCATGCCCAGCTGCTTGCCGATCTCAAGAACCATGCCTATGAGCACCTGCTCAGCCGCATTGAGGAGCTGGGGGCGGAGTTTGGCCGCTGGTCCCAGGCGGCGATTGCGCAGTTTGTGAAGCTCGAGCTCGACAGTTTTATCCGCCTGCATGCGGTGCCGGTCAATGAGCAAGAGGCCCGCCAGGTGGCCGAGGCGCTCAGCCGTGAGCTCACCGGCCTGGGCCCGCTGCAGCCGCTCCTGGAAGATGCGCGCGTCGAGGACATCCTCATCAATGGCTACCGCGACATCTATGTCTCGCGCGGCGGCATGCTCGAGCGCGAAGCCTCGCACTTCAAGGACGACGAGCATGTGCTGCGCATTGTGCGGCGCATTCTGGCGCCGCTGGGGCGGCGCCTGGACGAATCCAGCCCCATGGTCGATGCCCGCCTGCCCGATGGCGGCCGCATCAATGTGATCATCGGCCCGCTGGCCATCGACGGCCCCACGGTCTCGATCCGCAAGTTCCGCAAGGACCCGCTCACGCCCAAAGACCTGGTCGAGCTGGGCAGCTTCAGCGAAGACATCTGCCGCATTCTGGAGATGGCCGTCAAGGCACGCTGCAACATCCTGGTGAGCGGCGGCACCAGCTCGGGCAAGACCTCCTTGCTCAACGCCCTGGCCAGCTTTATCCCGAGCAACGAGCGCATCGTGACCATTGAGGACACCGCCGAGCTCGCCCTCAACCACAGCCATGTGGTGCGGCTGGAGAGCCGCCCGGGCAGCTTCGATGGCTCGGGCCATGTGAGCATCCGCGACCTGCTGGTCAACAGCCTGCGCATGCGGCCCGATCGCATCATCGTTGGCGAAGTGCGCAGCGGCGAAGTGCTGGAGCTGCTCCAGGCGATGAACACCGGCCACGATGGCTCGATGGGCACCATCCATGCCAGCTCGCCGCGCGAATGCCTCTACCGCGCCGAGATGCTGGCCGGCTTTGCCGGCTTTCAGGGCAGCGAAGTGAGCCTGCGCCGCCAGATTGCCAATGCGGTGGACTTTATCGTGCAGATCGGCCGCCTCTCCAACGGCCGCCGGCGCCTGCTGTCGCTGACCGAGGTGACCGGCATGACGGACAACATGATCTCCACCCAGGAGCTCTACCGCTACGAGGCCCAGACCGGCCCCGACGGCCAGGAGCAGGACCACTGGATCTCCATGGGCATCTCGCCGCATTCGCCCAAATTGCTGGCCTGGTGGCGGGGCCAGCAGCAGGCCGGCAGCGGCGGAGGACAGCGATGAACATCCACCCAGTCGTTTTGGTCATCGCCGCCCTCGCCTGCGCGCTGCTGGCCCTGGCGCTGTGGCTGTTCTCCCGTGCGCGCCAGCAGCAGGCCCGGCAATCGATTGCCGGCCATATGCAGCGCAGCCGCGATATCCAGCGCGATCTGCTGGCCCCCTCAGCCGCCGCCCCGATGCCGGGCATGGCAGCCGACCCCAGAGCTTCTGCAGCCTTGCCTGCTGCGCTCACGCCCTCGGCCTCGGCCTCGGCACGGCAATGGTTGTATGACCATCTGGGCTATGGCGCCTGGGGCATTACGCCACGGGGTCTGGCCATGATTGCTGCAGTGGGCGTCGTGCTGGCCATGCTGATTGCGATGCAGGCCGGCGCACTTTTGGGCCTGATGGTGCTGGCCGTCTATGCGCTGCTGACCTGGTTTGGCATCTGGCACCGGGTGAGCAAGCGCCGCGCCAAGATGCTCTCGCTGCTGCCGGGCTTTCTGGACAATATGGTGCGGCTGATCTCCATCGGCAACTCGCCCCACGCCGCCTTCCAGTTTGCCAGCGGCAATGTGCCCGAGCCGCTGGGCAGCGCCTTGCAGCATGTCAATGCGTCCCTCAGCGTCTCGCCCGATCTGGGCCAGGCGATGACTCAGCTGGAGCGCACCTGGAAACTGGCCGAGTTCGGGCTGCTCGCTGCCGTCTTCCGCATGAGCACGCGCTATGGCGGCCGGGTGGACCAGGTGCTCGAACGTGTGTCCGCCTATATCCGCGACCGCCAATCGGCCGAGCGCGAGCTCCATTCCCTCTCGACCGAGGTGCGTCTTTCAGCCTGGATCCTGGCCTTGTTGCCCATCATCGTGGGCAGCTTGATCATGCTGCTCAACCAGGGCTACTTCCTGCGGCTGTGGCAAGACAGTACCGGCCAAAAAATGATCTTTATCGCAGCAGGCCTGGAAGTATTTGGCTCCTTTCTGCTGTACCGGCTGGCACGCCTGAAATAGGGAGTCCGACTGATGTCTCGACCCACATTCCTGAACGACCGCCGTTATTCGCCTCCTCCAGAGCCTGTTTGCTGCACGGAGGATTGCCGATGACCAGCGATCAACTGTGGATTGCCAGCCTGGTGCTGGCTGCGCTGGGGCTGCTGATGCTCGCAGGCAGGCTGCTGCTGCGCCAGCACCGCAGCGAACGCACCGAGTTGCGCGTCGCGCAGTTGCTGCGGCAGCGCGAGGCGACAGCTGCGGTGATTCAACCCTTCCCCATACCCGGGCTGCAAGCGCTGCCAAGCTCCGCATCGCAAAGTGAGCAAGAAGCGGCCCAGCAGATGATCGATCGTCTCAAGCCGCCTGCCTGGTTGGACACCGGACTGGCAAAGGCCTTGTTTGCGGACGAGGACCGCAAGCTCATGGAGCAGGCAGGCATCGAGATGGCACGTGGCGCCTTCACATTTGTCACCAGCCGCATCTTGCTGTGCCTGGCCCTGCCTGTGTTGGCGCTGCTAATTTTCGAGCCACAGGGCACCACCGCCGTGTTCCAAGGCTTTGTAGCTTTCAGCCTGGGCCTGATGCTGCCCAAGTGGATTTTGCGCTCCAAGGCAACGACACGCCGCAAGCAAGTCGTCGAAGAACTACCCCTGTTTGTTGACCTGCTGCGCCTGCTGCAGGGCGTGGGCCTGAGCATTGACCAGAGCCTGCATATTCTGGCCTCTGAGTTTGGCAGTGTGCTGCGCGTGCTGAGCGCCGAGCTGGGCCTGGCCAATCGGCTCTACAGCTCGGGCCGCACGCGTGAGCAGTCGCTGCAGCGCCTGGCGATGCTGGGCGCGGACGACGACATGAGTGCCGTGGTCAACCTGCTGGTGCAGGTGGACCGGCATGGCGGCGCAGTGCAAGAGCCGCTGCGCGAGTTCAGCCTGCGCCTGCGCGAGAAGCGCCAGGCCAATTTCAAGGAAAAGATCGGCACGATCACGGTCAAGATGACCGGCGTGATGGTGCTGACCTTGCTGCCCGCCTTGATCGTGATTACCGCAGGGCCTGGCTTTACCGCGGTGATCCGCTCACTGTCGGCGATAGGAGGGAAATAACTATGCGCCATCACCTCAGCAACACCCGAACAAGTTCGATGCCGCTGCTGGCCTTGGCCGCTGCGCTGCTGACCGGCTGCGCCTCCAAAGGCCCGCAAGGTTATGGCGCCGCCGAACAAAGCACGGCAGCCCAAGCCCAGCAGCAAATGGAAAAGGCCGCGCAGCTGACCCAGATCGATCCGCAGCAGACTTATCTGAACCTGATTCGCCAGATGCAGCAGGCCAACCAGTGGTATGCGTCGCTGGCGCATACGCAGGCCTTTGAGCGCCAGTACGGCAGCCAGCCGCAGATCCGGCTGATGCGCGCCGATGCACTGCGCAATACCGGCCAGGGCCCATTGGCCGAGCAAGGCTACCAGGCGCTGCTGGCCGACCCCGATAGCAGCACCGTGGCCCGCGCGCGGCGCGGCCTGGGCCTGCTGTATGCCAGCCAGGCCCAGTACCCCAATGCCATTGCGCAACTCGAGATGGCGCGCCAGATCAACCCCATTGATGCCGATGTGCTGAGCGACCTGGCCTACGCCCATATGCTGGACGGCCAGACCGAGGCCGCCCATCTGCCAGTGTTGCAGGCAGCGCAGCTGGCCCCGGGCAATGCCCGGGTGCAGCTCAACCTGGCCCTCTACCTGATGGCCAGCGACCAGAAGGCACAGGCCTCGCAACTGCTGCAACGCCTGAGCCAGCCCGCCACCAAGAATGTGCCCGCGCTGATCGACGCGAACTCGATGCAGACCTTGCAGGCCCAACTGCAGACCGTGCAAACCGCCATGCGCCGGCGCAACGGGGGTGAGCTGCCAGCGCCAGTACCGGCTGCGGCGGCGCCCTTGGTGGACGGCGCAGCACTTGCGGTCAGCCCGCTTCCAGCTGTGGCTACAGACCCGATCGCGGCGCCGGCTGCAACGCCATCTGCAGGGCCTGCTGCCGGCCCTGGGCCTGCCGTGCCCACGGCCTTGCGCAGCACAGCCGCTGGCAACGACAGCCCGCACATCACCAATACCCCGGCACGCCCCATTGCGCCTTAGCACCACCAGGAGTAACTCATGTCTCAGTCCCTTTCTCTCCCCACCTGGCGTTCCGTGCTGCTGGGCCTTGCTGCTTGTGCGGGATTCTCGGTCACCGCGGTGCGTGCCGAATCCAGCCGCGCCGTGGCATCGGTCCAAGCCGAGGTGCCCAGCCTGGAGATGACACGGCCAGCGCATGTGGTGGAGATCGCCGAGCGCGCCTCGCCCGCCACGCAGCCCTATATTCCGCTGGCCACGGAGAACAGCAATCCTTCGCTGGAGAACCCCGTCATCTGGCGCAGCCGCCCGATCATCATCGGCAACGCCACCGAGCGCCTGCTGGCCATGCAGACCGCATCGCCCGGCGTACACCCCCGCGCCATCGATGGCGAGCAGGCCAGCCGCAGCTACCAGCGCTACCTCAAGAGCTTTGAGACCAAGATCCCCGAGCGCTTTGAGACCGGCATGGATGTGAAGCAGTAACACTTACCGCCCAGGAGCCCGCCATGCGCCCGCACCCCACCCCGTTCATGCACCGCTGCAGGCGTTCGCGCCAGCAGCGCGGGGTATATGCGTTGGAGTGGGCGATCATCTTCCCGGTGTTTTTTGTGCTGCTCTACGGCATCGTCTGCTATGGCCTCACCTTTCTGGTGCGCCAGTCCATGCAGTACGCGGTCGAAGAAGGCGCCCGGGCGGCACTGCGCTACCCCAGCTCCACGATCATCGGCAGCAACCCGCCCACCTGGGCCTTTCGCAGCTTGCAGGCGCGCCGCACCACGGCCAATGCGCTCAGCTGGCTGCCCGCCGAGCTGCGGCCCGCCGAGGGCGATATCGACTTCACCCTTTGCCACCTGGCAGACACTGCCTGCAACCAGGACACTGCGCTCAATCCCGCGCTCGACTGCAATATCGAGACCCCTTGCCTGGTGCTGGTCAGCTACCGCATCGCCAACTACCGCCAGGGCGCGATTGCGCCGGCGATCCCGGGGCTGGGTCTCATACTGCCGGCCAGCCTGCAGGCCCAGGCCAGCTTGTTGGTTGACAGGAGGATGCTATGAAGCAGCCCTGCACCAGCCGCTGCGCAGGCGCACCGGGACCGCAGCGTGGCGTCGCGGCCATCGAGTTTGCCTTGATTGCGGTCTTCATGATCGTCATGCTGCTGGGCCTGACGGTGTACTGGCGGGCGTTCCAGGCGCAGCAGTCGCTCACGCGGGCAGCAGGAGATGGCGCGCGCGCCATTTTGGGTGTGCTGGCAGCGGGGGTCAGCGACCCCTGCCACCCCACGCAGGCCGCAGCCAACCGCGCCACCATCCAGCTGCGGGTGCTGCAATCGGTGCGCTCCAGCCTGGAGCGCAGTGACGTACCCGGTACCGTGGCCGACCAGCTCACGGTCAGCCCCATCCAGTGGCAAGCGGCCTGCCCCAGCACAGGCACCGGCAGCGCCACCTTTGAGCTGCGCTACCAGCTCGCGCCATTGTTTGGCACGCAGAGCGTGTGGGTCACCGAGCCCCGGCAGCTCTATGAAAAAAGCGTGGTGCACTTTGCATCGCTGCTGTAAGGAGGATCTGCACCATGTCCGCCTGTAGCCCCCTATCCCTCCAACGCGCCCTGCCCTTGGCCCAGCGCGGCGCCGTGCTGCTGCAGTTTGCGCTGCTCGCCGCGGTGCTGGTCACCTTGCTGGGCACTGTGCAGATTGGCTATATGTACTACGCCAAACGCGATCTGCAGCGCATCGCCGATGTGGCCGCGCTCGAAGCGGTCAATGCCATCACCTATGGCAACTCGGCCACCTGCGGGCTCGGCCAGGCGGCAGCCAACCAAAGCGTGACCACCCAGCTACGCCTGTCGCTGGACAATGAGCAGCGCCGCATCGACTGCGGCCACTGGGACAGCAGCAAGGCCGATGCGCTGCGCTTTGGCCTGGGCAGCAGCCCGATGAACGCGGTGCGCGTGCAGCTGCAAGGCGAGGTGCTGCAGCTGCTGCCCTTTGTGGGCTCGCGCCTGGTGGCAGCGGCTGCGACCGCCGCCAAGGACAGCGAGCCGGTGGCCGCGTTCTCGATCGGCTCGCAGCTGCTGCGCTTCAACAACAATGGCCTGCTGGGCCGCATCACCGCGCTGGTGGGGCTGGATATCCAGCGGCTCACCATCCTCGACAAGGACGGCATCGCCAATGCCAAGATCACGCCTTCGGGCCTGCTCAAGGTGCTGGGCCTGCCCATTGGCGTCAACGACCTGGCGTTGCTCACCCCCAATGACCTGGCCAATGTGAATGCCTCGGTGATCGACCTGATCGACGCGGCGATCAATGCCGGCAGCGACAGCCTGCTCAATGCCGGCGTCGACATTGCTGCGCTGGTCGATCTGCGCGCCTACCTGGCGGCCTTTCAGCTTGCCAACATCAAGCTGCCGCTGGGCGGTGACAAGGGCCTGCTGGCCGTCATCTCCGCAGGGGGCGCTGCCTCGCCCATCGGCGCGGGACTCGATGCCGCCATCGGCCTGGGCGACCTGGTGCGCACCCACCTGGTCGCTGCCAACGGCACCAACAGCGTGGCGCTGGGCCTGGGGCTGCCGGGCATTCTGGACGCCAACATCACCGTGGTGGAGCCGCCACGCAATGCCATCGGCCCGGCCAATGGCCAGACCAAGGCGCGCAGCGCCCAGGTGCGCCTGACCGTCAACATCGGTGAGCAAAAGAATGTCAGCACGCCCGGCTTGCTCACTGCACTGCTGGGTAACCTGCTGGGTATCCGCGTGCACATCCCCATTCAGGTCGATCTGGTGCGAAGCACCGGCACGCTCGAAGCCATCCAGTGCACCCCCGCCCGCAATGACCGGCGGGCCAATATCTCCGTGCGCTCGGCAATTGGTGACGTCTGCATTGGCCAGCTCAATGCCAATGGCGTTTGCCAAAAGACCGAGCTGGTGGACCTGAACCTGCTCAACCTGCTGGGCGGGCTGCGCGTGCAAAGCAAGCTGTCTACGTCGCTGCTGCAAGGCGCCAGCTACACATCGCCGCCCAATGCCCAGGCCTGCCCCTACAACAGCAGCAATGTGGACGAATGCCTGGTCGGCATGCAGGTGGACGTGGAGCGCTCCAGCGGCCCCAATGGGCTGCGGCTTGGCACAACAGTCAGCAATTTGTTGAAGCAGGTGCCGGCACTGGTGGGGGATGTGCAAAACGCCGAGTACTACGGCGTGCTGGGCGGCCTGCTTGGCGGGCTGCTGGGCGGTTTGCTCGGCGGGCTCAATGCGCTGCTCAATGTGATCGTCACGGTCGTGAGCGCCCTGCTAGCGCCCCTGCTCAACACCATTGGCGGCGCGCTGGACCTGCTGCTGCAAGGCCTGGGCATCGAGCTGGGCCGCGCCAGCGTGGATCTGCTGGGCATCCAGTGCGATACCGCCCAGATCGTGCAATGAAGACAGGAGTGAGCGCAGCGACATGAAGAACCGAGGGAATAGAACGTGAATCAGAACGATTTGGTCATCTACGTCTGGGAAGGCCAAGCGGACATTGCAGAGCGCGTGGAGCGCTGCATGGTCAACTTGGATGTGGACGTGGTGCGCGCCGATGGCCTGAACCTGTCGCCCGTGGTGGCGCAGGGGGGCAACGCCATTGCCGTGGTGAGTGTGTCGGTGCTGGAAGGTGCGCGCTTTACGCGCCAGGGGATCGAGGGCAATTTTGGCGGCATGCCGGTGCTGTGGGTCAGCGCCAAGCCGCGTGGCGAAGGGCCGGGCACCTATGCCACCGAGTACTCCCATGTGCTGCCCTTTGACTTTACCGGCGCCGAGCTGCGCGCGATGCTGGTGCGCATTGTGCGGCGGCTGCAAAGCACCAAGCACAAGCAGCCGCGGGGCGACGACATCATCGCCGAGGCCGAGTGCATGCTGGCCCTGCTGCGCGATGTGGACACCTTTGCCGACTGCGAGCACAGCGTGCTGATCTTTGGCGAGACGGGCACCGGCAAGGAGCGCGTGGCCGAACGCCTGCATGAGCGCAACACGCACTACGGCCAGGGGCCCTTTGTCGTGGTCAACTGCGGCGCGATCCCCGACGGCCTCTTTGAGTCGCTGTTCTTTGGCCATGCCAAGGGCTCGTTCACCGGTGCGGTGACGGCGCACAAGGGCTTTTTTGAGCAGGCCAATGGCGGCACTCTGTTTCTTGATGAAATCGCCGACCTGCCGCTCTACCAGCAGGTCAAGCTGCTGCGCGTGCTCGAAGAGCGCACGGTCACCCGGCTGGGCGCCACGTCTCCGGTGGCGCTGGATTTCCGCCTGGTGGCGGCCACCAACAAATCGCTGCGCGAGCTGGTGCATGCCGGGCGCTTCCGCGCCGATCTGTTCTTTCGCCTGGCGGTGATCGAGCTGCAGATGCCCAGCCTCGAAGAGCGGGGCGAGGCCGACAAGCTGGCCATCTTCAACAGCATCTTGCGCAAGGTAGTGGGCGAGGAGATGATGGAGCGCCTGGGCGGGCCGCCGATGTTCATTCTCGATGCGATTGCGCAGATGTACTTCCCCGGCAATGTGCGCGAGCTGCGCAACCTCGCCGAGCGCATTGGCGTAGCCGCCCGCCAGACCCAGGACTGGCATGCCGGCGGCGCCACCGATCGCCTCTTGCAGCAGGCCCAGAGCCTGTCGGCGGCGACCTTTCCGCTGGAGACCGCTGCGGCCGGACCGCTGCTGGCCGAGCGCGGCAACTGGGACCAGGAAGAACGCAACCGCATCATCGAAGCGCTGCATGCCAACAGCTGGAAGCGCCAGAACACCGCCCAGCAGATGGGCATCAGCCGCAAGGTGCTGTGGGAGAAGATGCGCAAATACCAGATCTCGGACGGCGAGCCGCTCGTGCCCTTGGCACCGGCCGCTACGCATGCCAATGACCACCTGCCCCTGTGACCCTTGACCCCGACCTTTTGCCGACCATGACAGACAAACCTCTGATCGTTTTTGTAGGTGCGGTCTACCCGAGCCAGTACAGCCTGCTGTGCAGCCACCTGCGTGCCCAGGGCATCGCAGATGCCTGGTTCATGACCACGCCCGGCCACAAGGCCAACCACGAAAAGCACTGCGACCACCTGCTGTCGTTCCAGCCCGACGGCCTGATCGTCGGCCCCCAGAGCTACTACTACTCGGACAAGGTCGAGCGCTCGGCGCGCATCTGCCGGGGCGTGCTCAAGGCGCTGGAAGACTTTGAAACCGCCCAGGGCCGCAAGATCGATGTGGTCGTCGCCCATTCGCTCTGGGGCGCGCCCAATTGGCTCTATGGCGAGCTGCAAGCCGCCATCATCAGCTATATCGAGTTCCCCAGCTACCTGGCCCATGGCTGGGATGCCGCCTACCCGCCCGACCAGGCCCAGCGCCTGGGCGACCGCAACACCGAAATGCTGAGCTTTCACCAGGTGCTGTGCAGCGACCTGACCATCGTGCCCAGCGCCTATGCGCGCTCGATGTTCCCGCCGCTATTGCAGGACCGGATTGCGGTGCAGTTCGAGGGCTTTGATATCCAGCCGCCGCTGCGCAATTTCAGCACGGCCAGCGATGAAGCATCCAAATCGGGCGGCGGCGGCAAGCCCTTTACGATCGCGTTCTCGGCGCGTGATCTCTCGAGCGCCAAGGGTTTTGAGACCTATATCAGGCTGGTGGACCGCATGGTGCGCGAAGGCGATGGCCAGAACACGCGCTTTATCGCCATAGGGGATGCCAAGGCCTCCACCTATGGCTATGAGCAGCAATGGGTGGAGCGGCGCTATGGCGGCAAGGTCGAGAGCTTTCGCGACCACCTGCTCAAGGTCTACCCCGCCGCCGATGTGATCGAGTTCCCCGGCCACCTGCCCTATGCGCAGTTCTCGGCGCTGCTCGCCGAGGTCGATCTCTTCCTCTACCCGCTGCGCTATGGCGTGGCCAACTGGGGGCTGATGGAGATCCTGGCGCGCGGGGGCTGCGTGATTGGCTCCAACTGGGGCTTTGCGCCAGAGCTGATCACCCATAACGTCAACGGCCTCCTGCTGCCCGACAACGACGACGACTGGATTGAGGCGATACGGCAGCTGCGCCGCGACCCGGCCCGGCGCCAGCGCTATGCCCTGGCCGCGCTGGAGACCGGCAAGGCCTACCATATCGCCAAGGTGGCGCCCCGCTTTATGGCGCTGTTTGCGCGGGCCATGGCCAACCGCAAGGCGCCGCTGGTGGCGCCGCGCTGAGGCAGAGTATTCGTGGGGGCTCAGACGGCCCTTGAGACGAGGCGCAGAGCTGCAGGCAGTACCCTATGTAAGACAAGGCTCCGCAACGCTGTATCAAGGGTCGTGTTAGCCCCTCTTCCAACGCGCGAAGCCCTGTGCGCGCAACGCGCATGCTGGGCATTCGCCGCAGCCATAGCCCCAGTCATGGCGCTCGCTGCGGTCGCCCTGGTAGCAGGTATGGGTGTCTTCCTGCACCAGCGCGGTCAGGGCGTCGCCACCCAGGTCCTGCGCCAGCTGCCAGGTGGCCGCCTTGTCGATCCACATCAAAGGCGTCTCCACCACCAGCTGCCGGCCCAGGCCCAGGCTCAGCGCCACCTGCATGGCCTTCATCGTGTTGTCGCGGCAGTCGGGATAGCCGGAGAAATCGGTCTCGCACATGCCGCCCACCAGCACCGTGCACTGGCGGCGGTAAGCCACCGCAGAGGCCAAGGTCAAAAACACCAGGTTGCGCGCCGGCACAAAGGTGTTGGGCAGGCCGTCGGCCTGGTAGGCCAGCGCGGCGTCGCGGGTCAGCGCCGTATCGCTGATCTGGCCGAGCACATCGATATTGAGCAGGTGGTCCTCACCCAGCTTCGCCGCCCACTGCGGGAACTGCGCGCGCAGGTGAGCCAGCACGGTGCTGCGGCACTCCAGCTCCACCCGGTGGTTCTGGCCGTAGTCAAAGCCAATCGTTTCGACCTGGGCATAGCGGCTCAAGGCCCAAGCCAGGCAGACGGTGGAATCCTGTCCACCCGAAAAAAGTACCAGCGCCTTGGCGTCTTGCATGCTGCGCTTCTCCATCCATCAAAAATCAAAAAACCAGGCTTGTGTTGGCAGGGGCCAGACTCAGCGCCCGCCCCAGGCCGTGCTGGCATCGGTGAGCGCATCGTCGCGCGTGGCCGAGAGTATCGCGTCGAGCAGGCCGGGAAAACGGGCATCGAGGTCCTCGCGCCGCAGCGACAGCAGGTTCTCGCGCCCCACGGGGCGCTGCCAGATCACGCCGCTGCTGCGCAGCACGCGCCAGTGGTGCGTCATGGTCGATTTGGTCTGGTCGCGCAAAAGCGCCGTGCAGCTGCGCTCCTGGCCATCGGCCAGCACACGCACGACCGCCAGGCGCGTGGGGTTGCCCAGGGCGGTGAGCACATTTTCCAAATGGATCTGCGCAGCTTCAGGGTGGTGAGGGATCATCCGGGGTCCATGCGCCAACGAGGCGCGTGCATCGGCCTGCCAGGCCAGTTCAAAGGGCGCCATTCTGCCTGCGTCTGCACGCCCGGCAGCAAGATGGGCCCTATTGTCCCCAATCGGGCAATACCCATGTTAACAGTACGATTGTCTTCGTACTATTAATATCATCCTTTTCTGGCCCTGTGCCGGTGCTGTCTTGAAGGCGCCGGATGTCGCAAAGTGGGAGCGCGCAGGGCTGTAACAAGCAGCTGAATCCAGCTGAAAAAACCGACCCAAGGAGGTCAACATGGCCCGCCATACCCCCATAGAACGCTATCGCAACATCGGCATCTCTGCGCACATCGATGCCGGAAAAACCACGACGACCGAGCGCATCCTGTTCTATACCGGGGTGAGCCACAAGCTGGGCGAGGTGCATGATGGCGCCGCCACAATGGACTGGATGGCCCAGGAGCAAGAGCGCGGCATCACGATCACCTCGGCCGCGACGACGGCCTTCTGGTCGGGCATGGAACGCAACTTTGCGGCGCACCGCATCAACATCATCGACACCCCCGGTCACGTGGACTTCACGATTGAGGTCGAGCGCTCCATGCGCGTGCTCGACGGCGCCGTCATGGTCTATGACTCGGTGGGCGGGGTGCAGCCGCAGTCCGAAACCGTCTGGCGCCAGGCCAACAAGTACAAGGTGCCGCGCCTGGCCTTTGTCAACAAGATGGACCGCATTGGTGCGGACTTCTTCCGCGTGCGCCAGATGATGGTGGACCGCCTCAAAGCCAACCCTGTGCCCATCGTGATTCCGATTGGTGCCGAGGCCGAGTTCTCGGGCGTGATCGACCTGATCAAGATGAAGGCCATCATCTGGGACGAGGCCTCGCAGGGCATGAAGTTCGAGTACCGGGAGATTCCCGCCGAGCTGCAGGCGACGGCGCAGGAGTGGCGCACCAAGATGGTGGAAGCCGCTGCCGAAGCGAGCGAAGCGCTGACCGACAAGTACCTGAGCGATGGTGATCTGCCCGAGGCTGACATCATTGCCGGCTTGCGCCTGCGCACGATTGCCACCGAGATCCAGCCCATGCTGTGTGGCTCGGCCTTCAAGAACAAGGGTGTGCAGCGCCTGCTGGACGCCGTGGTCGAGCTCATGCCGTCGCCGCTGGATGTGCCTGCGGTGACCGGCCACAGCGAAGACGAGAACGACAGCACGGTGCTCACGCGCCGCGCCGACGATGGCGAGAAGTTCTCTGCCCTCGCCTTCAAGCTGATGACCGATCCCTTTGTGGGCCAGCTGACCTTTGTGCGCGTCTACTCGGGCGTGCTCAGCAAGGGCGACCTGGTCTACAACCCGATCCGGGGCCGCAAGGAGCGCATTGGCCGCATCGTGCAGATGCATGCCAATGAGCGCCAGGAAATCGATGAGATCCGCGCCGGCGATATTGCCGCCTGTGTGGGCCTCAAAGAGGTGACGACCGGAGAGACCTTGAGCGACCCGAGCGCGCCCATCATCCTGGAGCGCATGTCCTTTCCTGAGCCCGTCATCGCGCAAGCGATCGAGCCCAAGACCAAGGCCGACCAGGAAAAGATGGGCATTGCGCTGTCGCGCCTGGCCGCCGAGGATCCGTCGTTCCGCGTGCGCACCGATGAGGAATCGGGCCAGACCATCATCGCCGGCATGGGCGAGCTGCACCTGGAGATCATCGTCGACCGCATGAAGCGGGAGTTCAATGTGGAGGCCAATGTGGGCAAGCCCCAGGTGGCCTACCGCGAGACCATCCGCAACACGGTCAAGGATGTGGACGGCAAGTTTGTGCGCCAGTCGGGCGGCAAGGGCCAGTATGGCCATGTGGTCTTCACCCTGGAGCCGATGGCGTCCGGCGACGGCTTTGCGTTTGTCGACGAGATCAAGGGCGGTGTGGTGCCGCGCGAGTACATCCCCGCCGTTGAGAAAGGCGTGCGCGAGGCGCTGGCAACCGGCGTGCTGGCCGGCTACCCGGTGGTGGATGTGCGTGTGCGCCTCACTTTTGGTTCGTACCACGATGTGGACTCGTCCGAGCAGGCCTTCAAGATGGCGGCCATCTTCGGCTTCAAGGAAGGCATGAAGAAGGCCAACCCGGTCATCCTGGAGCCGATGATGGCCGTCGAGGTCGAAACGCCCGAGGACTATGCCGGCACGGTGATGGGCGACCTGTCATCGCGCCGGGGCATGGTCCAGGGCATGGATGACATCGCCGGTGGCGGCAAGAGCATCAAGGCCGAGGTCCCCTTGTCCGAGATGTTTGGCTATGCCACGCAGCTGCGCTCGATGACGCAGGGCCGCGCCACCTACACGATGGAGTTCAAGCGCTACACCGAAGCGCCAGCCCATGTGGTAGCCGGTATTGCGACCCGGTCGAACCGCTAAGCGACCGGAGATGCCAGCTGCTGCTGGCTGAACCCAGGCCCACCGCCCACCAGGCTGTGGGCCTGTTTTTTGTCCGCTGTCCGCCTGCGCTCACGCAAGTGCCCGGCCAGATGGCTGGGCTGCCTTGCCTTTCGACACCAGCCAATGCGCCACTAAGTTACATCCACAAATCGCTCTGCGAGCCAGTCAATAAACACCCGCAGCCGCGCCGACGGCTGGCGGCTGTAGGGGTGCAGCACCGAGACGGGCATCGGCGGCGGTGGCAGATCGGGCAGCACCTCCAGCAACTCGCCCTCTTGCAGCGCCTGCGCAATGCGGTAGCGCGGCACCTGCACCATCCCCAAGCCTGCCAGCGCAGCGCCGGTGTACAGATCGGCGCCGTTGACGGTGATGCTAGGTCTCAAGCGGCGCTCGACCACCTGCTTGCCCACGCAAAACTCCAGCGCCACCGGCCGGCCCGTGGCGCTGGAGACATAGGCCACAGCGGCATGCTGCGCCAGGTCATCGAGCGACTGCGGCAGGCCATGGCGCTGGGCATAGGCACGGCTGACGACCGTCACCTGGCGCAGCGACGCCACCTGGCGCCCGATCAGCGATGAGCTTTGCAGGCTGCCGGCCCGCAGCACGCAGTCCACCCCTTCGCGTACCAGGTCCACCAGCCGGTCGTCTTCGGCCATGTGCAGTTGCACCTCCGGGTACTGGTCCGCAAACGCCCCCAGATGCGGCATCACAAAAAAGCGCGCCAAGGTTCCCTGCAGGTTGACCCGCAGCAAGCCCTGCGGCGGCGCATGGCGAAAGGCGCTCTCGGCCTCCTGCAGATCGGCCAGCAGCCGGGTGCAGCGGCGGTAGTAGTCCTCTCCTTCGGCCGTCAGCCGCACCTGGCGCGTGGTGCGGTCCAGCAGGCGCGCGCCCACCCGCGCTTCCAGCCGCTGGACCAGGTTGGTCACCGTGGCACGCGGAATCTGCAAATCATCCGAGGCCTGCGCAAAGCTGCTGCGGTCGGCCACCCGCACAAATACCTGCATTTCCTGAAAGCGGTCCATCGCAGCAACGCCAACCCAAAGCGGCGTAGATTATTAAAGTAAACCGAATTATAAAATTCAAATCAGTGCAATGATCTTTTGAATGGAATAGTGAAAAATCCAGCCATTCGATCAACGATATGAAAGCAGACATGACCAAGCCCACATCCATTGCCCTGATCACCGGCGCATCGCGCGGCATCGGTGCCACCATTGCCCGGCGCCTGGCCCACGACGGCCATGCCATCGCCATCAACTACGCCAACAACGCGCAAGAGGGCGAAGCACTGGCCCAGGCGCTGGTGCAAGAAGGTGGCCAAGCGATGGCCATCCGCGCCGATATCTCGCAGGCTGACCAGGTACAGGCGATGTTCAGCGCCGTCGAGAAGCAGCTGGGCCAGATTGATGTGCTCGTCAACAACGCCGGCGTGCTCGCCACCAGCACCCTGGCCGAGACCAGCGATGCGCTGTTTGCCAAGACCTTTGCGATCAACACCCAGGGCGTGTTCAACACGCTGCGCGAAGCGGCCACGCGCCTCAACACAGGCGGGCGCATCATCAACCTCTCGACCACCGCGCTGGCGCTGAACCTGCCCGGCTACGCGATCTACAACGGCAGCAAGGCCGCAGTCGAGGCCTTTACCCGCGTGTTCGCCAAGGAGCTGCGCGGCCGCCAGATCACCGTCAACGCGGTAGCCCCCGGCCCGGTCGCCACCGAGCTGTTCTTTGCCGGCAAGAGCGAGGCGCAAATTGAGCACTTTGCCAAGATGCCGCCGCTGGAGCGCCTGGGCGAGCCCGAGGACATCGCGGCCGTGGTCGCCTTTTTGGCGAGCAAGGAGTCGGGCTGGATCAACGGGCAGGTGCTGCGCGCCAATGGCGGCGTGGCCTAAACCGCCACCCCACTCTGCAAGACACCCGGGTTGAGGCGCCTTGCCTCACCACTCCGCCACACTGCCATCGGCATGGCGCCATACCGGGTTGCGCCAACGGTGGCCCTCTTTGGCGCGCTCGGCCACATAGGCCTCGTTCACCTCGATGCCCAGGCCCGGGCCGCCGGGCATCGCCACATAGCCGTCCTGGTAGTCAAAGGCATCGCGGTTGTGCACGTAGTCGAGCAGGTCATTGCCCTGGTTGTAGTGGATGCCCAGGCTTTGCTCCTGGATGAAGGCGTTGTAGCAGACCGCATCGATCTGCAGGTTGGCCGCCAGCGCAATCGGGCCCAGCGGGCAATGCAGCGCAACGGCCACATCGTAGGCCTCGGCCATTGCGGCGATCTTGCAGGTCTCGGTGATGCCACCGGCATGCGACGGATCGGGCTGGATGATGTCGACACCGCCCTGCGCAAACACGCGCTTGAAATCCCAGCGCGAATAGAGGCGCTCGCCCAGTGCAATCGGAGCGGCGCCAATGGCGGCGAGTTCGGGGATCACCTCCAGGTGCTCGCTGAGCACGGGCTCTTCGATGAACATCAGGTTGAAGTCGCGCAGCTCGCGCATCAGTACCTTGGCCATGGGCTTGTGCACCCGGCCGTGGAAGTCCACGCCAATGCCGATGTGCTTGCCCACCGACTCGCGGATCATCGCCACATTGGCCACAGCCTGCTCCACCTTGGCGTGGCTGTCGATGTACTGCATCTCCTCGGTGCCATTCATCTTGACGGCGGTAAAGCCCCGCGCCACGGCGGCTTGCGCTTGCGCGGCCGTGTCAGCCGGGCGGTCGCCGCCAATCCAGGAGTAGACGCGGATACGGTCGCGCACCTTGCCGCCCAGCAGCTCATGCACTGGCACACCCAGCGCCTTGCCCTTGATGTCCCACAGCGCCTGGTCGACGCCTGCGATGGCACTCATCATCACCGGCCCGCCCCGGTAGAAGCCGGCGCGGTACATCACATTCCACAGGTCCTGCACGTTGCGCGGGTCGCGGCCCACCAGGTAGTCGGAGAGTTCCTCGACCGCTGCAGCCACGGTGTGGGCGCGGCCTTCGACCACCGGCTCGCCCCAGCCAACGATGCCCTCGTCGGTTTCGATCTTGAGAAAGCACCAGCGCGGTGGCACGATAAAGGTGGTGAGCTTGACGATTTTCATGGGAAGAACTGAGAAAAATGAGGGTGGGAATCAGCAGTGGTGGCTGGGGCTGGTGCGCAGGCTCACTCAAAGTCCAGCAGCACCTTCATCGCCTGCGAGCGGTCGGCCGCCAGCGCAAAGGCGCGGGCCGAATCGCGGTAGGACAAGGTGGCGGAGATCAGCGGCTTCACATCGACCAGGCCCTTGTTGAGCAGGGCCACCGCAGTGGCAAACTCCTCATGGAAGCGGAACGAGCCGCGCCAGTCGAATTCCTTGGCCACCAGCGTGTTGATCGGCAAGGTCATCTCGGCACCGGCCAGCCCCAGCTGCACGATGGTGGCGCGCGGGCGCAGCACATCGAAGGCGCCGCGCAAGGCATGCGGGTTGCCGCTGGCCTCGAACAGCACATCGAACTGGCCCTTGTCGGCCGCGTAACGGGCCAGGCCATCGGGCGACTCGCCCACATGCACGACCTCATCGGCGCCCACCTGCAAGGCCTTGGCCAGCGGGTGCGCGCTCATGTCGGTAGCCACAATGTGCGCGGCGCCTGCGCGGCGCGCGGCGATGATGGCCAGCGCACCAATCGGCCCACATCCCGTCACCAGCACCTTACGGCCCAGCAGCGGGCCGGCCCGCTGCACGCCATGCAGCGCAACTGCCAGCGGCTCGGCCATGGCCCCTTCGGCATCGCTCACCTGCGCGGCCAGCAGATGGGCCTGGTGCGCCTCGATGACGATCTGCTGGCGAAACGCCCCTTGCACATGGGGCGTGCGCATAGCGCTGCCGTAGTAACGCATGTCCAGGCAGTGGTTTTGCAGGCCCATCTGGCAAAAGCGGCACTGGCCGCAGGGCCAGCTGGGGCTGACTGCGATGCGCTGGCCGGCAGAAAAGCCTTGCACATCAGCGCCTACCGATTCGATGACGCCCGAGACCTCATGGCCCAGCACCATCGGCTCCTTGATGCGCACCGTGCCAAAGCCGCCGTGCTGGTAGTAATGCAGGTCAGAGCCGCAGATGCCGCCGCAGCGCACCCGCACCAGCATCTGGCCAGGCCCAGGCGCAGGCGCGGGGACGGATTGCACCCGCAGATCGCCGGGTGCGTGGATAACGAGCGCTTCCATATCAGAAATTCCTAGGTTGGTGTGTGATGGCGCACTGAAGGATCAGCGTTTGGTATTGCGGTAGATGGCCAGCGCTGCATAGAACGACTGGGCAAACTCCTGGCCGACGGTCGCCTGGTTCTTGTCGATCACCGGCTGCACCGCAGCGCGGATCTTTTCCAGCTCGGCAGCGGGCATCTCGCCCACCTGCATGCCATGCGATTGGAGCTGGGCGACCACCTCGCCAGCCTGGCGCAGCTCTTCGCTGCGCTGCAGGGTGCGGGCCTTTTCGGCGGACTGCTGCACGGCCTGCTGCTGCGCGGGCGTCAGGCCCGACCACCATTTCTCGGACGCGATCAGTGCGACGGGCGTGTATACATGGTTGGTGATGGTCAGGTACTTCTGCACCTCGTACATCTTGTTGGCATACATGTCGACCACCGGGTGCTCATAGCCATCGAGCGCCTTGATCTCCAGCGCGGGATAGACCTCGGAGAAGGCCATCGGCACGGCGTTCATGCCCATGGCATTGAAGCTGGCCAGCGCCATCGGGCTTTGCATCACGCGCACGCGCAAACCCTTCATGTCCGCCAGCGTCGCCAGCGGCCGCTTGCTGTTGGACATATTGCGGAAGGCGCCGCCCGCCCAGACGAGGCCACGCATCTTCATATCGGCAATGTCGCCCAACATCTGGCGGCCCACGGGGCCATCGAGCACATGGGCGGCCTCGGCATCGCTGGCAAACAGAAACGGAAAATCAAAAATCTGCAGCGACTTCTTGCGCGCGGCGATGGGCGAGAGCGCGCCCATGTACAGGTCCTGCGTGCCGCTTTGCACTGCAATCAGCATCTTGTCTTCGCTGCCCAAGGTGGCGCTGCTGTACACATCGATCTGCACCTTGCCATCGGTGGACTTGGCGACATCGGCGGCAAACTGCTTCATCGCGATGGCGCGGGGGTGCGAATCGGCAAAGGAATGGCCCAGGCGTGCGCGCTTGCCCTCCTGGGCTTGCGCGGGCGTCAGGCCCAGCACCGCCAAGGTGGCGCATGCCAGGCCTGCAACGAGGCTGCGGCGTGGAATCAATTTCATGGTTGGCTCCTTGTCTTTTTTGGGCAAAGCCCGCCCTTGGCGCTTGCTGCTTGCAAGCACCCAAGACTCTTCAATGAATGGGTTTGGGGTGACGGTTTGAGGCTTAGCGGCTCATCATCTCCAGCGGCCACATGACGATCTGCGGGAACACCACCAGCAGGAACATCACAATCGTCTGGGCCACCATGAACGGAATCACCCCCTTGATGGCGCCGCTCATCGGTATCTTGGCGACCCCGCAGACGACATTGAGCACGGTGCCCACCGGAGGGGTGACCAGGCCGATGGCGTTGTTCATGATGAACAGCACGCCGAAGTAGACCGGGTCGATGCCCGCCTGCTTGAGCACCGGCATCAGCACGGGCGTCATGATCAGCACCGTGGGCGTGAAATCCAGCGCCGTGCCCACCAGCAGTACCAGCACCATCAGCGCAAAGGTAAGCAGCATCTTGTTGTCCATCAGCGGCTCGACCAGCGCGGCCAGCTGCTGCGGAATGTTCGCGGTGGTGATCAGCCAGGCCGATACACCGGCGGCCGACACCAGGAACATGATGATGGCCGTGGTCTCAGCTGCGCGGTAGATCAGGCCAAACAGCTGGTTCAGCTTGATCTCGCGGTAGACGAACATGCCCACCAGCAGCGAGTACATCGCAGCCATGACGGCGGCCTCGGTCGGGGTGAACCAGCCGAACTTCAGACCACCGATGATGACCACCGGCAGCACCAGCGCCCACAGCGATTGGCGTGTGGCGGCCAGGCGTTCAGCAGTGCTGCGCTTGGGCTCGGTGACGATCGGGTCACGGCCAATGCACCAGCGCCAGGCCAGCAAGATCGCGGCACCCATCAACAGGCCCGGCACAATGCCGGCGATGAACAGCTTGGTGATGGACACGCCACCGGTCACGCCATACAGAATCATTGCGATCGATGGCGGAATCACCGGCGCGATGATGCCGCCGCAGGCGATCAAGCCGCAGGAGCGGTTGACCTCATAGCCGGCCTTGCGCATCATCGGCACCAGCACGGCGGCCAGTGCCGCCGTATCGGCCACGGCCGAGCCCGAGAGCGAGGCCATGATGACCGCAGCGCCCACGGCCACATAGCCCAGCCCGCCCCGGATATGGCCAATCCAGGCCATGGCCATGTGGATGATGCGGCGCGTCATGCCGCCGGCGTTCATGAATTCGCCCGCGAGCATGAAAAACGGCACGGCCAGCAGTGGGAAGCTGTTGGCGCCATCCCACATGTTCTGCACCACGATCTGCGGATCGGTAAAGCCCATGTAGTACATCAGCGCCAGACCGCAGCCGATCAGCGCAAACGCAATGGGCATGCCCAGCGCCATCAGGCCCAGCAGCGACGAGATAAAAATGAAGATGGTCATGCGCGACCTCCTTGGGACCGGGCCTGCGATGGGGTCTGCTCCTGCATGGCGTGCTCGGCCTCGCGTGCCTCTTCCATGCCCTCTTCCTGCACATCGATCAGCTCATCGTCCGCCACCTTGCCCAGCACCAGACGCACCAGGTTCGACAGGCAGATGAAGCCAATGGCCGCCCCGGTGAAATAGCTCACACCGTAGACCCAGAGCATGCTCAGTTGGGCCACCGGAGAGGCATTGCCCGCGATGATGTCGTGCTGCAGCCAGGTGCCGTAGACGATATAGACGCAGCACAGCAGCATGATGGCCTGGCTCAGGCCCCAGCACACGCGGCGGCCGGCCAGCGGCATCATCTGCACCATCAGGTCCACCCCCAGATGGGCGCGCTTGCGCATGCCCACGATGGCGCCCAGAAAGGTCAGCCACACAAAGGCAAAGCGCGGCACCTCTTCGGACAGATCAATGCCGGTATTGAAAAACAGCCGCAGCATCACATTGCCGAACACCATCACCAGCATGACGAGCATGCACAGCACCATGGCGATTTCCAGCGCGCGCGTCAGCCCGTCGGCGAGCATTTTGAGTACCTTGCCCATGGCAACACCTTTCCCGGCAGCGCGGCCTTGTGCCGTGCCGCCACCTGAATGCTTGTATGTCTATGCCGGCAGCGCCGCGCCATGAGGCGCTGCCAGAACCTTTAAAAGAAATGCAGGGAGCGGACGCAGCCTATGCCGGCCTGGGCCCATACCCTTCCTGGGCCTTACTGGGCCTTGCGCGCCTGCTCGATTTCGGCAAAGAAGCCCTTGACGAACTCATCGCCGATCTGCGGCGAGAACTTGGCCAGCACGGGCTTGACCTTGTCCTGCATGCGTGCCAGCTCGGCAGCGGGCATGGTGTCCACCGTCACACCGGCCTTCTTGAAGTTGTCGATGGCCTGGCTGTCGCCTTCATCGAGCAGCTTGCGCTGCAGCAGGCCCGCTTCGGTCGCGGCCTTTTGCACACCGGCCTTGTCGGCGGGCGAGAGGCCATCCCAGAACTTCTTCGACGCGACCAGGGCCGACGGCGTGTAGACGTGGTTGGTGATGGTGATGAACTTCTGCACTTCCTGCATCTTGTTGGCCCACATGTGCTGCAGCGGGTTTTCCTGGCCGTCGAGCGCCTTGATCTCCAGCGCCGGGAACACCTCGGCAAAGGCCATCGGGGTGGCATTGGCGCCAAGGGTCTTCCAGGTATCGAGGGCCACCGGGTTGGTCATCACGCGGATCTTGAGGCCGCTCACATCCTCGGGCTTGGCCACGCGGTGCTTGCTGTTGGACAGGTTGCGAAAGCCCATGCCGGTCCAGGTCAGGCCCACCAGGTTGGCCGGTGCGATCTTCTCGAAAATCTTCTTGGACGAGGCGCCATCGAGCACCGCATAGACTTCGGCCGAGTTGCGGAACATGAAGGGCAGATCCCAGACCTGCACTTCCTTGACCCGCGAGGACAGCGGCGCCAGGGTGCCGATGTACAGATCCTGCGTGCCAGCCTGCACGGCCTGCAGTTGCTTCTCGTCGCTGCCCAGCACCGCGCTGTGGTAGGCCTGCACCTTGACATTGCCATTGGTGTAGGTGGATGCGAGCTCGGCGAACTTGTTCATCGCGATGGCTTGCGGGTGGCTCTCGGGCATCGCATGGCCGACGCGGGCCTTGACTTCGGCATAAGCGGCGCCAGCGCCCATTGCCGATGCCGCCAGGGTGGCCAGCACGATGCGGCGCAGTTGGAAGTGAGTGGTCATCTGTCTGTCTCCGTCTTTGTTGTCAATCGAAAAAAGCCGGCGCTGCTGGCCCGGCATGCTGAGAATCAGGGGGTCTGCAGGCTCCCATCGGCCAGGCGCGTCTGCGTCCAGGTGGTCACTTCGCTGCTGCAGGGGTACTTGGCCGCTTCGCGCTCGTCAATGTCCACACCCAGGCCGGGCAGGTCATTGGCGTAGACATAGCCATTTCGGAATGTGGGCAAACCGGGGAACACGGCCAGCAGCGCATCGCGCGGGCCCTTGAGCGCCTGGATCACAAAATTGGGCGGCTCGGTGCCCGACCACTCCTGCACGCCAAAATTGCGCGAGGCCAGGTCGATATGGATATTGGCCGCATGCGCCAGCGGCGACATATCGCCCGGGCCATGCCAGGCTGTGCGCACGCCGTACTGCTCGGCAAACAGCTGCAGCTTGCGCGCCGGTGTGATGCCGCCCACCTGGCTCAGGTGCACGCGGATAAAGTCAATCAGCCGCTCGGCGATAATGCCGCGCCATTCAAAGGGGTGGTTGAACAGCTCGCCCTGGGCCAGCGGCACATTGGTCTTGTCGCGCAGCTGGCGCAGCCAGTCGCCCTCCTCCAGCGCAATCGCGTCTTCCAGAAAGAACAGCTCATAGGGCTCCAGTGCCTGCGCAAAGCGGATGGCATCGGCGGGTTTCAAGCGCTCGTGCACGTCATGGCACAGCTCCACCTCAAAGCCGATGCGGCTGCGGATGGCGTCAAACATCTTGAGCGTCTCGCGCATGTACTTGCGCGCATCCAGATAGATGCCGTCAGCGGCGCCCCGGGGCGCCGTGCCGGGCGCCGCGCCAAAACCGCCACCGCCATAGCCGCCGCTTTGGCAGCGGATATGGGTGATGCCCTGCTCGCGGTACTTCTGGATGTTGTCGCAGAGCTCTTCCAGATCCCGCCCATCTGCATGGCGGTAGATGGGCACGCCCTCGCGCAGCTTGCCGCCCAGCAGTTGGTACAGCGGCATGCCGGCCTGCTTGCCTTTGAGGTCCCACAGCGCCATGTCCACGCCCGAGATCGCATTGTTCTCGATGGGGCCGTTGCGCCAGTAAGCGTTCTGGTGCATCAACTGCCACAGCTCTTCAATCTGGCTCGCATCGCGGCCGATGAGGAGCGGGCGCAGGTACTGCTCGACCAGGCACTGCACTGCCAGATGGCGGTAGGCAAAGGTGGCGCAACCCAGGCCGAAGAGGCCGGGCTGGTTGGTCTCGATCCTGACGACCAGCAGGTTGATGCCCTCGGGCGCCGTCGCGATGACTTTGACGTCGGTAATCAGGGTAGCCATGGTGCCGCGCCCGCTTACAGCACCGCCAGCCATCCGCCATCCACATAGATGATCTGGCCGTTGACGTAGTTGGATGCACCCGAGGCCAGGTAGATGGCCGTGCCCACCAGCTCATCGGGCCGGCCCCAGCGCTGCGTGGGGTTGCTGGCCTTGACCCAGGCATCAAACGCGGCGTTGTTGACCAGCGCCTCGTTCATGTCGGTGAGGATGTAGCCCGGGCCGATCGAGTTGGCCTGGATACCATGCATGGCCCACTCAGCGGCCATCGCCTTGGAGAGCATCTTGATGCCGCCCTTGGCCACCGTGTACGGCGCCACCGTGGCACGGGCCGCCTCGCTGGTCAGCGAGCCGATATTGATGATCTTGCCGCCCGTCCCGCGTTCGATCATGCGGCGCGCTGCGGTGCGGCCCACCACAAAGGCCGCCGTCAGGTTGGTGTTGATGACCCGGCTCCAGTCCTCCAGCGACACATCGAGCAGAGGCTCGCGGTGCTGGATGCCGGCATTGTTGACAACGATATCGATCGCGAGGCCTTGGGCATCGAACGCAGCAAAGGCCGCTTCTACCGCCGCCTGGTCGGCCACATCAAAGGCCGCCCCTTGGGCTTTGAGGCCCATGCCCTGCAACTGCGCCACAGCCGCATCCACTGCTGCCTGCTGGCGGCTGTTGACCACCACCGTTGCCCCCGATTCCGCCAGGCCCTGGGCCAGCGCCAGCCCAATGCCGCGCGAGGAGCCGGTAATCAGCGCCGTACGGCCCGACAGATCAAACAGGGAACGAGACATGGAATGGCGACCTTGAGAATTTCAGAAGTCGCCATCATCGGTTTATTTGTATGATGATTGAATCAGAGCAAACCCTAGGAATTTTGCTGCCCTGCGCTTTGCGCGACAGCCGCACGAAACCTGGATATGCAGGCTTTTAGGCGGGTGCGCCCCAACGGGCAATCGTGTCGGCCAGCAGTGCCCGCATCCACAGCTGCGCATCATCGGCACTGCGCCGCTCAATCGCCGCCAGCACCTTGCCGTGCATCAGCAGACCATCGTTGAACTGCCCGGCCTGCTGGGCATTGACGGTGAGCAAGGACTCCAGCGCAGACGCCACAATGCCGCCCAGCGAGATCAGCAAGGGGTTGCCCGTGGCCTGCAAGATGCTCTGGTGGTAGGCCAGGTCGGCGACCACCCATTCATCAATGGACGTTGCGGCCTCCATCGCCGCAAAGGCCTGCTGCAGCGCCAGCAACTGCGCATCGCTGTGCATGCGCGCCGCAAGCGAGGCAGCGGCCGGCTCCAGAATGCCGCGCATGACCATCAGGTGCCGGCCCAGCTCCTGGTCCACCCCCTGGCTGCAGAGCCAACCCAGCACATCGGCATCAAACAGGCTCCACTGCTCCTGCGGCCGCACGCGCGTACCGGTGCGGGGCCGCGCCTCCAGCATGCCCTTGGCGCTGAGCGCCTTGATCGCCTCGCGCACCGCAGTACGGCTCACCCCCAGCCGCTCGCACAGCTCCTCCTCATTGGGCAAGGTGGCGCCAGGTCCGTACTCGGGACTGGCAATCAGCCGCCCCAGGCTGTCCATCACCTGGTGGTGCAGACTGCTGCCGGGCTGTGACGATAAGGACATGGGAATCGGTGGTGGTATAGATTCATTCATCATACAAAATAAAACGGATGGGGGCCAGCGTCTGCAGACTTCGAGTGCTGACCACGCCTTGCGGCAGATCATGCCCGCCTTCTGCGCCCAAGCACGGGACTCGCCTTTGCAGATGCGACAAGCAACCGCGCTGCATGCGAACCGCCGCTTACATGTGTACGCCATCGCTTTGGTGCCGTGATGAACCCACACCCCCGTTTCCCAGCAAAAGGCCGCCCGAAGGCGGCTTGTGAGGGCGACAGCCCGAGCCGCTATACGCGACGGCGGCCCTTGCCTGCCACACCGACCATGCCCATCGCCGCCAGCAGGCCGGAGGCCAGCAAGATGCCCCATGTGCTGACGCTAGGCACCGGTGTAGGCGCGACGACCGTTTGCACAAAGACCTGGCTGTCCTCTGCCGGGTAATTTGCATCACCGCTGTACCGCGCCACAATCTCATGTGCCCCCAACGCATACAGCTTGTTCGTGGTCAGGCTGGCTGCGCCATCCACCAAGTGGGCAACGCCCAGCGAAGTGGTGCCGTCAAACACTTCCAAGCTGCCCGTGGGCACAGGCGCAGCCTTGGTCTGCAGCGCAGCACGCTTGGCAGCATCAAAGGCTACCGCTACGCCAAAGGTCACGTTCTGACCAGGCTGCGAGGGATTGAGGCTGGACGAGACCGTGATCGACGAGCCCCCTTGGCCGACTGCAATGGTCTGCTGCACCTGCTCAGCCGCATCAAAATTGGCATTGCCCAGCTGGTTGGCATTGATCACGCAGTTGCCCACGCCGTTGAACTCCACCACGGCCGCAGTCACGCTACAGACAGAAGCACTTGCAGCGTCAATCGCAAAAGTCACCGCATTGCCGGATTGACCGCCGGTGGCTGTCACCGTGTAGGAACTACCGACCTTGGGTGTCGCAGGGACGTTGGAGCTAAAACTAATCACCTGCGCACCCTTGCTAACGGTCACATTCCGCTGTATTTGCGGGGCGGCCAGGTAGTTGTCATTGCCAGCCTGGTCCGCCTGGACCGTGCAGACCCCCGCAGCAACCATGGTGATGACCGAGCCATTGGCCCCGCCTGACGAGCAGATCGCAGCACTGGCCGGCGCAACACTGAACGTCACCGGCAGGCCCGAGGCTCCACCGGTAGCCGCCACCGAGAAGGTGCCGTTCTCACTGTAGGCCGGAGCAGCGGGAGTCACATCGATCGCGGAAATCACTTGTGCAGCTTTGGTGATGGTGACATTCAAAGTTGCCTCAGTGGCAGCGTTGTAATTGGTATTGCCGGCCTGGTTGGCCAACAAAGCACAGACCCCACTACCCAAGATGGAGACGGTGTTGCCACTGATGGAACACACTGCACTGCTGGACGCTGCCACGCTGAAGACCACTGGCAAACCGGAGGCGCCGCCAGTGGCAGCCACCGAGAACGAACCACCGGCGCTATATGCCGGACTGGCAGGGGTGGCATTGAAGACAGATATGGTTTGCGCGGCTTTGCCGATGGTGATATTCAATGAGGCCTGGCTGGCCACGCTGTAGTTGGCATTACCCGCTTGGTTGGCCTGAAGCGCACAAACGCCGCTGGCAGCCATAGTGACGGTGCT
Source organism: Comamonas sp. JNW (assembly GCF_003105075.1). Classification (NCBI taxonomy): domain Bacteria; kingdom Pseudomonadati; phylum Pseudomonadota; class Betaproteobacteria; order Burkholderiales; family Comamonadaceae; genus Comamonas; species Comamonas sp. JNW. The sequence continues at coordinate 192,408 of NZ_QETI01000001.1, forward strand.
GCCTGCGACGGTGCATACACTTGGGGTCGTCGAGCTGTATACCACTGGGTTGCCAGAGCCACCGCCAGTGGCCGTGACGGTAAATGTGCCGCCTGGGGCATAGACAGGGCTGCCGGGGATTGCCGCAAAACCGCTGATGGCCTGACTGCCTTGTGCGATGGTCACGGTATAAGCCCGTGAACCACTGAAGCCGTTGCTGGACGTCGCTTGCACCGTGAAGTTAAACGAACCTGCCGCTGTCGCTGTTCCGGACAGTACGCCTGCAGGAGAGAGCGTCAGCCCAGTGGGCATTGTGCCTCCCGTTACCGAGAAGGTGTAGGGACCAGTGCCACCATTAGCGCTCGTTGCCGTCAGGGTCTGCGAGTACGCGCCATTGAACGCGCCGTTGGGCAAGGTAGCCGGATTGACGCCGACGGCTACGGTCACACAGCTCAGATTGGCGTTGACCACATTGCTGCTGATGGCAGTACCGGATGCATTGGCCACGCTGCACAGCTGCCCCGAAGGCGCACTTGAAACACTGATACTCCAGTTGGCACCTTGTGGAAGCTGCGTAGCAAAGTTGTAGCTGCTAGCGGCTTGCGCCACCACGACTTGCTGGGAACTAGCAGGATTGGTTGCATTGAGCTGCAATGTGACGCTGGCAGTCTGCCCTGAAGCAGCTCCGCCCACAGAGAATGTACTTGGCGCAAAACAAAGAAGTGCTGCGCCATTTCCGGCCTGCACGCCATTGTTAATAGTGACTGCCGACATACCGGTAGCCCCTGAGGAGCCACCGGCACCGCCGCCGCCACCACCATTCCAGTTTTGCTGGCAAGCTGTGGTACCTACACCGGCGCCGCCACCGCCTGCACCTACAGTGGCACCGCCACCGCCACCGCCGCCAAACCCGGCGCCGCTGAACGAACCAGAAAAGTTGAACGAGTCACCGCCATCGCCATTGCTGGCGTTGCCGGGCGTAGCGGGGAAGGTACCACACCCTCCACCGCCAGTACCACCGGTGCCTACCGTGCCGCCTGCGCCGCCAAAGGGGCCAGGGCCACCAGGTACTGTGGCACCTGCGCCGCCAGTTCCACCTCCACCTACACCGCCATTGCCACCGGCAATGACATTGGCGGTGCTCCAGCCCGCATTGCCGCCACCACCGCCTCCGCCTGCTATTGCAACCCGGTTGCCGATGCCATTACCGCCTATGCGAAGGTCTGTCGCCCCACCGCCAATACCATCAGCCCCCTGGCCAATGCCGCCAGGGTTGACGGCCTGCGATCCCTGCCCACCGACCCAGACGGACAAGGTGGCACCAGGAGTAACAGCCACAGTGCCTCGCACACGCCCGCCAAGTCCGCCACTGCCGCCGGGCGAATTGGGGCTACCGCCAATGGTCCCCGCTCCGCTACGGCCTGAACCACCCTGCGCTCCGCTGAGGTAGGCCGTGAGGCTAAAGACACCGGCAGGCACTGTGACGGTCTGCTCTCCGCCTGTGAATCCGAAGGCCGCAGGCGTCTCACCTACTGCGCAGCTCTGTGCGTTGACCGATGCAACACCCAGCAAAGCAGCAAGACCGAGAAGCCATGAAGCACCTCTTTGCAGGCCCCTCTGCGACATAGGGGGAACACTGCGTTTCGCTGCAGATGCATCGCGTAATACATTGGGTATGCGCATGGGAGACCTTGCGGTTAAAGAATCGTCACATAGCAAAATGTTGCGTGCGCATCATTTTGTTGCAAGTTGACGTGCGCGTAATTTAGTGGGTATTTACTATTTTTACCATCCCCAAAAATAGTGATATTTATGTAGCCAAGCATGTATTTCACCCTTGAGTACCAGCACCTGGCCTACAAAAAAGCGAAAAGCTATCGATATCGCTGAAAATTCAACGAATAAGCATTTCCGCGCTACCCCATGCTCGACATCAGCGTGGACACCCTGCCGATCTTGGCTGCATCGGGTTATCCGGAGGGAACTTCAACGCTGACCCCGCTGAAAGGCCGCCTCGCCGCGCAGAAATCCCAGCCATCACCGGACAGAAGTCACTTGGCATCAAGTGGCAGCGCACTCGCCAGCCACCGGCCAGTAATAGCTGTCCGGCATGGCCCGCGCACCAAAAATCGCCTGCCCCACACGCACGACGGTAGCACCCTCCTCCACCGCCATCTCGTAGTCCCCCGACATGCCCATCGACAGCCCATCCAGGCAGATACCGGCCGGCGCGTCCTGTCGCAGCTGATCGCGCAAGCCACGCAGGCGCACAAAGCACTGGCGCACCTGCGCGGCCTCGGCAGAAAACAGCGCCAAGGTCATCAGCCCGCGCACACGCAGCGCAGAGAAAGCGGGCAGCGCCTTGACGAATGCAGCAGCTTCCTCAGGCGGCAGGCCATACTTGCTCGCCTCGCCCGAGGTGTTGATTTGCACAAAGACATCCAAGCTGCGCCCTTCCACTTGCAGGCGCCGCTCGAGCGCCTCGGCCACACGCAGGCTGTCCAGCGCCTGAAACTCGGTTGCAAAACGCGCCACCAGCTTGGCCTTGTTGGTTTGCAGGTGGCCGATGACCGACCACTGCAGATCGGGCAAATCCTGCATTGCCTCCCACTTGCCATAGGCCTCCTGCGGCTTGTTCTCGCCCAGCATGCGGCAGCCGGCGGCATAGGCCAGGCGCAGGCTGGACTCGGGCTTGGTCTTGCTCACAGGCAACAGGCGCACTGCCGCCGGGTCGCGCCCCACCCGCTGGCAGGCCGCCGCGATGCGGGCCTGGACGATGGCCAGGTTGTGGCGAAAGTCATCGACGGACTCGGCCTGTGGCCAGCGGCCATGCTGGTCATGCCGGGTCGAGGTGGTGAACTGACTGTGTGCTTTCATGCCAATGCTTTCTCTGGTGCGTAGGTGCGAGCCTGCCGGCAGATCAATCGCAGTGCTGCAGTTCAATGATGGCAAAGCCGCTGCGAGCGATCTCTTGCTCCACCGATGGCGCAGCCGCTTGGACATGGCAAAAGCGGCATGCCTGCGCTGTCAACGATTCAGCTGGCAGCTGCTTGGCGGCCAGATAGCGGCGGCCATGCGCCAACACGGCATCGATCCCCTTATCGGGCTCCTGGTCACGCACGAGGATATCGAAATGCATTCTGCGCCCATCGGGCCGCAGCACATAGGTGTCAAACACAGCGATCTTCATTCAGTACCTCTTGGGCAGCAACAGGTCGATGGGGAGCGCAGGTGCAGAGCTCACTTCAGCGCAACCTTCGGAAAATCCACTGGCACATCCAAGGCAACATTGATGTAGTTGGTGAACAGGTTCAAAGCCACATGCGCGATGATCTCAACCACCTGCTCGTCGCCAAAACCGACCTGGTGCAGGCTGGCAATGTCGGCATCGCTGATCTGCGCACGCTGCGCCACCACCTTCAACGCAAACGCCAACGCAGCTGCGGTTTTGGCATCACCCGAATGGCCAACCTGGGCGGCCGACATATCGGCCAGGCTGGCACCGGCCTTTTGGCCCAGCACCGTGTGGGCGGCCAGGCAGTATTCGCAGCGGTTGTAGTTGGCAATGGCAACCGCCAGTTGCTCGCCAAGCTTCGCACCAATGCTGCCCTTGCCCAGCGCGCCAAAGGCGGCCCACATGCTGTGCAACGCGGCGGGAGAGTTGGCGACCGCCTTGAACATATTGGGCGTGGCACCAAAGGCGCTGTGGATCTGGGCCATCACGGCTTGGCTGGCGGCGGGGGTGTTGTCGGTAGAAACGCGGGACATGAAAGACTCCTGAAGGGGTTGAAACGCAGAGCCAGTATGCGTGCCCCAAATGTATAATTTGGACTAATTAATTCACAAATAACACCAATTCGTACATCATGCAGCCCCCAGCCCCTATCGACCGCCTCTCCAGCATCCTGGAGCGCTTTCGCGTCAAGGCGCAGCTGCACCACTCCGGCGCGTTGTGCGGCCTGACCCACTTTGATGCCGGTGAGGGCTTTGGTTACCTGCATGTGCTGCGCCGTGGCGAGCTGGAAGTGAGCCACCCCGGTGCCCGCGATGTGCCGCAATCGCTGCGCTTTGACGAGCCCACCGTGCTGCTCTACCCTGCCCCGTTCACGCATCGCTTCCACAACCCGCCGCAAGAAGGCGCCGACTTCAGCTGCGCGCGCCTCGTGTTTGAAGGCGGGTCGGCCAACCCGCTCGCCCGCTCACTGCCGCCTTTAATAGCTTTGCCGCTGGCCCAGGTGCCCGGCATGGACATGGCGCTGCAACTGCTGCTGTCCGAAACCGGCCAGTTGCGCTGCGGCCAGCGCCTGCTGGTCGATCGTCTGTTTGAAGTCGTCGTGATCCAGCTGCTGCGCTGGCTGCTGGACCACCCGCAGGACGCAGGCATCTGCCCTGGCCTGGTCAATGGCATGTCCGACCCACGCTTGGCCAGCGCCCTGGTCGCCATGCACGAAGCCCCAGGCGACGCCTGGACCTTGGAGCGCATGGCAGCGCAAGCGGGCATGTCGCGCACCGCGTTTGCCAACACCTTTCGCGATCTGGTGGGGCAAACGCCTGCCGATTATTTGACAGGTTGGCGTGTGGCACTGGCCCAGAACGGGCTGCGCGAGAGGCGCTCGATCAAGGTGCTGGCGGAGGAGCTGGGGTATGCGAATCCGTCCGCCTTGTCGCGGGCGTTTGCGGGGAAGGTGGGGGTGTCGCCTCGGGAGTGGTTGGCGACGCTGGTTCAACCCCATCCTTAAGCTGCACCTCGGCTCTGCACATTGACGCTCGGAGACACATGTTTTATGGATCTAATGAACCAAGGGCATCTCCATGGAATATTTGCCCACCAACCTTTCACTGTGAAAATCACTAATTTTGGGGATTGCACGTAAAAGAACTCTTATATCAAATGTTATTTTTTATATAAGAGGCCAGACAATGCGCGTCCTTCATACTCTCAGGATCGGTATTCTTTCTGCAGGGCTGGCATCAGCAGGCTTGGCCAATGCTGCCGTAGAGACATTTTTCGGAGAGGATGCTGTTAATGGATCTGCCAGCGCACCCAGACCTCAATCCGATGCCGCGCGGGATGCATTTATTGCGCGACTGAATGGCGCAAACACTGAGAATTTTGATGCGATCAGTGCAGGCACGCCGGCGCCATTTTCTGTGAACATGGGCGCATCTGGAACCGCAACTCTTTCCGGATCAGCAACGGTTACCAACTTTTTGGGAAGTGGCAGATTTGCTACGTCCGGCTCCAACTTTATAGAGACCAGCACCAACTTCACCATTAGCTTCTCATTGCCACAGACCGCTTTTGGATTCTATGCGACAGACATATCCGATTTTGGCGGACAGTTGAGCATCACCTATTCAGATGGCACATCCAGTACAGTTGCCGTCCCACATAGCAATCCCGCCACAGATGGCTCAGTATTTTATTATGGCCTCATAGATATGGACAATCCATTTGTCTCTGTTGTTTTTAATAACAGTAATGCAACGGATGTCTTTGGCTTTGATGATTTAACTGCTGGCACTGCAGCCCAGGTGATTCCGCCGGTTTCTATCGCCACTGCAAGTCTGCCAGCAGGAATGCAGGGCAAAGACTATTTACCATATACGTTAGAAGCAACTGGCGGACTCGCTCCGTTGACTTGGAGCGCAAACAATCTTCCTGCTGGACTTCTTCTTGACCCGGTAACCGGCGTCTTATCTGGCAAACCTACACAGAGCGGCACATTCACGGTGGATATTTCCGCAACGGATGCCAGTAGCCCCACGTCGCTCAGCGATACCAAGTCGTTCACGATAGAAATCACAGCGGTGCAAGCAACTGCAGCTCCCACACCGGTGCCAACCCTCGGTATCTGGGCTACCGTTGCTCTTTCGTCCCTGCTTGCGCTCTTTGGTTGGACCCGCCGCCGCCAGTATTAATCTGGCTGAGAATGCGCCCGCAGATCCCCTGGCTACTGGCCTTGCACCCAGCGGAAAATGACAGACCTAGATGCCTGAAGGGCGTAAAAAAGCCCGCTATACAGCGGGCTCAGCAGGGAATGCCTTCAAGCTAATTCTGGCTTACTTTCTAAAGCCAGCTCACTCCCACTCAATTGTCGCAGGCGGCTTGCTCGAGACATCATACGTAACGCGATTGATCCCGCGCACTTCATTAATCACCCGGTTCGACACCCGCTTGAGCAGACCATAAGGCAGCTCAGCCCAGTCCGCCGTCATGAAGTCGCTGGTCTGCACCGCGCGCAGCGCCACGACGTAGTCGTAGGTGCGGCCGTCGCCCATGACGCCCACGCTCTTGACGGGCAGGAAGACCGTGAAGGCCTGGCTGGTCAGGTCGTACCAGGTCTTGCCGGTGGCATCGTCCACCCAGTTGTTCAGCTCTTCGATAAAGATGGCGTCGGCGCGGCGCAGCAGATCGGCGTATTCCTTTTTCACTTCGCCCAGGATCCGCACCCCCAGGCCTGGGCCGGGGAAGGGGTGGCGGTAGACCATGCCGCGCGGCAGGCCCAGGGCTACGCCCAGCTCTCGCACTTCGTCCTTGAACAGGTCGCGCAGCGGCTCGAGCAGCTTGAGGCCCAGCTGCTCTGGCAGGCCGCCCACGTTGTGGTGGCTCTTGATGGTGACAGCCTTCTTGCTCTTGGCGCCGCCCGATTCGATCACGTCAGGGTAGATGGTGCCCTGGGCCAGGAAGGTCGCGCCCTTGTGGCCGCCGTCGCCTGCTTTGAGCTTGGCGGCCTCGGCCTTGAAGACGTCGACAAACAGGCCGCCGATGATCTTGCGCTTGGCTTCTGGTTCGCTCACGCCAGCGAGTTTTCCCAGGAACAGGTCAGACGCATCCACGCGGATAACCTTGGCGTGGAGCTTGCCTTCGAACATCTCCATGACCATGTCGCCTTCGTTGAGGCGCAGCAGGCCATGGTCCACAAACACGCAGGTCAGCTGGTCGCCAATGGCACGGTGGATAAGCGCGGCAGCGACGGACGAATCGACACCGCCGGACAGGCCCAGGATCACCTCTTCGTCACCGACTTGCTCGCGGATCTTGGCCACGGCTTCTTCGATGTAGTCGCCCATGATCCAGTCGGCCTGGGTGGCGCAGATGTCGAGCACAAAGCGGTTGAGCAAGGCCTGGCCTTGCACGGTGTGCGTTACCTCGGGGTGGAACTGCACCGCGTAGTAGCGGCGGGCTTCATCGGCCATGCCGGCGATCGGGCAGGATGGCGTCGATGCCATGACCTTGAAGCCTGGCGGCAGCGCGGTGACCTTGTCGCCGTGGCTCATCCAGACCTTGAGCATGCCGTGGCCTTCGGGGGTGACGAAGTCTTCGATGCCCTTGAGCAGTTCGGTGTGGCCATGGGCGCGCACTTCGGCGTAGCCAAACTCGCGGCTGTTGGAGCCTTCGACCTTACCGCCCAGTTGGGTGGCCATGGTCTGCATGCCGTAGCAGATGCCCAGCACGGGAATGCCCAGCTCGAACACGGCGTCCGGTGCGCGGTCGTCCACTTCGTAGACGCTGGCATGGCTGCCGGACAGGATCACGCCCTTGAGCTTGCCGTCAGCGGCAAACTCGCGTACCCAGTCGCTGCTCACATCGCAGGGATGCACTTCGCAGTAGACATGGGCTTCGCGCACGCGGCGGGCGATCAGTTGGGTGACTTGGGAGCCAAAGTCAAGGATGAGGATCTTGTCGTGTTGCATAGCAGGATCGTTGGGTTTGGATGGAGAAAACGGAGTGGATGGGTCAAAAATCGTCGGCGGCCAGCACGGTGATGCCGCACTGCCGGGCTGCTGCTACCTGCGCGGCATCAAAACTGGCCAGCGGCAAGCGCAGCGATTGCGCCAGCCACAGATAGGCGGCATCGTAGACAGGCAGGCCGGTGGCCAGCGCCACATCCAGCACGGCCTTGTGCTGGGCGGGTGCCAGGTCATGGAGCTCCACCCTGTGGCGTATCGCATCGAGCACGCCCCAGAGGCCTTCAACACTGCCCAGCGGGACACGGCCGCTGTTGGCCCCGGTGGCAATCAGGTTGCTGCATTCCCAAAACCACAGGTTGGGCGCTTGCGGGTCTACCTCATGGCGGCGAATGCGGGCATAGAGGCGCTGGGTATGGCTACTCGCCGATTCGGGCAGCAGCCAGGCGGCGGTGACCGAGGCATCGAGCACAAAGGCGCTGAAGGCGGCGCTCATGCGGCGCTCCTGCCGCTGCGGCGCAGCTGGGGGACTGCATCCGCATCAGACGCCGGCGCAATACTGGCCTGCAACGCCTCGATCTGCGCCAGCTCCCGGGCAATCTGCTCGTCGGTGATCACCGGCTTGCGCCGCATCGGCAGCATGCGCACCACTTCCTTGCCGTGGCGCGTGATGCGCACTTCCTCGCCCTGCTCGACCAACTCGACCAGGGCAGAGAAACGGGTTTTCGCTTCGTAGATACCGACGCTGTGCATGGAAGTGGGTGACAAAAAATCTGTCCTGAACATTAATTCAGACCAGATTCTAGCATTCAGACCAGTTTTATGCCAATAGCTGGGCACAAGAGGTGAGAACACAGCCCAGCAAACCAAAGGTTTGCGGTTGAGGCTAGGCGCGCAGCCGCAGGCAGTACTGAAGTACGAAAAGGCAAGCAACAACGCATCAAGGGTTGTGTTCTCGCCTCGAAAGGAGGAGCGCCGCGTCAGTGCAAGGTGGTGAGGTATACGCTGTCAAAGGTACAGGGTACGTGGTTCCGGGCTGATGGGTAAGCCGTGTATTGAGCACGTTTGCGCTGCCCTCCGCGCATCCAGATGGGACCCAGAATATTTTCAACCCCCTGGCTCCCAGCCGGGGTCTTTGCACTCGCCCGTGGCGCTCCAAAAACTAGATGGTGATCCTTTATGGGGTCAGTGAACGGCTATGCCGCCACATCGATCTGCCAGTTGGCCGATTGCAGCACCACATTGGTCTCGCGGATGCGGCGCGACAGATCATCGGCCTGCTTTTGCAAGCTGGCCACATTGATCTGCGGCAGCCATTTGATCTCGCGCTGGCTGTAGCGGTCCACATCCTTGTGCGTGGCGGCGATGGTGGCGACCAGCAGCGAATGCTGGGCGACCAGGGTATCGCGCTGGGCCAGGATATCGGCCAGCGGGCGGCCATCAGCCAAGCGGGCCGTCTCGTTGGCGGTGTTGATGGCGCGCACCAGCTGCTGCTGCGCGAGCAAGGTCGAGGTGGCCTCAGCGAGCAGGTCTTCGACTCGCTCCTTGGGCTGCTCGCCTTCTTGCACGATGGCATTGCGGGCAATGCGCTCACGCAGGGAGAGCAGCTTTTTCTTGTGGTCGGCTCTGAGCAACAGGGCTTCGGCAAGCTTCATCGGCATTCCTTGGAAGGAGTTCAAAAAAATGGCTGCCAGCGGCAGCCATTCTCGGGACCATCAGTCAGCGCGGTAGTTTGGAGCTTCCTTGGTGATCTGCACATCGTGCACATGCGACTCACGGATACCGGCTGCGGTGATTTCCACAAACTCGGCCTTCTCGTTCATCTCGGCAATCGATGCGCAACCGCAGTAGCCCATCGATGCGCGCACGCCGCCGGCCATTTGGTAGACGATGGCAACCATCGAACCCTTGTAGGGCACGCGGCCTTCGATGCCTTCGGGCACCAGCTTGTCGGCATTGGGGTTGCCGGTGCTCGATTCCTGGAAGTAGCGGTCGGCCGAGCCTTGCTGCATCGCGCCGATCGAGCCCATGCCGCGGTAGCTCTTGTATGAGCGGCCTTGGTAGAGGATCACTTCGCCGGGTGCTTCTTCGGTGCCGGCAAACATGCCGCCCATCATGATGGTCGATGCGCCAGCGGCCAGGGCCTTGGAGATATCGCCCGAGAAGCGGATACCGCCGTCAGCGATCAAAGGCACGCCGGTGCCTTGAAGCGCCTGGGCCACGCTGTCGACAGCCATGATCTGGGGCACGCCCACACCGGCCACAATACGCGTGGTGCAGATGGAGCCTGGGCCGATACCGACCTTGACCGCATCAGCGCCTGCCTCGACCAGCGCCAGCGCCGCTGCGCCGGTGGCGATGTTGCCGCCGATCACATCTACCTGGGGGTAGTTTTGCTTGACCCAGCGCACGCGCTCGATCACGCCACGGCTGTGGCCGTGGGCGGTGTCCACCACGAGGGCGTCCACACCGGCCTTGACCAGCAGGTCCACACGCTCTTCGGTGCCAGCGCCCACGCCAACGGCCGCCGCCACGCGCAGACGGCCAGCGCGGTCACGTGCGGCATTGGGGAAGGTGGTTTGCTTGGTGATGTCCTTGACGGTGATCAGGCCCTTGAGTTCAAAGGCATCGTTCACCACCAGAATGCGCTCGAGCTTGTGCTTGTTGAGCAAAGCCTTGGCAGCGGCGGGCGTGGTGTCGTCTTTTTCATTGACGGTCACCAGCTTGTCGCGCGGCGTCATGATGTCGCGCGCCTTGACGTCGTAGCGGGTCTCAAAGCGCAGATCGCGGCTGGTCACAATGCCAACCACCTTGCCGCCGTCGCAGACCGGGAAGCCGGAGATGCCCCGCTCCTCGGACAGCTGCATGATCTGCAGCACCGTGTGCTCAGGCGTGATCACCACCGGGTCGTGCACGACGCCCGATTCATGGCGCTTGACCTTGGAGACCTCGGCAGCTTGCTGCTCGGCGGTCATGTTCTTATGGATCACACCAATACCGCCCTCCTGAGCGATGGCAATCGCCAGTCTGGCTTCCGTGACCGTGTCCATGGCGGCAGACACCAGGGGCAGGTTCAGGCGGATATTGCGGGAGAATTGGGTGGCGAGAGAGACGTCCTTGGGCAGGACTTGGGAGTATGCGGGCACCAGCAACACATCGTCGAAGGTGAGCGCTTTTCCGATCAGGCGCATTGTGAAGGCTCCAAAAGAAAGATTCTACCGTCTTTTGTAAACAGCTTGCAGGGCAGCCGTATTACATCCCTTCGGCGCAAGCCTGTTATCTGCAACCAACAACTTCGTCTGGCGTTGACAATCGGCAAGCTACACTCGCCTTCTATGAAACTCATCAAGCTCCTTCTCCTCTCGGTAGCCATTGGCATTGGCGCGCCCGCCATGGCCCAATGGCAGTGGGTCGACAAAGACGGCCGCAAGGTCTTCAGCGACCGCCCACCGGGATTGGAGGTGCCGGAGAAGAACATCCTCAAGCGCCCCAAGGGCTATGGCTCGCTCAAGGGCGTGCAGTCCTCGGGCACAGGCCCTGCGCTGCGCGAGGTCGCACCCGCGCCCCAGGAGGGCGAGTCTGGCGATGGCGCAGCAGTACCCGCCCCCGCTGCTGGGGCCGCCCCGGCTGGCGGTGCCGCCGCTGCCAAGGCCGCCACTGGCAAGGACAAGGAGCTCGAAGCCAAAAAGGCCGCTGACGCCAAAGCCAAGACCGATGCCGAAGCCGCAGAAAAAGCCAAGCAAGCGGCAGCCAAGGCCGACAACTGCAAGCGCGCCCAGCAGGCCAAGGCGATGTATGACACCGGCAAGGCCGTGCGCGCACCCAATGAAAAGGGCGAGATGGTGTTCCAGAGCGCCGAGCAGCGCGCCGCCGAGATCAAGCGCACCGATGAGGTGATCTTCAACAACTGCTGATCGCCCGCGCCCCACGCCAAAAAGCCAAGCAGATGCTTGGCTTTTATCCATGCGGCGAGGGCCGCGCAATGGCGGTGAACCTTTTCTTTAAGCGCCGTAACCGGCCTTGGACTGCGGCCTGCGCCGGGCAAACAGGCCGGCGCCACGGGCGCCCTGCTTGGCAAAGCGCTCACGGCGCGCTTTCTTGGGGTCGACCTTGAGGGCTTCGTACAGCTCCACCCGGTCACCATCGGCCAGCAGCTGGCTGCGGGGCCGCACCCGGCCCCAGATGCCCGCATCCTGCGCATCGGCAAACACCTGGCCGGTTTGCTGGCCAGCCGCTGCCAGGGCCTGGGCCAGGCTGGCACCGGCGGCCAGCTGCAGTTGCACCGTCTGGGGCTGGCCGTTCTGGGCCCAGACCACCTCGATCTGCATCAGCGCGGCGCCCGCTGCGGTATCAGCCATAGATCTTCTCGGCCCGCTGGATAAAGGCATCCATCATCGTCGCGGCGATCTTGTCAAAAATGGGGCCCACCACGGCGGCCAGCGCCATGCTGTCAAAGCCATAGCTCAGGCTCAGCGATACCTTGCAGGCGCGCTGGCTGCCATCGCCCACCGGCTCAAAGCGCCAGTCGCCTTGCAGCTGCGAGAACGGCCCCTTGACCAGGGCCATCTGCAGCCGCTTGCCCGGCTCATAGGTGTTGCGGGTGACAAAGGACTTTTTGATACCCGCCAGCGCAATGCCGACCTCGGCGGTCACGCCATCGGCGTGCTGCTCGAGCACGCGCGCATGGTCACACCAGGGCAGAAAATCGGGATAGCGCGGCACATCGGCCACGAGATCGAACATCTCCTGGGGGCTGTACCAGATCAGGACGGACTTGTTGACAGTTTTCATGCAGACAGGAGGGAGGGCCGCAGCAGCAAACCGGCTGCCGCCCGAAACATTCATAAAATCATAGACCAGAACAAAAAGCGCAGCCCCCAGCAGCCCTATGGACTTGGGAAAGCCGTTTTGCCCCTAATATTGCAATTATGTCGAAGACGAACAACACCAACAGCCGCATAGCCGATAACAAGAAGGCTGCATTCAACTATTTCTTTGAGGAACGCTTCGAAGCGGGCATGGTGCTGCACGGCTGGGAGGTCAAGGCGCTGCGCGAGGGCAAGGCCCAGCTCACCGATGGTTATGTGCTGGTCAAGAATGGCGAGCTCTTTCTGATGGGCTGCCAGATCAACCCGCTCAAGACCGCCTCCACCCATGTCAGCCCCGATGCCGCACGCATCAAGAAGCTCTTGATGAAGAAAGACGAGATCAAGCGCCTGATCGGCAAGGTCGAGCAAAAGGGCTACACCCTCGTCCCCATCAACCTGCACTGGAAAAACGGCCTGGCCAAATGCGATATTGCACTGGCCAAGGGCAAGGCCGAACATGACAAGCGCGATGTGATCAAGGACCGCGAAGGCAAGCGCGAGGTAGAGCGCGCGATGAAGGTGCATAACCGTTGATAGACCAGATGGCCCAATGGCGGTTGCACCTGGGCGCCAGCGTAGAGACTTTGAACAGGTTCTAAGATAGCGGCTCCATCCTGACTGGAGACCCCGCCATGCACACACTGCTGCGGCTTGCACGCTTTGGCCTGGCCGCCCTGGTGCTCGCAGCCATCGGCCAACAGCTGTCCCTGCATGCCGCGCACGGCCTGCGTTTTGCCAACTTCTTCAGCTATTTCACGGTGCTGTCCAATCTGTTGGCGGCGCTGGTGCTGGTGCTCGGTGCCTGCACACCGGCGCGTGCTGAGCGCCCCTGGCTCAGCCAGTTGCGTTTTTTCTCTGCGCTCAACATGGCCATTGTCGGCCTGGTGTTTGCCTTGCTGCTGCGCAACCTGGATGTCGGCCTGATGCAGGCCTGGATCAACAGGGTGCTGCACTACCTGATGCCAGTCGCCGTGGTGCTCGACTGGCTGCTCGCCCCGCCGGCCGCGCCGCTGGCACGCAAGGCTCTGGCCAAGGCGCTGGTCCTGCCGGCGCTTTACCTCCTCTACACCTTGCTGCGCGGCCAGCTGACGGGCTGGTACCCCTACCCCTTCCTGAACCCGGCCCACGTCGGTGGTTTCGGGGGTGTGGCGGCCTATGCGGCCACGATTGCGCTGGGTTTTGTGGTGCTGGGTAGTGGGCTGCTGGTCGCCGCCCAAGGCATGGCTGCCAGCAAGCGCATGCGATAAGACCCGACACAGCGGGCCGGCAGCTGAGCGCGGTGTGTTCGAGGATGGGCATCTGTCCGACATGGCGGGCCAGCGCCCCCACCTATATTGAGGACACCATCAACCAACCTGGGTGCCGTCTATGTTCTCCAAGCTTGCTGTACTGGCCATTCCGCTGTCCGCCGTTCTTTTGACCGCCTGTGGCTCCATGCACCACAAAGCGGAGGACACGAGCACGCCAGTGCGATCCGCAGATGGCGTGCTCGTCGGCCCCGATGGCCGCACGCTCTACACCTTCACCAAGGACACCGCCGGCAGCGGCGCTTCGACCTGCTACCAGCAGTGCGCCACCAACTGGCCGCCACTGGGCGTGGCTGCCGGTGCCAAGCCGATTGGTGACTTCAGCATCATCACCCGCACCGACAACACCCAGCAATGGGCCTACAAGGGCTGGCCGCTGTACTATTTTGCCAAAGACAGCCAAGCAGGCGACAAGCGTGGCGATGGCATGGGCGGTGGTGTATGGAAGCTGGCCAAGCCTTGATCGGCTAACGCCCTTCAGCTTTAGTGCAAACAACAAGAGGTGGCCTTACGGCCACCTCTTTGCGTTGGGGCGCTCTGTCCAGCGCGCTGCTTATTTGGACTTGTCGCGCAGATTGCTGCTGTAGCGCTCCAGCCAGGTGGAGACCTTGCTCAAAGCCTGGCCGCCCTTGCCCAGCAGTTGCGCCAGCTCCGATTCCGCGCGCTCGCGCAAGGTCTCCTCGTTCTCGGGCAGCGGCGGCAGGATGTGGGCGAAATAGGTTTTGCCCAGCACCCGGTGCAGCAAACGCTCGCCGACAAAGGGCTGGTTGCCGTTCAGCGCCCGCGCGCCCTTGATGATGTTGCGGATGTCGTACTGCGTAGGACTGATGTCAGGCACCTGCTTGGGCAGGCCCAGCAAGGTGTAGACACCGATGCGCGCGGTGCGCACCGAGCTTTCCATCGTGAAGATGATGTCATTGCTGGTCTCGACAAACTGGCCGACCAAGGCCAGGTTGGTGCAGCCCTCGGGCACCACATGGGGCCGGTCGCCGGCGGCGCGGGGCATGAATTGCGCCGTGATGTAAGGCATCAAGGCCAGGCGCACCTTGGTGTTGGCCGCCACCGCATCGATCTGGTCGGCAATGCCCAGGTGGTAGCACAGCTCGGCCAGAATCTCGCGTCCCGTGCATTCGGGCATGGTCTTGGCGACATGGTTGCCCTTTTTGTCCATCAGCAGCGCATACACCCACAGCACCAGCACATCGCCGGGCTGGTCGGGAAAATGCGGCTGGCGGTTGCAGGTAAAGCTCATCACCCAGTTCGAATCGGTGAAGGTGATGATGCCTCCGGTCACCGTCTTGCCCGAGTACGGATCGTTGACCGACAGCTCCTTGAGCTTGTCGATCAGCGGCGAGGCTTTGCAGGTCAAGGTGGCCGACTCCCACATCGAGCCCTTCACATCGCCATAGAACTTCTCGGGCCGGCCAAACACCGGCGACTTGGCCGCCAGGCGCTTCCACAGGGTCCAGTCGCTGTCCTCACCCGGCTCCTCATTGCCGCGCGCCAGCACCGGCGCGGTGTCCAGGTCGCCATAGGCCGTGCCTTCGGTCATCGAGCCGGTCAGCGCAAACACCACATCATGGGGGCCGACGTCAATCTGAACCTCCTGACCCGCCGATTTGCAACGGATCCCGGTCACCGTGCGGCTGCCTGCTTCCTCGCGCATGTCCAGGTCGTAGGCGCGGGTGTTGAACTGCACCTTGACGCCCTTGTCCTTGAGCATGCGCGTCAGCGGCACGACAAAGCTGTCGTACTGGTTGTACTTGGGAAACACGAGCGCCGACATGTCGGTGAGGCCATCGATGGCGTCCAGGAAGCGGTGCATGTAGAGCTTCATCTCCAGCAGGCTTTGCCAGTTCTCGAACGCGAACATCGAGCGCCACAGGTACCAGAAATTGGTCTCCAGAAAACTGGCGCTGAAATAGGACTCGATGCTGATGTCGTCGAGTTCCTCCTTGCGCTTGAGCAGCAGCTTGACGATCTCCCACTGGTGCGCCTTGGTCAGACCCAGCGTCGAGAAATCGCGGATCTTGCCCTGCTGGTGCATCAGCCGGGCCTTGGACCAGTTCGGGTCGTTGTCGTTGACGAAGCGGTACTCGTCGAGCACGCTGTAGCCCTCGGGCAGCTCCAGCGCCGGCACGTCCTGGAACAGATCCCAGAAGTTGTCGTAGTTCCAGTTCATCTCGCGGCCGCCGCGCACGATATAGCCTTGCTCGGCATTGCCCGCGCCATCGAGCGAGCCGCCAGCCACATCCAGCGTATCCAAGATGGTGATGTCTTCGCCCGCCATGCCGCCGTCGCGGATCATGTAGAAGGCGGCTGCCAGGCCGGCAATGCCGCTGCCGATGATCCAGGCCTTGCGCCCCACGACCGGCGCGCCCAGCACCGGCCGGTTGCGCATATAGGCGCCCATCATGTCCGGTGGTGGCAGGCTGTCTTGCGGGCCCTTGCGCCAAAAGCCTTCGCCGATATTGGCCTCCACGCGGATTGAGGAGGCCTGGGAGTCTGCATGCGTCATGGTCTTGCCTTTCATGGATACCTGAGGATCACATGCCAAGGTATAGCACACCGATTCGCCAGGGCCTTTGACAGTCGGCAAGGGCCTACGTATTCACGCAGGCCCTCGTATGGCTCGGAGGCTGTGATGGCTTAGTTCAGCGCCAGCAGCGGGTGCGCCTCAGCCGGCCAAGGGCTGGCAAACATCTGCGCCACTTCCTGCAGGTCCACCACTTCAATGCGGGCGGGGCTCCAGCGGGGATGGTGGTCCTTATCGACCGCCAGCGCGCGGATGCCTTCGAGCGTTTCGCTCTTGCGGTCGGGGCGCAAATAGAAGCAGTGGCGCACCAGGTCGCGCTCCATGCGCAGGTCTTCGGCCAGGCCCATGCCGCGTGCACGGCGGATCTGCTCGAGCACGACAAACAGCATCAGCGGCGAGCGCTTGCGCAGGGTCTCGGCGGTGGTGCGGGCAAAGTCGCTGCTGCCCGCCTCCAGCGCAGCGATGATGGCCGGCACATCAGCCAGGCCAAAGTACTGCGCGATCTCGGCATCGGGGTTGTTAGCACGTTCTGGTGCGGACGCCAAAGCGGCTTTGACAAAGGCTTCTACGGCCTGGCCGTTGGCAAAGCTGCCGCTGGCCAGCCCGTCCCACAGCGCCTGCTGCTGCGCACTCTCCAGGTAGCCATCGGCCAGCTGGTAGGCCAGCGCATCGGCCGCGCCAATCATCTGTCCCGTCAGGCCCAGGTACTCGCCCACATGGCCGGGGCAGCGCGAGAGGAAGTAGCCGCCGCCCACATCGGGGAACAGGCCTATGGCGGTCTCGGGCATGGCCATCTTGGTGCGCTCGGTGACGATGCGCAGGCTTGCGCCCTGGCTGATGCCCATGCCGCCGCCCATCACGATCCCATCCATAAAGGCGATATAGGGCTTGCCGAAATGGTGGATCAGGTGGTTGAGCGCATATTCCTCACTGAAGAAATCCTCCAGTTCGGGATTGCCTGCCATGCCGGCCGCATGCAAAAAGCGGATATCGCCGCCAGCGCAGAAGGCGCCAAAGGCGCCCTCCTTGTTGCTGCCCCGGATCGCTACGGCCAGCACCTTCTCGTCCTGCTGCCAGCGCAGCAGCACATCGCGCAGTTCGCGCACCATGGCCAGCGACAAGGCGTTCAGCGCCTTGGGCCGGTTGAGCGTGATCAAGCCCAGCTGACCACGCACTTCGCTTTGCACATCTTCGGTGTAGACCGAC
Organism: Comamonas sp. JNW; assembly: GCF_003105075.1. Lineage (NCBI taxonomy): Bacteria > Pseudomonadati > Pseudomonadota > Betaproteobacteria > Burkholderiales > Comamonadaceae > Comamonas > Comamonas sp. JNW. The sequence goes on from NZ_QETI01000001.1 coordinate 209,996, forward strand.
ATAAGCATGACTCCTGATTCTTCTAAAAACAACCGCCACCATAGCCGAAAAACGGCGCGGGCTGCGGTCAATCAGGTGCCAAATCAGGCTACGGCGGCGCGGCTGTCCGTGATCTCGCGGATCACATCCAGGGCCATGCCGCCAGCAGCCAGCAGCGCCTGGCCGGCCTGCAGCTGCCAATAGCTTTCGCTGCCAGCCGTCTGGCGCCACAGGTGCAGGCGGCGGGTGTAGAGCTGCAGATCAAACTCGGTGGTAAAGCCGATCGCGCCGTGGATCGAATGCGCGAGCGATGCCACCTCCACCGCTGCCTCGCTGGTGCGCGCCTTGCCCACGGCCACCTTGAGCGGGTCTGCCGCGACGCCATCGGCCTCGCAGGCGATCTGCGCGGCCATGCGCGCGGCGCTCACATGCTCGGCCATCACCGCCAGCTCATGCTGGATCGCCTGGAACTTGCCAATCGGGCGGCCAAACTGCTGGCGCTCGTTGGCAAAGTTCAAGGTGCTCTCAAACACCGTCAGCAGGCTGCCCGCCAGCAAGGCCGACACCAGCCCGGCCTGGGCGACCAGCAACGACGCTGCGGCCGGCACCCGTGTGGCCGAGGCCAGCGCGGCTTCGGGCCAGTGCAGATCCGCATCGAGCACAAAAATGCTGGCACTGACCTGCGCGGTGCCCACCGGCAGCAGCCACAGATCAGCGCCCTGCTGGCCCAGCACCCAGGACGCTACGCGGGCGCCGCGCACACCGCTGGCCCGCAGGCCACCTTCGGCTGCCGCCAGCTTTGGCGTCAAGGCGATGGCGCCCTGCGGCAGCGCCACACCGGCAGCTGCCAGCCAGGCCCGCGCCAGCATGGTGTCTGCCAGCGGCAGCGGCATCGCGTGTTGGCCCAGCAAATCCCAGACACCAAAGGCATCGCGCAAGGCCAGGCCGGCGCCGCCAGCCTCTTCGCTCAGCAGCAGGTCGGCAAAGCCGGTGTCTTCAATCTGCTGCCACAGCGCCGCAGCGGCAGGGCTCTGGCCGGCAGCCACTTCGCTCTCGATCGCGCGCACCACAGCGGGCGTGCATTGCCCGGTCAGCAGGTCGCGCAGGGCCTCGGTAATCAAATGGTCCATCATCTTCTCCTTGCGCTCAACGCAGGCCCAGGCCGCGCGCGATCATGCCGCGCAAAATGCTGCGGGTGCCGCCGCGCAGCGTGTAGCACGGCGATACCAGGGTGAGGTAGTTCAGGGTCAGCAGCAGCTCGTGCGGCACGGCTTCGCCCTCCAGCGCCATCAGGTCATCGGCAATCGCAGCCGGTATGAACTGCTCCAGCACCGTGCCCTGGTCCTTGACCAAGGCGGCCTCGACGATGGGGCTCTGGCCCTGCACCAGCTTTTCCTGCACCGCCACCGACAGCGCACGCAGCGGCGCCAGGCGCGTCAGGATCTGGCCTGCCAGCTTCAGGGATTCGGCGCGCGGCGCCGCTTGCGTGCGCAAAAAGGCCAGCCACTGGTCCAGCAGCACCACCGACGAGAACAGGCGCTCGGGCCCACTGCGCTCAAAGGCCAGCTCGGCCGTCACCTGCTCCCAGCCCTGGCCTTCGGCGCCCACCAGCGCATCGGGTGCGAGCTGCACATTGTCAAAGAAGACCTCGCAGAAATGGCGGTCGCCCGACATGTCCTCGATGGGCCGCACCGTCACGCCCGGCAGGCTCAAATCGACGATCAGTTGCGACAGGCCTTTCTGGCGGTCCGCTGCTTCGCCCGAGGTGCGCACCAGCGCAATCATGTACTGGCAGTGCTGAGCGTTGGTGGTCCAGATCTTCTGGCCGTTCAGCAGCCAACCCGCATCGTTGGGCGTGGCGCGCGTGCGCACGCTGGCCAGGTCCGAGCCAGCATTGGGCTCACTCATGCCGATGCAGAAAAAGCTCTCGCCGCGCGCCACCTGCGGCACATAGCGCTGCTTTTGCGCCTCGGTGCCGTATTTCAGGATCAAGGGCGCGCTCTGGCGCTCGGCAATCCAGTGCGAGCCGACCGGGGCGCCAAAATTGAGCAGCTCCTCGACCACCACATAGCGCGCAAACGCACCCTGCGCGTGGCCGCCATAGGCGGTGGGAAAGGTCATGCCCAGCCAGCCCTTCTCGCCCAGCTTGCGGCTGAAGGCCGGGTCATACCCGCTCCAGGATTTGGCGCGGATATGGGCAGGAATGTCTTTGACCGCCTCTTGCAAAAAGGCCCGCACCTGGGCGCGCAGCGCTTCGCCTTCGGGCGGAATGCGCGTCAGCGCCAGTCCGTTCAAAATCGTCATGTTCTTCGCTTTCGTTCAATCCAGGGACACGCCCGTGCTCTTGACCACGCCGGCCCAGCGCTTGATCTCGCTCTGGATATAGTCGCCATAGGCCTGCGGCGTGGAGCCCAGCGGCTCGGTGCCCTGCAGGCGCAGTTTTTCCAGCACGCCGGGGTCCTTGAGCGCCTTCAAGATTTCGGCATTGAGGCGCTGCACCACAGCATCGGGCGTCCTGGCCGGCACCATCACGCCCTGCCAGGCACCGGCCTCAAAGCCGGTCATGCCGCTCTCAGCCAAGGTGGGAACGTTGGGAAAATTCGGAATGCGCTGGGCCGTGCTGACTGCCAGCAGCTTGAGCTTGCCGTCCTTGATGAAGGGCGCGACCGAGTTGATGGTGTCGGTCATGAACTCGATCTGGCCCGCTACCAGGTCCACATCGGCCGGGGCGCTGCCTTTGTAGGGCACATGGCTGGCGTCGATGCCATAGTGCTGCACCACCTGAAAGGCGGCCAGGTGCGTGACATTGCCGTTGCCGGCCGAGCCGTAGGAGAGCTTGCCCTTGTTGTCCTGCGCGTACTTCACCAGCTCTTGCACGGTGTTGGCGGGCACCTTGGGGTTGACCACCAGGCCCAGCGGCACCACCGCGGTCAATGCGACCGGGCGCAGGTCCTTGGCCACGTCATAGCTGAGCTTTTTGTACAGCGAGGGGCTGAGCGCAATCGACGAGGTGTTGTAGAGCACCGTGTAGCCATCGGCCGCCGCCTTGGCCACCAGCGCATTGCCGATATTGCCGTTGGCACCGGGCCGGTTGTCGACGATGACCGTCTGCCCCAGCTGCTGGCCCACCTGCTGGGCCAGCACGCGCGCCACCATATCGGTGGGCCCGCCCGGCGGGAACGGCACGACCAGGGTGATCGGCCGGCTGGGCCAGGGGTCCTGCGCCTGCGCAGCCCCACCAACAGCAACCAGCGCCAGGGCCAGCAAGGCGGAACGACGTACCAAACCATATTGCATCTTTGTCTCCTGTATGTGTTTTTTCATCTGAGGCTGGTTGCTGTGATCGCCTAGCGCCCTGCCAGCAAGCGCACCGCGGTATAGACCATCACCTGCTCCTGGCGCTGGTTATAGACCTCGATGCGCGAGGTCACCACCGCCCGGCCGCCCTTGCTGGTCGGCTTGATATCGGTCACCTCCACCAGCGCCTCGATCGTGTCACCCACCACTACCGGGCCCAGGATCTTCTGGTGCAACTCCAGCATCGCCAGGCCCGTGCCCTGGATCATGCTTTGCAGGATGAAGCCTTCGATCAAGGTATAGGTGAGTGCACCGGGCACCGGCCGGCCGCGGATCGCGCCGCCGTCGTAGCCGTCTTCGATAAAGATGGCCTCGAGCATGCCGGTGGTATTGATGAAGTTAACCAGGTCGGTCTCCGTCACCGTGCGGCGGAAGGTGCGCAGCTGCTGGCCGACCTGCAGGTCCTGCCAGACAAAGCCCTGGCCCATGCGGGCAGTGCCTGCCAGTGCGGCGGCGCGGTTGTCGGTTGAAGAAATCCAGTTTTGGGCGGTCATGGCCTTGTTACTCTCAGAGGTTCATTCAGCGATGGAGGGCTGCAACGCCGCAATGCGGGCATCGTCCCAACCCACTTCGCGCAGCAGCTGCTCGGTGTGCTCACCCAGGCGCGGCGGCATGCCGATGGGCGCCTGCGCGCCATCGATGCGCACGGAAGAGCGCGGAAAACGCACGGTGCCCATGGCGGGGTCGTGCTGCTCGACAAAAAAGCCGGTGGCCTTGAGGTGCGGGTCGCGCGGCAGGTCGTCCATGCGCGCGACAGGCGCCGCAGGAATCTCCAGCTCCTCGCAGGTTTGCAGCCAGTAGGCGGTGTCTTTTTGCGCCACATAGCTGCTCATGGTCTCCAGCAGGATCGCGATATGGCGGGTGCGCTGGGCCTGGGTGGCAAAGCGCTCGTCCTGCGCCAGCGCGGGCTGGCCCACGGCAGCAAAAAAGCGGCGCCAATGGCCATCGGTGTAGGGCATCATGCAGACATGGCCGTCCAGCGTCTTGTAGGGCTTGCGCCAGGGCGCCATCACGCGCGGGTAGCCAGCGCCGCTGAGCGCGGGCTCAAAATGCATGCCGTAGAAATGCTCGACCAGGTTGAAGCCCACCATGGTCTCGTACATCGGCACCTCGACAAAGCTGCCCTCTCCCGTGCGCTCGCGCTGGAACAAGGCCGCCATCACCGCATGCGCTGCGACCAGGCCACAGGTCTTGTCGGCCGCAATCGTGGGCAGGTAGCGGGCCTCGCCGGTCTGGCGCTCCATCAGGTCGGCCAGGCCGCTCATGCCCTGGATCACATCGTCGTAGGCTGGCAGGCCGGCATAGGGGCCGTCCTCACCAAAGCCATGCAGGCCCACATAGACCAAGCGCGGGTACTGGGCGCGCAGCCGCACTGGGTCGAGCCCCAGCTTGGCGAGCTTTTGCGGCCGCATGCTGTGCATGAAGACATCGGCAGTCTTGAGCAGCGCATGCAGCGCCGCCTGGGCCTCGGGCGCCTTCAGGTCCAGCACCACGCTCTTCTTGCTGCGGTTCGAACCCATGAACAGCGCGGACATGCCGGCTTCGGCCGCCGGCCCGGTGTAGCGTGTGGAGTCGCCGCCAGGCTGCTCGATCTTGATCACCTCGGCGCCGTAATCGGCCAGCACCTGGCTGGCCAGCGGCCCGAAAATCACGCTGGATAGGTCCAGCACCCGCAGGCCTGTCAATGCACTCAAGGCTTGTCTCCGTCGTTGTGGTGATAGCGATGAATGGCATTATTTGATATGTTTCACAACTGTGTCTATGTCGCAATTGACAGGTACTGATACACAGGAGATATCAATGGACTTGCGCCAACTGCGCCACTTTGTCACCCTGGCGCAAACCCTGAACTACCGCCAGGCCGCTGAGCAGCTGCATATGTCGCAGCCGCCGCTGTCGCAGTCGATCCGCAAGCTCGAAGACGACCTAGGGGTACAGCTGTTCGAGCGTGACCGGCGCGGCACGGTGCTCTCGGACGCGGGCCGGGCTGCGCTGGAGAGCGCCAAGCTTGCGCTCTACCATGCCCGGCAGGTACAGGCCGTGTCGCAGGCCACCGCCAGTGGCGAGCTCGGGCGCCTGCATATCGGCTTTATCGGCTCGGCCACGTTCTCGCTGATCCCCAAGCTGGTGCAGGCGTTTCGCGCCGCCTACCCGGCGATCGACCTGGTGCTGACCGAATCCACGACGCGCGAGATCTGCGCCCAGGTGGCCAGCGGTGATTTTGATGCCGGTCTGTTGCGCTATCCCGTCACGCAGGCCACCGAGCTGTCCATCACCCCCGTCGAGCCCGACCGCCTGATTGCCGCCCTGCCCTCTGGCAACCCGCTGCAGATCAAGGACAGCCTGCAGCTGATCGACCTGGCCGACCAGCCCTTTGTGAACTACCGCCCCAGCGAAGTGCCAGGCCTGCATGCACTGGTGGTGCTGGCCTGCCAGAACACCGGCTTTATGCCGCAGATCAAACAGCATGCCGTGCAGGCGCAGACCTTGGTGAGCCTGGTGGGCGCCGGCCTGGGCGTGGCGCTGGTGCCGGCCGTGGTCGCCAAAGCGGCCACACCAGGCGTCATCTTCCGCGAGCTGACCGACACCCAGTACCTGCCCCAGATCGGCATTGCGCTGGCGCTGAACCAGCGCCAGCCAGTGGCCACGGCCCAGCGTTTGAAGGAGCTGCTGCTCAAGCTCCAGCCCATGGGCTGACTCCCACAGAACGCAAAAAAGGCCGCAGATGCGGCCTTTGCTGGTGTTGGATCACGTCGCAGCGCAGATTATGCGTTTTCGCGCGATGCGCGCTTGCGGTCGTGTTCCTTCAGGTGGCGCTTGCGCACGCGCAGGCTGGTGGGGGTGATTTCCAGCAGCTCGTCTTCTTCGATGAACTCCACGCCGTATTCCAGCGACAGCTCGATAGGAGGCGTGATCTTGATCGCGTCTTCCTTGCCGCTCACGCGGAAGTTGGTCAGCTGCTTGGTACGCGTGGCGTTCACCACTAGGTCGTTGTCACGGCTATGGATACCGACGATCATGCCTTCGTACACGGGGTCGTTGGGCTTCACAAACATGCGGCCACGGTCGTCGAGCTTGCCCAGCGCGTAGGTGAAGATTTCACCGTCGTCCATCGAGATCAGCACACCGTTCTTGCGGCCGCCGATTTCGCCCTTGTGCGGCTCGTAGCTGTCGAAGATGTTGGCGATCAGGCCGGAACCGCGGGTCAGGTTCAGGAATTCGTTGGTGAAACCGATCAGGCCACGGGCCGGAATGCGGTATTCCAGACGGACGCGACCGCGGCCATCGGGTTCCATGTTCACCAGCTCGCCCTTGCGCTCGCCCAGCGCTTGCATCACGCCGCCTTGGTGGCCTTCTTCGATGTCAGCCGTCACCAGCTCGATAGGCTCATGGCGCACGCCGTCGATCATTTGCATCACGACGCGTGGCTTGGACACGGCCAGCTCGTAGCCTTCGCGGCGCATTTCTTCGAGCAGAATGGTCAGGTGCAGTTCACCACGGCCAGCCACTTCAAAGATACCGTCTTCGTCGGTTTCCTTGACGCGCAAGGCCACGTTGGAGCGCAGTTCCTTTTGCAGGCGGTCCCAGATCTGGCGGCTGGTCACGTACTTGCCTTCACGACCTGCCAGAGGCGAGGTGTTCACGCAGAAGTTCATCGTCAGCGTCGGCTCGTCGATCTTGAGCATCGGCAGCGGCTGGGGGTTGGTCGGGTCGGTCACGGTCTCACCGATACCGATGTTTTCGATACCGCTGATCAGCACGATCTCGGAAGGACCGGCTTCGGTCGCTTGCACGCGGTCAATACCTTGGAAGGTGTGGACCTGGTTGATCTTGCCGGTGTAGCTCTTGCCATCCAGGCCGGCCATCACGGCCACCTGCTGGCCTGGCTTGAGCGTGCCCTGGGTGATACGGCCCACGCCGATACGGCCCACGAACGTGGAGTAGTCCAGCGCCGAGACTTGCATCTGCAGCGGTGCAGTCGCGTCGCCCTGCACCGATGGCACGTGTTCCAGAATGGTTTCGAACAGGGCCGACATGTCGGGGCCCCATTGCGCGCCTGGCTCGCCTTCTTCCTTGGACGACCAGCCGTTGATGCCCGAGGCGTAGACCACGGGGAAGTCCAGCTGTTCATCGGTCGCGCCCAGCTTGTCGAACAGGTCGAACGCAGCGTTGACGACCTTGTCAGGGTTGGCACCGGGCTTGTCGACCTTGTTGACCACGACGATGGGCTTCAAACCCAGGGCCAGGGCCTTCTTGGTCACAAAACGCGTTTGGGGCATGGGGCCTTCTTGCGCATCGATCAGCAGCACCACACCGTCCACCATGGACAGCGCGCGCTCCACTTCACCGCCGAAGTCCGCGTGACCGGGGGTGTCGAGGATGTTGATGTGGGTGTCGTTCCAGGACACGGCGCAGTTCTTGGCCAGGATGGTAATGCCGCGCTCACGCTCGATGGCGTGGTTGTCCATCACGGTGTCCACGACTTTTTCGTGTTCGGCGAAGGTACCAGACTGGCGCAGCAGCTGGTCCACCATGGTCGTCTTGCCATGGTCAACGTGGGCGATGATCGCAATATTGCGGATTTGTTTGCTCATGATGTTTCCAAAATGCCGCTGGCTTGTGGGCGCGGCGTTCCTTCCAAAATTTGTTGAATCTCGACGGGGCTTAGGAGGCGGTCGGGAATGAGCTCGCGCGCCCGGATGTGTGCCACACCCAAAAGCGCAGGAGGCTCTTCTCCATAAACGGCCACTGCATCGGCATCGGCCCATTCACCCCGCCGGCGCAAGCCGGACAAAAATCTGCCTGCATTATCACCATCGAGCGTGACACGGGTGTGCGCTGCCAGCAACGTGTCGACAGGCAACACGGTGTGCAGGCGCTCCGCATCGGGCGTCGCTTCCAGGGTTTGCAGGCTGATACAGCGGGACAGGTCGATCCCACCGGTTTCTATGCGGCGCAGGCTGCGCAAATGCGCGCCATAGCCCAGCGCCTGGCCAATATCCTCGGCCAGCGTACGCACATAGGTGCCCTTGCTGCAGCGCACCGTCATCTTGAGCGCGACAAAGTCCTGCTCTTCTTGCACACGCGACAGCGTCAGATGCAAGATGGTGACAGCACGCGGCTCACGCTCGAGCGTGATGCCGGCGCGGGCGTATTCGTAGAGTGCCTTGCCATCGCGCTTGAGCGCGCTGTACATGGGCGGCACCTGGCTGATGGGGCCGGTAAACCGGGCTGCCACGGCGTCCAGGGTCTCGGGCGTCAGCGCCTCCCCATCCACCTCCCAGGTCTGCAGCACCTCGCCCTCGGCGTCGCCGGTGGTGGTGGTAGCACCCAGGTGCACCAAGGCCTCATAGGTCTTGGGGGCATCGAGCTGCAATTGGCTGAACTTGGTGGCCGCGCCAAAACACAGCGGCAGCACACCCGTAGCCAATGGGTCGAGCGTGCCGGTATGGCCCGCTTTTTCGGCGCGCAGCAGCCACTTCACTTTTTGCAAAGCGTCGTTGCTGGACAAGCCAATGGGTTTATCGAGCAGAAACACCCCGTGCACAGGGCGCCGCTGCACCCGTGTGCGAGAGGCATGCATGCGATCAGCCTTCCTCGGGTCCGCGCGATGCCACGGCCTTGGCGATCAAGGCATTCATGTCGGCGGCACGCTCGGTGGTGCGGTCGTAGATGAAGTGCAAGGTCGGCACGGTGTGGATATGCAGGCGCTTGAACAGTCCATTGCGCAAGAAGCCAGCTGCCTGGTTCAGTGCGTCCTGGGTCTGGTCGGGGTCACCGATCAGCAAGCTGAAATAGACCTTGGCGTGGGCATAGTCAGGCGTCACCTCAACGGCTTGCAGCGTCACCATGCCCACACGTGGGTCTTTCAACTCACGGGCGATCAGCTCCGACAGATCGCGCTGGATCTGGTCGGAGACTTTGAAGCTGCGATTGGGCGCAGCAGTTTTCTTGCGAGTTGCCATCGGAAATTACAGCGTACGAGCGATTTCCTTGATCTCAAAGACTTCCAACATATCACCTTCTTTGATGTCGTTGTAGTTCTTGAGCTTGATACCGCACTCGAAGCCTTCCTTGACTTCCTTGACGTCGTCCTTGAGACGGCGCAGCGAGTCGATCTCACCGGTGTAGATGACCACGTTGTCGCGCAGCAGACGGAAGTGTGCATTGCGGGTAACGTGACCCTGGGTAATGTACGAACCAGCCACCGTACCGATCTTGGAGGCCACGAACACGGTGCGGATCTCGGCCATACCGATGATCTCTTCGCGTTGCTCGGGAGCGAGCATGCCGGACATGGCCGCCTTCAACTCATCGACAGCGTCGTAAATGATGTTGTAGTAGCGGATATCGACATCGTTGCTCTCGGCGGTCTTGCGCGCTTGCGCATCGGCACGCACGTTGAAACCGATCACGATCGCCTTGGAGGCCAGCGCCAGATTCACATCCGACTCGCTGATACCGCCCACGCCGGTGTAGACCATCTGCACCTTGACCTCGTCGGTCGACAGCTTGAGCAAGGAGGCAGCCAGTGCTTCTTGCGAACCCTGGGTGTCGGCCTTGATGATGATCGGCAGCGACTGCACGTTGCCCGCACCCATTTCGGCGAACATGTTCTCCAGCTTGGCCGCTTGTTGCTTGGCCAGCTTGGTGTTGCGGAACTTGCCAGCGCGGTAGGTCGCGATTTCACGGGCGCGGCGCTCATCGGGCAGCACCATGAAGTCGTCACCAGCCTGCGGCACATCCGACAGACCCTGGATTTCCACGGGCAGCGATGGACCGGCTTCCTTGGCGACCTTGCCGTCTTCGTCGACCATGGCACGCACGCGGCCATAGGTTTGACCGGCCAGCACGATATCGCCCACCTTCAAGGTACCGGACTGCACCAGCACTGTGGCCACCGGGCCGCGGCCCTTGTCCAGCTGGGCTTCGATCACCAGACCCTTGGCATTGGCTTGCACCGGCGCCTTGAGTTCCAGCACTTCGGCCTGCAGCAGCACTTGCTCGAGCAGCTCGTCAATGCCTTGGCCGGTCTTGGACGACACGGCCACGAAAGGCGAGTCACCACCGTATTCTTCGGGCACCACCTGCTCGACCACCAGCTCCTGCTTGACGCGTTCGGGGTTGGCATCGGGCTTGTCGGCCTTGGTGATGGCCACCACGATAGGAACACCAGCGGCCTTGGCGTGCTTGATCGCTTCCTTGGTCTGAGGCATCACGCCGTCGTCGGCAGCGGCCACCAGAATCACGATGTCGGTCGACTGTGCACCGCGGGCACGCATGGCCGTGAAGGCCTCGTGACCAGGGGTGTCCAGGAAGGTGATCATGCCGCGTGGGGTTTCCACGTGGTAGGCACCGATGTGCTGCGTAATGCCGCCGGCTTCGCCCGCAGCGACCTTGCTGCGGCGGATGTAGTCCAGCAGCGAGGTCTTGCCGTGGTCGACGTGGCCCATCACGGTCACGACCGGCGCGCGTGGCAGCGCTTCGGATTCGGCCTGGGATTCTTCTTCGGCGGTGAACGCTTCCGGATCGTCCAGTGCGGCAATATGTGCCTTGTGGCCCATTTCTTCCACGACGATCATCGCGGTGTCCTGGTCCAGCGGCTGGTTGATGGTGACCATCTGGCCCATCTTCATCAGCGACTTGATCACTTCGGACGCCTTGATGGCCATCTTGTGGGCCAGCTCGGACACGGTGATGGTCTCGGGCACATAGACGTCGAGCACGCGTGCTTCCACCGGCGCAGCCGATTGCGCGCCACGGTGGTCGTTGCGGTCATTGCCGCGACGGCCGCCACGGGGGCCCGAACGCCAGTTGTTGCCGCGACCGGCCACACCACCCGAGGAATCACCACGGGTCTTGAGTTCTTTCTTCTTGCCGTTGCTGTCGTTCTGGTTGCTCCAGCTCGAGGACAGCTTGGCCGACTTGACTTCCTTGTTGCCAGGCGCTGCACCAGCGGCAGGCTTGGCCGCGCCAGTGCCGGTCGTGGCAGGCTTGTGCAAGGTGCCCTTCTTGGCATCAGCGGCCTTGACTTCCTTCTTCTCTTCCGAAGGCTTCTTGGCCACCAGCACCTTCTTGGGCGCGTTCATCATGGCGCGAATGGCTTCGGCCTCGGCCAGGGCCTTGCGGCGGCGCTCGTCCAGATCGACAGCGCGCGCGGTTTCCTCCGCCTCACGGGCCTTGGATTCGTCTTCGGCCTTTTTCTTGGCCTCAGCCTGGGCTTCGTTGCGGGCGGCCAGCTCCTGGGCGTGGCGGCGCGCAGCTTCTTCCTGCTCGGCAGCTTCCTGGGCCTTGCGCTCTTGCGTCTTGGCCACGTAGGCAGCGGCGCGCTCTTCAGCCTCACGCTCCTTGCGCTCGCGCTCTTCGCGCTCAGCGCGCTCGGCACGCTGCTGCACCAGATCAGCTTCTTGCTTGCCGATCAGGTCGGCTTCGCGACGGGCTTCCTCTTCGCGCTTGACCAGGTCAGCCTTGTGTTCGGCTTCCTTTTGCTTGGCTTCGGCGTGCTTGAGTGCTTCGTCGGAATCGGCCTCAGCCACTTCGTCACGCTTGACGAAGGTGCGTTTTTTGCGCACTTCCACCTGGATGGTGCGTGCCCGGCCCGTGGCGTCGGCTTGTTTGATCTCGCTGGTAGATTTCTTGGTCAATGTGATCTTCTTGCGGTCTGCAGCGCCGTGGGCGGCCTGCAGATGGGACAACAGCGCTTGTTTGTCCGTTTCAGTCAGTGCATCGGATGCATCGTGCTTGGACACGCCTGCGGCTTGCAGTTGTTCCAGCAATGTATCCGGTGATTTCTTGAGTTCAACAGCGAACTCGGCGACAGTATTACTCGACATATCTTGTTCCGTGCCTCCTGACCTTATTCCTGTCCATCAAACCAATGTTCGCGAGCCTTCATGATCAAGGCTTTTGCGTCATCGGCAGACTGTCCGGTCAGCTCGGTCAATTCATCAATGGCCAAATCGGCCAGGTCGTCACGCGTGTGGATTCCACCAGCTTCCAGCTGGGCTACCAACTCAGGCGTCATCCCTTCCAGATCACGCAACGCTTGGGAAACACGGGCAACACTCTCTTCGTGGACGATTTCCATCGTCAGCAGCGCATCTTTGGCGCGCGTGCGAAGCTCATTGACGGTCTCTTCGTCGAAGCTCTCGATTTCCAGCATTTCCTGCAGCGGCACATAGGCCACTTCTTCCAGGCTGGAGAAACCTTCTTCGATCAGGATGTCAGCGATTTCTTCATCCACATCCAGCTTTTCCATGAACAGCTTGCGGGAAGTGCTGGTTTCTTCTTCCTGCTTCTGGGCCGATTCGGCCGCGTCCATGATGTTGATCTTCCACCCCGTCAGATCGGAGGCAAGACGCACATTCTGACCACCACGGCCAATGGCGATCGCGAGGTTTTCCTCGTCCACCACCACATCCATGGCATGCTTTTCTTCGTCCACGACGATCGAGGACACATTGGCCGGCGCCAGCGCACCGATCACGAACTGGGCGGGGTCCTCAGACCACAGCACGATGTCCACGCGCTCGCCAGCGAGCTCATTGGTCACCACGTTCACGCGGCTGCCGCGCACACCGACGCAGGTGCCGATCGGGTCAATGCGCTTGTCGTGGCTAAGCACGGCAATCTTGGCGCGGCTGCCAGGGTCACGGGCGCAGCTCTTGATCTCCAGCAGGCCTTGCTCGATTTCGGGCACTTCGTTGCGGAACAGCTCGACCATGAACTCGGGCGCAGAGCGCGAGAGCAGGATCGGCGCGCCGCGCAGGGTCAGGTCCACGTCCATGATCATCGCGCGAACGCGGTCACCATTGCGCAGATTTTCCTTCGGAATCATTTCACCGCGCTTCAAGCGGCCTTCCACGCGGCCGGACTCGACAATGATGTCGCCCTTGTCCATGCGCTTGACGGTGCCGTTGAAGATCTTGTCGCCGCGTGCCATGAAGTCGTTGAGCAGCATTTCGCGCTCGGCGTCACGGATCTTTTGCAGGATCACCTGCTTGGCCGCCATGGCGCCGATACGGCCGATAGGCACGGATTCGATCTGCTCTTCAATGTAGTCGCCCACCTGCGCGTCTGCCTTGCGGTCAACGGCATCCATCAGCATTTCTTCGGCATCCGGGTTTTGCAGGCCCGCATCATCGGGCACCACCAGCCAGCGGCGGAAGGTGTCGTAGTCGCCGGTATCGAGATCGATAGCCACACGCACATCCACTTCGCCGGGATACAGCTTCTTCGTAGCCTGGGCCAGGGCAGATTCCACAGCGCCGAACACCACATCGCGCTCTACGTTCTTTTCGCGCGCGATGGCATCCACCAGCATCAACAATTCGCGATTCATGCGACGACTCTCCTATTTCAATCTTTAACCAGAAGGCGGCATCATCAGCGCCACCATGTGCGGGGCCACTTCAGGCCTGGGGTTCGTCGGCAGCACCTGCTGCCGCCCTGCCCTTGAAGCTCACGATGGGTGCCAGACGCGCTTCACGCAACTCGTCGAGCGTAAAACCCAGGCTTTGCAGCGGTGCGGGTGGGCGCTTCTTGCTCACACGGGCACCGGGTTTGACAGGCGGCGCATCGCTCCAGACGATCTGCCAGCCACCTGCCTCGGTACGCTCGAGCGTGCCCCGAAATTTCTTGCGATTGGCGCTGATGGTTGTGCCTTCGGCAGCTGCACCGATGGATTCCTTCAGCGTCAGGTCCACCACCGCGCCGGCAAAGCGGATGAAATCCTGCTCATGGCGCAATGGACGGTCAATACCGGGCGAGGACACTTCCAGGCGCTTGTATTCCACGCCATCGACTTCCAGCGCAAACTGCAGCTGGCGGGTGACCTTCTCACAATCCTCCACCGTCACAAACTGCTCTGGCACGCCTTCCGGACGGACGTCATCCGCATTCCAAGGCAGGTCGATGGTGATGCGCAAAAGGCCGCTGGCAGAGCGTTCGATCTCCACCAAGTCGTAGCCCAGGCCGCTCACCGTTTGTAGGGTGGTTTCTTGCAAGCTCACGTGTGCTATTTATCCCGCAAATACAAAAAACCCGAGAACCACGGAATGTTACACATTCCGCAGCATCGAGCTGAAAAACATGCGACCAAAAAAAATGGGCGGTTGGCACCGCCCAGTTGGTCGTGTAGACATCAATTATAGGGGCAAACCAGTATCGATGCAATGATGCGCAGTGGCTTTTAGGCGTGCGAACGACTAAGTCTGCGCATTGCGCGCCTGCACGATAGCCGCAGTGCGCCGCAACAGTGCATGGGCTTCATCGCCATCGGGCAAGGCCTGCGCGTCGCCTTGCGAAAAACGCTCCAGCATGCGCTGCAGCACGCCGGACTGGGGCAGAACGGGGCCCAGGAACATGGCTTCGGTGCCGCGCCCCAGCAGTACGGTGGGGAAGGTGGTGATATCGAGCTCGCCCAGCGCCTCTTCCTCGTCCTCGACATCGAGCCAGACAAAGGCCATGTCCGGCCACTCCTTGGCCAGCGCATCAAAGGCAGGCTGGTACTGGCCACAGGTACCGCACCACTGCGCGCACAAACACACCACCAGCCAGGGCGCACTCGCAGCCTCGGTCATACACAGCCCATCCCGCACACAAAGGCGTATTTGTACCACCATTGCGGTATCCCAGGGCTCCGGTGCCTTTGAGAATACGCGCTTCTCTGACTTGAATCAGACCCAAAAGCAACTAAGTTCTAGGAAGTCATCATCCATTGGGCAGTTGCCTGTACAACAGCAAACTGCCATATCTTCGGGAGCAGGCATGGATTCCAAAAACTACTACGACGTTCTGGGCGTGGACAAAAAGGCCGGCGCAGACGAGATCAAAAAGGCATTTCGCAAGCTCGCCCGCAAATACCACCCGGATCTGAGCAAGGAAAAAGACGCCGCCCAGCGCATGGCCGAGGTCAACGAGGCCAATGCGGTGCTGTCGGACACGCAAAAGCGTGCCGAATACGACGCCATGCTCGACGCCCCGCGCGGCTTTGCGTCAGGCGCGGGCAAGCCCTTCCGCAGCGCCGAAGGCTTTGACAGCGGCGATTTCCAGTTTCGCCGCCAGAGCATGGGGGGCGATGCCGATTACAGCGATTTCTTTCGCCAGATGTTTGGCGACGCGGCGCGCGCCCAGCGCGGTGGCCATGCCGGCGGCGGGCCACGTGCGGCGATCCGGGGCGAGGACCAGCACGCCAGCATCGAGCTGGACCTGACCGACAGCTACCAGGGCAGCGAACGCATGCTGACCTTGCATGGCCAGGACGTGACCGAGGATGGCGAAGTACGCAGCCAGGAGCGCCAGCTGCAGGTGAAGATTCCTGCCGGGGTGCGCGAGGGCCAGATGATTCGCCTGGCCGGCCAGGGCGGGCCCGGTTACCAGGGCGGGCCAGCGGGCGATCTCTTGCTCGAAGTGCACTTTCGCCCCGACAAGCGCTGGCGTGCCGAAGGCAAGGATGTTTATATGCCAATGCCCGTCAGCCCCTGGGAAGCGGCTTTGGGCGGCAGCGCGGAGGTCAAAACGCCGGCCGGCACCTTGGAAGTGACTATTCCTGCAGGCTGGTCGGCCGGGCGCAAGCTGCGCATCAAGGGCAAAGGCCTGCCCGCTGCCACGCCTGGCGATCTGTACCTGGAGCTGCAACTGCACATACCACCGGCCACGACCGAGCAGGAGCGCGCTGCCTACGCCGCCTTTGCCAAGGCCTTTCCCCACTACCAGCCTCGCCAAGGAGTGTGACCATGCCCCACTACACGACAGTACACACCAGCAGCTTGCAGATCATTGACGACGACAGCCTTGATGCGGCCAGTCTGGCCCAGGCCTGCCAGCGCAACCTGGACTGGGTGCAGGCCCGTGTCGTCGATGGCGTGCTCACCCCCAGCACCGGCACACGCAACCCCGAAGCCGTCACCAGCTGGCGCTTTGCGGCCACCTGCATCGTGCGCGCGCGCCGTGTGGCGCTGCTGGAGCACACCTATGATGCCGACCCCCAACTGGCCGCACTGACCGTCGACCTGATGGAAGAGGTGCTGGAGCTGCGCCGCCGCTTGCATCGCTGACGGATCTTTCAGACAGACGCAAAAAAGCCCGCTGATGCGGGCTCATCCTTACCGAAAAAGCACCATCCGCATGCCGCGCCTGATCGTGGCAAGCGCGGCATGCGGACGGGGCAAACCGGTAGGCGGTATTAACCGCCCTTGTGCGTACGCTTGCCTGGGTTCTTCTTGGAACGGGTAGCAGTGCCACGGGCACGGCTGACCTGTTGGCCGCGGCCAGCAGTAGGCAGGCTCTTGCCGTTAGGCAGGGCCGGTTGAGGGGTGAACTTGCGGTCAGCTTCCGTAACGATTTTGTTGCCCATCCTGGGACCTCGCGATAAACAAAACCGACATTAGGCCACAGATGCCAAGCGAGCAGATAAAAATACCTGCTAATTCCCGTGCCTTGGTGCGAAATTAGGCATTCAAGCCGCAAGGCGACAGCGCAAATCAGGCGCTTTGCTTACATTTGGCCCACGCTGGCAGCTTGTAAATTACGCCTATCTGGTTAGGATTCATAAAACAAAACAAGGAATAATTTCTTATGCAAGAGCTCGATCATCAACAACGACCGCAACAGCGCTCTCTCTGGCTCCCCCTGGCAGCCGGTGTGGCCGCCTTGGCCGTTTACTGGTGGACCAGCAACAAATCCCGCAAAGTCGTGCCGGTCGACCTGATTGAGCCCGTCGCCGACTTTGATGCAGAACGCTTTGTCGGCGACTGGTATGAGATCGCCCGCATCGAGCGCGGCATCGGCAAGCCGCTGACGCGCTCACGCGTCGAATATGAGCTGCTGAGCGATGGCAGCCTGGGCATCACGACCCGGGGCTTTCATGCCGGCACCCACCGCTGGGTCGAGGGCCATGGCATTGCCCGCTTTGTCGGCGCGCCCAACTTTGGCGCCATGAAGGCCTCGTTCATGGGCCCCTTCCACGAGGGCTACCATGTCGTCGCCATTGACCCCGATTACCGCTGGGCCATGCTGATGGGCGACACCACCGACTCGTTCAAGCTGCTCTCGCGCCAGCCCGTGCTCGATGGCAAGACCACCGATATGCTGGTCCACCAGGCTGCACTGATGGGCGTGGAGACCTCACGCATCCACTGGGTGATGCAGGACGGCATCAACCCTACCGGCCACTGGTAAGCCGCAGTCCCTTTTATTTCCGGAGGGGCACCCAAGCCTGCGCGCGATGCGTGCAGGCTTTGCTTTGTCTGATGGCGCCTTAGACGCCGATCCGCTTGGCGCCAGCCCGCTCTTCGTCGACCAGTGCCTGCATGCTGCCAGCAAACGCGATCGCGCCCTTCTCCAGCACATAGGCCCGGTCGCTCACCAGGCGCGCAAAGTGCAGGTTTTGCTCGCACAGCAAAATACTCACGCCGCGCTGCTTGAGTTGCACAATCATCTGCGCCATCTGCTCGACGATAACAGGCGCCACCCCTTCAGAGGGCTCATCGAGCAGCACCAGATAGGGATTGCCCATGAGGGTGCGGGCGACGGTGAGCATCTGCTGCTCGCCGCCACTCATCTGCCCGCCAGCGCGCTGCGGCATGGCCGCCAGGTTCGGGAAAAAGGCGAGCAGCTCATCCACCGTCCACTCGCTGGCCAGGCTGCCATCGGCCCAGCGGCGGGCGGGCTGGCGGCCCACCTCCAGGTTTTCGAGTACCGTCAGGTCGCTGAAGATGCGCCGCTCTTCGGGCACATAGCCCAGGCCCAGGCGCGCAATGCGCCAGGGGTCTGCCTGCGCAATGTTCTGGCCCATGAACTGCACGGTGCCTTTGCGCCGCTCCACCAGGCCCATGATGGCCTTGAGCGTGGTGGACTTGCCCGCGCCGTTGCGCCCCATCAAGGCCACCACCTCACCGCGCCGCACCTCCAGCCCCACATCAAACAGAATATGGGCTTCGCCATACCAGGCGTTGAGCGCGCTCACCTGCAGCAGAAGCTCGGCGTGCACATCGGTTATCTGCGCGCTCATACGGCAGGCTCCTGACTTGGTTCCTGGCTGTCATAGGTGCTGCCCTTGCCCAGGTAGACCGCCTGCACCTCGGGGTTGCGCCGCACGGCCTCCGGCGCGCCCTCGGCAATGAGCCGGCCCCGCGCCAGCACAATGATGCGGTCGGCATAGGCAAACACCACATCCATGCTGTGCTCGGTAAACAGCACGGCCATGTCGCGCTCACGGGCCAGTTGCCGCGTGAGCGCCATCAGCTGCAGGCGTTCAGCCTGGGCCATGCCGGCAGTGGGCTCATCCATCAGCAGCAGCACAGGCTTGTGGGCCATGGCGATGGCCAGCTCCACCCGCTTCACATCGCCATAGGCCAGCGCGCTGCAAGCACGGTCAGCCTGGTCCTGCATGCCCACCAGCGCCAGCAAGCCCAGCGCCTCATCACGCTGAAAGCGGGCGGCTTTTTGCCACAGGCCAAAGACGCGGCCAGCGGCCGACAGCAAGGCCATCTGCACGTTCTCGGCCACCGTCAGCGAGGCAAAGGTCTCGGCAATCTGGAAGGTGCGCCCTACGCCCAGGCGCCATATCTCGCGGGGCCGCTTGCCGCCCAGGGCCGTGCCCTGAAGCAGCATGCTGCCGGCATCGGGCACCAGCTGCCCGCCCAGCATGTTGAAGGTGGTTGTCTTGCCCGCGCCATTGGGGCCAATGAGCGCCAGCACTTCGCCCCGGCGCAAGGCAAAGCTCACATCGGCCACGGCCTGCACGCCGCCAAAGCGCTTGCCCAAACCGGTCACTTGCAGCAGTTCTGTCATGGATTTCCCGTTGATGCCGCAGGCAGCTTGCGCACTGCCAGCGGCCCTATTCCGCTCATAAAGTCGTTGCCGGGCGCTGCCCGCTCAGCCCAGCTCCAGGCTGGCGGCCATCAGGCGCTGCGTGTAGGCCTGGCGCGGCGCATCGAGCACCTGCATGACCTCGCCGCTCTCCACCACCTCGCCATCCTTCATCACCAGCACCTCATGGGCCATGGCCCGGATCACCGCCACATCGTGCGTGATCAGCACATAGCTCAGGCCGCGCTCGCGCTGCAGGCGCTGCAGCAAGGCCAGCACCTGCTGCTGGATGGTGACATCGAGCGCGCTGGTGGGCTCGTCCAGCACCAGGATCTCGGGGTCCACGATCAGCGCGCGGGCAATGGCCAGGCGCTGGCGCTGGCCGCCGGAGAACTCATGCGGATAGCGCTCGAGCAGGCCCGGGAACTGGGCCTCGGTCATGCCCACTTCCTGCAGCAGCGCCAGCACCTGCTGCTGTAGATCCGCTGGAGCCAGCTGGGGCTGCGCCAGCTGCAGGCCTTCGCCCACCATCTCCTGCACCGTCATGCGCGGCGACAGCGACGAGAACGGATCCTGGAACACCACCTGCACCTTGCGGCGCAGCTGCTGGTTGGCCGCGCTGTTGCGCTGGGCTGGCAACTGCCAGGTCTCTTGGCCAATGCGCAGCTCGCCCTGGCTGGGCAGCAGGCCCAGGATCGCCTGGGCCAAGGTGGATTTGCCCGAGCCCGACTCGCCAATCACCCCCAAGGTCTGACCCCGGCCCAGCGCCAGGCTGGCGCCGCGCACCGCGTCGAACCGGCCCTTGCGGAACCAGCCCGCTATGCCCGGCAGCGGCGTGGCATAGGCCACCTGCAAATCGCGCGTCTGCAGCACCGTGGGTGCCTCAGGCTGGCGGGCCACCACCTGGCGCTGGGGCGTGCTGGCCAGCAGCTTTTGGGTGTAGGCATGCTGGGGCGCGGCAAACACCTCGGCCACAGCCCCCTGCTCCACCAGCCGGCCTTTTTCCATCACCGCGACCCGGTCGGCAAAATGGCGCACCAGCGGCAGGTCATGGGTGATCATCAGCACCGCCATGCCGGTCTGGCGCTGCAAGTCGCTCAGCAGCTCCAGGATCTGGCCGCGCAGGCTCACATCGAGCGCCGTGGTGGGCTCATCGGCAATCAGCAGCTTGGGCCGGCAGGCCAGCGCCATCGCAATCATCGCGCGCTGGCGTTGGCCGCCGCTGAGCTGGTGCGGGTAGCTGCCGGCGCGCCGCTGCGGCTCGGGGATGCCGGTTGTGGCGAGCAGCTGCACCGCCTGCTCCCAGGCGGCCTTGTCGTCCAGGCCTTGCTTGAGCTGCAGCACCTCGGCAATCTGCGCGCCCATGGTCATCAGCGGGTTCAGCGCCGTCATCGGCTCCTGAAAGATCACCGCAATCTCATCACCACGCACCGCCTGCATCTCTCGCTCGGAGATCTGCAGCAGGTTGCGCCCGCCCATCAGCGCTTCGCCGCGCAACTGGGCCTCGCCCACCAGGCGCAGCAGCGACAGCGCGGTGATTGTCTTGCCAGAACCTGATTCGCCGACCAGCGCCAGCTTCTCGCCGGCCTGTATGCAAAAGCTCAGGTCCTTGACCACATCCTGGCCGCCAAAGCCCACATGGAGGTGGTTGACCTGGAGCAGCGGCGCGGGCACGGCCACCGGGGATTGTGCTTGCTCACGCATGGCGGGTCTCCTTGGCATCTGCGCTGGCTGACGGCGCTGGCTGAGCCGAAAGCGCAGCAGGCGCTGCGCCAGCGCGCGGCGAATTCAGCTGCTTGCGCGGGTCCAGCGCATCGCGCAATGCATCGCCCATGAAGGTGAGCAGCAGCAAGGTGGTCACCAGCACCGCAAAGGTCGACAGCGAAATCCACCAGGCATCGATGCTGTTCTTGCCCTGGTTCAACAGCTCGCCCAGGCTGGGGGTGCCCGGGGGCACGCCCAGGCCCAGAAAATCCAGCGATGTCAGGGTCAGGATCGCGGCACTCATCTGGAACGGCAAAAAGGTGACCACTGGCGTCATGCTGTTGGGCAGGATATGGCGCCACATGATTTTCCAGCTCGGCACGCCCAGCGCCCGCGCCGATTTCACATAGTCCATCTGGCGGTTGCGCAAAAACTCCACCCGCACATAGTCGGACAGCGCCATCCAGCCAAACAGGCTCAGCAGCACCAACAGCAAGCCGGCACTGGGCGCCAGCACCGCGCTGAAGATGATCAGCAGGTACAGGATCGGCATGGCGCTCCAGATCTCGGTAAAGCGCTGAAACACCAGGTCCACCTTGCCGCCAAAAAAGCCCTGTATCGCACCGGTGAGAATGCCGATCAGCGTGCCGACGGCCGTCAGCGCCAGGCCAAACAGCACGCTGACGCGAAAGCCGTAGATCAGCTGGGCCAGCAGGTCACGCCCCCGGTCATCGGTGCCCAGCCAGTTGTCCGCCGAGGGTGCCGAAGGCGTGGGCGACTTGGCAAAGTAGTTGATGGTGTTGGGGCCATAGCGGTTGAGCGGAAAGATCGCCCAGTTGCCATCCTTGCGCAGCTGCTGCTGGATGAAGGGGTCGAGAAAATCGGTGGCGGTGTGGAAGTCGCCACCAAAGCTGGTCTCCGGGTAGTCCTTGGCGAGCGGGAAATAGGTCTGCCCCTCATAGCGCACAACGAGCGGCTTGTCGTTGCTGATCAGCTCGGCAAACAGGCTGAGCACCACCAGCACCACAAAGAGCAGCAGGCTGTAAAAGCCCAGTTTGTTGGACTTGAAGCGGCGCCAGGCGCGGGCCGCAGGCGAGCGGCCGGGGGGAAGTGGGGAAACAGGCTCGGTCATCGTTATGGTCTGCAGAGACGGTGTGGGCACCGTCCCCCTCCTGTCACTGAATAGGGCGGCCTGGGGCCGACGTTGGCAACGGTGGCGGCGAGGGCACGGGGTGCTGCGCTGTCGCCATTGGCCGACAGCCAAACTGCGCGCCATCGGCCATGCTCTGCGCCATGCCTGCCACCCACACGCCCTCCGCCTTGCGCACCGCGCTCAAAAGCATTGCCATTTTTGAAGCGCTCAAAGGCTTTGCCGCGCTGCTGGGCCTGTTGGGACTGCTCAGCCTGCTGCACCACGATCTGCACCGCCTCGCGCTGGAGCTGATCGGCCACGTTGGCCTCTCGCCCGAGGCGCGCTACCCGGCCGTGCTGATTGGCTGGGTGGACAAGATCAATGCCACCCCCATCCATACGCTGGTGCTGCTGGGCGGGACCTATATCGCTGTGCGCTGGCTGGAGGCCTGGGGCCTGTGGCAGGACAAGGCCTGGGGCGAATGGCTGGGCGCGCTGTCCTCGGGGCTGTACATACCGCTCGAAGTGCAGCACCTGCTGGCGCACCGCCATTGGCAAGGCGCGCTGGTGCTGCTGCTCAACATCGTCGTCGTGGCCGTGCTGCTGCGGCGCCTGCAGCTGCGCCGCAAGGCCTGAGGCGCGGCGCCATGCCGCAGGTGCTGGGCTGGCCAATGCGGGCATACGCGACTCAGTCAAACTTGACACGGGGATCCACCCAGACATAGCACAGGTCGCTCACCAGCTTGGTGAGCAAACCGATCAAGGTAAACAGGTACAAGGTGCCCAGCACGACCGGGTAGTCGCGCCGGATCACGCTCTCATAGCTCAAGAGGCCCAGGCCATCGAGCGAGAACAAGGTCTCGATCAACAAGGCCCCGGTAAAGAAGGCGCCAATGAAGGCCGCCGGAAAGCCGGTGACGATGGGCAGCAAGGCATTGCGAAACACATGGCGCCACAGCACCTGGCGCTCGCTCAGACCCTTGGCCTTGGCCGTCACCACATACTGCTTGCGGATCTCTTCAAGAAAGGCGTTTTTCGTGAGCATGGCCGTCACCGCAAAGCTGCCGGCCACCATGGCGGTGACTGGCAAGGTGATGTGCCAGAGGTAGTCGACCAGCTTGGCGGCCCAGCCCATCTCTTCCCAGCCCGATGAGGTGAGCCCGCGCAGCGGAAACCACTGCAGCTGCCCGCCAAAGATCACCAAGAGCGCCACCCCCAGCACAAAGCCGGGTATCGCATAGCCCACCAGCACGATCACCGTGGTGACCATGTCAAACCGACTGCCCGCGCGCACCGCCTTGGCAATGCCCAGCGGCACCGCAATCAGGTAGCTGATGAAAAAGGTCCACAGCCCCAGACTGATGGAGACGGGCAGCTTGTCCTTGATCAGCTGCCAGACGCTTTTGTTCTGGAAAAAGCTGTTGCCCAGATCAAAGCGGGCGAACTGGCCCAGCATCTGCACAAAGCGCTCGATGGGCGGCTTGTCAAAGCCGTACAAGGCCTTGATCTCGTCGAGCCGCTTGGGGTCAATGCCCTGCGCGCCCCGGTAGCCCATGCCCGCGCCCTCCGCGCCCCGGTTGCCGGCCTTGGCCTCTGCCAGGTACTGCTCGACCGGGCCCCCCGGCACGAACTGGATCACCACAAAGGTCAGCAGCAAGACCCCGAACAGCGTGGGAATCATCAGCAGCAGACGTTTGAGGATATAGGCAAACATGCGGGGTGGGCTCCAATGTCAGCACGTGCGGGCAAACGCCGTGGCACTGTGGCAGAAAATGCCGGGGCAGCGCGGCAGGCGCGCTGGGGCGGTCAGAGGGATCATATAACGGCTGGGCCCGGCATCAGAGCAGCTCATGGCTTGGCGGTTGCGGCTGTGAGCGGCGGCATGCGCGCCCACCAGTAGTACATCACCCAGGTCTCGCCCGGCACATAGGCGGGCACCTGCGGGGGCTCCACCAATCGCCAGGCGTCATACACCACGCGGTGGCTGGCGGCATACCACTGCGGAATCAGGTAGTGGCCCGCCACAATGATGCGCTCGAGCGCATGGCAGGCGGGCAGCAACTCCTGCTCGCTCTTGGCGCTGGCCATCTGGGCAATCATCGCGTCGACCGCTGGGCTCTTCAAGCCAATGAAATTGCCCGAGCCCTCCTGCTCCGCCGCCGCGCTGCCAAACAGCTCGGCGTATTCCTGGCCCGGGATATTGGTGCCCGGCACATTGACCGATATCAGGTCATAGTCGAACTTGTCGACCCGCTGCTGGTAGAGCGCGTAATCGGCCACCCGCAGCCGGAGCTTGATGCCCAGCTTCTCCAGGTTGCGCATCCAGGTGGACACGGTGCGTATGCCCCCTTCGTTGCTGTCGAGAAACTCCAGCTCCAGCGCCTGGCCCTTGGCATTGCGCAGCACGCCATTCCTGTCCACCTTCCAGCCGGCGTCGGCCAACAGCGCCTGCGCCTTGCGCAGGTTGTCGCGCAGGCTGCTGCCCTGGTCGGTGCGGGGGGGATCCTGCAGCGGCCCCAAGGTACCGGCGGGCAGGTCTTTCTCAAAGGGCTTGAGCAGGGCCAGCTCGGCGTCGCTGGGGCTGCCATGCGTCTCGCACATGGTGTTGCCAAACAGGCCATGCACGCGCTCGTAGGCTCCGTAGAACAGCTGGCGCTGCATCCACTCGTAGTCAAACGCCAGGCCCAGGGCCTCGCGCACCCGCACATCCTGCAGCACTGGGCGGCGCAGGTTCAAAAAGTAGCTCTGGAAGCCCGAGGGCAGCTTGTTGGCGAAGTCCCCTTTGCGCAGCTCACCCCGGTCAAAACGCTTGCCATAGAGGCGGCGCGCCCAGTCGCCGGCGCTGAAAAAGCGCATCACATCGAACTCGCCGGCCTTGAGCGCCTCCAGCTTGGCGGTGTTGTCCTTGTAGATCTTGACCGTGACCCGGTCAAAATTGGCGCTGCCCACGCGCACGGGCAGGTCCTTGGCCCAGTAGTCGGGGTCGCGCACGTAGGTGATGTCGCGGCCAAACACCACCGGGCCGATCTTGTAGGGGCCGCTGCCCATGGGCATATCGGTCACGATCTGGTCAAAGCGCTTGGGCTTGCCATCGGCGCCCAGGCCCCAGTCGCGGCTGAAGACCGGCAGGCTGCCCACGGTCAGCGGCAGGTCGCGGTTGGGCTTCTTGAAGCGAAAGCGCACCGTGCGGTCGTCGATGACATCGCAGCCCTCCACATCGGCCAGCAAGGTCTTGTAGCCGGGCGTGGCGTACTGGCTGATCAGCGCCTCGTAGCTGTGCTTGACATCCTGGGCCAGCACCGGTTTGCCATTGTGAAAGCGCGCCGCCTTGCGCATCTTGAATGTCGCGGACATGCCATCGGCGGCCACATCGATGTCCTCGGCCAACAGGCCGTAGCCGGTTGTCGTCTCGTCCAGGCTGGCGATCAGCAGGCTGTCAAACAGCATGTCGCTCAGGTAGGCCGGGGGCGAGCCTTTGATCGTAAAGGGGTTGTATTTGTCAAACGTCGAGTAGCGCAGCGCACTGACCAGGCGCAGCTCACCGCCCTTGGGCGCCTCGGGGTTGGCATAGGCAAAATGCTTGAAATCCGCCGCGTAGCGCGGCTCGCCCCAGAGGGCGTAGGCATGGCTGGCCCAGGCAGGCGCTGCCGCGGCAGCACACAAAATCAGCGGAAGGCAGAATCGCATGCGACAATTCTGCCCTAGCTGGCCACCTGTGCAAGCGTTTACCCCCGAGAAACGCTTTGCGCCGGTGCCCAAGTCTTTTTTGGCCATGCCCTTATGGCGTGGCACTTATCAGGAGAAGAACAATGGGTTTTCTGACCGGCAAGAAACTGCTGATCACGGGCGTGCTGTCCAACCGCTCTATCGCTTATGGCATTGCCAAGGCCTGCCACCAGCAAGGCGCCGAGCTGGCTTTCAGCTATGTGGGTGAACGCTTCAAGGACCGTATCAGCGAGTTTGCCGCCGAGTTTGACTCCAAGCTGGTGTTCGACTGCGATGTGGCCGATGACGCCCAGATTGAGAAAATGTTTGCCGACCTGGCTGCTACCTGGGGCAAGTTCGATGGTTTTGTGCACTCCATCGGCTTTGCGCCGCGCGAGGCGATTGCCGGCAACTTCCTGGATGGCCTCTCGCGCGAAGGCTTTCGCATTGCGCATGACATCAGCGCCTACAGCTTTCCTGCGCTGGCCAAGGCCGCCCTGCCCTACCTCAACGACAAGTCGTCCCTGCTGACCCTGTCCTACCTGGGCGCCCTGCGCTCCATCCCCAACTACAACACCATGGGCCTGGCCAAGGCCTCGCTCGAAGCCTCCGTGCGCTACCTGGCCGAAGCGGTGGGCCGCACCGAAGACGGCCGCGCGATCCGTGCCAACGGCATCTCCGCCGGCCCGATCAAGACCCTGGCCGCCTCGGGCATCAAGGACTTTGGCAAGCTGCTCGGCCGCGTGGCCGATGCCGCCCCGCTGCGCCGCAATGTGACCATCGAAGATGTGGGCAATGTCGCCGCCTTCCTGCTGAGCGATCTGGCCTCGGGCGTGACCGCCGAGATCACCTATGTGGACGGTGGCTTTAGCCAGACGGCCGGTCTGTCGGCCGACCAGGTGTAAGCCTTAACGCTTAGACAAAAAGCCCTGCAGGCTTGGAGCCTGCGGGGCTTTTTCATGTCTGCAGCCTTGTCTACACGCTAAAACGGCGCAGCCGCAAGGCATTGGCCAGCACAAACACGCTCGACAGCGCCATCGCCCCTGCCGCAAACACCGGCGACAGCAGGGTGCCATTGACCGGGTACAGCAGGCCCGCGGCGACCGGGATCAGCGCCACGTTGTAGGCAAAGGCCCAGAACAGGTTCTGGTGGATATTGCGCATGGCGGCGCGCGAGAGCCCGATGGCAGTCACGACGCCGCGCAGGTCGCCGCCCATCAGCACCACGTCGGCCGACTCGATGGCGATATCGGTGCCCGAGCCCACGGCAATGCCGACATCGGCCTCGGCCAAGGCAGGCGCATCGTTGATGCCATCGCCCACATAGGCCAGCGCACCATGCGCAACCCGCAGGCGCTTGACGGCCGCCACCTTGCCATCGGGCAGCACCTCGGCCACCACCTCGTCAATGCCCAGCTGCTGGGCAATCGCTTCGCCGGTGCGGCGGTTGTCGCCGGTGATCATCGCTACCTTGAGGCCCATCGCATGCAGGCCCTCAATCGCAGCGCGTGTGGTGGGCTTGATCGGGTCGGCCACGGCGATCATGGCGGCCAGCTGGCCATCGATGGCGGCATACAGCGGCGTCTTGCCTTCGGCGCCCAGACGGGCAGCCTCGTCAGCAAACACCGCCACATCAGCGCCCAATTGCCGCATCATGCGGTCTGCACCTACTTCGACCCGCGCAGCGCCCACTTGGGCACGCACGCCAAAACCGGTGACCGATTCAAAGCCGGACAGCGGCAGCAACTGCAGGCCTTCGGCCTGGGCAGCCTGCACAATGGCCTGGGCAATCGGGTGCTCCGACTGGCTCTCAACGGCGGCCACCGCCGCCAGCACGGCCGCGCGTTCAAAGCCGGGGGCCAGCACCAGGTCGGTCAGCGCGGGCCGGCCCTCGGTCAAGGTGCCGGTCTTGTCCACAGCCACCACCTGGGCGTCCTTGAGCAGCTGCAGCGCCTCACCCTTGCGGAACAGCACCCCCAGCTGGGCGGCGCGGCCGGTGGCCACCATGATCGAGGTGGGCGTCGCCAGGCCCATCGCGCAAGGGCAGGCAATGATGAGCACAGCCACCGCATTGACAAGGGCCAGGCTCAACGCGGGCGATGGGCCCAGCAACAGCCAGAGCACAAAGGTCAGCACGGCAGCGGCCATCACGGCGGGCACAAACCACATGGTCACCTGGTCCACAACGGCCTGGATCGGCAGCTTGCCGCCCTGGGCCTGCTCTACCATGCGGATGATCTGCGCCAGCACCGTGTTGCCGCCCACTTCGGTGGCCTTCAGGGTCAAGGCGCCCTTTTGGTTGATGGTGCCGCCCACCACCAGGGCGCCGCTGGTCTTGTGCACCGGCACGGGTTCACCGCTGATCATCGATTCGTCCACATAGCTCTCGCCATCTGTCACCCGGCCGTCGACCGGGATGCGCTCGCCGGGGCGCACCTGCACGGTATCGCCGGGCTGCACCGCATCAATGGCCAGTGATTGCCAATCGCCATCGCGCAGCACCCAGGCCGTCTTGGCCTGCAGCTGCACCAGGCGCTTGATCGCCGCCGAGGTATTGCCCTTGGCGCGTGCCTCCATCCAGCGGCCCAGCAAAATCAGCACTACGATCACCGCCGCGGCCTCGAAATAGACATGCACGGTGCCCGCTGGCAGTACGCCAGGCGCAAAGGTGGCCACCAGCGAATAGAGATAGGCCGACAAGGTGCCCACTGCCACCAGCGAGTTCATATCGGGCGCGGCCCGCGCCAGCGCAGGCAGGCCCAGGCGGTAAAAGCGCCGGCCCGGCCCGGCCAGCACCAGGCTGGTCAACACCCACTGCAGCAGCCAGTTGCTCTGCTGGGGCAGCCATTGGCCCACCCAGTGGTGAAAGCCCGGCAGCATGTGGCCGCCCATCTCCAGCACAAAGACCGGCGCGGCCAGCAAGGCCGCCAGCCACAGGTCACGCAGCAGCCCGTTTTGCGCTTGCTGCTGGCGCTGGCTCTGCGCATCATGGGCATCGGCCGCCTCGCTGGCCTCACCCACCTGCGGCACAGTGCGGGCGGTATAGCCGGCCTTGGCAATAGCAGCCATCAGCTGCTCGGCATGCACGCCCGCCGTCAGCTGCACCGTGGCCCGTTCGGTAGCCAGGTTCACGGCGGCGGTCTGCACGCCGGGCACGGCTTTTAACGCGCGCTCCACGCGGCCCACGCAAGAGGCGCAGGTCATGCCTTCGACTTCCAGCTCCAGCGCATGCACAGGCACGCTGTAGCCGGCTTTGTGGACCGCTGCCAGCGCCTGCTCCAGCACCTGGGCGGCGGGGGCCTGGTCGCCCAGTTGCAGGCTGGCCTGCTCGGTGGCCAGGTTGACATGGGCGCTTTGCACGCCGGGCACGGCCTGCAAGGCGCGCTCGACCCGGCCGACGCAGGAGGCGCAGGTCATGCCCTCGATCGGCAGTTGCAGCAGCGGGGTGGCGGATGGGGTGGTTTGGGCAGTCATGGCGGGAGTCTTTCTATCCATGGCAGGAACTCTAAAGATTGCCATGGTGTGAATGTCAAGCCCCTGCCCACAGCGGGTGCAAACACGACATGGGCAACGGGGGCAGCGCCGCCCGCAGCCTTACCAGTTGCTCTGGATCTTGCGCCGGCCTTCCTGCGGGAATGCGGGCTTTTGCGGCACATAGGCGCCGGGCTGCGGCTTGGGCGCGGCCGTGCTGCCTGCAGCGGCTGCACCTGCACCTGCGCCTGTACCTGCGCTGGCACCCGCGCCTGGCGCTGCGGCGCCGGCCTGGCTCAGCCAGGTCACCACTTCCGAGCGGTCGGCGCGGGTGGCAAAGTCACTCGCCGTCAGTCCCTGCTGGTTTTTCAGCTTGGGGTCGGCGCCTTCCTTGATCAGCAGTTGCACGGCGCTGCGTGTGCCGTACTGGGCGGCCATCATCAACGGCGTGGTGCCATTGGGCGATGCGGCATCGATATAGGCGTGGTGCTCCAGCAGCAGCGCCACCATCTGCAGGTCGGAGCCATCTTCGCTCGGGGCCGAGACGGCATAGTGCAGCGGCGTCCAGCCCTCGCGGTTCACATCGGCGCCCCGGGCAATCAAGGCCTTGGCCAGATCGACCTGGCCCTTGATGGCAGCCATCATCAGCGGTGTCTCGCCCTTGGCATTGGCCAGGTTCACATTGGTGGTTGGCAGCGCAATCATGCCCTTGGCCGCGCGGTAGGAGTCGAGCTTGAAGGCCTGCGTCAGGCCCGTTTCGCCCTTCTCGCTCACGGTGTTGGGGTCAAAGCCGCGCTGCACCAGCGCCTCGATGCCCTTGGCGTCATCGCGGATGATGCGGGTGAAGAAATCGTCATACGAGCCCGCTTGCGCGGCCGCGCAGGCCAGCCACAGGGCCGCCGCGCAGGCCGCTCGAAGCACAGACAAAGAACCAGGTGTAGCAGGCAGCTTCATGACAGCACTCCGCTGAAGAGTCGATCGAAATTGCGGTTGGTGGCCTCGGCCACCGCTTCCACGCTGGTGCCGCGCACCTGCGCAATCTGCGCGGCCACATGCGGCACATAGGCGGGCGTATTGGTCTTGCCCCGAAACGGCACCGGCGCCAGATAAGGGCTGTCGGTCTCGATCAGCAGCCGGTCCTCGGGCACAAAGGCCGCGACATCGCGCAGATCCTGCGCCTTTTTGAAAGTGATGATGCCCGAGAACGAGATGTAAAAACCCAGGTCCAGCGCCGCGCGGGCGACTTCCATGCTCTCGGTAAAGCAGTGGAACACGCCGCCTGCGGCATGGGCGCCACCGGTCTCGCCCTCTTCGCGCAGCAGACGCAAGGTGTCATCCGATGCGCTGCGGGTGTGGATCACCAGCGGCTTGCGCACCTGCCGGGCCGCGCGGATATGGGTGCGAAAGCGCTCGCGCTGCCACTCCAGATCAGCCACCGTGCGGCCGCCCTTGCGGTCTTCCATGCCGTAATAATCCAGGCCTGTCTCGCCAATGGCCACGACGCGCGGCAGCGCCGCGCGCTCGACCAGGTCCTGCACGCTGGGCTCGGTCAGCCCTTCGGTATCGGGGTGCACACCCACGCTGCACCAGAAGTTGTCATAGCGCATCGCCAGCGCATGCACGTCGGGAAACTCCTCCATCGTGCAGCTGATGCACAGCGCGCGGGTCACCCGCGCCTCGTCCATCTTGGCGCGGATGGCAGGCAGGTCCTGGACAAGCTCGGGAAAGTTGAGGTGGCAGTGGGAGTCGGTGAACATCAATCGTCAACGCTGCAGACGATCAAAGCGCCGCAGTCCAAATACAAAGAACTGCAGCCATTGTCCCCGCTCCGGCTGCTCCGACGGTCGCGACCACCGTAAAACCCTGTCAGCCCAGCTAAGAAATCGGGGTGGGACAGGGTCGAATCCAGTGCTTAGAACCTGTTCAATGTCTCCTCGCGCCGCGACAGTGTCTTTGCGAGATGGGATGCGAGGGGGGCGCCCAGCCGCGTAACACCGCAGCAATAGCCCAGCTATTGCGAGGATTTGCAACGACGCAGACCGCTCCCTTCCCGGGCAGCGCAAAGCCACTGTCCCTACGGGTTGGAGTGAAATCGGGCGATTTCTTCGCGCTGGCCCTTGCTTGCACCCCGGTGCAAGCTGCGTTCCATCCCTTCGAACTCATCCCGATTGCACTCCAACGCGGCTGCGTAGAGACTTTGAACAGGTTCTTAGATGGTCTGCGTGGCGCGGTCAGCCTGCAAGGCCGTGCCCAAGATCTGTTCAATCTTGTAACGCAGCTCATCCGTCTTGGGGTCTTTGGGAAAGCGCACGCCAATACCCTGGGTGCGGTTGCCACCGGCGCCTGCCGGAGTCACCCAGCCGACTTTGCCGGCAATGGGGTAGCGCTGCGGATCCTGGGGCAAGGTCAGCAGCAGGTAGACATCGTCGCCCAGTGCATAGTCCTTGGGCGTGGGGACAAAGATGCCCCCTTCCTTGAACAAGGGGATGTAGGCGGCATAGAGCGCGGCCTTTTCCTTGATGGCCAATTGCAGCACGCTGGGGCGAGCGCTGGCCGTGCCCGGTGCAGGGGTAGGACTGTTCATAGATTCCAAGGATAACCAAATTTTGCTGCCTATTTCCAGATGCCAGCGCAAACACAGGCCACTTCAGCGGCCTGTTACACCGGCCGATGGACCCGGCTTAGCGCCGCGACTGCAGCACGCTGGCCGCCTGCGCGACCAGTGCTTCGAGCATCAGCCCCTGGTTGAAGGGGTGCGCCGCCGTGCGCATCGACTGCGTCAAGGCCTTGCTCCAGCGCGCCAGGACCGCCAGCGCCGGGGGCGCAGGTAAATCGGCCGCGTCAAAAAACCGTGGCGCGGCCCCCACACGCAGCATCAGCAAATCATGGCAGAGCTTTTGCAAGGCATCGACCACCTCGGGCGCAGACAGGCTGGACAAGGCACCGGGCTGGCCATTGGCCAAATCCTTGGGCAACTTCCTCCAGACCTGGGGCGAGCGGCCGGCATGCATCTGATCCAGCGCATCGTCGGGGCGACCGCCTGCGGCCTGCAGCAGCGCGTCGACCTGGTCTGCCGGCACGTCCTGCGCCACCAGCCAGCTGCGGGCCGATGCGGTATCGGGCCACTGCATGGTGTGCGCCAGGCAGCGGCTGCGGATCGTGGGCAGCAGCTGGTGCGCGGCTTCGGTCGCCAGCACAAAGCGGGCATCGCCCGGTGGCTCCTCCAGCGTTTTGAGCAGCGCATTGGCAGTGACCGCATTCATTTTTTCCGCCGGAAACACCAGCACCGCCTTGCCTTTGCCCCGGCCCGAGGTGCGCTGCGTGAACTCCACCGCATCGCGCATCGCATCGACGCGGATTTCCTGGCTGGGCTTGCGCTTTTTGTCGTCAATGTCCGCCTGGGCCTTTTCGGGCAGCGGCCAGCCCAGCGCCAGCATCTCGGTCTCGGGCATCAGCACACACAGGTCCGTGTGGGCATGCACATCGATCGCATGGCAGCTGGCGCAGTGGCCGCAGGCGCCCTGGGGCGTCGGTGCATCGCACAACCAGGCCCGCACCAGGCCCATGGCCAGCGAGAACTGGCCCAGGCCCGAGGGGCCTTGCAGCAGCCAGGCATGGCCGCGCTGGGCCAGCAGCTGCTCGCGTTGCTGGGCAATCCAGGGGGCGGTGGGCGCCGGTGCTGCGGCTACGGGCTCGGGCGCTGCAGTGTTCTTGGCGGTGGCCATATCAGCCCTCCACCTTGCTGGCCGGCAGCCAACCCTGGGCTGCTACGGCCTGGCGCACCGCCTGCCACACCGCCGGCTTGGGCTGGTGCGAATCGATGCGCGCAAACCGCGCGGGTTGCGCCAGCGCGCGCTCGGCATAACCGGCGGCCACGCGGGCAAAAAACTGCTGGGGTTCGGCCTCAAAACGGTCGGGGGCACGTGCACCGGCCAGGCGCTCGGCGGCCACCTCGGTGGGCAGATCAAACCAGATGGTCAGGTCAGGCTGGCGCAGCGCGCCCTCACCCAGCTCGGGCCGGGCCTGCACCATGCGCTCGAGCACCTGCAGCACCTGCAGGTCAAAGCCGCGCCCGGCGCCCTGGTAGGCAAAAGTGGCATCGGTAAAACGGTCACACAGCACCACATCGCCCCGGGCCAGCGCCGGCTCGATCACCTGCTGCAGGTGGTCGCGCCGGCCCGCAAACACCAGCAAGGCCTCGGTCAAGGCATCCATGGGTTCTTGCAGGAACAGCGCGCGCAGCTTTTCGGCCAGCGGCGTGCCACCGGGCTCGCGCGTGCTCACCACGTGGCGGCCTGCGGCCAGGAAGGCATCGTGCAAGCCCTGGATATGCGAGGATTTACCGGCGCCGTCAATGCCTTCAAAGCTGATAAACAGGCCGCGCGAAGCAGCTGGAGAAGATGCGGGAGAAGATGGAGTCATGCTGCGCCAGATTGTACGTGCCCGCCCACACCCCTGATGGGTTCAGGCGGCAGGGTCAAAGTCCGCATCACCGGCCACGCCGCGCTTGCGGGCCACGCCGTAGGCGGTCAGCACCTGGTGGGCGACCATGTCCACGCTGGGGCGGGTCACGCCATCGCGGTCGACCCAGACCTTGGGGGTCAGACTGCCCGACAGGCAGATGCTGTCGCCGTCGCCCAGGCCCAAAAGCGCTGCGACCGGCGCATCGTCAAAAGCGATGACGTTGACAATCAGCATCTCGCCATCGCCCGCGCCCGCATTGGCACGCACCTTGGCCAGTGCATACGGCTTGCCGGTTTTACTGCTGCGCTCGACCGGCTGACCCAGTATGCGCCCGGATACCAATCCATCCATCATGCTTTGATCCCCCATACAAGCCTTGCAGTTTAGCCGCTTGGGCGGCCACCAGAGGCGAGTAGTGCGCCAAGATCAGGGCTCGCGGGGCGGCTGGGCCTGTTTCTCGCCCAGCGCATGGCTGGCCGGTTCTGCGCTGTGGCTGCTGTCGAGCACCCGGAAGTTGGGCAAGGGCGTTTTGCCCAGCACCCAGGCCATGCGCGAGCCCGCGCCCACTAAGCCGCCCATCACCCAGAAAACCCCGCCCACCCCAATGGCCGCCCCTGCGGCGCCAAACATCAGCGGCATGCAGACGCTCGAGCCATTGATCAGCATCAGCCGCAGCCCCACGGCCTCGCCGTGGCGCTCCTCGGGGGTGATCTGGTGGAGCATGCTCATGGCCATCGGCTGCACACTGCCCAGGCCGATGCCCAGCAAGGCCGAACAAAAAGCCATCGCCCAGGCATTGGGCATCAGCGGGTAGATCGCAAAAATCGCGGCCGTGAGCACCATCGCGGCCATCACCACGGTCATCTCGCGCAGGTGGCGCGAGATGGCGGGCAGCAGCACCCGGATCACAAAGGCCGCCAGCGCAAACACGCCCAGCACGGCACCGATCTCGGAGGCCGACAGACCCCGGTCATGGCCCAGCAGCGGCACGACAAAGGTGTGCACATCCCAGCAGGAGGCCACCAACCAGTTGACAATCAGCAAGCGGCGGAAGGACTGCTCGCGCAGCAGGTCCCAGGCATGGTGGGGCTGGCCATCGCTTTTGGCGGGCGCGGGCTCCATCTCCTGGGCGCTGCGCACACACCACCAGGCCACCACCGAGAACAGCGCCAGCACCGCAAAAGCGATGCGGTAGGACAGGTTGTTGCCGGCCTGGCCGGTCGAGTGGTCGATGATCAGCCCGGTGACCATCGGCCCCAGAAAATTGGCAATCGCCGGGCCCAGCGACAGCCAGCTGAAGATCTGGCGCAGCTCGCTGGCCTCATGGGCGACGCGGCCGGCATGGCGCTGCAGCGCAATGATGGAGATGCCGCAGCCCGCCCCCGTAAGCAGCGCCGCGACGCACAGGACTTCAAAACGGGGAAAGGCGACACCAATGGCAGTGCCGGCAAAGGCCAGCGCAATGGCGGCCAGCATCGGCTTCATGAAGCCATGCCGGTCTGCGTAGCGGCCCGCCGGCAGCGCCAGGAACACCTGGGTCAGCGCAAACAGACTGAGCAAGAACCCCACCGCGCCGGGGGTGTGGCCATCGCGCAGGGCCAGCAGCGGGGCTGCCAAGCGCGTACCTGTCATACAGGTATGGACAAAAAACTGGCCGATGATCAGCCGTATCAACTCGCGATTCACGCGTTCCCTTCAGCACCGTGGGCAACTGGCACTTGCTTGGCCTGCATTGTCGGCTAAGTCAGGGCCGCTGCGCTGTCGCCTTCGTCCGTATCGGTGGTCAACGGGCCCAGCTCGCCAGCGGCGGGTGTCTCATGCACATGCGAGAGCCGTTTTTGGATGGCGCGCGTGCGCACATCGACCTGCTCGAATTTCTTGGCCGCCTGGTCCAGCGACCTGCGCGTGGCCTCCACCACATCGCCAAACTTGTTGAACTCGGTCTTGACCTGCCCGAGCACCGCCCACACCTCGGAGCTGCGCTTTTCGATGGCCAAGGTCTTGAAGCCCATCTGCAGGCTGCTGAGCATCGCCGCCAGGTTGGCTGGGCCCGAGACCATGACCCGGCAGTCGTTCTGCAAGGCTTCCACCAGACCCGGCCGGCGCATCACCTCGGCAAACAACCCCTCGGTGGGCAGGTAGAGCACCGCAAAATCGGTGGTGTTGGGCGGCGAGACATACTTGCTGTAGATCTTCTTGGCCTCCAGCCGGATCGAATTTTCAAAGCCGATGCTGGCCGACTGGATCGCCGCCTTGTCCAGGCTTTCTTGCGCATCCATCAGGCGCTGGTAGTGCTCGACCGGGTACTTGGAATCGATCGGCAACCACACCGGTTTGTCATCGCTGTGGCCCGGCAGGCGGATGGCGAACTCCACCATCTCGTCGCTGCCCGGCACGGTCTTGACGTTCCTGGCGTACTGCTGGGCCGTCAGCACGTTGTCGATGATCATGCCCAGCTGCAGCTCGCCCCAGGTACCGCGCGATTTCACATTCGTCATCACGCGCTTGAGATCACCCACGCTGCCCGCCAGCGTCTGCATCTCGCCCAGGCCCTTGTGCACCTGTTCGAGCCGGTCGCTCACCAGCTTGAAGGATTCACCCAGGCGCTGCTCCAAGGTGGCATGCAGCTTTTCATCCACCGTTTTGCGCATCTCTTCGAGCTTGCTGGCGTTGTCGCTCTGGATGCTGGCCAGGCGCTCGTTGAGCGTGCCGCGCAGCTGCTCGGCCTGCTGCTGGTTGGCCTGCAGCAGCTGCGCCAGCTGGCGCCCCACCCCGTCCTGCATGCCCGCCAGGTGCGACTGCACATCGGTCTTGAGGGTGGCCAGGCTTTGGTGGTTGGCGCGGGTGAGCGCATCGACGCGCTGGGTGAGCGAGGTATCGAGCACCGACAGGCGCTGGTTGATGGCCGCATCGAGGTGGGCCAGGCGCTGGGCGAGCTGGGTTTCGAACCCGGCCAGCGCCTGGGCCAGCTCCTGGCGCCCAAGGCGCGATTCAGCCAGGCTTTGCGCCATGCGCGCTTCCAGCGATTCGCGGAACTCGCCCATCACATCTTGGCTGCCCTGGTTCAACTCGCGCAACTGCAGGCTCAGGTGCTGCGACAGGTGGCTGAGCGCGCCTTCGCTGCGCGCCAGCGCCTGCACGGTCTGCTGCTGGTCGCGGGCCTGGCGCTCCTGCTGCTGCAGCCAGGCCTCCCCCAGATCGGCTTTGGGCCGGCGCAACAGCAGCACCAGCAGGTTGGCCAGCACCGCCAGCAGTACCAAGGCCAGCAGCACCAGGCTGAGCAGCGACCGATCCAGATCCAGATTCACAACCGTTCCCCGTGTTTGAGAAGACTGCAAAAATAATAGCTGCTTGCACCCGTCTGGTGGGCACAAACAGCCATGTTTATTGAAATATTTTGCGTTCAGGCGGCGCTGCGGCGGCTGTGCTCCAGGCGGTTGACGGGTGTGACCGGCGCCTGGCCGCCCAGGTAGGCGATCAGGTTGTCAGCCGCCAGCTGGGCCATGGCCCGGCGCGTGCCCATCGTGGAGCTGGCGATGTGCGGCGTCAGCACCACGTTGGACAGCGCCAGCAGATCGGGATGCACCGCAGGCTCGCCTTCGAACACATCCAGGCCGGCGGCGGCAATGCGCTTGCTCGCCAGCGCCTTGGCCAGCGCCACATCATCCACAATGCCGCCGCGCGCGATGTTGATCAGCGTGGCGCTGGGCTTCATGCTGGCGATCTCGGCTGCGCCAACCGTGTGGTGGGCCTCGGGGGTGTAGGGCAGCACCAGCACCAGGTGGTCAGCAGTGCTGAGCAGCTCTTGCTTGCTCACATAGCGGGCCTTGCAATCGGCCTCCAGCTCGGCAGACAGGCGCGAGCGGTTGTGGTAGACCACCTGCATGCCAAAGCCATGCGCGCCGCGCCGGGCAATGGCCTGGCCGATGCGGCCCATGCCCAGAATGCCCAGGGTGCTGCCATGCACTTCGGCGCCGGCAAACAGGTCATAGCGCCAGTCCTTCCAATGGCCGGCACGCAGAAAATGCTCGCTCTCGGTGATGCGGCGGGCCGTGGCCATCAGCAACGCAAAGCCGAAATCGGCCGTGGTCTCGGTCAGCACGTCGGGCGCATTCGTGCCCTGCACGCCGGCTGCCGTCATCGCGGCCACATCAAAGTTGTTGTAGCCCACGGCCATGTTGGCGCAGATCTGCAGCTGCGGGCAGGCGGCCAGCAAGGCCGCATCGATGCGCTGCGAGCCGGTGGTCAGCACGCCATCCATGCCCTGCAGGCGCTCGGCCAGCTCGGCGGGCGACCAGGCGATGTCGTCCTGGTTGGAGCGGACATCGAAGTGCTGCTCGAGCACGGTGACCACTTCGGGCGAAATGGCGCGGGCAATCAGAATTTTCGGGCGGGACATCGGCAGTTTCCTCGGGGCTTCAGCGGAACCAGATAAAAGTCATCACGACAAACAGCGGCACCAGGATGGCGCACGACCAGGCCATATAGCCAAAAAAGCTGGGCATGCGCACTCCACGGCTTTCGGCAATGGCCTTGACCATCATATTGGGTGCATTGCCGATATAGGTGTTCGCGCCCATGAAGACGGCACCCGCCGAAATCGCGGCCAAGGTGGTCGCCATCGAGGTCATCAGCACCTGGGGATCACCCCCTGCGGTGTTGAAGAACACCAGGTAGGTGGGCGCATTGTCCAAAAAGCTGCTGAGCAGGCCCGCAGCCCAGAAGTACATCGCCGGGTCGGGCGAGCCATCGGGCCGGGTTACCGCACGCACCACCGCGCCAAAGGGGCCGTTGGCGCCCGCCTGCAGCATCGCGATGACGGGGATGATGGTGAGAAAAATGCCGGCGAACAGCTTGGCCACTTCCTGCATCGGGCCCCAGTCGAACTGGTTGGCCGCATGGGCCGACGCGGGCGTGAGTTTGTAGGACAGCACGGCCACCGCAATCAGGCCCAGATCACGCACGACGGACGGCAAGCCCACGGCCACGCCGGCAATGTCCCACTGCAGGTCGGACTTCCAAAAGCCGCTCAGCAGCACCAGGGCCACGACAGCGCCCAGCAGCACAAAATTGATCTTGCCTTCAAAGCCCAGGCTGTGGGTGTCGGGCGTCGGATCGCTGCGGGGCTTTTGCGCATCAAAGCGCAGCATATAGCGGTCCAGCAGGTAGAAGATGACCAGCAGCGCGCCGACGAGGAACAGGGTCTCGGCAAAGATATGGCGCACGGTCCAGAAAAAATCCACGCCCTTCAAAAAGCCCAGGAACAGCGGCGGATCACCCAGCGGCGTGAGCGAGCCACCGGCATTGGAGACGATGAAGATGAAAAACACCACCACATGCGCGCAGCTGCGGCGGGCATCGTTGGCCCGGATCAGCGGGCGGATCAGCAGCATGGACGCGCCGGTCGTGCCCATGAAGCTGGCCAGCACTGCGCCAATGGCCAGAATGGCCGTGTTCAAACCCGGCGAGCCATGCAGATTGCCGCGGATATAGATACCGCCCGAGACGGTGAACAAGGCCGTCAGCAAGATCACAAAGGGAATGTATTCAGCCACCAGTGCATGGGCCAGGTTGCCAACGGCCAGCCCCGGGCCAAAGACCGCTGCGAAGGGCAGCAAAAAGGCCAGCGCCCAAAAAGCGGCCACCTTGCCAAAATGGTGGTGCCAGAAGCTGGGCAGAAACAGCGGCATCAGCGCAATCGACAGCAAAATTCCGGCAAAGGGAATGCCCCAGAAAACAGAGAGTTCGGCCCCGTTGATGGTGGCCGCCCCGGCCCACCCGGGCGCCAGCACCGCAGCGCCCACCGCCGCCCTGCCCCAGACCCCATACTGCTGCCCCATAACCTGCTCCTTGTGTTTGTGCTTATTCATGCATGGCAGCCCAACACCGTCCGGCAGGCGCACGCAGCCCGGTGATTTTAGTCAGCGGCCAAGCCCCAATGCAGGCTGCGGCAGGCGGCAGCCATCCCGATTAACCCGCACGTGCGGGGGCGGGGGCCACGCCTTGCGGGGGGATGTGCTGGCTGGGGGGCAGGTTGAACACCTGGCGCAGGTAGGCCAGGTATTTTTCGTCGTCGCACATGCTCTTGCCCGGCGTGTCCGAGATCTTGGCGACCGGCTGGCCATTGCAGCGCGTCATCTTGATGACGATCTGCAGCGGCTCGTAGCCCAGGTCATTGGTCAGGTTGGTGCCCACGCCGAAGGCCAGTTGGCAGCGGCCCTCAAAGCGCTCGAACAACGCAATGGTGCGCGGTATCGTCAGCGCATCGCTAAAGATCAGGATCTTGGTCAGCGGATCGACCTTGTGCAGCTTGTAGTGCGCGATCAGGCGCTCGCCCCAGCTGAAAGGGTCGCCGCTGTCATGGCGCGCGCCATCAAAGAGCTTGCAGAAGTACAGGTCAAAGTCGCGCAGAAAGGCATCCATGCCATAGACGTCGGACAGCGCAATGCCCAGGTCGCCCCGGTACTCCTTGGCCCACATGTCAAAGCCATAGATCTGGCTCTCGCGCAGGCGCGGGCCCAGCGCCTGGCAGGCCTGCAGGTATTCATGGGCCATGGTGCCCAGCGGGGTCAGGCCCAGCTGTTTGGCAAACAAGGTGTTGCTGGTGCCAGCCAATTGGCCAAGGCGCTCACCGGGCATGGCCGGATGGGTCGCCACGCCCAGCCCCCCCACCAGGCTGCCCAGCACCTCGCGCTGCCAGCGATGGCTAAAGCGCCGGCGCGTGCCGTAGTCGGCAATCTTGAGCGCCTCCAGCCCCGGCCCGCGCATGGCCTCGATCTTGCCTGCCAGGCGCCGGCGTCCTTCAGCCCAGTCGGGCTCTGGCTGGGTATTGCGAAAGTAGACCTCGTTGACGATGGCCAGCACCGGGATCTCGAACAACACGGTATGCAGCCAGGGGCCGGTGATCGTGATGTCGATCTCGCCACTGGGCAGCTGCAGCACCGTGATGTATTTTTCCTTGAGCTGGTAGAGCCGCAGAAAATCGATGAAGTCGCTTTTGATAAAACGCAGCGATTGCAGATAAGCCAATTCGTCATCGGCAAAACGCAGGCTGCACAGGTGCTGGATTTCGGCGCGAATCTCGTCCACATACGGCGCCAGTTGCACACCGGGGTTGCGGCAGCGAAACTTGTATTCCACCTGGGCCCCGGGGAACTGGTGCAGCACCACCTGCATCATGGTGAACTTGTACAGGTCGGTGTCCAGCAGGCTTTGGATAATCATGGTTGGCAGCACAGGGTTGCGCGCCAACCCATGCAGCAGCCTATTTGGCTGCTGGCGGCAGACGCCATGTCTCATATCCACAACCCAGCGCCTATTTCATAAGGTCGCAACAGCGGCAAGTGTAGGCGATTGCCCGCTGCCTTGCTGCCAGGCAGGGCAAGCCTCTTATTTACTGCAGCTCCAAGCTCTCCAGTGCCTGGCGTGTGGCATCGGGCAGCGCCACCGGGCGGCGGCTGCTGCGGTCCACATACACGTGAACAAAATGCCCGCATGCAGCGCTTTGCGCCTGGCCGGCGACAAAAATTGCCAGTTCATAGCGCACGCTGCTCTTGCCCAGATGCGCCACGCGCACGCCCACGTCCACGTCCTGCGGATAGGACACCGGCGCAAAATAGTGGCATTGGGTCTCCACCACCAGGCCAATGCTGCTGCTCGCTTCGATATCGAGCACGCCTTTTTCGATCAGCAAGCGGTTCACGGCGGTGTCGAACCAGCTGTAGTACACGACATTGTTGACATGCCCATAGGCATCGTTGTCGGCCCAGCGGCTGGTCACACGCACAAACTGCGCATAGGCCGATCGGGGCTGGGGCTGGGGGCGCTCGGCGTGCTGCTGCATAGAAGACATCTTGGCCATCCTGGTCACAAAGTTCGCAGGCATTGTAGAAGTGCTGGTGCCGGGCGTCGCTGCACGTCGGAGACAGGCGATGGCAGGCCATCAAAGGCATTGCCATCGTGCTGACACATGGGGCAATTACAACGTCAGAGCAAGCCGATTTCAGCTGATTGCCAAGCGATTAATTCGTTACCCTATCAACCAATTAAACAAATGGTAAATGATTGAAATCAAACCAAAAGATTTTTTTGCTGCACTGCACAAAAAAGGCTTGCAAAAGGCGCGCAGATGCCCAACAATAGAGTCATTGTGCAGTGCAGCAAATTCACAGCAATGCACAAACCCCCGGCGCACAGCACGTGCCCGAATTTGTACCTTCAACACTTCTAACGAGACGGAGTATGAACATGGCATTGACCCCTGACCAAATCCTGGCTGCACACAAAGCGAATCTGGAAACCCTGATGGGCCTGACCAACAAGGCCTTCGAAGGCGTGGAAAAGCTGGTGGAACTGAATGTGGCCGCGACCCGCGCTGCATTGTCCGACGTGTCGGCCAACACCTCGGCTGTACTGGATGCCAAGAACGCCCAAGACCTGCTGAGCGTTCAAAGCGGCCTGCTGCAACCCATGGCCGAAAAGACCGCTGCCTACAGCCGTCACCTGTACGAAATCGCTGCTGCTACCAGCCTGGAATTCAGCAAGGCCTTCGAGAACAAGGCCGTCGAAGCCCAGTCCAAGTTCAACGAATTTGTCGACACCGCTGCCAAGAACGCACCGGCTGGCTCCGAAAGCGCTGTGGCCGTGATGAAGACGGCTGTTGCTGCTGCCAACAATGCGTATGACTCCGTGCAAAAGGCGGTCAAGCAAGCCGGTGAAGTGGCTGAAACCAACTTCAACACCATCACCAACAATGCCGTCAAGGCTGCTGGCACCGTCAGCGCCGCCACGGCCCGCAAGCGCTAACTAGCGAGCCTCTTTAGCGCGCTGCCGTTGCCCAAGACCTACAGTTTGGTCAAATATTCGCCAGCGCGCTGGACAGAATCAAGGGTAAACCCTATAATTTACCCATGGTGTTGAAAATTTCAACA
Source organism: Comamonas sp. JNW (assembly GCF_003105075.1). NCBI lineage: Bacteria > Pseudomonadati > Pseudomonadota > Betaproteobacteria > Burkholderiales > Comamonadaceae > Comamonas > Comamonas sp. JNW. The sequence continues at coordinate 252,550 of NZ_QETI01000001.1, forward strand.
CACCCAGTTGTCTCCTTGGATCTTTTCGAAACCTGGTTTCTGGGATCCTTTTAAAGCCCGGCCTTGCCGGGCTTTTTTTTGTCCGCCCGCTTTGTGCCTGAGCTGGCGCGCCATCCACAGGGCCGCACTTAAGACGATCTGAATAAGCACAAGCAACGCAATGGTTTAAATAGAAACAATTCTTGTTTCAATTAAGATCGCTGCTCCAACTTTACAGAGACGTTTTGCCCTATGCATTCTTTCAAACTCCTTGCACTGGCTTGCGCCATCACGGCAGGTGCCGCAGCACATGCCCAGGAAGTGGTCAACCTGTACTCTGCCCGCCACTACGCCACTGATGAGGCGCTCTATAACAACTTCACAAAAGCGACCGGCATCAAGATCAACCGCGTTGACTCGGACGACGCAGGCATTGTGGCCCGCCTCAAGGCAGAAGGCGCCGCCTCCCCTGCCGATGTGGTGCTGATGGTGGACGCCGCGCGCCTGTACCGCGGCGAGAAGGACAACCTGTTCCTGCCGATCCGCTCGGCCAAACTGGAGGAAGTGATCCCCGCCAACCTGCGCGCCCAGCCCGAAGCGGACGGCGGCATCACCTGGTTCGGCCTCTCGACCCGTGCCCGCGTGATCGCCTACAACAAGGACAAGGTCAAGCTGGAAGATGTCGACAGCTACGAAAAGCTGGCCGATCCCAAGAACAAGGGCAAGATCTGCATCCGCTCGGGCTCGCACCCCTACAACCTGAGCCTGTTTGGCGCGGTGACCGAGCACATCGGCGAGGCCAAGGCCCAGCAATGGTTGCAGGGCGTCAAGGACAACCTGGCACGCCCACCCAAGGGTGGCGACACCGACCAGATCAAGGCCGTGGCCGCCGGTGAATGCGATATCGCCATCACCAACAGCTACTACTTTGCCCGCCTGATGCGTTCGAGCAACCCTGACGATGTCGCGATCACCAACAAGGTGAGCGTGGTGTTTCCCAACCAGAGCAGCTGGGGCACGCACCTGAACATCGCCGGTGGTGCCGTCGCCAAGTACAGCAAGAACAAGGACAATGCCGTTAAGTTCCTGGAGTACCTGGCCAGCCCGGAAGCGCAGACCTACTTTGCCAACGGCAACAACGAGTGGCCTGCTGCCAAGAATGTGCAGACCGACAACCCCGCACTCAAGACGATGACCCAGAACAAGCCGTTCAAGAGCGAGACCATCCCGATCAGCGCCGTGGGCAGCAACATGCCCAAGGTGCAGCAGATGCTGGACCGCGCCGGCTTCCAGTAAGCCCCGCACACTGTCACGAAAAGCCCGTTCGCGGGCTTTTTTTGTGACCGCTCGCCGCCCCGCTCTGGGCTAAGATGCAGCGATCCAACAACCAGGAGACATAGCGATGCACATCGCCAACAAGGTATTTATCGTCACAGGCGGCGCTTCGGGCCTGGGCGAAGGCACGGCCCGCATGCTGACCCGCGAGGGTGCCACGGTCGTCATCGCCGACATGCAGGCAGAAAAAGGCCAGTCCCTGGCCCAGGAGCTGGGCGGCGCCTTTGTGCAATGCGATGTGTCCAATGCAGAGCAAGCCCAGGCGGTGGTTGCCAAGGCGGTCTCGCTGGGCAAGCTGTTTGGCCTGGTCAACTGCGCAGGCATTGCACCGGCCGAAAAGACCGTGGGCAAAAAAGGTGCCCATTCGCTCGAGCTGTTCAGCAAGACCATCACGGTCAACCTGATTGGCAGCTTCAACATGATTCGCCTCTGCGCCGAAGCCATGGCCCAGAATGAGCCGGAACTCACGGGCGAGCGCGGCGTGTTGATCTCGACGGCCAGCGTGGCCGCCTATGACGGCCAGATTGGCCAGGCCGCCTATGCCGCCTCCAAAGGCGGTGTCGTCGGCATGACCTTGCCCATCGCCCGCGATCTGGCGCGCAGCGGCATCCGCAACATGACGATTGCCCCCGGCATTTTCGGCACCCCCATGCTGTTTGGCATGCCCCAGGAGGTGCAGGATGCGTTGGCCGCCGGCGTGCCCTTCCCCAGCCGCCTGGGCACCCCCGAGGACTATGCCAAGCTGGTCAAGCACATTGTCGAAAACGACATGCTCAATGGCGAAGTGATTCGCCTCGATGGCGCCATTCGCCTGGCACCCAAGTAATCCCACCGGCCTGCGGGCCTTGGCATGCAAAAAGCCGATCTGCGACGCAACCCGCTGATCGGCTTTTTCTTGGGCGCTGCGCACAGGCCGCCGCCATGAAAAAAGCCTTCTTGCCGCATGACAAGAAGGCTTTTGGAATCTGGCGGAGTGGACGGGACTCGAACCCGCGACCCCCGGCGTGACAGGCCGGTATTCTAACCAACTGAACTACCACTCCTGGCAGGAAGCTTTGCTAGCTATTATATAGCATCAAGCGCTTCAAACTTGGCGACCCTACGGGGATTCGAACCCCGGTACTCACCGTGAAAGGGTGATGTCCTAGGCCTCTAGACGATAGGGTCAATCCTAGAACGTTGCCTGCGCTGCATTGCTGGTGCAATGCCTCAGACAAGTTTAATTGGTGGAGGTAAACGGGATCGAACCGATGACCTCTTGCATGCCATGCAAGCGCTCTCCCAGCTGAGCTATACCCCCCAATATTTTTATATCAACCCAATACTTTGTCGGAGTCGCTCGCTGTACCTGAGTACAGCTTCGCGACTCCTTCGCGTCTTGGCTCGATCTAAAAACATTTAACAACTGTGGCGGAGTGGACGGGACTCGAACCCGCGACCCCCGGCGTGACAGGCCGGTATTCTAACCAACTGAACTACCACTCCTGGCAGGAAGCTTTGCTAGCTATTGTATAGCATCAAGCGCTTCAAACTTGGCGACCCTACGGGGATTCGAACCCCGGTACTCACCGTGAAAGGGTGATGTCCTAGGCCTCTAGACGATAGGGTCAATCCTAGAACGTTGCCTGCGCTGCATTGCTGGTGCAATGCCTCAGACAAGTTTAATTGGTGGAGGTAAACGGGATCGAACCGATGACCTCTTGCATGCCATGCAAGCGCTCTCCCAGCTGAGCTATACCCCCCAATTTGCTGATATCGCTCCATGACTTTGTCGCCATCACTCGCTGTACCTGAGTACAGCTTCGCGATGCCTTCGCGTCCTGAAACGATCTCAACAAATTTTAAAACTGTGGCGGAGTGGACGGGACTCGAACCCGCGACCCCCGGCGTGACAGGCCGGTATTCTAACCAACTGAACTACCACTCCTGGCAGGAAGCTTTGCTAGCTATTGTATAGCATCAAGCGCTTCAAACTTGGCGACCCTACGGGGATTCGAACCCCGGTACTCACCGTGAAAGGGTGATGTCCTAGGCCTCTAGACGATAGGGTCAAAACCTGGACTTGCCTTGCGGCTATCGATTAAAAAAGCGCCCTCTTAATCAAAGGCGCTTCTCATCGAGCGACTGACCAAACTGGCGGAGTGGACGGGACTCGAACCCGCGACCCCCGGCGTGACAGGCCGGTATTCTAACCAACTGAACTACCACTCCTGGCAGGAAGCTTTGCTAGCTATTATATAGCATCAAGCGCTTCAAACTTGGCGACCCTACGGGGATTCGAACCCCGGTACTCACCGTGAAAGGGTGATGTCCTAGGCCTCTAGACGATAGGGTCAAAACCTAAGAACCGATTTCTCGTTTCCGATAATCTTTGGTGGAGGTAAACGGGATCGAACCGATGACCTCTTGCATGCCATGCAAGCGCTCTCCCAGCTGAGCTATACCCCCGTATCGGCAAGTTTTACAATTTACTTGTTGCTGCTCACCGAAGACTCGAATTATAGGGTGTATTTCAGCGCTTTTGCAGTCTTTCGATAATTTTTTCACGACCGAGTAATGCAAGCACCGCGTCCACCGATGGCGTATGGGCTGTGCCGACGGCCAAAACACGCACCGGCATGGCCAGTTGCGGCATCTTGATACCGTGCGTCTTGAGCACCTGCTTGAAGCCGGCGCTGATCGCCTCCTTGCTCCAATCGCCCTCTTGCAGCACCTGCAGCAACTCGTCGATCACCGGGATGATCTCGGGCGTCACATGGGTGCTCAGGTCTTCCGCGCTGGGCTGCACGTCCTGGTAGAAGACGCGGGCCCATTGCGCCAGGTCCGCCAAGGTATCGCAGCGGTCCTTGAACAGCGCGCAGATGCGCGGCAGGCGGCCATCACCCACGGTGATGCTGTCCAGACCCAGGTTCTTCATGAACGGGGTCAGCATGGCAGCGAGCTCATCATCGGGCGTCAGCTTCATGTGCTGGGCATTGACCCAGCGCAGCTTGGCCTCGTCAAACTGGCCCGCGCTGCGGCCCAGGTGGTCCAGGTTGAACCAATCGAGGAACTGCTGGCGCGAGAAAATCTCGTCATCGCCGTGGCTCCAGCCCAGGCGCGCGAGGTAGTTCACCATCGCATCGGGCAGGTAGCCTTCGTCACGGTACTGGGTGACGGCCTTGGCGCCATTGCGCTTGCTCATCTTCTCGCCCTGCTCATTGAGCACGGTGGGCAGGTGGGCAAACACGGGCACATCGGCGCCCAGCGCTTCAAAGATGTGGATCTGGCGCGGCGTGTTGTTGACATGGTCGTCACCACGGATCACGTGGGTAATCGCCATGTCCATGTCATCGACGCAGACGCAGAAGTTGTAGGTCGGCGTGCCATCGGGACGGGCGATGACCAGGTCATCGAGCTCGGAGTTCTGGAACTCGATGCGGCCCTTGCACTTGTCTTCCCAGGCCACGACGCCCGTCAGCGGTGTCTTGAAGCGCAGCACGGGCTTGACGCCTTCGGGCACCGGCGGCAGCACCTTGCCCTCTTCAGGGCGCCAGGTACCGTCGTAGCGCGGCTTTTCCTTGTTGGCCATCTGCTTTTCACGCAGCGCGTCCAGCTCTTCCATGCTCATGTAGCAGGGGTAGACGGCGCCCTTTTCTTGCAGGGTGGCCAGCACTTCCTTGTAGCGGTCCATGCGCTGCATCTGGTAGAACGGGCCCTCGTTGGGGTCCAGTTGCAGCCAGGCCATGCCTTCCAGAATCACATCAACGGAGGCCTGGTTGGAGCGCTCCAGATCGGTGTCTTCAATGCGCAGGATGAAATCGCCCTGGTTGGCGCGTGCAAAGGCCCAGGGGTAGAGGGCCGAGCGGATATTGCCCAGATGGATAAAGCCGGTAGGCGACGGGGCAAAACGGGTACGTACTTTGGTGCTCATGTCAGGGTATCCAGGCCGCGCAACAGGTCGGCTTTCAAATCATCCAGGTGTTCCAGACCGACGGAAATGCGGATCAGGCCCTGGCCCACGCCAGCGGACTGGCGCTGCTCTTCGGTCAGGCGGCCATGCGAGGTGCTGGCCGGGTGGGTGATCGTGGTCTTCACATCCCCCAGGTTGGCCGTGATCGAGCACAGCAAGGTGCTGTCAACCACATGGAAGGCATTGGCGCGCAGTTGTTCAGCGCCCTGGCCCACCACATCGAAGGCCAGCACAGCGCCGCCCATTCCATTTTGCTGGCGCATCGCCAGCGCATGCTGGGGGTGGCTTTCCAGGCCAGGGTAGTAGACCCGGGCCACCTTAGGGTGCCCTTCCAGCCAGCGTGCCAGCTCCAGCGCGGCGGCGCTTTCGGCCTTGACGCGCAAGGACAGGGTCTCCATGCCCTTCATCACCACCCAGGCGTTGAACGGCGAGAGGTTCAGACCCCCACTGCGCAAGAAGGTGCCCATGACCTTGTCGACCAGCGCGACGGTGCCGCAGACGGCGCCGGCCATCACGCGGCCCTGGCCATCGAGGAACTTGGTGCCCGAATGCACGACCAGATCAGCGCCCAGCTTGGCTGGCTGCTGCAGCACCGGCGTGGCAAAGCTGTTGTCGACGGCCAGCAAGGCGCCATGCGCAAGGGCCAGCTCGGCCAGCGCGGCAATGTCGCACAGGTCGGTGAGCGGATTGGTCGGCGTCTCGGCAAACAGCATGCGCGTGTTGGGCCGGATGGCGGCCTTCCAGGCCTCCACATCCGTTTGCGACACAAAGCTGGTTTCCACGCCAAAGCGCGCCATCTCGGTGCCCAGCAGCTTGATCGTCGAGCCGAACATGGACTGCGAGCAGATCACATGGTCGCCAGTCTTCAGCACGGTCAGTGCCACCAGCAAAATGGCAGACATGCCCGTCGAGGTGGCGATGGCGCACTCGGTGCCTTCCATCGCGGCCAGGCGGCGCTCAAAGCTGGTCACCGTCGGGTTGCCGGTGCGGGTGTAGGTATAGCCCTCCTCCAGCGCGGCAAAGCGGCGCGCGGCCGTCTCGGCATTGGGTTGCACAAAGCTGCTGGCCAGGTACAGGGCTTCGCTGTGCTCGCCCCATTGGCTGCGCTCCACCGCCTCACGCACCGCCAAGGTATCGGGATGCAGGCCCGGCGGCAATTTCTTATCAGTCATTCTTCTTCCCAAGCAGTACGCAGACCGCCATCAAGCCGCATCCGTCACATCTGCGTTGCGCAGCGACAGACGCGAGGTATCGAGATCATCCTCTTCGGTGGACACACGGCCTTCGTTGACCTGCGAGATGCCTTCGGGCGTGATGCCGGTGACATAGACACCGTCAAAGCACGAGGCCTCAAAGCCATGCACACCGGTGTTCAATTTGCCCACGGCGTTTTTCATGCCATCGACGTCCTGGTAGATCAGCGCGTCGCAGCCGATGTACTGGCGAATCTCTTCGAGGCTGCGGTCATGGGCCACCAGCTCCTTGGCGGTGGGCATGTCGATGCCGTAGACGTTGGGGAAACGCACCGGTGGCGCAGCGCTGGCCAGGTAGACCTTGTTGGCGCCGGCGTCGCGCGCCATCTGCACGATCTCCTTGGACGTGGTGCCGCGCACGATGGAGTCATCGACCAGCAGCACATTGCGGCCCTGAAACTCGCTACCGATGGCATTGAGCTTCTGGCGCACCGATTTCTTGCGCGCGCCTTGGCCCGGCATGATGAAGGTACGGCCCACATAGCGGTTCTTGACGAAGCCTTCGCGGTAGGGCTTGCCCAGCAGCTGGGCCAGTTGCATCGCGCTGGGGCGGCTCGATTCGGGGATCGGAATCACCGCATCGATTTCGTTGGGCGGCACCATCGAGATCACGCGCGTGGCCAGCGATTCACCCAGGTTCAGGCGCGCCTGGTAGACCGACATGCCATCGAGCACCGAGTCCGGGCGGGCCAGGTAGACAAACTCAAAAATGCAGGGGTGCAGGCTGGGGCTTTCGGCGCATTGCTCAAACGTGAGCGAGCCGTCGTCGCCGATGAACACCGCTTCGCCCGGTGCAATATCGCGCTCGAGCTGCTGCAGCGTGCCTTCGAGCGCCACCGATTCGCTGGCCACCATCACCGTACCATCGGCACCACGGCCAATGCACAGCGGACGGATGCCGTTTGGATCGCGGAATGCCACCACACCGTGGCCGGCGATCAGTGCGATGACCGCGTAGGAGCCCTGCACGCGCTTGTGCACCGCACGGATCGCATTGAAGACATCCTGCTTTTGCAGCGGGATACCGTGCGTGGCGCGTTCCAGCTCATGGGCGAACACGTTGAGCAGCACTTCCGAGTCGCTCTCGGTGTTGGTGTGGCGGTGGTCGGTGGAGAACAGCTCCTTGCGCAGCTGCACGGCATTGGTCAGGTTGCCGTTGTGCACCAGCACGATGCCAAAAGGCGCATTGACGTAGAAAGGCTGGGCTTCCTCTTCACTGTAGGCATTGCCTGCCGTGGGGTAGCGCACCTGGCCCAGGCCGACATTGCCCGGCAAAGCCCGCATATTGCGGGTACGGAACACATCCTTGACCATGCCTTTGGCCTTGTGCATGAAGAACTTGCGACCCTGTTGGGTTGCAATGCCTGCTGCATCCTGTCCACGGTGTTGCAGCAGCAACAGCGCGTCATAGATCAATTGATTGACCGGCGTGCTACTGACGACTCCGACGATTCCACACATATTGAGCGTTCCAAAAACGTTAACGCGGCTCTGCCGCGATGCGTGAACCAGCCTCGGTGAGCTGGTCCACCAGCGAAGACCAATGTCTTCCCATTTCTTGCGGCATCCATGGCCGCAACACTGACACTGCCGACACCAGATGCGGTGCGAAGACTGAAGTGTTCCAGATTTGCGATTCCCGCATCGATGTCAGCATAAAAACCAGAGCGATCAACACAAGTAGTAACACCCCACGCAAGGCGCCAAAAAGCGCGCCCAGCGTGCGGTCAAAAGGCCGCAAACCCACAATCTGAACCAGTTTGCCGATGATGCGAATCACCAGACCCAAGGCAAAGATGGCGACAACAAAGACGATCACAAGGCCTGCGGCGATCCGCACACCCTCGTCCATCTCCTGCATCGGCAACCACATGCCGACCTCAGCGCCCCACAGGCGGGCCGCAAAAAAGGCCAGCACCCAGCTGATCAGCGACAGCACCTCGAACACCAGACCGCGCAAGGCGCCGATCAGCACCGATCCCACCAGGATCACGACAAACACCCAATCCAGCGCCGACATGTCAAAGCTCCGCCCGCAGGGGCCAGGGAGCGCCTGCCAAGGCCCGCGCCCGGCAAGGGGGGCATGGCGATGACAAGGCGCGGTAGATAGGTGTCACAACTTCAGGCACATGGCTGCGGCGCCAGTCCTACATCGGCAGCAGCGCAGCGGGCAGGCCCTGGGCGCGCACCTTGGCTGCGGCACTGTCGGCCTCTTCCTTGCTGTTGAAAGGCCCCACCCGCACACGGATGCGGTTGCCCGAGGCCGTCTTGACCGACTGCGTATAGGCGGGCACACCGGCCATCTGCAACTTGGCACGCACCTCGGCCGCCTTGCTCTCTTCGGCAAACGCACCCACCTGGATCGCATAGCGGCTGGCAGCGGCCGCCGGCTTGGCGGCGGGGGCAGCGGCAGGCGCTGCGGCAGTCGCACTGGCGGTGCGGCCTTCCATCATCGCGCGCACGCGCTCGGCCTCGTCATCGCGCTTGGGCTTGGCCGGTTCTGCCGGCTTGGGCTTGGGCTCTTCCTTGGGCTTGGCTTCCGGTTTGGGCTCAGGTTTGGCCTCAGGCTTGGGTTCAGGTTTAGGTTCGGGTTTGGGGGCCGGCTTGGACTCGGGCTTGGGTTCTGGTTTCGCAGCGGGCTCGGGCTTGGCCGTTGGCTTGTCGGCGGGTTTGCTGGCGGCAGCAGTTGCTGCTGCAGCAGCTGAGGCAGCAGCGCTGGCGCCAGCGGCGACCGGTGCCGTGGCGGCCGGACTGGCTGCATTGCTTCTTGCGCCGACAATCTCTTCGCCCGCATCCAGGCCATTGTCATTGCCCGAACGGCTGCCGTGCGGCGCTGCGGCGTTCGACGCGGGCGGCACGGCCAGGGCGGCCACGCGTTCGCGGTCCGGTATTTCAATCGAGGCATTGACAGGCACCGGGCGCGGCTGGGTGTCGAACAGCATCGGAAAACCGATGATGGCCGCCAGCACCAGCACGGTGGCACCGATCAGGCGGTGGCGCGCGCGGCGGCGCATGGCATCCACGCTCTCGGCGGGATTGCTGCGCGGCGCGCGAATCACGCGCGGGCTCTCCGCTTCCTGTTGCTTTTTACCGGGCCATCGAAGATTGAAAATTGCCATGAACGATTGGAGGTGGAGCTTGAAAACAGGTCGCTGGGAGCGGCCCCATCGGGGGGCTGCTTTTAGTTCAGGTGCTTGGCATCGAGCCGTGGCACACCGTGCTTCAACACCCCGCCCACCGTAAAGAACGAGCCGAAAACGACGATTCTATCAGCGGGCCCTGCCGCTTCGACGGCCGCCTGGAATGCGGACATCGGGTCCGGGTAACAAGCTGTAGCCACTTCGCGCCGCTGCTCGGACAGCAGGTGCACGGCATTCCATTTGGACTGCAGGTCCACCGCCTTCTCGGCCCGGTCCGTGGGCAGGTCGCAGAAATACCAGCGGTCCACCAAGGGGCCCAGCTTGCGCAGCATCGGCGTCAGGTCCTTGTCGTGCATCGCTCCAAAGACCGCATGGGTGGTTGGAAAGTAGCCCATCGCATCCAGATTGGCCGTCAGCGCGGCAATCGCATGGGGGTTGTGCGCGACATCCAGCACCACCGCAGGCTGGCCGGGCACGATCTGAAAGCGCCCGGGCAGCTCCACCATCGCCAGCCCATTGCGCACGGCCTGGGCCGTGACGGGCAGCACCTGGCGCAGGGCCTCGTAGGCGGCCAGCACGCCAGACGCATTGACCAGCTGGTTGGCACCGCGCAGCGCCGGGTAGGCCATGCCAGCATAGCGCCGGCCGCGCCCCGCCCAACTCCACTGCTGCTTGTCGCCCTCGTAGTTGAAATCGCGGCCAAAGCGCCACAGATCCGCGCCAATGCTCTGCGCGTGGTCGATCACGCTTTGCGGCGGCACCGGGTCGCTGACAACAGCCGGTTTGCCCGGGCGCATGATGCCGGCCTTTTCCCGGCCGATCGATTCACGGTCCGGACCCAGCAGGTCCATATGGTCCAGGTCGATGCTGGTGATGACCGCGCAGTCCGTGTCGATGATGTTGGTGGCATCGAGCCGGCCACCCAGCCCCACTTCCAGGATCGCCACATCCAGCCTGGCCTGGCTCAACAGGCGCAGGATCGCCAGCGTCGTGAACTCGAAATAGCTGAGCGAGACCTCGGGCGCCTGCAGGCGGGCCGCTTCCACCGCTTCGAAATGCGGCAACAGATCGGCGGCAGAGACAATCTCGCCATGCACGCGGCAGCGCTCTTCAAAATGCACCAGGTGGGGCGAGGTGAACACCCCGGGGCGGTAGCCGGCTTCCAGCGCCACGGCCTCCAGCATGGCGCAGGTCGAGCCCTTGCCATTGGTGCCCGCCACCGTGATCACCGGGCAGGCAAAGCGCAACGCCAGGCGCTCGGCCACGGCCTTGACGCGGGTCAGCCCCATGTCAATGGTTTTGGGATGAATCTGCTCGCAGTGGGCGAGCCACTGCTCCAAGGTATCGAAACGGGTTTGCATGGGGCCAGATTGTCGCGTAATTGCGGCTGTGTCATCATTGCTGCCCATGAGTAACCACACCATCGCCGTCTACGGCATCCCCAACTGCAGCACTGTCAAAAAAGCCCGTACCTGGCTGGAGGCGCAGGGCGTCGACCACCAATTCCATGATTTCAAGAAAGCGGGTGTGCCCGCCAGCCATCTGCCCGACTGGATCGCCAAGGCCAGCTGGGAAAAGCTGGTCAACCGCCAAGGCACCACCTGGCGCAAGCTGGACCCCACGGTACAACAAGCCGTGACAGACGCCGACAGCGCCAGTGCGCTGATGATTGCGAACCCCAGCGTGATCAAGCGCCCGGTTGTCGAATGGGCCGATGGCTCCGTCACCGTGGGCTTTGATGAGGCGGTTTGGAGCAGCAAGATCGCCTGAGGGCCCTCTGCGGATATGGCTGGGCGGTGTTGACCGGCGCTTTACGCTGCGACATGGTGCAGATACACGCCCGGGGCAGCATGGGGGCATGCTGAACTTTATGTCGCCCACACAGTCTTAGATATTTGTGCAGGCGGTGTAAAGCGTGTCGCCCAGACTCTGTACTGGCGCGTTGAGCACCCAGCAACTTATCGCTTTTTTGGAGGCATTCATGCCACATCTGCTCTCAGCCCGCCTGATCGTGCTGGCTGCGCTGTCCACCTTGGCGGCAGCCAGCCCCTCGGTCTGGGCCCAAAATTACTCACCCTCTTCCGATCCCTTTTTGCCGCAGCAGGCCCCCGGCGCGCAGCCGCCCTTGCCTGCGGGCGAGCAGCCCTATGGCCGGGTACTGTCGGTCACACCGGCCTACCGCCAGGTCAACACGCCACAAACCGTCTGCAATGACCAGCAGGTGTATGCCGGCCAGCGCACCTCCGGCGTGGGCGCCATTACTGGCGCCGTTGTCGGTGGCTTGCTGGGCAACGGCATTGGCCATGGGTTTGGCCGCGCAGCAGCCACCGGCGCCGGTGTCATTGCCGGCTCGGCCATCGGCAACCAGCTCGAAGGCGGCACCCCCAGCTACCAGACGGTGCGGCAATGCGCCAACCAGTACACCACGCAAAACCAGCCCGATGGCTATAACGTGGAGTATGAATACGCCGGCCGCCGCTACAGCACGCGCACGGCCACGGCACCGGGCGAATGGCTGCCGCTGAGCGTGCAGCCTGCCGCTTCGGCCTACGACAACTCTCCTCCACAGGACTATGCCCCCGCGGCACCTGAGCCCGGCGTTGTCGTCAGCAGCCAGCCGGTCTACCAACAGCCCGTCTATATGGCGCCGCCCCCGGTCTATGTCGCGCCGGCGCCTGTGTACTATGCGCCGCCGCCCGTCATGCTGCAGCCTTCGGTGCAGATTGGCGTGGGCGGTTACTGGGGCGGCCACCGCGGCCACTGGCGTTAAATCGGAGCGCCAAGCGCCTCCCCATGCCACGCATCCTGGCATGACAGCCAGCAGCAGTGCAGACGCACTGCTGCTTTTTTATGCCTGCCCTGCCGCTCAACTGCCCCACCATGTTTCAGAGACGGGCAAAGGCCTCGCCTACAATGGCGGTTTTCCTCCTTTTACCTGTTGTCTTCCATGATCACTGAGAGCATCGACGGCGTACGCCTCACCACCAAGGCCAATGTTTATTTTGATGGCAAGTGCGTCAGCCACAGCTACCAGCTGGCCGACGGCACCAAGCAATCGGTCGGTGTGGTGCTTGCAGCCACCTTGACCTTTGGCACGGCCGCTGCCGAGATCATGGAATGCGTTGCCGGCGCCTGCGAGTACAAGCTCGACGGCAGCGACGAATGGAAAAAGTCCGGCCCTGGCGACAAGTTCAGCGTTCCGGCCAACAGCAAGTTCGATATCCGCGTGGCCGAGGCCTACCACTACATCTGCCACTACGCCTGATTTTTGGGGCCTGCGCCGGGCCAGCTGGCGCACGCCTCCCGCTGCACGCCGCTTGTCTGGCGCATCACTGAATCCTCAGACAGCATCGCAGCAGCGCCTGTTTTTAGAGAAAAGCCACACCATGGAAACCATCCTGCAACATGTTCCCGTCGGCCAGAAGGTCGGCATCGCCTTCTCCGGCGGCCTCGATACCAGCGCAGCGCTGCGCTGGATGAAGAACAAGGGCGCCCTGCCCTACGCCTATACGGCCAACCTGGGCCAGCCCGATGAGTCCGATTACGACGAGATCCCGCGCAAGGCCATGGAGTACGGTGCCGAGAAGGCCCGCCTGATCGACTGCCGCAGCCAGTTGGCCAACGAAGGTATCGCCGCCATTCAGGCCGGCGCCTTCCACATCTCCACTGGCGGTATCACCTACTTCAACACCACGCCGCTGGGCCGCGCCGTGACCGGCACCATGCTGGTGGCCGCGATGAAGGAAGACGACGTCAACATCTGGGGCGATGGCTCGACCTTCAAGGGCAATGACATCGAGCGTTTCTACCGCTACGGCCTCTTGACCAACCCTGCGCTGAAGATCTACAAGCCCTGGCTGGACCAGACCTTCATCGACGAGCTGGGCGGCCGCGCCGAGATGTCCGCCTTCATGACCAAGGAAGGTTTTGGCTACAAGATGAGCGCGGAGAAGGCCTACTCGACCGACTCCAACATGCTGGGGGCCACCCACGAAGCCAAGGACCTGGAGTTCTTGAACAGCGGCATCCGCATCGTCAACCCCATCATGGGCGTCGCGTTCTGGAAGCCCGAGGTCGACGTAAAGGCCGAGGAAGTCTCCGTCACCTTTGAAGAAGGCCGCCCTGTGGCCCTGAACGGCCAGCGCATCGAAGACCCGGTCGCCTTCTTCCTGGAAGCCAACCGCATCGGCGGCCGCCACGGCCTGGGCATGAGCGACCAGATCGAGAACCGCATCATCGAAGCCAAGAGCCGCGGCATCTACGAAGCCCCCGGCATGGCGCTGCTGCACATCGCCTACGAGCGCCTGGTCACCGGCATCCACAACGAAGACACCATCGAGCAGTACCGCATCAACGGTCTGCGCCTGGGCCGTCTGCTCTACCAAGGCCGCTGGTTTGACCCACAGGCCATCATGCTGCGCGAAACCGCCCAGCGCTGGGTGGCCCGTGCCATCACCGGCACCGTGACGCTGGAACTGCGCCGTGGCAATGACTACTCGCTCTTGAACACCGAATCGGCCAACCTGACCTACAAGCCCGAGCGCCTGTCGATGGAAAAGGTGGAAGACGCGCCATTCAGCCCCGCCGACCGCATTGGCCAGCTGACCATGCGCAACCTGGACCTGATGGACACCCGCGACAAGCTGGCCATCTACACCCAGACCGGCCTGCTGACCGCCAGCGGCAGCCACGCGCTGCCCCAGCTGGGCAACGACAAGAAGTAATTCCCCCAGCGGAATCCTTCCATTCAGCAAAAACCGCTGTGTGCCTGCCCAGGCCACAGCGGTTTTTTATCGTCTGGATGCGGCGCGAGAGCGGCGCTCTTAGAACCTGTTCAAAGTCTCCTCGCGCCGCGACAGTGTCTTTGCGAGATCGGATGCGAGGGGGGCGCCCAGCCGCGCAATACCGCAGCAATAGCCCAGCTATTGCGAGGATTTGCAACGACGCAGACCGCTCCCTAGCCGGGCGCCCCTTCCCGGGCAGCGCAAAGCCACTGTCCCTGTGGGTTGGAGTGAAATCGGGCGATTTCTTCGCGCTGGCCCTTGCTTGCACCCCGGTGCAAGCTGCGAACCAGCCCTTCGAACTCATCCCGATTGCACTCCAACGCGGCTGCGTAGAGACTTTGAACAGGTTCTTAGGCCTCGGCCACCAGATAGACCTTCTTCACAAAGCTGTCCACCTCCCAGTGGCCGGTCCAGCCCTCGGGCATGATGAAATGGTCGCCCACGCCAAAACGGTGCACGGTGCCATCGGGGTCGACGAGGCGGCAGTCGCCTTCGACAATGACGCAAAACTCGATATAGCCCTGCACATTGGAGCTGAAGTGGCCCGCACTGGACTGCCAGGTGCCCGAACTCACCTTGCCGCCCAGGCCCTCGAACACATTCATGGTCTGGTACTCGGTATCGCCGCTGATCGGGCGGCTGGGCTTGCCGATGACGGGATTGACCAGGGTCTTGGCGGGCCAGTGGATGATGGAGATCTTGGGAGCGGCGGGTTCGGCGGGCGTGGCAGAGGTGCCAGCGGCAGTAGTGGACATGGCAGTGATCGATAAGCGGTGCAAATGCGCAAGCAGCGATTATCTGGCAGTGCTGCTGCGCAGCGCCTCAGCTCTGGGATGAAAAGCCAAAGAAAAGGCGGCACCCCTGGTGCCGCCTTGCTGCATCTGCTGCGCCTGCAGGCCGTCTCGCCTGCAGCGCATGCAGACGTCGCAGATCAGTGGAACTGCTCTTCTTCGGTCGAGCCGGTCAGCGCCTTGACGCTGGACGACCCGCCCTGGATCACCGTGGTCACATCGTCGAAGTAGCCTGCGCCCACTTCCTGCTGGTGCGAGACAAAGGTGTAGCCTTGCTCGCGGGCAGCGAATTCGGGCTCCTGGATCATCTCCACATAGTGCTTCATGCCTTCGCCACGGGCATAGGCGTGGGCGAACTTGAAGGTGTTGTACCAGTTGCTGTGGATACCAGCCAAGGTGATGAACTGGTACTTGTAGCCCAGCGCTGCCAGCTCGTCCTGGAACTTGGCAATCGTCGCGTCGTCGAGGTTCTTCTTCCAGTTGAACGATGGCGAGCAGTTGTAGCTCAGCAGCTTGCCGGGGCTGGCGGCATGCACGGCCTGGGCAAATTCGCGGGCAAAGCCCAGGTCCGGCGTGCCGGTTTCGCACCACACCAGATCGGCATACGGCGCGTAGGCCACGCCACGGCTGATCGCCTGCTCCAAACCGTTCTTGACGCGGTAAAAACCTTCTTGCGTGCGCTCGCCCACCAAGAAGGGCTTGTCGTTGGCGTCGTGGTCGCTGGTGATCAGGTTGGCCGCTTCGGCATCGGTGCGGGCCAGCACAATCGTGGGCACACCCATCACGTCGGCCGCAAAACGCGCGGCAATCAGCTTCTCGCAGGCTTCATGCGTGGGCACCAGCACCTTGCCGCCCATGTGGCCGCACTTCTTGACGGCAGCGAGCTGGTCTTCAAAGTGCACGCCGGCAGCGCCCGAGGCAATCATGTTCTTCATCAGCTCAAAGGCATTGAGCACGCCGCCAAAGCCCGCTTCGGCATCGGCCACGATCGGCAGGAAGTAGTCGATGAACTCCTTGTCGCCCGGGTTCACGCCCTTGGCCCACTGGATCTCGTCAGCGCGCTTGAAGGTGTTGTTGATGCGGCGCACCATGGTGGGCACCGAGTCATAGGCGTAGAGCGACTGGTCGGGGTACATGGTCTCCGAGGTGTTGCCGTCCGCTGCCACCTGCCAGCCCGAGAGGTACACCGCTTCCAGCCCCGCCTTGGCCTGCTGCATCGCCTGGCCTGCGGTGATGGCGCCGAAGGCATTCACATACCCCTTCTTGGCCCCGCCATTGATCTTGTCCCACAGCACCTGGGCGCCGCGCTGGGCCAAGGTGTACTCCGGCTGCACGCTGCCGCGCAGGCGCACCACGTCAGCAGCCGAGTAGCCGCGCTTGACGCCCTTCCAGCGGGGGTTCTGCGCCCAATCCAATTCAAGGGCGGCAATTTGCTGTTCGCGGCTGAGTTGCTGGTTCAGTTTCTGAGACATGGGGGACTCCTGTGGTCAAGTGGGTGGAACTAACGGATCGAAAACCGGTGGACAGATACCGTCTGTCCATGGCCTTAACTGTACGCCTGCCTCGCCGCATATTTTTGTCTTATGTCTTATATAAGACTTATTTTTAATCGTTAAAAATCAACATCCTATTAATACTATTTCGCATTGAGAAATGCAATTTCTCGTATTGAGAAATATTGACGCACTGCAATATCAGCATATTTCATAATATGAGAATCCGTTTTCAGAACCACTGCTGTCCAGGCTGCAGCAGCGCTGCCTGCCAGAGGCTGGCCAATTGCGGCATGATGCGCATAGCCCATTGTGCAAAGCGGATATGACAGCTTGCTTGCGCCTGGCGCCGCCTGCCCCGATCGCCCCGCTCCCCTTTTAGTCTTTGCAACCATGCGCATCCATAGCAAGCCTCTGGCCTATCTGTATTTGGCACTCAGCATGTCGCTGGTGGGCGCCTATGTCGCGCTCTCCAAGCCGCTGGCCGCCACTTTTCCGGTCTTGCTGCTGGCCTGGCTGCGTTTTGGCATTGGCGGGGTGGCCATGCTGGGCTGGCTCAAACGCCCGGCCAAAGAGGCGCCATTGCCCGCCAAGGCCAAGGGGCTGCTGTTTCTCGAATCCTTTTTTGGCAACTTCCTCTTTACGCTGTGCATGATCACTGGCGTGTCGATGACCAGTGCGGTCACCGCCAGTGTCACGATGGCGACGATCCCGGCAGCCATTGCGCTGCTCAGCTGGCTGGTGCTCAAGGAGCGCATCAGCGGGCGGGTGATGATCGCCATCAGCCTGGCCGTGCTGGGCATTGCGCTGCTGGCCTTTGCCAAGCCTGGCGCCAGCGCACACGCGGGCGCGGCTGCAGGCGCTGTCACCGAGACAGACCCGAGCAAGCACTGGCTGGGGCAATGGCTGTTGGTGGGCGCCGTGTTCTGTGAGGCCTGCTATGCGGTCATCGGCAAAAAGCTCACCAGCAGCTTGAGCCCCAAGCGCATTGCGGCGCTCATCAACCTCTGGGGCTTTGTGCTGACCCTGCCTTTTGGCCTGTACCTGGCCTGGCATTTTGAGTTTGCCCAGGTGGGTGGCGCCACCTGGCTGCTGCTGGTCGGCTATGCGTTGGCCGCCTGCATGGTCACTGTCTGGCTGTGGATGACCGGGCTGCAGGTCGTTCCTGCCTCGCAAAGCGCGGTGTTCACGGTGATGCTGCCGCTGTCGACTGCACTGGTGGGCGTGGTGTTTCTGGGCGAAACCCTGAGCGGCTTACAGATGCTGGCCTTTGCCATTGCCGTCTCCAGCCTGGCGCTGACGACCTTGCCGGTGCCCCAGCGTGGCAGAGGGAAGACAGTTTTGCAACGCGACCCCGATTGACACCGCCTTGGGAGCCAGTACCATGCTCCGAGGGGAACAGGCCCCAATCTGACAAGAATCAACGCCCTAAGCTGCTCGTTGATAGCTTTGATCCATCAACAAAGGTTAGCAAAGCTAAAACAAGCAACATTTCGAGGCAAAAAAATGCGCCGCTCCCTTGGAAAGCGGTTTTTTTGCCGTTAGCATGGCCGTAACCAGCGGAGGGAAACTCTGGCTGGCGATAGAGATATTGACACAAGGAAACCAAAACATGGCAACCGCATCTAAGACCGCAGCGCCTGCAAAGAAGCGCACCCCCAACGCAGCCTTCATGAAGCCGCTGACCCCAAGCCCAGAACTGGGCGCCGTTGTGGGCACCGCTCCGCTGCCACGCACGGAAATCATCAGCAAGCTGTGGGTCTACATCAAGGCCCACAACCTGCAAGACGCCGCCAACAAGCGCATGATCAACGCCGATGACAAGCTCAAGAAGGTGTTTGGCAAGCCCCAGGTGTCGATGTTCGAGATGGCTGGCCTGATCGGCAAGCACGTCAAGTAAGTCCTGCCGACTTTCCTCAGCGCACTCCTTTGCGCTGCAGACCAGAAACCAGCATCCGCCATGCTGGTTTTTTTACGCCTTTTCTTCACAGGCAGTGACCTCCCAAGCGCTGCGCCATGGCGCCGTGGCCTTTATGGATGGATGGCAAGGGCCGTGCAAAGCGCGCAAAGGGACATTTCCTCGGGCAGCGATAGGAGCCTTTTCTGCCCGCATTCGCCCTCCTCATGCAGCATTCAACCGCTCTTCGCCCGCTGTCGCGGCCTGGCAGATCTGTGTGAAGCCGCCAAGGCCCGCTATTTTTTGTGTAAGCATGCTTCCAACAGCGGATGGCACAGACTATTGATTCATAACAATAAATACTCACAATCTGGTCCAGATACACAGGCTATCGCCTACCTATGGGCCACAGCACCCCTATTGCGCTCAGGAGTTTATTGCGAATGCGACAAATTCTTATTTATAATCCCCATCAGTTATTCACTAGCCAGCCACCACGCTGCTTATCTGACCATGATCGTTTGTGTTTGCCGCCGAGTCTCGGACAAAGAGATTGCTCGCCACGCGCATGCGGGGATGTCGTTCGATGAGATCCAGTTCGAACTGGGTGTTGGACTGCAATGCGGCTGCTGCGAAGGTTGTGCCCGCGATGTGGTCGAGCAATGCAGCGCGTCCCGTCCGGTTGCCGCCTTGCGCAATGAAGCCGCAGTGCACCCGGTCCAGCTTGCCACCACCATCATGGAAAGCAAAGCATGGAACTCTTCGCCGCTGTCCTCGGTAGCCTGATTCTGGTCGCTGCCTCTCTCTGGTGGGTCTTTCAGAAATAAGCCACCAACGCATTGATATGCCGTGCTGCGGCTTCAGGCTGCAGCATTTTTTATTGCCCTTATGCTCTCACCAGACCCTTACAGCCCCTCCAAAAAAATGGGGCGCAATATCGTGGTTACGGGTTCGGTGCTGGCAGCGCACGTCGCAGGTCTTTGGGCCTTGCAGGCGGGCCTGCTCAAAAGTGCAGCCATCGAGATGCCCAAGCCCGAACCGGTCATGGTGCAGCTGATTGCGCCCGAGCCGATGCCGGTGGTTGCGCCGCCCCCTCCTCCGACCCCCAAGCCGCCGCCGCCCGCACCGAAGCCGCCGCCAAAGCCCACGCCCAAGCCCGTCCCCAAACCTGCGCCCAAGCCCCAGGCGATCAAGGATCCGACGCCTGCACCCAATGCAGTGACCGGCACCACCGAGGCCCAGCCACCGGCACCGCCCATCGAGGCACCGCCGCCCGCTCCGCCGTCTCCTCCACCGGCTCCGCCCGCACCGCCAGCGCCTCCACCGCCACCGGTGATCCAGCTGCCATCGAGCAATGCCGCCTACCTGAACAACCCCGCTCCGCAGTACCCGGCCATCAGCCGCCGTATGGGCGAGACCGGGACCACCATCGTGCGCGCCTACATCGACGAAGAAGGCAAGCCCCAGGAGCTGCAGCTCAAGCAGTCCAGCGGCTATGACCGCCTGGACCAGGCCGCCATGGACACGGTGCGCAAATGGCGCTTCAAGGCAGGCACCTCCAACGGAACTCCCCGGCCCATGTGGGTCAACGTGCCCATCAAGTGGGAACTCAATTAAATCGAACGGAAATAGGATCAGTTATGGACTCGCAATTCGGCATCGCCCACGTCTGGGCTCAGGGAGATTTCGTGACCAAGACGGTCGCCGTCATTCTGGTGGCCATGTCTCTCGCTTCCTGGATCGTGATCGTCATCAAGGCGCTCGATATCATGCGTTTCAAGAAGTACGCCCGCAATGCCCAGGACTTCTGGCACAGCGCTGACTTCGCAGCCGGCCTGAGCAAGCTGGGCGAACAAGGCGACAACCCGTTCCGCCAGTTGGCCATCGAAGGCCGCGAAGCCACCGCCCACCACCGCAAGACGGCCGAGCACCTGCATGACTCGCTGGACGTCAGCGACTGGATCACGCGCTGCCTGCGCAATGGCATCGACGAGTTCACCGCGCGCGCCCAATCGGGTCTGGCCGTGCTCGCATCGGTGGGCTCCACCGCCCCCTTCATCGGCCTGTTCGGCACCGTCTGGGGCATCTACCACGCGCTGGTGGCCATCGGCATGTCGGGCCAGTCCTCGATCGACAAGGTCGCCGGCCCAATCGGTGAAGCGCTGATCATGACCGCACTGGGTCTGGCTGTGGCCATCCCTGCCGTGCTGGGCTACAACGCACTGGTGCGTGGCAACAAGTCGGTGCTCAACCGCCTCAACAGCTTTGCCCATGACCTGCATGCCTTCTTCGTGACCGGCACCCGCCTGAATGTGGACTCCAGCAAGCCCGGCGCCGTGGTCACGCCGCTCAAGAAAGGTGCCTGATCATGGCTTTTGGAACGCAAGACGATGCCGATGAGGTCATGAACGAGATCAACATGACGCCCTTGGTCGACGTCATGTTGGTGCTGCTCATCATCTTCATCATCACCGTGCCGGTGATGAAGCACTCGGTCAACATCGACCTGCCGCGTGCCGTCAACACGCCGGAAGACGCCAAGCCCGACACCATCCAGCTGGCCATCCTGCCCGATGGCACGTACAACTGGAACGGCAAGGCCGTGACCGACGCCGAGCTGGAATCCAATATGCAGGCCGAGGCCCGCAAGGAGCCCCAGCCCGAGCTGCACATCCGCGGTGCCCGTGATGTGAAGTACGAGAAAGTGGCCCAGGCCATGGCCGCTGCCCAGCGCAGCAACTTGAAGAAAATCGGCTTTATCACCGACCAGGTGGGCGAGTAAACTGCCCACCCTCCCGGCAAGGGCTCCAGCAGGAGCCCTTTTTTCATGGCGGATGCAGACCGGATCAGGTTTACCCGCAGTGACGCCCAAGCGACGCCAGCAGCCCGCTTGCCCTGCCTAAACTGGACCGCAGGACAAGCGCCGTGGCGACCTGTACTGGCCGAAGCAGCGGCGGGCAAACCGACCATCACCAGCGCCTCCCCCAACTATCACTAGATTGAGGAGACACCGATTGATGCAGACGTCCCGCACTCAGCCATCCCTATTCCCAAAACCTTTGCGCCGGCGCCAGATGCTGCGCCTGGCGCTGGCCAGCGCAGCCGCTGCCAGTGGCCTGCCGCTCGCCACGGTCGCGCGCGCAGCCAGCGACAAGGCCAGCTTCCCGACCAAACCCCTGCGCGTGATCGTGCCGTTTGCCCCAGGTGGCGCCACCGATGTGCTGGCGCGCAGCGTCAGCGACCGGCTGGGCCAGCAAATGGGCCAACCGGCCATCGTCGACAACCGCCCCGGCGCGGCGGGCCTGCTCGCCTGTGATGCCGTGGCCAAGGCAGCGGCCGATGGCCATACGCTGACCCTGGGGACGACCAGCACGATGCTGTCGAACCAGTTCATGTTCAAAAAGATCTCCTACGACCCGCAAAAGGACATGGTGCCGGTGGTGCGCATCTGCTGGGCGCCGATTGTGCTGGTGACCAACAGCCAGCTGCCCGTGCGCAATCTGCAAGAGCTCATCGCCTACATCAGCGCCAACAAGGGCAAACTCTCCTACGGCAGCTATGGCATTGGCTCGCAAGGCCATCTGGTGCTGGCGAGTCTGAGCAACATGACTGGCGCCGACATGAGCCACATCGCCTACAAGGGCGAGGCGCCGATGGTGCAAGACCTCGTGGGCGGCCAGCTGATGATGGGCATCGGCAGCATCCTCTCGCTCAAGCAGCATATCGACAGCGGCAGGCTGCGCGCCATCAGCTTCACCGGCCCCAACCGCGTGCCCGCGCTGCCCGATGTGCCCACCTTTGCCGAGCAAGGCCACAAGGAAGACGCGTTCACGATCTCCGGCTGGCTGGGCATTGCGGCCACTGGCGGCACACCGGCGCCCGTGGTCGAACAGTTGGGCGCCCAGGTGCGCAAGGCACTGCAAACGCGCGAGGTCAATGCCCGCGTACTGGTGGCCGGCTTTGTGCCCTTGACCGATGACAGCCCGGCGCGCTTTCAGGACGACTGGCAGCGTGAGCTGCCGATCTGGAAAAAGCTGCTGGCCGATGCGGGTGTGCAGCCAACCTGAGCGCCTGTTGACGCATCTTCATGCCTGGCGGCGCCTTGATAGGTGCCTCGATAAGCGCCTGGATTAGCGCCGGGATTCGCGCCTCCATCCGCGCCTTGAGGCCGCACAAGCCCGCCCCCGCCACGGTCGCCAACGCCGCGACCGTGGCTTTTTGCCTTTTACCATGGCAAATGTCAAATAAACACTGGACTTCACGAATACGAATCGTTATCATTTGCTTCAGTTTTATCCCTGTGAGCACTGCCATGCAAACCATCGCCCTACCCGCCACCCCGCTTGCCGCTGCCAGCAAGAGTGCCAGCGCGTCCCAAGGCCATGCCACGCAATCGGCCGCGCTGGAGAGCAGTGAGCTGCTCCAAGGCGCCAAAGCGGTATCCATCGTGCACAACGGCGCCATCTACCGTTTGCAGACCACCAAGCTGGGCAAGCTGATCCTGACCAAGTAAGCAAGCCCCCCCAGTTCCGGTTTGCTGCCCTCCCCCTTCCCTATAGGCCGGCGCAAGCACCCCGCTACCTGCCCAGCAAAAAGCCAACTCCTGCAAGTTGGCTTTTTTATGCGCACCGGGTTTGCGATGCAGGAGGCTCGCTACACCCCCAGCGGCAAATCCGCGTGCTTGAGCGTGCGCAGCACAAAGCTCGACTGGCTGTGGCGTATGCCCTTGATCTTGTAGAGCTTCTCGCGCAGCAGGCGCTCATAGTCGCGGGTGTCCTTGACGACCACGCGCAGCAGGTAGTCGTACTCGCCTGAAACCAGGTGCGCCTCCACCACCTCGGGGATGGTGGCCAGCAGCTCGCCAAACTTTTCCAGAGTGTTGTCGCTGTGGCTGTCGAGGGTGACCATCACCAGCACCGTATCGCCCAGGCCCAGCGCCTGGGGCGACAAGCGCACCGAATAGCCCTGGATCACGCCGGCCTCTTCCATCTTCTTGATGCGTCCCCAGCAGGGCGAGGCGCTCAAGCCTACCGCCTGGCCAATGTCTTGCAGGCTGGCGCGGCTGTTGAGTTGCAGCTGGCGAAGAATTTTGCGGTCCAACGTATCGAGAAGCATGATTTTCTGCACCAGCCATAAATTTAGAATATTTTTCTATATTAAGACGAGCAACCCAGAAAAACAAAATATTTTTTGCCTTACCGGCCTGCATACTTTCTGCATCGAAACACTTTTACCGAAGTCTCTTTCTGGCAGAGCCTGCTTACCGGCAGCCCCTCTCTCCACCAGCCCCCAGGCAGTTACCGCTGCCATGGGGGTTGTTGCATTGCGGGGCCCTCACGGACCCTCCGCTCCACTTCCTGCCGTGGCCTAAACGCCGTCTCGGGCGATCCGCTGCGTTGTCGTCCTCGGCAATAGCTGCGGCGCGCCGTCAAACGACGCCTAGCGGCTCATCCCGATCCGCATCCATGCCGCTTGGCAAGCGGTGATGCAGAGACTCCCTCGCTCGCGTCTTATGTAACAAAACTATTGCATTTGTGCGCCCGTTTCCCTGCGCGCCCGGCGCCTGCGCCATGGCATAGTGGCGCCCTGGAACAACGACAACAGACCGCCCTGGATGCGCCTAAGAGTTTGGAGATCAGCGCATACGACCGGTCAATAAGCACCTATGTTTAAGCGACTCAACGAACTGTCTGAAAGCCATGGCGCCTTGCGCGCGGGCCAGGGCATGGTGGCCGGCGTCATTGCGCTGATCTTGGCGGCCCTGTGCTTTTTGGGTGTGCTGGCCTTTCACTTTCCGCAGTATCTCACCACACCTGAGCTGCGCCGCAGCTACAACGTCGATGTGATGCGCCAGCTGCTGTTTTGGAGCATGGTGATTGCCGGGGGCCTGTCGGTCGCACTGATCGTGCTGGGCCGGGTGCGCTGGCTGGCCGCCTCGGCCTTTGGCCTGGTGGTGCTGTCGGCGCTCTTGGGCGGCCACAAGGTGCCCGTGGGCAGCTTTGCCACCAACACACCCTATATCGGCCTGGACTGGTTCATTCTCGACCTGCTGGGCAGCGCGCTGATCTTCATCTTTATCGAAAAGCTGTTTGCGCTGCGCAAGAACCAACCGGTCTTCCGCCCCGAGTGGCAAACCGACTTTCACCACTTTCTGGTCAACCACATGGTGGTCGGCTTTGTGCTGCTGGCCACCAACCTGATGGTGCACCAGTTCTTTGGCTGGGCCGCCCATGACGGCATCCGGGGCTGGGTCGCCAATCTGAACTTCTGGGTGGCGCTGTTTTTGATCATTCTCGTCGCTGATCTGGTGCAGTACTGGACGCACCGCGCCTACCATGAGGTGCCCCTGCTCTGGCGCATCCACGCAGTGCACCACAGCGTCAAAAGCATGGACTGGCTGGCCGGCTCGCGCCAGCACATTCTGGAGCTGCTGATCACCCGCACCCTGGTGCTCGCACCCATCTATGTGCTGGGCTTCAGCAAGGAGGTGATCGATGCCTACATCATCATCGTCGGCTTCCAGGCGGTGTTCAACCACGCCAATGTCAGTGTGCGGCTGGGCCCGCTGCGCTATATCATCGTCACGCCCAACTTCCACCACTGGCACCACAGCCAGGATGCCGAGGCGCTGGACAAGAACTACGCCGCCCATTTCGCCTTTCTGGACTATATGTTTGGCACCGCCGTCAAGAGCGATAAAGTCTGGCCCACCGATTACGGCGTGCTCGGCGACTATGTGCCCAATGGCTTTTTCAAACAGCTGAAGTTTCCCTTCACCTGGAAAGGTTGAGCACGGTCCTCTCCACTTGGACGCCCGACCCCTTTGCCTCCATCACCCATGTCATTTCCTCTTGATTTTCGCGCCCAGGCCATGGTGCTGGCCGCAGGCCGTGGCGAGCGCATGCGCCCGCTGACCGACCATACGCCCAAGCCCCTGCTCCCGGTACAAGGCAAACCGCTGATGCAGTACAGCATGGAGCAGCTCGCCCGCGCCGGCGTGCAGCGCCTGGTGATCAACACCGGCTGGCTGGGCCAGCAGGTGGCAGATGCCTGGCCCGCCGCGCCCGCCCTTGCCCAGTTGGGCAGCGCGCAGCTGCAGATTGCCTACTCCCGCGAGGACCTGGATTTTGGTGGCGGCATCGAGACCAGCGGCGGCATCAGCCGCGCGCTGCCGCTGCTCGACGATGCCTTCTGGCTGGTCTCGGGCGATGTGTTTATCCCCGGCTTTCCGTTTGACGAGGCCCTGCGCCAGCGCTTTGCGCACAGCGATGACCTGGCCCACCTCTGGCTGGTGCCCAATGCGTCCCACCACCCCAAGGGCGACTTTGTGCTGACGGCCGAGGGCCGGGCCCAGAACCCTGCCGCTGACGACCCGCGCCCGCGCCTGACCTACTGCTCGGTCGCGCTGCTGAAAAAAACCCTGTTCAGCGCGCCCTACTGCGATATCCCTGCGGGCAATCCGCAGGGCACCAGGATGCCGCTGGTGCAGCAGCTGCGCGCTGCGATGCAGGCGGGCCGCTGCAGCGCCAGCCGCTATGACGGGCGCTGGGTGGATGTGGGCACCGCCGAGCGCCTGCAGGCGCTCAACCCTTGAGTCCGCACCCAAACTGACGGGTGCCCATCTGCCAAACGCAATGCCCTGGCAGGGTGGCGGGAGATGGGATGGAGACCCAGCACTCTGTCCACACGGTGACAGAGGCGGCGACATTTGCTTGCAGCCTTACTCATCAACATTATTTATTTATCAAATACTTAGATAGAAAGCTGCAGAAAACAGAAAAGCCCGCCTGCCCGACATCATAAAAACCCCAATACCGAATGGCCCCGTCTTGCCCACAATGCAAAGCGCATGCGGGCATCCGCAGGCGCCTACAAAACCATTCGGCACAGCCGGGGAGACACGTCATGCAGATGAAGAAATTGGCCTGGGGTATGGGGTTAGCAATGGGTCTGATGGCCGCAGGCCCTGTTTTGGCGCAGACAACCATGCGCATCAGCATCTCGGTGGCCCAGAACTCGCACCAGGGCGTGGCCATCGACACCTTTGCCAAAGAGGTGGAGCAGCGCACTGGCGGCCGATACAAAATCCAGACTTTCTACAACGGCGCGCTGGGTGGCGAGCGCGAGTCGATCGAAGCGGTGCAGCTGGGCACCCAGGAGCTGGCCTTCAGCTCCAGCGGTCCGGTCCCCAACTTTGTGCCGGAGACTAAGATTCTCGATGTGCCCTTCCTGTTCCGCGACAAGGCCCATGCACGCGCGGTGCTCGATGGCCCCATCGGCAACGAGCTGCTGGCCAAATTCGACAGCAAGGGTTTCAAGGCCCTGGCCTGGGCGGAGAACGGTTTCCGCCACATGACTAACTCCAAGCGCGCCATCAACAGCCCCGATGACACCAAGGGCCTGAAGATGCGCACGATGGAGAACCCGGTCCACATCCAGGCCTACAAGGCGCTGGGCATCATCACCACGCCGATGGCCTTCCCCGAGGTGTTCACCGCGCTGCAGCAGGGCACGGTTGATGGCCAGGAGAACCCGCTGCCCGTCATCACCTCGGCCAAGTTTGACCAGGTGCAAAAGCACCTGAGCCTGACCGGCCACGTCTACTCGCCCTGCATCCTGGTGATGAACAAGGCCGCCTACGACAAGCTCAGCGCAGACGACAAGACCGCTTTTGTGCAGGCCGCCCAGGCTGCCACCAAGGCCAACCGTGCCCGTGTGGACCAGGACGACACCAATGGCGTGGCCGAGCTGCGCGCCAAGGGCATGCAGGTGGTCGAAAACGTCGACAAAGCCAAGTTTGTCGCCACCTTGACCAAGACCAATGCCGACTTCGAAAAGCAGTTCGGCAAGGCCAACCTCGACCGCATCCGCAACTTCCAATAAGCCCTGCGCCAGGAAAGGTGCTTGCACCTTTCCGGCGCAGCTCCTCCTTTGGTACCCCATCGCTGCTGACGCCGGCCAGGCGCCAGCAGTTGCTGTGTCAACTCGCGCAAGGACGGTGGCGCCAGGCGGCTCTTGATGCGCCTGCCCACCCCGGTCACCATGAAAAACGCTTTTCTTGCTTTCGAGCGCTGGACATCGGGCATCGCCATGGCTGGCGCCTGCCTGATGCTGGCCATCGCATCCACGCTGGGCATGTTCCAGATCATCACCCGCTTTGTGCTCGAAGAGCCCGCCGAATGGACCGAGGTGCTGATCCGCTTCAGCCTGATCTGGATGGTGTTTCTCGCGATCCCGATGGCCTTCCGCCAAGGCGCGATGGTCAGTGTGGACGTTTTAAAGCGCTGGGCACCGCCGGCAATGCGCCGCCTTCTGAGTGGTTTTGTCTGCATCGCCACGCTGGCGCTGCTGGCCGTGCTGATCTGGTGGGGCTGGGACTATGCCCGCCGAGGCGGCGTGCAGACCATGGCCGGGCTCGAATCGCTGTCCATGTTCTGGGCCTACCTGGCTGTGCCCGTCGGCGCGCTGTTTGCCGTGCTCGGCGTCATCGGCAACCTGCTTGAACCCCAAAATACCGAACTGGAGAACGCGCAATGACCGCCGTGATGCTTTCCACGATGGTGCTGTGCTTTGCGCTCACTGTCTCCGTCGCCGTGTCGATCGGCCTGGCCTCCGTGCTGGGCATCCAGGCCAGCAATGCCAATATGCTCATCTCGGTCAAGGAGATGTTTGGCGCGATCAACAAATTTCCGCTGGCCGCCATCCCGTTCTTTATTCTGGCCGGCAACCTGATGGAGACCGGCGGCATCTCGCGCAGGTTGGTGGAGTTTGCCAAGAGCATTGTCGGCGGCGTCCAGGGTGGCCTGCCGATGACCTGCGTGCTCACCTGCATGATCTTTGCAGCGGTCTCGGGCTCCTCGGTCGCGACCACCTTTGCGATTGGCGCGATCCTGATCCCGGCGCTGATCAAGCACGGCTACCCCAAGAGTTATGCGGCCGCACTGCAGGCCACCAGCGCCGAGCTGGGCGTGATCATCCCGCCCTCCATTCCGATGATTCTCTATGGCGTGAGCGCCGAGGTGTCCATTGGTGAGCTGTTCATCGCCGGCTTTGGCCCGGGCCTGCTGATCAGCGCCGCATTGATGTTCTTTGTCTGGGCCTACTGCAAATATAAGGGCTGGGGCAAGACCGATGGCGAAGGCCGGCTGGGCTTTGGCAAGGCCTTGTTGCAAGCAGGCTGGGCGCTGTTGATGCCGGTGATCATCCTGGGCGGCATCTATGGCGGCGTCTTTACCCCTACCGAGGCGTCGGCTGTGGCCGTGTTTTATGCATTGGTCGTGGGCGTGCTGATCTACCGCGAGATCAAGATCCGGGACCTGTACGCGATTCTTCGCAAATCGGCCATCTCCTCGTCGATCATCATGTTCATCATCGCCAATGCCGGCCTGTTCGCCTTTTTGATCACCCGTGCAGGCGTGCCCGATGCGATTGGCCACTGGCTCGAAGAAGTGCTGCAAAGCCCGGCCATGTTCCTGCTGGGCGTGAACGCGGCGCTGTTCATCATCGGCATGTTCATCGAGACCAGCGCGGCCATCATCGTGCTGGCGCCGATTCTGGCGCCCGTGGCCATGCACTTTGGCATTGATCCGGTGCATTTCGGCCTCATCATGGTCGTCAACCTGGCGCTGGGCATGATCACGCCGCCCTTTGGCGTCAACCTGTTTGCCGCCTGCACCGTAGCCCGCATATCGCTGGACCAGATCATCAAACACCTGCTGCCCTTTGTCGCGGTGATCTTGCTGTGCCTGATGGTGATCACCTATGTGCCGGGCATATCGCTGGGGCTGCGCGATCTGGTCTACCGCTGATCGGGCTTGCTGCCAACGCTGAGCCACCGCCTGCCGGTGGCTTTTTTGTGGGTTGGCGCAGCCTTTTACAGGCACGGGCGGTCAGTTCCCGCTAGAATCGCGGCAGTCAGGAGAGAGTCGCCCCCGTTGGTTCCCAACGCGCAGCGCGGCCGCCGAAGGCGCAGGCTACTGCAGATGCAGCTGCTGAACGCTCAGGCAAAAGGACTGGCGCCCGCCGCGCAGCATGAGCCTGCCGGCGTTCCCAGCTGGAGAGAGATGGCGCCTGGACGCCATCCACCGAAGGAGCAAGCCCCCAGGCCTCAAAGCGGCGGGTGAATCTCTCAGGTAAAGCGGACAGCAGGGCAAACAGCGTGCAACCGGCAACGGCTGCATGCCCTGTTATTTGCCCTGGAGAGTCCATGTCCGCCAACGCATCCGCCCTGCTGTCCACCCCTTTGAACGCCCTGCATATCGAGCTGGGTGCCCGCATGGTGCCCTTTGCCGGCTATTCCATGCCCGTGCAGTACCCGCAAGGCCTGATCGCCGAGCACAAGCACACCCGCGCGGCAGCGGGCCTGTTTGATGTCTCGCACATGGGCCAGCTGCGCCTGATCGGCCCCGACGCGGCCGCTGCCTTCGAGACCCTGGTGCCTGTCGATGTGATCGACCTGGCCATTGGCAAGCAGCGCTACGGCCTGCTGCTCAATGACGAAGGCGGCATTGTCGATGACCTGATGTTCTTTCGTGTCTCGGAGCAAGAGCTGTTCGTCATCGTCAACGGCGCCTGCAAGGTGGCAGATATGGCGCTGATCCGCGAACGCATCGGCCAGCGCTGCCAGGTGCTGCCACTGCCCGACCAGGGCCTGCTGGCGCTGCAAGGCCCCCAGGCGGCCACGGCCCTCGCCCGTCTGGCGCCCGGCGTCGAGCAACTGGTGTTCATGACCGGTGGCGACTTCGACGTGGACGGCATTGCCTGCTTTATCACCCGCAGCGGCTACACCGGCGAGGACGGTTTCGAGATTTCGGTGGCCGGCCATGAGGCCGAGGCGCTGGCGCGCAAGCTGCTGGCCCAGCCCGAGGTGCAGCCCATTGGCCTGGGCGCGCGCAACTCGCTGCGCCTGGAAGCGGGCCTGTGCCTCTACGGCAGCGACCTCGATGCCACCACCACCCCACCCGAAGCCGGCCTCAACTGGGCGATCCAGAAAGTGCGCCGCACGGGCGGTGCCCGCGCAGGCGGCTTTCCCGGTGCTGACAAGGTGCTCGCCCAGATCGACAACCCGGCCACCTTGACGCGCAAGCGCGTCGGCCTGGTCGCGCAAGAACGCATCCCCGTGCGCGAGCAGGTCGAGATTCGCAGCCTGGCTGGCCAGGTCGTGGGTGTGACCACCAGCGGCCTGCTGGCCCCGACCATCGACAAGCCCATTGCGATGGCCTATGTGGAGCCCGCTTTGGCGGCCATCGGCACCCAGCTGCATGCAATGGTGCGCGGCAAACCCGTCCCGGTCGAGGTGGCAGCCATGCCTTTTGTCCCTCCCCGCTATTTCCGCGGCTAAAGTAGCTGCTGGGTGCGGCTTTCTGCACCCGCCCGAGCACAATTCACGCCTACAAAACTGGAGTATTCCTATGACGATCAAGTTCTCCCGCGACCACGAATGGATCAACAGCGCCGACACCAACGCCGCCATCGTCGGCATCACCGTCCATGCGCAAGACGCGCTGGGCGATGTGGTGTTTGTCGACCTGCCGGAAGTCGGCGCCTCGTTCAACCAGGGCGATGTGGCCGGTGTGGTCGAGTCCGTCAAGGCCGCTGCCGACGTCTTCATGCCCGTGACCGGTGAGATCGTCGAAGTCAACGAAGCACTGCGCAATGACCCTTCGCTTGCCAACTCCGACCCGCTCAACAGCGGCTGGTTCTTCAAGGTCAAGCTGAGCGATGTGTCCCAGCTCGACGCGCTGCTCGACGAGACCGCCTACAACGACTTCGCCGCCAACGCCTGACGACCTGGCCCTGCTGCTGGTCTGCCACTGAACATTTTGCAGGCCACCAGCAGGCCAGCCCTCGGGCTGACCCACTTTTTTCCTCGCTGCCAGCGCTCTTTGATACGGCGCCAGCCATCACCCTCTCCCACTACACCGCTTCGGACCATGCTGATGCCCTCCAAAGAGCCCCTCGCCGCGCTGGAAAACGCCAGTGAATTCATCGCCCGCCACATTGGCCCCGGCAGCGCCGACGAGGCCAGCATGCTGGCAGCACTGGGCCTGCCCTCGCTCGATGCGCTGATCGACAAGGTGCTGCCCGCCTCCATCGTGCGCAGCAAGCCCATGGACCTGCCCGAGCCCGTGACCGAAGCGGATGCGCTGGCCGAGCTCAAGGCCCTGGCCAGCAAGAACCAGGTGCTCAAGAGCTTTATCGGTCAGGGCTACTACGGCACCTTCACGCCCGGCGTGATTTTGCGCAACATCCTGGAGAACCCCGCCTGGTACACCGCCTACACGCCCTACCAGGCCGAAATCTCGCAAGGCCGCATGGAAGCACTGGTCAACTTCCAGACCATGGTCTGCGACCTGACCGGCATGCCCATCGCCAACGCCTCGATGCTCGACGAAGCCACGGCCGCTGCCGAGGCCATGACCCTGGCCAAGCGCTCGGTCAAGTCCAAGAGCAACCGCATCGTGCTGGCAGGCGATCTGCATCCCCAGACCATCGAGGTCATCCAGACGCGCGCCCAGCCGCTGGGCCTGGAGGTGCTGGTGGCCAACAGCAAGGACGAATGGGAATCTGCGCTGGCCGGTGAGCTGTTTGCCGCCGTCATCCAGTACCCGGCCTCGAGCGGCTGGATCGTCGACTGGAAGGCCGACGTTGATGCCATCCACGCCAAGCAGGCTGCCGCGATTGTGGCTACCGACCTGCTGGCGCTGACGCTGATCACCCCGCCCGGTGAATGGGGTGCCGACATCGTCGTGGGCAACAGCCAGCGCTTTGGCATGCCCATGGGCGCCGGCGGCCCGCACGCCGCCTTCATGGCCTGCCGCGACGACTACAAGCGCTCGCTGCCAGGCCGCCTGGTCGGCGTCAGCGTCGATGTGCATGGCAACCCGGCCTACCGCCTGGCGCTGCAAACGCGCGAGCAGCACATCCGCCGCGAAAAAGCCACCTCCAACATCTGCACCGCCCAGGTGCTGCCGGCGGTGATCGCCAGCATGTACGCGGTCTACCACGGCCCGGCCGGCCTCAAGCGCATTGCCCAGCGCGTGGCACGCCTCACCGCCATCTTGAGCCGTGGCCTGGCGGCGCTGGGCTTCAGCGCCCGGCACCATGACAGCGCTTTCGACACCCTGTCGCTGCACACCAAGGACGCCACCGACGCCATCCTGGCGCGCGCGCTGGCCCAGGGCGCCAACCTGCGCAAGGCCTGGGGCGAGTACCTGTGCATCAGCCTGGATGAAACCTCCAGCCGCGCCGATGTGGAACTGATCTGGAGCATCTTCGCCCAGCCCGGCCAGGCCCTGCCCAATATCGAGGCGATGGACGAAGGCAGCACCTCGCTGATCCCCGAAGGCCTGCAGCGCACGAGCGCCTACCTGACCCACCCGGTCTTCAACACCCACCACTCCGAGACCGCGATGCTGCGCTACATCCGCAGCCTGTCGGACAAGGACCTGGCGCTCGACCGCAGCATGATTCCGCTGGGCAGCTGCACGATGAAGCTCAACGCGACCAGCGAGATGATCCCCATCACCTGGCCCGAGTTTGCCAACATGCACCCGTTTGCACCGGCCGAGCAACTGCAAGGCTATGCGCTGCTCGATGCCCAGCTGCGCGAATGGCTGTGCCAGGCCACCGGCTACGCCGGCATCAGCCTGCAGCCCAATGCCGGATCGCAAGGCGAGTATGCCGGCCTGCTGGCCATCAAGGCCTACCACGCCTCCAAGGGCCAGGCGCACCGCAATATCTGCCTGATCCCCAGCAGCGCCCACGGCACCAACCCGGCCAGCGCGCAGATGGTGGGCCTGCAGGTGGTGGTCACCAAGTGCGATGAGAACGGCAATGTGGACATGGCAGACCTGCAACTGGCCTGCGAAAAGCACAGCGCCAACCTGGCCTGCATCATGATCACCTACCCCAGCACGCACGGCGTGTTCGAGACCCAGGTGAAGGAGCTGTGCCAGCTGGTGCACAGCCATGGCGGCCGCGTCTATGTGGATGGCGCCAACATGAACGCCCAGGTCGGCCTGGCCGCACCGGGCGAGTTCGGCGGCGATGTCAGCCACCTGAACCTGCACAAGACCTTCTGCATCCCCCACGGCGGTGGCGGCCCCGGCGTCGGCCCCGTCTGCGTGGTCGAAGACCTGGTGCCCTTCCTGCCCGGCCATGCCACGGCGGGCGTGCCCGGCAAGGTGGGGGCCGTGAGCGCCGCGCCGCTGGGCAATGCCGCCGTGCTGCCGATCAGCTGGATGTACATCCGCATGATGGGCGAGCCCGGCCTCAAGCGCGCCACCGAGACGGCGATTCTGAACGCCAACTACATCAGCAAGCGCCTCGAAGCCCACTTCCCAACGCTGTACGCCGGTGAGCACGGCCATGTGGCCCATGAATGCATTCTGGATCTGCGCCACTTCAAGGACAGCTGCGGCGTGATGGCCGAGGACGTCGCCAAGCGCCTGATCGACTACGGCTTCCACGCGCCGACCCTGTCGTTCCCGGTGCCCAACACCTTGATGGTCGAGCCCACCGAGAGCGAGAGCCTGTACGAGCTGGACCGTTTCATCGCAGCGATGATCGCCATCCGTGGCGAGATCGCCGACATTGAAGCGGGCCGTGCCGCGCAGGATGACAACCTGCTCAAGAACGCGCCCCACACCGCCGAGACCTTGCTGGCGAGCGAATGGAGCCACAGCTACAGCCGTGAAGCCGCCGCCTACCCCGTGCCTGCGCTGCGCCGCGCCAAGTACTGGAGCCCCGTGGGCCGCGTCGACAACGTCTATGGCGACCGCAACCTGTTTTGCAGCTGCGTGCCGCTGGACAGCTACGGCACCTCGGCTTAAGTCTTAAGATAGCCCTCGGGCTTCTTCCGAAGCGACCCACCGGGTCGCTTTTTTACGCCTCTTCCTCCATCAGCAAAAATCAGCCCGGGACTGCACCCGAGCGCGGAGACTTCTCGGCATGGACAGCATCCTCGTCATCGCCATGGGCGCAGCGCTCGCCGGCTTTGTGCAGGGCCTCTCGGGCTTTGGCTACAGCATGACGGCCATGGCCCTGTGGGCCTGGACCCTGGAGCCCGCGCTCGCGGCGGTGCTGGCGGTGTTTGGCGGCCTGTGCGGGCAGATCATCCAGGCGCTCAAGGTGCGGCGCGGCTTTGACGGGCGCATGCTGTGGCCGTTTGTGCTGGGTGGGCTGTGCGGCCTGCCGCTGGGATTGAAGCTATTGCCCATGCTCGATGCCCAGCTGTTCAAGACCGTGCTGGGCGCGCTGCTGGTCATCTTCTGCCCGCTGATGGCCTTCTCCCACCGGCTGGGCGGCATCGCATCGGGGCGGCTCAGCCGAGGCCCTGGGCGTGCGCTGGCCAATGGGCTGGCGGGGCTGGCCGGTGGGGCCATGGCGGCGCTGGGTGGTTTTTCGGGCGTGGTGCCCACCCTGTGGTGCCAGATCACCGGCATGGCGCGCGACACCCAGCGCCAGGTGATCCAGAACTTCAACCTCACGATGCTGGCCGTCACCTTTGCCAGCTATGTGGCCACCGGGCTGGTGAGCCAGCGCATACTACCGCAGCTGGCGGTGGCGCTGCCGGCCATGGTGCTGCCCTCGCTGTGGGGAGCGCGCCTGTATGAACGCATCAGCGATGTGGCCTTCAAGCGCGTGGTGCTGGGCCTGCTGACCCTGGCGGGCTTGGCCATGCTGGCCTCCAACTGGGCTTGACTTGGCTTGGACCGTTGTGAATAAGTGACAGACCCGGCATCGCCCTCGTGAGGCTGCTGAGGCAGAGGCAAACCACTCCTATAACAATTGTCAGAGTCACTCGCTGTCGCTGAAAAAGCCCCGGACCACCCCCGATAATCCAGTCGGCCTCTTTCCAGCCCCCAGCTGCACCCGTGTCCGCCTCCGGCCCAGCGCCGTGGGAAAGGGTCCAGCCCCACCCATGCCCGCATCATCTGCCCAGACCCTTTTGCCCGCTGAAGGAATGGACACCAATGGCCCTGCCTTGGAGCCCATGGTGGCCGGTGCGCGCTCGCTGAGCACCTACCTGGTGCTGCTGATGCTGGCAGCAGCGCTGCCCATCTTGGCCGCGGGCATCTACACGGTGCAGCATGTGGCCCAGTCCTACCGAGACAGCAGCCTCAACCGCATGCTGGACATCACCAGCAACCTGGGCCAGGCGGCCGAGTCTGATCTGCTCAACCGCGCCGGCATGCTGCAGTCCTTTGCGGCGGACGGCGACTTCTCATCGCCCCGCACGCTGGACCGCTGGCTGCGGCTGACCGGCATGGCCGCGCCCAGCAGCCTGGTGCTGCTGCGCCCCGGCCAGACCCAAGCGGACATGGCCTCGACGGCAGCGCCTGCGTTGCTGCCCGTGCAGCTGGCACTGGCCCAGGAGGCGCTGCGCAGCAGTGCGCCGGCTTTTTCACAGCTTTTTTTCCAGGACGGCCAGGCCGCAGTGGCGATGGCCGTGCGCCTGGGCGCTGCATCGCCCCAGGTGCTGGTGCTGACCACACCACCGGCTGAGATGGTGAGCATCGCGCCCAGCCAGGCCAGCGACAGTGTGCTGATAGCCATCACCGATGGCGAGGGCCGGATACTGGCGCGCTCGGCCCAGGCCGAGCGCTTTATCGGCACCACCGTGCCCGACTGGGCCAGGCTGCAGGCCGTGGGTGCCAACCGGGGCAGCTTCGAGGCCCTGCGGGCCGATGGCGGCCAGGTGATCTTCAGCTTCTACCAGCTGCCCAAGACGCCCGGCTGGGTGGTGGTGGCCGGTGAGCCACTGGAAGCCTTCAACGCCCGCTGGCAAACACCGGTCACCCATATCGTGCTGGCCAGCCTTTTTGCGCTGGCCATTGCGGGCCTGCTGTGCGCCTGGGTCTCACGCCAGTTGCTGCGCCCCATCCGCCAGCTGACCATCAGCACGCGCACCGGCGCCTCCTATGCCGCGGCCACCGGTGGCGGCCAGGTGCTGGTGGTGCAGGAGTACGAGATCCTGCGCCAGAGCCTCAGCCGCGCACGCGCGCGCATCGAGTCGACCTTGGCTGCGCAAAAGCAGGCAGCCGCTGCGCTGGCCGCCAGCGAGCAGCGCGCGCGCACCCTGGCCCATGCCGGTGCGTCGGTGCAGTGGAGCCTCGATGCCAAAGGCCGCGCGCTGTCCATCGTCGGTTGGCAGGCCCTGGGTGGCACGCCCGATGCGCAGGCGCTGCAGCTGGGCTGGCTGCGCCATGTGCACCCCGAGGACGCCGCGCAGCTGCAAAACCAGGCGGTGCCGCTGTTGACGGACCCCCGCCACACCTTGGATGTGGAGTTGCGCCTGCGCACCCAGGACGGCGCCTGGCGCTGGATGCGCGCCCGGGGCGCCGCCATTGTGGACGAGCAGCAGCGCATCAGCGAATGGCTGGGCGTGCTCGAAGATGTGGATGACCGCAAGCGTGCGCAGGCCGAGGTCGCCTACCTGGCGCTGCATGACCCGCTCACCGGCCTGCCCAACCGCAGTCTGCTGCAAAAGCCGATCTGCTCGCCGGGCGGCACCGCAGGCGCCTTGCTGTATCTGGACCTGGACCGCTTCAAACAGGTCAATGACACCCTCGGCCACGCCACTGGCGACGCGCTGTTGTGCGCGGTGGCCGAGCGCTTGCGTGAGCTGCTGCGCGACACCGACCTGGTGGTGCGCATGGGCGGTGACGAATTTTGCATCGTGCAAAACGCCTCCTCGGCGCAAGCCGCTGCCAGCCTGGCCCAGCGGGTGATCGACAAGCTCAGCGCCGACTATGTGATCGAAGGCCAGCGCGTCAGCATCGGCGTGTCCGTGGGTATTGCCCTGTTGACCCAGCCCTCTGACACGCAAGACCCGGACGGCCTGCTGCGCAAGGCCGACAGGGCGCTCTACCAGGCCAAGCAGCAGGGCCGGGGGCGCTACGCGTTCTACACCGAGGCGTTGGGCAGCGGCAGCCCATAACACGCCGGCCCCCCTGCCCGCGCTGAAACGAAAAAGCCAGCGCTATGGCTGGCTTTGCTCAACAGTCCGGCTTTCGCCAGTGCCCGCGACTACTTGCCGCGGATATAGGTGTTTACCGCACGGTTGTGCTCGTCCAGGCTCTGGCTGAAATGGCTGCTGCCATCGCCCTTGGCGACAAAGTACAGCGCCTTGGTGTTCTCAGGCTGGATGGCGGCCATCAGCGAGGCCTTGCCGGGCATGGCGATCGGTGTGGGTGGCAAGCCAGCGCGGGTATAGGTGTTCCAGGGCGTATCGGTCTGCAGGTCGCGCTTGCGCAGATTGCCATCGAATTTTTCACCCAGGCCGTAGATGACGGTCGGGTCCGTCTGCAGCAGCATGCCGATGCGCAGGCGGTTGATGAAAACCCCCGCCACCATCGCCCGGTCCTCTGCCTTACCGGTTTCCTTCTCAACAATGCTGGCCAGCGTCAGCAAATCCTGCGGGCTCTTGAGCGGGCTGTCCGAGGGGTTGAGCGACCAGACCGCTTCGAGCCGCTTGTCCATCGCCAGCATCGCGCGGCGCATCAAGGCCAGGTCGCTGCTGCCCTTGGAAAATGCATAGGTGTCGGGGAAAAACCGGCCTTCGGCCGGCATATCGGGCCGGCCCAGCGCTGCCATGATCTCTTCGGGCGTCATCGCTGCCGTGTCGTGGCGCAGGTGCTCTTCCCTGGCCATGGCCGCACGCATCTGGCGCAGGTTCCAGCCTTCGACAATGGTCAGCACGCGCTGGCTGTCTTCACCGCGCACCAGGCGCGCCAGCAGGCTGCGCGGCGACGTGCCGGCGGGTATCTCGTAGTTGCCCGCGCGGATCTTGCGGTCCTGGCCCGAGAGGCGGAACCACCAGTACAGCAGATCGGGGTTCACCTCGATGCCCACGGCCCGCACCGCCTGGGCGACGGCACGCGGCGAGGTGCCCGGCTCAATCTCCAGCTCCACGGTGGCGCCGCCTTTGCCCAGGACCAGTGGCTGGTTCAGCCAGACATAGCCCGCACCGGCAGCGGCCAGTGCCAGCACAACAATCAACTTGAATAAACGCTTCACAACCCTACCGCCTCCGTGCAATGGAGCGAGCATCATAATTCACCCCATGACTCAAGCATTACAGGGACACCTTTCGCTCCAGCATTTGGGCGTGATCCGCGCCGAGGGCGCCGATGCCGCCAGCTTCTTGCAGGGCCAGCTCAGCCATGATGTGCAGTTGCTGCCCGTGGGCCAGGCCAGGCTGGCGGCTTTTCTGTCGGCCAAGGGCCGCATGCAGGCCAGCTTTATCGTGATCAAACGCAGCGCAGACGAGTTCTGGCTCATCACCAGCCGCGATGTGCTGCCCGCCACGCTCAAGCGTCTGTCGATGTTTGTGCTGCGCGCCAAGTGCAAGCTGAGCGACGCCACCGAGGCCGTGCAACTGCTGGGCCTGGCCGGTGATGCTGTGCCCGCCGAGGCCCGCAGCCTGGCGCCCTGGCAGGTGCTGGCGCTGGGCGATGCGTCGATGGTGCGCCTCTATGCCGCCGAAGGCGAGAGCCGCGCACTGCTCGCCGCCCCCGCCGCCAGCGCCCTGCCCACGCAAATCTCAGGCAGCCCGGCCATTGCGCCGCAGGCTTGGCAGCTGTCGATGGTGCAGGCGGGCGTGCCGCTGATCACCACGCCGGTGGTCGATGCCTTTGTGCCCCAGATGCTGAACTTTGAATCGGTCGATGGCGTGAGCTTCAAAAAAGGCTGCTACCCCGGCCAGGAGGTCGTCGCACGCAGCCAGTTCCGCGGCACGCTCAAGCGCCGCATGTACCGGCTCGCCTCGGCCGCGCAGCCCCAGCCGGGCCAGGAGGTCTTTGCCGCCAGCGACGACAGCCAGCCAGTGGGCACCGTGGTGCAGGCCGCTGCCAGCGCATCGGGCTTTGAGGCCCTGGTCTCGATGCAGATTACGGCCGCCAGCGAGCCGTTGCACCTGGGCAGCAGCACCGGCGCGGCCTTGCAGCTACTGAGCCTGCCCTATACGCTCAAGGAAGACATCTGATCGCCTATTTGTGATGTTCCACGACAGTGGTAACTGTCTGCTTCATCACAAATACGACAATTTCTCAGTCAAAAAAGGCCCCCCGGCAGCCGTTACAGAATTTTTATGGCATTTGCGCTGCAATTTGCTAAAATTGCGGGACTTTGCAAGCAGGAGCCTTTCAAGCAGCCCCTGCAAGCATGACGGAACAACTACTCAAGCGCATCTTGACCATCACACTTGCCGGGTCTGGGAAACCAGACCCGGCTTTTTATTGGTCAAGTTATCAAACCGCTGCATAGCCCCATTGGCAAGACAAGCGGCCCGCCATTGATCAGCGCAGCGTTTTTTGCATCGAGATATGGGCAATGCCTGCTTCCTCATAGGGCTCGCCCACAACGCTGAAGCCAGCGCGGCGGTAGAAGTTCTCCGCTGTGCGCTGCGCATGCAGCTCCACCTGCCGCTTGCCCTGGCGCGCAGCGGCATCGACCAAGGCATCGAGCACCTGGCGGCCCAGACTGCCACCGCGCAGCGGCTTGGCGACGGCCATGCGGCCAATGCGCATCGCATCGGCCCGGTTTTTTTCCTGCGCGCTGGGCAGCATGCGGCCGGTGGCCACGCACATGCCCAGGCCGTTGAGCGCGACCGCATGCAGCGCACTCACATCAAAGGCATCGGCCTCGATCTCGGCAGGAATGCCCTGCTCGCGCACAAAGACCTGCATGCGCAGGCGCATCGCCTCCTGGCCCAGTACATTCCAGCTGCCGGTCTTCAGTTCCACCATCTCTTCGCCCGCTTCAAAGCGCTG
The DNA here is from genome assembly GCF_003105075.1 of Comamonas sp. JNW. Taxonomy (NCBI): domain Bacteria; kingdom Pseudomonadati; phylum Pseudomonadota; class Betaproteobacteria; order Burkholderiales; family Comamonadaceae; genus Comamonas; species Comamonas sp. JNW. The sequence continues at coordinate 292,950 of NZ_QETI01000001.1, forward strand.
CACCATGCGGCGGTAGGCCTCGGGCAGCGGCTGGGGCTGCTGGGCGCTGTCGGCAAACACATAGACCATGGTGGCCGTGGCCAGCAAAGTGCCAGCGCAGTAGATCGCCGCCTCGTACTGCACCGAGGTATTGCCCAGCTTGGCCACGCGCAGGCCGATGTCGATCACATCGTCCAGGCGTGCCGAGGCATGGAACTCCAGCTGCGAGGCGCGCAGGAACAGCTCGCCGCCCAGGCGCTGCATGCCCTCCTCGTAAGGCACGGCCAGCTGGCGCCAGTATTCGGACATGGCAATATCCACATAGCTCAGGTAATGGGCGTTGAAGACCACTTTCTGCAGATCGACCTCGGACCAGCGCACGCGCTGGCGGCTGCGGCAGCGGAAATCGGCCAGGCTGCGGGCGGGGGTGTCAAACAGGGTCTGGGAAGAGGTGCTCATGGTCTTTTCTGTACTCACAATATGGTCAATCTAGAGGCGGTTCGGCAGCAGGGCCGCCCTCAGTCAAAGGCCGCACGCAGCGCCTGGGCCATCTGCGCATGGCAGGCCCGCGCTTCCTTGAGCGCGCGGCCCATCTTGACAAATTCATGCGCCACGCCGGCATAGGTGTGCAGGTCCACGTCGACACCGGCAGCACGCAGGCGCTCGGCATACATCACGCCCTCATCGACCAGTGAATCGCATTGCGCCAGATGGATGCTGGCAGGCGCGAGGCCGCGCAGATCCGGCGCCAGCAAGGGCGCAAAGCGCCAGTCGTCGCGGTCGGTCAGCGTGCGCAGGTAGTTGCTGAACATCCAGCTGATCATCGGCTTGGTCAGAATGGGCCCCTGGCTGTAGCGCGCATGCGAGGGCGTATCTTGGTGCGCCGCGCAACCGGGGTAGATCAGCAGCTGCAAGGCCAGGTCGATACCGGCATCGCGCGCGAGAATCGCATTGACTGCTGCCAAGGTGCCGCCTGCGCTGTCGCCACCCACGGCCAGGCGGCCGGTATCGGCCCCCAGCGCCATGCCTTCGGCCGCCAGCCACTGCAAGGCATCCCAGGCATCATTGCTGGCAGTCGGAAAGCGGTGCTCGGGCGCCAGGCGGTAGTCCACCGAGACGACCATGCAGCCAGCCAGGTGGGCCAGCTCGCGGCACAGCGTGTCATGCGTGTCCACGCTGCCGATCGTAAAGCCCCCGCCATGGGTAAAGAGTAACATCGGCTGCAGCGGGTCCCAGCTGGCGGCGTAGAGCCGCGCCGGGATCTGAAAACCATCGCGCGCCGGGATGTGCAAGTCCTCAACGCGTGCGAGTGCGGGCTTGGCAATCTCCAGCACCCCGGCGCCAATGCCGTAGGCTTGGCGCGCCTCTTGCACCGTCATCTCCCACATGGGGGTGTGCTGGGCGCGGGCCATGCGCTCAACCACGCTGCGCATCGTGGGAGTCAGCTCGGCGATCACATCGGCAGGCATGGACAATTCGGCGGGGAGATGGGCTTTGGAGCGGGGTGAGGCGTCAGACATACATCGTTGCCCAGCCAGCCGGCATGGGCGCAATTGGGGAACAGGGCCGGCTGATTATCAGCCATTGCCCATTCACAACGGGGCATGTCGGTCACCTAGGGACCCTCTGCAAAACTCCCTGCCGTGGTCTGAACGCGGGCTCGGGCGATCCGCTACGTTGTCCTCCTTGTCAATAGCTCGCTATTGACTGCAAAAGACGCCTTGCTGCTCATCCCGATCCGCGTCCATCCCGCTTGGCGAGGGTTTTGCAGAGCATCCCGAGGAAAAAAGGCCCTGCCAACTTGGCAGAGCCTTCCTTCGCATAGGCCTGATGCCGAGCTTGGTTACTCAAAGCGCAACTCTACCGGCTGCGCCCCGACCAAGCCCTTGTAATCCACGCGGATCTGCTGCCCGGGTTGGGGCGGCATCAAGGCCGAGTACGAACCCAGGCTGATCCAGTCGCCCACCTTGAGGCGCTGGCCTTCGGCCTGCAGGGCTTGCGCGAGCCAGACCACGGCATTGAGCGGCTGGCCCATCAGGTCGCCGCCGCGCCCGCCACCCAGCCGCGCGCCGCTCTGGTCGGTGATATCGACCTGCATGCTCTGCAGTGCATTCAACAGCGCATAGCGCTCGGCGCGGAACTGTGGCACGGGCATGGCGTTGCCCATCACGCCCATGCGCGCGCCTACATTCATCGCCTCGACGGCCGCGCCATCGAGCTGTGCGGGGTTCTCCACGACCAGGTCGGGCAACTCGATAAAGGGGACGATGCGGTCGATGTTGTTAAGCACCTGCAGCGGCGTAGTCGCGCGGTTGATGGCACTGCTGGAGACGCGCACCAGCATATCCGCCTCAAACATCGGGCGTGCGCCAAAGGCGGCAGGCACGGTGCTGCGGTTGGGCAGCAGCGCGCCCTCGTAGAGCACACCCCATACCGGCTTGTCGGTTTGAAAGCGCTTTTGCATCGCCGCGCTGGTCAGCCCCGCCTTGTAGCCAATGGGCTTTTTGCCCTGGGCCAGCCAGGCGGCGTTGAGCTTGTTGCGGCTGCATTTGCCATCGGCCTCGGTCATCGCGGCGGCCGAAGGCACGGGCTGCTTGGCCTCATAGGCCTGCAGCCACTGCGCGACCTGGGCGTCATCGAGGCAAGCGGCCTGGGCCATGCCACTGCCAGCAGCCAGGCCAGCGGCCAGCCAGAGGGGGGAGAGACGAAAACGCCAAGCAGGGTGCATCATCCAAAGTCTCCTGTTCCAAAAACGGGTTCTGAATGCGGCCAAAAAAACCGCCCCAGGCACCAACATACCACCCGCTTTGCCCACCCTGACTAGGGAAAGCGCGCAGCCCACCAGGCCGGTTGCCGATCGGCCTACTTTTGCTTGATGCAGGTCATGCCGCCATAGCCACAAAGCAACAGACGCTATAGTATTTGCATGACCAAGAGACCCTCTGCAAAACTCCCTGCCGTGGTGTAGACGCGGACTCGGGCGATCCGCGTCCATCCCATTGGGCGAGGATTTTGCAGAGGATCCCTAGCCGCAACAGGAGACCCAAGATGCGCACTGTTTATGAACCGGCCAGTGCCGTACAAGCCCATGTTCTGCAAGACGTGCTGCGCCAGCACGGCATCACCAGCTTTGTCAGTGGCGAGCATTTGCAAGGCGCGATCGGCGAGCTGCCCGCCGGCAGCCTGGTGCGTCTGCTGGTGGACGATGCCGACTGGGCCGCCGCACGCCGCGCGCTGGAGGAATGGGAGCGCGCGCCACTGATCGACGATGCCGAGCTGGCCCGGGCCGACCCCAGCCTGCCCGAGCAGCCGCAGCCTGGGCCCGCCCATGACCCGCGCTTTGACCTGGCCTGCGATCCACGCGAAGGCGCCAACGCCCGCCGGGATAGCAACCCCGACGGCTACAGCGACGCCGCGCGCTGGTACCCCTGCTGGTGGGCCGCTGGCGCAGCACTGCTGGCCCTGTGCCTGCACTACCTGCTCGGTGGCGTGCCCCAAGCCGATTCTGCGGGCAGTACCGGCGCTGCAGACCAGTCACAGCAGGCGCCGGATGCCGCATCTGCCAGCAGCGAAGGCCAGCGGGCAGCGCCATCCAGCAGCCGCTGAACGGCGACCGCTGCACCGTGCCTGTACGAGCGCATTCCAAGCTCTGCACGCGATAGAAGTATCAAATATTGATACCCCTGAGGTATAAAAATCGCATACGCATCCAAATTTCAGCGTCTGCCGCCGCGCGCTGCAGACAATCGCCTCGTTGCAAATCGCAGCAAGCCCGCAGGCCATCCGGCCCGCAAATGGCCCAAACCACGGCGCGCCAATGCGATGATGACACCCGAGGAGAACGACAGAGATATGAACGCCCAACTTCCAGCGCCGCTGGCCCCTGAGCTTAGCGCCCTGACCACCCTGCCCGCGCTGTTTGCCTACCGCTGCAACCACAGCCCTGAGCGCGAAGCCTACCGCTGGTTTGATAGCGCAACGGATGCCTGGCAATCGTTCAGCTGGGCCGATATGCAGGCCCAGGTCGCACGCTGGGGCCAGGCGCTGCAAGGCCTGCAGCTGGCGCGAGGCGCACGCATTGCCACCTTGCTGACGCACAGCGTGCACGCCATCTGTATCGACCAGGCCGGCATGGCCCAGGCCTGCGCCACCGTGCCGCTGCATGCCAATGACAACCCCGGCAATATCGCCTTTATCCTGGCCGATGCGGCCGCCTCGCTGCTGCTCATCAACCGCCTGGAGACCTGGGAGCAGATCGTGGCGACTGGCACGCCGCTGCCCGCGCTGCGCTGCGTGGTGATCGATGACCCGCAGCAAGCAGCGATCCCGGTATTGGCCAGCAGCGAAGGTCTGCCGCGCCTGGTCCGTCTGCAGGACTGGCTGGCCGAGGCCGATGGCAACAGCACCCCATCACAGACCCACCAGGCGCCAGAAGCGCAGGATATGGCCGCCATCGTCTACACCAGCGGCACCACCGGCAAGCCCAAGGGCGTGATGCTGAGCCACCACAATGTGCTGAGCGACGTCAAGGCGGTGCTCGGCCGTGTCGTGCCAACGCAGGACGATGTCTTTCTGTCCTTTCTGCCGGTATCGCACACCTTTGAGCGCAGCTGCGGCTACTACCTGCCGATGGCAGTCGCCAGCACGGTGGTCTATGCCCGCTCGGTCGCGCTGCTGGCCGAGGACATGCTCAGCATCCGCCCCACCATCCTGGTGTCCGTGCCCCGCATCTACGAGCGCATCTACGCCAAGATCCAGGAAAAGCTCACCAGGTCGGCCCTCAAGCGCGCGCTCTTTGCCGCAGCCGTCTCCAAAGGCTGGGCGCGCCACTGCCAGGCCCATGGCCTGGCCAATACCGATGCACCGCAAGGCGGCTGGGCGCGCTGGCTGCCCTGGTCGCTGCTGCAGAAAAAAGTGGCCCAGCCCATTTTGGATTTGTTTGGCGGCCGGCTGCGCATTGCCGTGACCGGCGGCGCGGCCATTCCCTCGGTGGTGTCGCACAGCTTTCTGGGCCTGGGCCTGAATGTGCTGCAGGGCTTTGGCATGACCGAGACTTCGCCGGTGCTGACCGCCAACTCGCTGCAGCACAACGACCCATCCACGGTGGGCAAGCCCCTCGATGGCATGGAAGTGCGCATTGGCGAGAACAAGGAACTGCAGGCACGCGGCCCCAATATCATGATGGGTTACTGGGGCCGCCCGGAAGACACGCGCCAGGCCTTTACTGACGACGGCTGGCTGCGCACCGGCGACCAGGCCGAGCTGGTAGGTGGCGAAGTGCGCATCGTGGGCCGCATCAAGGAGATCATCGTCACCGCCACCGGCGAGAAGGTGCCGCCCTCGGATATCGAGCAGGCGCTCTGCGCCGATCCGCTGTTCGAGCAAAGCTTTGTCGTCGGTGAGCACCAGCCCTTTATCGCCTGCGTCACCGTCGTCAACCGCGAAGAATGGAAGCAGCTGGCCACCAGCCTGGGTCTGGACCCGGACAACAGCGTCAGCCTGCAGGCCAGCGCCGTGCGCAAGATCGCGCTGGAGCGCATCGCCGCGCAGTGCCAGGGCCTTGCCAAGTATGCGGTGCCGCGCGCCGTCTACCTGGTCACCGAACCCTGGACCATCGACAACGGCTTGATGACGCCTACGCTCAAGCTGCGCCGCCCGCAGCTCATGCAGAAGTTCGCCACCGAGATTGCGCATATCTACGCCAAGTAAATCGCAGCGCCAGCATGCAAAAACCGCCGCTGCCCTTGACAGGCGCATCGGCGGTTTTTTGATCTCTGGTGCACCGGGGCAGGCATGCAGGCCCGCAGGCACATGCCAAGGGTTTACTTCTTGGGGAAGTAGTAGTTCAGCAAGGCGGCAGCACCATCGACACCGGCCTTGGACGACCACTCGCGGGCGAACTTCTCGCCCATCAAGTCCAGCGCACGGCGCAGCTCGTAGGACGGCTGGCTGATCTTGGTGCCATGCTCGACCAGCACCTTCTGCGCGGCATCGTCGGCATCCTTGGCCAACTGCCAGCCGCGCGCCTCGGCCTGCTTGGCGGCAGTGTCCAGCGCCGTCTTGGCGCCGTCGGTCAGGCCCGACCAGCTCTTCTCGCTCATCAGGATCAGGTTCTTCGGAATCCAGGCGCGCATGTCGATGAAGATGCCCATCGCGTTCCAGGACTGGCTGTCCACGCCGGTGGTGCTCGATGTCAGCATCACATCAACCTTGCCCGCCTGGATAGCCTTGGCCAGGTCATTGGCCGGGGTGTCGACCGGGGTCGCACCGGCGACCTCGGCAATGTACTTGGAGGCGACGTTGTTGACGCGGAATTTCTGGCCCTTGACGTCGTCGAGCTTGTTCACCGCCGTGCGCGAGAACAGGCCCTGACCCGGCCAAGGTGCGGTGTAGAGCAGGCGAATGCCTTGCTTTTTCAGCAGCGCCTCGATCGGCTCGCGCGTGGCCGCCCACAGGCGCTTGGCATCGTCAAAGCTGCGCACGATAAAGGGCAGCGAGTCGATGGCAAAGGCGGGGTACTGGTCGCTGAAGTTCGACATGAAGATCTCGCCGATCGCCAGATCACCCTTGCTGAGCGCAGGCATGACCTGGTTCATCGGCATCAGCTTGGCATTGGAGACCACCTCGATCTGCAGACCACCCTGGCTCAGGCCATTGGCTTCACGCGCAAACTGCGTCAGATTGCGGGTGTGGAACAGCGTGTCGGTATAGGCGCCGGCGCACTTGAGCGGCGTCGCTGCCGCGCTGGCGATATGCGGCAGCGACAAGACCATTCCCGAGCCTGCCGCCAGGCCCATGCGGGCCAGCACTTTGCGCCGGGACGGACTGGCAAGCGTTTCGTTGGAGTTGTGATCTGCCATATGACGATTCCTTGGTATCTGAGCCAGGCATTCCCATTCCCCAGGGTACTGCAGGCCGCATGTGTACTGAAAAGCCCCACAAAGAGCAAAACGCTGCACGCAGCCGCATGACAAACCATGCGGCGCTTTCAGCAACCGTGCCATTCGATTTATTTGGTCACTAACGTCACAACTTGTGTGAGGAGCCGACGCAATCTATCTTGGCTTGCGCAACAAAGCAATCGCTATCGATCACCGCAGAGACATTGCTTGATACAAGTCATCTATCGCGCAGTACAGAAGTGGGCGATGACTAGCATTTAGTCACAGCACATACTTTCTGAAACTACAAAAATAATAGCTGCTTTCGTCCCCTTGCAGCGACGAAAGCAGCCATTTTTTAGCGGATAGATGTATGCACCCCACACCGGAGAGCGCCCGGTCGCCGGGCCTGTCGCCAGGCCTTTGCGCAGGAGTTGGCAGCCGCTCGCCGGGCGAGCTGCGAGGGGCGCGGCCCTGCCCTCAGTGCTCAGGCTGCCAGCGATGCATTCAGATCCTGCACGCGGTAGTACTGGCCAAAGCGGTTGGCCATGAAGTCCGCCAGCTCGATCGACTCTTGCGCGATAAAGCCCTTTTGCGGCAGCACACCGCTGGCCACCAGGTCCAGCGCGCAGCAGATGCCAGCAGCGGTGGTCAGCTGGATGGCAGTGAGTGCATGGCCAGCGACGGTGGTGCCCACGATTCGGGCCGAGTAGGACTCCTGCATCAGGCGCTCACCCTTGTAGCCGGTGGCGCTGGCAAAGACCACGATCACATCCTGGCGCGTGGCGGCAATGGCGTTGTCGAAGATCTCGTTGAGCAGCTCGCGCTTGTCACGCAGCTTGAGCTCGTTGAGCAAGATCTTCAAGATGGCGCAGTGGCCGGGGTAGCGGATGGACTTGTAGTCCACATTGCGCGCCTTGCCCGCCCAGGTCTCTGTCAAGGTGCCCAGACCGCCGCTGGTGTTGAAGGCCTCGTACTCGATGCCGTCCAGCGCAAAGGTCTCCAGACCTTCGAGCGCATGCACCGTCAGCGGCTGGCCATCCACCAGCGCTTCGCAGGGGTTGATGTACTCGTTGATCAGGCCTTCGGTGCTCCAGGTCAGGTTGTAGCGCAGGCTGCCCTGCGGGTAGCGCGGCAGCGCACCCACGCGCATCTTGAGGTCGTGCAAGGTGTCGAAATGCTTGGCCACGTCGTTGCCGACAATGCCGATAAAGCCGGGAGCCAGGCCGCACTGGGGCATCAGCACGCTGCCGGCCTTGGCGGCGATTTTGCGGATTGCGTGGGTGGACTGCACATCCTCGGTCAAATCGAAGTAATGCACGCCATGGGCGGCAGCGATGCCGGCCACCTCGGTGGCCATGTGGAAAGGCAGCGCATTGAGCACGGCAAACTGACCCTGCACCGCAGGCAACAGGTCACCACCCTTGCCGATATGCACGGTCTCCAGGCCCAGCGCCGCAGCGGCCTTGAGCTGCGCCTTGGACTGGTCGGCAATGCGCAGCTGGTAGCCGCCGGCGGCCTGCAGCAGCACGGCCATCGCAAAGCCGATTTTGCCGGCACCCAAAATCGTGACTTTCTTGTCGCCGGCACCGGCCTTGGCGGCGCTGGAGGAGGAGGTTTGGGCGGTCTTTTTGCTGGATTTGTCGCTCATGTCAGGCTCTCTGATCAGGGTGGATGATGGACAAATGTTACAATCAAGCATTGTCAAAATGAATATATTAAAGCGTCATATTATTCCTTTTAGCTAGTCATTTAGTCATAAATTACATATCTATTGACGAAATATATGGTTTACCCTAGGTTCAAGCCCGCTATATCCAGGGCCTCGCCAAGGCAGGCACAATGGGCGGCCTGCGCCTGCGCGCGCTCTACGCTCCTTCCTGCTGTTTTCTCCTCACACCATGGCCGATTCCGCATCCAACAAATTTCTTCGTTTTCTGCTGGCACGCGACATCCTCAAAGGCAAGTCGCGCGAAGATTTGTTGGCCAAACTCGACGCGGCGGGCTTTAGCGGCGAGCACGCCGAGCTGTTCATTGCGCAGGCCGAGAAACGGGTGCTGGCACGCAACCGGCGTTGCGCGGTGATTTCGGCCGTGGTCGTGGCTGTGCTGCTGGGCCGGGTCATCTGGGGGCCCTATGCCCACAACCCCGACATGCAGCTGCTGCTGGGCGTGATGGCGGCCATCTTTGCAGCAGCGGGCTTTTATTTCTGGTTTATCGCGCGCTGGCAGGCGCCGCTGCCCAAGGCCGACGCTTCTTGAGCCTAATCGGGCCGACCGGATACCGGTCGCTGGGTCACACCACGCTGCACTGGTGTTTGCTTGCAAGTGCTGGGACTTAGCTCGCCGGCAAAAATTGCACCTACCGCCCTCCCCGGCTTTGCTCCGCGCCGATAATGCGCTGTCGCGGACATGACATAGATCAAGCCGCGCCTCTCTCCAGCCCATGCGATGGGCCTGCGAGGCTTTGCGGCCCAGGCCCGCCATCCGCCTACCCACGGCGATGCGGCGATTCGCATAACCTAATAGTGACAATGGATAAACATAACAAGCGACCCAGCCTGGCTTCCAAGGCCTGGCTGCTTTTCCTGGGCCTGTGCCTGCTGGCCTCAGGCCTGTTCTTTGCTATCTATGGCTACCAGTTGGTGGCACTGCAGGGTAGTTGGTACTTTTTGATCAGCGGTATTGCACTGATCCTCTCGGGCCTGCTGATTGCCGCTGCGCGCCCTGGCGGCGCCTGGCTCTATGCGCTGACCTTGCTGGCCACCGCCGTCTGGGCGCTGGCCGATGTGGGCCTGGATTTCTGGCCCCTGGTCTCGCGCCTGCTGCTGCTCGCCGGTATCGGCATTCTGGTGGCACTGTCCTTCCCGCTGCTGCGCCGCGCGCGCGGCCAGGCGCCTGGCAAGTCTGGCTCCACCGTGGTCGCAGGCCTGCTGCTGCTGACCTGCCTCGCTACCGTGGGCGGCATGTTCCTGCCCCACGCCTCGGTGTCGGCCAAATCGGATGCGACCGTGCTCCAACCGGTGGCCAAGGGCCAGGCAGCTGCCGACTGGGCGCACTATGGCAGCACGCCAGGGGGCACCCGCTTTGCGGCGCTGGACCAGATCACGCGCAGCAATGTCAAGGATCTGCAAGAGGCCTGGCGCTACCAGACCGGCGATGTGCCGGTGAGCCCTGGCGGCGGCGGCGCTGAAGACCAGCTGACCCCGCTGCAGATTGGCAACCAGGTCTTTGTCTGCACCCCGCACAACAATGTGATTGCGCTGGACGCCACCACCGGCAAAGAGCTATGGAAGACCGAGATCAATGCCAAGCAGAAAAAGTGGATGCGCTGCCGTGGCCTGGCCTATTTTGATGCGGCCCAGCCGCTCGGCCAGCCCAGCATGGCCGGCGCAACGCCAGTGCAGGCCGTGAGTGTGGCGCCCGGCGCCGCTTGCCAGCGCCGCATTCTGATGAACAGCGTCGCGCCCGAGCTGATCGCGCTTGACGCCGACACCGGCGCCTTCTGCGAAGACTTTGGCACCCATGGCCGCGTGGACCTGCGCAACGGCATGGGCAAGGGCGCCGACAAGGGCGAGTACTACCCCACCTCCGCCCCGACCCTGGCGGGCACCACCATCGTGATTGGTGGCCGCGTGGCCGACAACGTCAGCACCGACATGCCTGGTGGCGTGGTGCGTGGCTTTGACGTGGTGACGGGCGCGCTGCGCTGGGCCTTTGACCCGGGCAACCCCGAGGACCAGGCCGCCCCTGCCGACGGCAAGACCTATGTGCGCTCGACCCCCAATGTCTGGGCACCGATGTCCTACGACCCGCAGTCCAACACCGTGTTCATGCCCGTGGGCAGCGCAGCAGTCGACCTCTGGGGTGTGAAGCACACCGCGCTGGACCGCAAGTACGGCGCATCGATGCTGGCCGTCGATGCCAGCACCGGCAAGGAAAAATGGGTCTACCAGACCGTGCACGATGACCTCTGGGACTTCGATGTGCCGATGCAGCCCTCGTTTGTGGACTTCCCCGGTGCTGGCGGCAAGACCACGCCCGCGCTGGTGTTCGGCACCAAGGCCGGCCAGATCTTTGTGCTGGACCGCGCGACCGGCCAACCCCTGACCGCCGTTGAAGAGCGCCGCGTGCCCGCTGGCAAGATCGACGGCGAGACCTACTCGCCCACGCAGCCCTTCTCGGTGGGCATGCCCAATATCGGTGCCGATGACATGCGCGAATCCGACATGTGGGGTGCGACCCCGTTTGACCAGCTGCTATGCCGCCTGAAGTTCAAGTCCAAGCGCTACACCGGCCTGTTCACGCCACCGGGCACCGATGCCTCGCTGAACCTGCCCGGCTCGCTGGGCGGCATGAACTGGGGGGGCATCTCGGTCGACCCGACCAACAACTACCTGTTCATCAATGACATGCGCGTGGGCCTGGAAGTGCAGCTGATCAAGGCCGACCCGGCCGACGCCGGCGCCAAGTCCGACGGCAACGAGGCCGCTGCGATCACCAAGCCGGTGCCGCTCGATGGCACGCCCTACGCGATCAACGCCAAGGTGCGCTTCATGTCGCCGCTGGAGATCCCTTGCCAGAAGCCGCCTTTTGGCACGCTGACCGCCGTGGACCTCAAGACCCAGCAGATCGCCTGGCAAGTGCCGGTGGGCACCGTCAAGGACACGGGGCCTTTTGGCATCAAGATGGGCCTGCCCATCCCCATTGGCATGCCCACCATCGGTGGCACCATGGCCACGCAAGGCGGCCTGGTCTTTATCGCTGCCACGCAGGATTACTACCTGCGCGCCTATGAAACCGGCACCGGCCAGGAAGTGTGGAAAGCACGCCTGCCCGTGGGCAGCCAGGGCACGCCCATCAGCTACCAGTCGCCGGTGACGGGCCAGCAGTTTGTGCTGGTCTCGGCCGGTGGCGCACGCAACTCGCCCGACCGAGGCGACTATGTGATCGCCTACGCGCTGCCGCGCCACTGATCTGCGCTGACCCGCGCGGATTCGCCCTGAGGTGTTCAGCCCGGTGCAAGACTTCCCGCCAGGGAAGGCTTTCACCGGGCTTTTTCATGTCTGCGCGCGATGCATCGCATGACGCCAGGTACCGGCCAACCCCAAAACTGCCACAGGTTTTGATTTGCTATACATTGCATAGCAACATTGCATCGCAAATCAACAAACCGCAGCAAAATCCGGTGTTATCAGCCTTCCACCATGCCGCGCATCCAGCCGGGCAGATCCACCGCCTTCTGGCGCGCAAAATCCACCCACAGCACGGTGGCACCACCGCTGGCGTAGACCTCGCCGGGCGCATCCTGCCTTTCGATGTGGTACCAGGTCTCAAAGGCGGTGCGCGCCGCATCGCTGACATACATCTTGACGACGAGCTGGGCCGGGTACTCGATCTGCCGCAGGTAGTTGCAAAAGCAGTTGACGACCACCGGGCCCTGCCCCTCGCCATGGGGCGTGTCGCGCGAAGAGCGCAGCCACTCCACGCGCGCGCTTTCCATGTAGCGAAAATACACGGTGTTGTTGACATGGCCCAGACTGTCCATATCCCCCCAGCGAACGTCCATCACCGAGTCATGAACCCAGCGTTTGTGGTCAGGCAGCAAGATTTTCATAGACTGTCATCTTACGGTGAGGTGGCAGGCGTCCGCGCCCCAGCCTTGTCGCCGACTTTCACAGGCACAAAGCCCCTGTCTCAGAAATCAGAGCGGAGAAGCGCCCAAATCTAGGGCTAACCCTAGGATCAGGGCGGTTACCGCACTGCAACATCCTCATAAAATCCATGGCACTGCATGCAACTCAGGCTCAGATCTGCCGCATGCCTGCCACCCGCTTGAAAAGAATTTGTACGGAGCCCCGATGACCAACGAAGAAATACTGGCCCAATATGGCCCCCGCGAGTCGATGGAGTACGACGTCGTCATCGTCGGCGGCGGCCCAGGCGGCCTGGCCACAGCCATCCGTTTGAAGCAGCTGGCAGCGGAAAAAGGCAGCGATGTCTCCGTCGTCGTGCTGGAAAAAGGTTCGGAGCCTGGCGCGCACACCTTGTCGGGCGCCATCATGGATCCGCGCGCGCTGACCGAGCTGATCCCCGACTGGAAAGCCAAGGGCGCGCCTTTGACCCAGCCGGTGACCGAAGACGCGATGATTTTCCTCAGCGAAAAATCCGGTCTGCGCACCCCCAACTGGCTGCTGCCCCCTTGCTTTCACAACGAAGGCAACTACATCGTGCAGCTGGGCTTTGTCGTCAAATGGCTGGCCGAGCAGGCCGAGGCCTTGGGCGTCGAGATTTTCCCCGGCTTTGCCGCCGCTGAAGTGGTCTATAACGACGACGGCTCGGTCAAGGGTGTGGCCACCGGCAACATGGGCGTCGGCAAGAACGGCGAGCCCACCGGCGAGTTCCAGCTGGGCATGGAGCTGCATGGCAAATACACCATCTTTGCCGAAGGCTCGCGCGGCAACCTGGGCAAGCAACTGATCGCCAAGTTCAAGCTCGACGAAGGCAAGGACCCGCAGACCTATGGCCTGGGCGTCAAGGAATTGTGGGAGATCGATCCCCAGCGCCACCAGCCCGGCTTTGTGATGCACACCGCCGGCTGGCCGATGAACAACGACACCTATGGTGGCGCCTTCCTCTACCACCTGGACGACAACAAGGTCACCTTGGGCTTCATCACCGGTCTGGATTATTCTAACCCCTACCTGTCTCCGTTCGAGGAGATGCAGCGCTGGAAGACCCATCCCAACATCCGCTACTACCTCGAAGGCGACGAGTCCAAGGGCATCAAGCCGGCCAAGCGCATTGGCTATGGCGCGCGTGCCATCACCGCCGGCGGCCTGATGAGCCTGCCCAAGACCGTGTTCCCCGGTGGCGCGCTGGTGGGCTGCGATGCCGGTTTCCTGAACGTCAGCCGCATCAAGGGCAGCCACGCCGCGATCAAGACCGGCATGCTGGCCGCAGAAGCGGCCTTTGAGGCGATTGCCGCGGGCCGCCAGGGCGATGAGCTGAGCGCCTACCCTGCCGCTTTTGAAAAGAGCTGGCTGTACGACGAGCTCAACAAGAGCCGCAACTTCAAGAGCTGGTTCAAGAAGGGCCTGGTCACCGCCTCCATCATGAATGGCCTCGAGCAGTTTGTGCTGCGTGGCAACATGCCCTGGACCCTGCACCGCGACAAGCCCGACCACGCCTACCTCAAGCCCGCGTCGGAATGCAAGCCCATCGTCTACCCCAAACCCGATGGCAAGCTGACCTTTGACCGGCTCTCGAGCGTCTTCATCAGCGGCACCAACCACGCCGAGGACCAGCCCGCCCACCTGACCTTGAAAGATGCCAGCGTGCCGGTGCAGATCAACCTGGCCCAGTACGCCGGCCCCGAGCAGCGCTACTGCCCGGCAGGGGTCTATGAGTTCGTGGCAGATGAAAGCCAGGGCGGCAACGCCCAGCGCCTGCAGATCAATGCGCAAAACTGCGTGCACTGCAAGACCTGCGACATCAAGGACCCGACCCAGAACATTGTCTGGGTCACGCCCGAAGGCGGCGGCGGCCCCAACTACACGGGCATGTAAACACCGCCGTTAGCACTCCTTCTTGCGGGTTTCCATGGCAGGGCAAACACGGGCCGGCCCGCGATCGATTGCCGAATTTGGCCGACAAGCGCGCCCTGACGGGCGTGCAGACAATGGTCCTATGTTTGTCTGGTCACGCTTCCCACGCCTTTCAGTTCAACCCAGCCCCTGCCAGGGCCGGGTGCCGGCGGGCAATGCTCGGACCCATCCTTGGCTCCAGCTGGTAAGCGCACTGCTGGCCGGCGTGCTCTGGGCCGGTGGCAGCATGGCCGCCCCCGCGGCGGATGCGGCGCCCGCTGCATCCAGCAAACGCGCCAAGCGCCCCCCTCCCGCTGCGGCACCCAAGGCTGCCGCGCCATCGCATGCTGCGGCGGTGGCCCCTGCCCCTGCCCCCCTGGTATCGGCTGCCAACCTCGATCTGGAGCGCTTCATGGGCCTGTGGTACAAGGTCGCCAAGGTCGAGGAGCCGCAGGACGCGCTGCGCACCCGGGAGCGCTATGAGTTTCTGCAGCGCTACGACGGTGGCGTGCGGGTGATCGCGACCTCGTACGATCCCCTGTCCAACCGCTGGGACCGCCGGCAGGATTACATGGCGCCGGTCGATGCCAAGGGCGCGGCGCTGAGCAGCCATTACCAGTTGCCGATACCCGTGCATTTCAGCATCAGCCGCTTTGGGCCCTTTGGTGTCAGCTACTACGTCGTGGCGCTCGACCCTTACTACCAATGGGCGATGGTGGCCGGACCCGGCCCCAAATCCTTTTCGATCTTGAGCCGCCGCAGTGAGCTCGAGCCGGAGATGCGCACGTCGCTCGAGCAGCTGGCGACGCGCCAAAACCTGCTCAAGGCCGCCTTGCAGTGGGCCGGCCCCGATCAGGAATCTGCGCCTCGGTGATTACCCGCAGTGCGCGAAATCGCCGCATGCTGGCTTTGCGGCAGGCCAAATTCCACGCACAGTTTTATTGCCACGGCGCTGCATATTTCTCAGCCAAACACATTTTTATTGATCAAAAATACTATTTTGAGAAATATTACTGTGAGCACATGGCCACTTGCGCAAGCCAGCACAGCTTTTCAGGCAGGGCTGCAACTAGGGCAATCCCATAGATCACAAATGTGTCATCCCATGGGTGCTGGAGTGTAGACTGCTGCTACCTGTTTGCCACCTGTTGTTACTGGGGCAGATGAAGTGGTAGTGGCTCTGGGGCACTACCGCAGGCTATTCAACAAACCTGGCGGAGATATACGCATGAAGAAATTGGCTTGGGCCCCCTTGGGCGCAGTGGCACTGGCAATCGCGGCCATCGCGCCCGCACAGGCAGCAGACCAGAAATCTGTAGCTGTGACGGCCATCGTGGAGCACCCTGCGCTGGACGCAGTGCGCGACGGCGTCAAGGCGGCACTCAAGGCCGAGGGCTTTGAAGAAGGCAAGAACCTCAAGTGGCAGTACCAAAGCGCCCAGGGCAATCCTGGCACCGCCGCGCAGATCGCCCGCAAGTTTGTCGGTGACAAGCCCGATGCCATCGTGGCCATCGCAACGCCTTCGGCACAAGCCGTGGTGGCTGCCACCAAGACCGTGCCCGTGGTGTTCTCCGCGGTGACCGACCCCGTGGCCGCCAAGCTGGTGCCCAGCTGGGAGCCATCGAAGAACAACGTGACCGGTGTCTCCGACCTGCTGGCGCTGGACAAGCAGATGGAACTGCTCAAGAAAGTGGTGCCCAACGCCAAGCGCGTGGGCATGGTCTACAACCCCGGTGAGGCCAACTCTGCCGTGGTGGTCAAGGAACTCAAGGAGCTGCTGCCCAAGATGGGCATGACCTTGGTCGAAGCCGCAGCGCCCCGCTCCGTCGATGTCTCCAGCGCAGCGCGCTCGCTGGTGGGCAAGGCCGATGTGATCTACACCAACACCGACAACAACGTGGTGTCGTCCTATGAAGCGCTGGTCAAGGTCGGCCAGGACTCCAAGCTGCCGCTGGTCGCCTCGGACACCGATTCCGTCGCCCGTGGCGCCGTAGCAGCCCTGGGTATCAACTACCGCGATCTGGGCGAGCAGACCGGCCGCATGGTGGCCCGCATCCTCAAGGGTGAAAAGCCCGGCGACATCAAGACCGAAGTCTCGAGCAAGATGGAGCTGCATGTGAACCCCGGTGCCGCCGAAAAGCAAGGCATCAAGCTGTCCGACGAGCTGGTCAAGTCGGCTGCCAAAGTCATTCAGTGATGGATGCCGCCTCACCTGTGGCTGTGCAACCCGCACAGCGCAGGGGGTGACAAGACGCAGCCCCGCCAGAAGCGGGGCTTGTTTGTTATCCGGACTAGCTCTGATAAGAAAACTCCATGACCTTATTTTCATTTTTGGGAGCCATCGAGATCGGCCTGATCTTTGCGCTGGTCGCGCTCGGTGTGTTCATCTCCTTTCGCCTGCTGCGCTTTCCTGACCTGACGGTCGATGGCAGCTTTCCCTTGGGCGCCGCCGTCTGCGCGGTGATGATCACCGGCGGCTACAGCCCCTTTCTGGCCACCATCGGTGCCACCTTGGCTGGTGCGGTCGCTGGCCTGATCACCGGCTGGCTCAACGTCAAGCTCAAGATCATGGACCTGCTCGCCTCGATCCTGATGATGATCGCGCTGTACTCCATCAACCTGCGCATCATGGGTGGCCCCAATGTGCCGCTGATCAACGACCCCACGCTCTTCAACCAGCTGCAACCGGCCGGCATTGAAGACTATGTGTTCCGTCCGCTGCTGATGTGCGCGATTGTGGTGCTCGCCAAGCTGGCGATGGACTGGTTCTTCCTGACTGAGCGGGGCCTGGCCATTCGTGCCACCGGCACCAATGCCCGCATGGCCCGCGCGCAAGGCGTCAACACCGGCGGCATGATCTTGCTGGGCATGGCGGTCTCCAACGGCCTGGTCGGCCTGGCCGGCGCGCTGTTTGCGCAGACCCAGGGCGGCGCCGACAGCTCGATGGGCATCGGCACCATCGTGATCGGTCTGGCAGCAGTGATCGTGGGCGAGTCCATCCTGCCTTCGCGCAAGCTGATTTGGGCCACCTTGGCCGTGGTCCTCGGCGCCATCGTCTACCGCTTCTTCATTGCGCTGGCGCTCAACAGCGACTTCATCGGCCTCAAGGCCCAGGATCTGAACCTGGTCACCGCCTTGCTGGTCACGATCGCGCTGGTCATCCCCCAGCTCAAACGTCGTTTTGCGAAAAAGCACTGACAAGGAGAGAGACATGCTGAGCGCAAAAGACCTCAAGATCACCTTCAACCCCGGCACCCCGATCGAAACCCGCGCGCTGCGCGGCATGGCGCTGGATATTCCCGCCGGCCAGTTCGTCACCGTCATCGGCTCCAACGGCGCGGGCAAATCGACCTTTTTGAACGCCATCTCCGGCGACCTGATGGTCGACTCGGGCAGCATCGTCATTGACGGCGAAGACATGACGCGCAAGCCCGTCTGGGACCGCGCGCACAAGGTGGCCCGCGTGTTCCAGGACCCGATGGCCGGCACCTGCGAAGACCTGTCGATCGAAGAGAACATGGCCCTGGCGCATGAGCGCGGCAACTTTCGCGGCCTGTCCAAGGCCGTCAAGCAAGCCAACCGTGCGCTCTACCGCGAAAAGCTCGCCACCCTGGGCCTGGGCCTGGAAAACCGTTTGACCGACCGCATCGGCCTGCTCTCGGGAGGCCAGCGCCAGGCCGTAAGCCTGCTGATGGCAGCGCTCCAGCCTTCGCGCATTTTGCTGCTCGACGAGCACACCGCTGCGCTCGATCCGCGCACCGCCGACTTTGTGCTCAAACTCACCGCCCGCATCGTCGAAGAAGGCCAACTGACCACGATGATGGTCACCCACAGCATGCGCCAGGCGCTCGATGTGGGCGACCGCACCGTGATGCTGCACCAGGGCCAGGTGGTGCTCGATGTCAGCGGCGAGGAACGCGCCAAGATGGACGTGCCCGATCTGCTGCAGATGTTCGAGAAGGTGCGCGGCGAAAAACTCGCCGATGATGCGCTGCTGCTGGGCTAAACAGCCGCTCCTGCACCGCCACAACAGCGGAGACCACGCAGGTGGCTCCGCTGTTTTTTTATGCCTCAGAGCGCTGCAGCACGGCGCAAAAATCGCCGCAGCGACCAGGCCGCTAATGCAGGGAACAGCGCAAACACGGCAAACAACCAGAGCGCCGAGCGGCCCAGCGCTGCCGGGTCGCCCAGCGCGGTCAACCCCAGCGCATTGGCCACCAGGCCCACCAGCGCCGCACCGACCGCCATGCCATAGAGCTGCACCGTCGTGATGCCCGATGCGGCGCTGTCGGCCTCCTGGGCACTGGCGCTGTGCATGATGGCATTGAGCACATGGGGCCAGGCCATGCCCACCCCCAGACCGAGCACAGCCAGCGCCAGGCCGCAGACCACCAGCGCCGCCATCCCCTGCCAGGGCATGGTCAGCGCCAAGGCCACCAGGGCCAACGTGCACAGCACCGGGCCGATCAGCATCAGTGCCCTGCCGGCCCGGCCACTTTTGCCCGAGAACAACACCGACGCCACCGACCAGCCGCCGGCGAGCAAAGCCGTCACATAGCCCGCCGTCAACGGTTGCAAGCCATGCAAGTGCTGCAGCAGATAGGGCACAAACACCTCGGTCATCGTGCCCACCAGCAGCAGGGCGACGGCGGCGTACAGCATGCCCAGCGGCTGGCCGAGCGCCGTGCTGCCCTGGGGCAGCAGGCGGCGGCTGGCGCGGCGCTCATGCCAGATCGCGGCCGCACCGGCCAGCAAGCCTGCCGCGCCCAGCAGCCATTGCCAGAGCGGTGCAGTCACCACACTGGCCGCCGCCACCAACAGCACCGACAGCGCCAGCAGCACAATCTGCAGCCCGGCAATGCGGCCGTCCTGCGCGGGTGTGCTGCGCAGCAGGCGCTGCGGGGCCAGTTGGCGCTGCACCAGCAGCATTTGCAGCACCAGCAAGGGCAACAAGGCGCCAAAGGCCAGGCGCCATTGGCCAGCCTGGGCAAACAGGCCGCCCACGGCTGGGCCGCTGAGCGTCGCCACACCCCACATGGCCGAGATCAGCCCAATCGCGCGCGGCCACAGCGCGGGCGGAAACACCAGCCGGATCAAGGTATAGCTCAGCGCCCCCACCGCGCCGCCCCCCAGGCCCTGCACCGCGCGGCCCAGCAGCAGCATCGGCATGGATGGCGCCGTTGCACACAGCAAGCTGCCCAGGCCAAACACCAGCAGGCCTGCCAGCATGGCGCCGCGTGCGCCCCAGCGGGCCAGCATGCGCACCGCCAGTGCCGCGCCAATGATCGAGGCCACAACAAACAAGGTGGTGCTCCAGGCATACCAGGCCAGGCCGCCAATCTCCTGCACCACCGAGGGCAGGATGGTGGTGACGATATGCACATTGATCGCATGCATGGCGACTGCGCCCGTCAGCGCCAGCGCCTTGAGGCCATGGGGCCGGCCCAGCAGCTGGGCCCAGCCGGCAGGCGCTTCGGGCACGGGCGCGGCGCCTGTGGTGAGGGGTGATGAAGTTGAGGATGCCATGCCATTCCTGGTTGTGAAATAATGCAAGTATTGTCTTTGATAATTCCCCGCTCTCAGCAATAAAACAAGCTATGACTTGTATAAATAAATGCCATCGCTCCCCATCGACCCCTCGTCTACCATGCGCATGCTCGAAGCCTTGAAGCGCCAGGCCCCGGCCAGCACCGCCGACTTGGCGCGCACGCTGCAGATGACGGCCGAGGCCGCCCGCCAGCAGGTCAACAAGCTGGCTGACCAAGGCCTCGTGCAGGCCGATCTGCAAAAACCGGCGGGCGCGGGCCGGCCGCGCCAGTTGTGGACCTTGACGGCAGCGGGCCAGCGTTACTTCCCCGATGCCCATGCCCAGCTGACGGTGCAACTCATTGGCGCCATCGAAAAGCTCTTTGGCCAGCAGGGCATGGACGGCCTGATCAGCGAGCGCGAAGCGCAATCACGCAGCCGCTACCGCCAGGCCTGCACCGCCCCCGGCCTGCCTGAGCGCCTGGCCCAGTTGGCCGAGGTCCGCACCCAGGAGGGCTATATGGCCCATGTCGAGCCCCACCCGCAAGGCTGGCTGCTGGTGGAGCACCACTGCCCCATCTGCGCTGCGGCACAGAGCTGCCGGGGCTTTTGCCGTTCGGAGCAGGCGCTGTTCCAGGAGGTGGTCGCAGGCTTGGCTACGTTGGAGCGCAGCGAATACCTGCTCGACGGCGGCCAGCGCTGCGTCTACCTGGTGCAGCCGCTGTAAGGCCGCCGCCTGACGCAGCGCAGCTGGCTCAGGCGCAAGCCGCTGCTTCGCCATCCTCCTGGGATGCACTGCGGGACTGGGTCTGCGGCTTGGCCATGCGCAGACATACCAGCCAGGCCAGCAAGGCCAGGCCCGCGGCACCCCAGAGCGCATGCTGCAGGCCCCGGGCATTGGCCTGGCGGATGGTCTCAGCGCCAGCCCCTTCCAGCCCAGCCAGCGGCGCGGCCGCCAGCATCACTAGCAGCGCCAGGCCCAGCGCCGCGCCCACCTGCTGCGCGGTGGCAGCCACACCGGACGCCACGCCTTGGCGCGCCGGCGCAATACCCTGGCCCACGAGCACCCACATGCCGGTCCAGCTCGCACCCTGGCCCAGGCTCATCACCACAAAGCCGGGTACCAGCCAGGCATAGTTGCCGGCCAGCGGCAGCACCGCAGCTATCCAGACCATGCCCAGCACACCGGCGGCCCAGCCCCGCAGCAGCACGCTGCGGGTGCCCTGCTGCGCCAGGCCGCGCTCGGCCAGGCGTATGCCCCAGGTGCACACCGCCGTCGGCAGCACAAAGGCCAGGCCGGCCTGCAGCGGGCTCCAGCCCAGCACCTGCTGAAAATACAGACCCAGAAAGTAATACTGCACGCCGTAGCTGCTCATGAACAGCATGGCCAGCAGCATGCTGGTCTGCAAGCTGCCCACCCGCAGCATGGCCAGCGGCATCAGGGGCGCCGCCACCCGCGCTTCGGTGCGCCAGAATAGACCGAGCGCGGCCAGCGCCAGCAGCAGCAGGCCCAGTGTGCGCCCGTCAGCCCAGCCCCATTGCGGGCCCTGCACCAGCAGCGCCACCCAGGCGCTGGCACCGACGGTCACGCTGATGCAGCCCAGCAGGTCAAAGCGGCGCTGTGCAGCCGGCACTGCTGGCATCGCAGGCAGGTAGCGGCCAGCGGCGAGCGCGCAGGGCCAGGCAATCGGCACCAGCACCCAGAGCACCCAGTTCCAGCCCAGGGTCTGGGTCAGCAGGCCACCCAGCAAGGCGCCAGCCGCCAGCCCGCCGGCACTGGCCATGCTCCACACGGCCAGCGCACGGTTGCGCGCAGCGCCTGCGGCATACAAGGTATTGATCATCGACAAGGTAGCTGGGAACAGCAGCGCCGCTGCCACCCCCTGCCCGGCACGCGCCGCCACCAACTGCCAGGGCAGATGCGCAAAGCCGCCAGCCAAGGAGGCCAGGCCAAACAGCGCCATCGCTGCCACATACATGCGGCGCTGGCCCAGCAGATCAGCGCAGCGCCCGCCCAGCAGCAGGCAGCCGCCAAAGGTCACGCTGTAGCCGCTGATGACCCATTGCAGGTGGCGGGCATCGAGCTGCAGCTGCTGGCCCATGGCATCCAGCGCGACAAAGACAATCGTCGCGTCGAGCGCAATCAGCAGTTGCGCAAACGACAGCAAGGCCAGCGCGGCGCGCGGATGGCGCAGCAAAGCAGGCTGGCGCAGGGGTTCTTCAAGGGTCACGTCATCACTCCGACAAGGGAAAAAGCATGCGGCGCGGTCTGCGCGCAGAAAACCTGCAGCACTGGGTGCCTGCAGGCGGGTGATGACCGGTCATGGCGCCATGGTATTTAAATCAATAACGAAGATAAATAGCAAAAATATCTTTTACTTATGCAAAAATGAATCAATACCTTTGCCGGAGCCATCCATGGATTTGAACGCGGTACAGATGCTGATCAAGGTGGCCGAGCACAAGAGCTTTACCCAGGCCGCGCACAGCCTGGGCACCACGCAGTCGCGCATCTCCCGCGCCATTGCGCAGCTGGAGGCCGACCTGGGCACGCGCCTGCTGCACCGCAATACCCGCAATGTGTCGCTGACCCCCGATGGCTGCCTGCTGGTCGACCGCAGTGCCGCGCTGATCGCCGGGCTGGACGATGCCAAGCAGCAGCTGCTGGACCGGCGCTGCGAGCCCACCGGTGTGCTGCGCATGACGGCGCCTTCGGTGCTCGGCCGCATGGTGCTGACACCCTTGCTGGGCCAGCTGCTGCAGCAGCACCCGGGCCTGCAGATCGAGGCCAGCTTCACCGACCGCCTGGTGGACATGGTGGACGAGGGTTTTGACGCTGCGGTGCGAATCGGCCCCTTGCTCGACAGCCGGATGATCGGCCGGCCGCTGCCGCCGCTGCACTGGGTGACGGTCGCCTCACCGGCCTATACCGCCCGCCACGGCCGGCCGCAAAACCTGCAAGAGCTGGCCACGCACCGCTGCCTGTCGGTCTACAACCACTACCGGGGTTTTGCCGTTCCCTGGCAGTTTCGCCACCCCGACGGCAGCACCATCGACTGGCCCGCGCCCCACGCGATCAGGTTCGACAGTGGTGACCCGTTGATCGAAGGCGCGATTGCCGGCCTGGGCGTGGCCCAGGTGATGGGGTTTGCGGTGCGCGATGCGCTGGCCGATGGCCGGCTGGAGCGGCTGCTGCCCGCGCTGGAAGGCCGCAGCCGCGCGCTCTCCGTGGTCTACCCGCGCACGCGCCATGCCTCACCCAAGGTGCAGGCGCTGTGCCAGCTGCTCTTGGCGCGCAGCGCCTGGTGATCGCACCAGCCCAGGAAGGCTCTGGCGCGCCATGCCGGCTGGCGGCGATTGTTCAAATCCATGCAACGCTGCGTTCAAACCCGGGGCACCCCAAACAGGCGCAGACGCCCTACAGTAGATCCAGGCGCCAAGAACGGATCGCATACCGGTTCTGGAGACGCTCCCACCGCTGTAGCGGTCCCTCTTCATCGACAAAGGAAATATTCACCATGGCTAAAGTTCTGGTTCTCTACCATTCCATGTACGGTCACATCGAGACCATGGCCGGCAAGATCGCCGAAGGCGCACGCAGTGTCGCCGGCACCGAGGTGGTCATCAAGCGCGTACCCGAGACCATGCCGCAAGAGGCTTTCCAGGCCGCTGGCGGCAAGGTGGACCAGGCAGCCGCTGTGGCCACGCCAGCCGAGCTCGCAGAGTACGACGCCATCATCTTTGGCACCCCCACCCGTTTTGGCAATATGAGCGGCCAGATGCGCAGCTTCCTCGACCAGACTGGGGGCCTGTGGGCCAAGGGCGCGCTGTCGGGCAAGGTCGGCAGCGTGTTCACGTCGACGGGCACCTTGGGCGGCCAGGAAACCACCGTGACCTCGTTCTGGAACACCCTGGCCCACCACGGCATGGTGATCGTGCCCGCCGGTTTTGGCCTGCCTTCGCAGTTTGACCTGTCGCAGGCCAAGGGCGGCTCGCCCTACGGCGCAGCCACCCTGGCCGGTGCCGATGGCTCGCGCCAGCCCTCCGCCCCCGAGCTGGAACTGGCCTTTGCCCAGGGCGCCAAGGTTGCTGCACTTGCTGCCAAGCTGAGCGCATGAACCGCTGCCGGCCCGCCCGGCGGCAACCGTCCTAGAACGTAAAAAAGCCAGTCAGATGTTCTGACTGGCTTTTCCGCTTTTATGCCTTGGGGCGTCTGCCACCGGAGTGGCGGCAGGGCAATGCCGCTTACTTGGCGGCCAGGCGCTGCCAGGTGTCGATCACACTGTCGGGGTTCAGCGAGATCGAGGCAATGCCCTTGTCCGCCAGCCACTGCGCAAAGTCCGGATGGTCCGAAGGGCCCTGGCCGCAGATACCGACGTACTTGTTCTGGGCCAGGCAGGCCGTGATGGCGCATTCGAGCATCTTCTTGACGGCAGGGTCGCGCTCGTCAAAGTCGGCAGCCAGCAGCTCCAGACCGGAGTCACGGTCCAGGCCCAGCGTCAGCTGGGTCAGGTCGTTCGAGCCGATCGAGAAGCCATCGAAGTACTCCAGGAACTCATCGGCCAGGATGGCGTTCGACGGCACTTCGCACATCATGATGACTTCCAGGCCGTTCTCGCCGCGCTGGAGGCCATTGGCCGCCAGCAGCTCGGTCACGCGCTTGGCCTGGTCCAGGGTGCGCACGAAGGGGATCATGATCTTGACATTGGTCAGGCCCATGTCGTTACGCACGCGCTTGAGCGCTTCGCACTCCATCTTGAAGGCTTCGCCAAAATCCTTGGAGATGTAGCGCGCCGCACCCCGGAAGCCCAGCATCGGGTTTTCTTCATCGGGCTCGTAGCGGCTGCCGCCGATCAGCTTGCGGTACTCGTTGGACTTGAAGTCCGACATGCGCACGATGACGGGCTTGGGGTAGAAAGCCGCCGCAATCGTGGCCACACCTTCGGTGATCTTGTCGACGTAGAAAGCGCGCGGCGAGGCATGGCCCCGGGCGACGGATTCGACGGCCTTCTTCAGATCGGCATCGACGGCGGGGTAGTCCAGGATGGCCTTGGGGTGCACGCCGATGTTGTTGTTGATGATGAATTCCAGACGTGCCAGACCCACGCCATCGTTGGGCAGTTGGGCAAAATCAAAGGCCAGCTGGGGGTTGCCCACGTTCATCATGATCTTGGTCTTGATGGGTGGCATCTCGCCGCGCTTGACCTCGGTGATCTCGGTTTCCAGCAGACCGTCATAGATGCGGCCGGTGTCGCCTTCTGCGCAGCTCACCGTCACCAGGGTGCCGTTCTTGAGTAGCTCGGTGGCATTGCCGCAGCCCACGACGGCAGGGATGCCCAGCTCGCGCGCAATGATCGCGGCGTGGCAGGTACGGCCACCGCGGTTGGTGACGATGGCAGCTGCCTTCTTCATCACCGGCTCCCAATTCGGGTCGGTCATGTCGGTCACCAGCACATCGCCGGCTTCAACCTGGTCCATCTGCGAGATGTCGGAGACCAGGCGCACGCGGCCGGTGCCGATCTTCTGGCCAATCGCGCGGCCTTCGGCCAGCACGGTGCCGCTGCCCTTGAGCTTGTAGCGCTGCTCGGCCTGGCCCTTGGACTGGCTCTTCACCGTCTCAGGGCGTGCCTGCAGGATGTAGAGCTTGCCGTCGGTGCCGTCCTTGCCCCACTCGATATCCATCGGGCGGCCATAGTGCTTCTCGATCACCAGCGCGTACTGCGCCAGCTCTTGCACTTCGGCATCGGTGAGCGAATAGCGGTTGCGCAGCTCGGGGCTCACATCGGTGGTGGCCACCAGCTTGCCCGATGCCGCCTTTTCTTCGGGCGTGGCAAATACCATCTGCACCAGCTTGGAGCCCAGGTTGCGGCGGATCAGGGCCTGCTTGCCCGCTTCGAGCATGGGCTTGTGCACATAGAACTCGTCCGGGTTCACGGCGCCTTGCACCACGGTCTCGCCCAGGCCGTAGCTGGAGGTGATGAAGACCACCTGGTCAAAGCCCGACTCGGTGTCGATGGTGAACATCACGCCAGCAGCGCCTTTATCCGAGCGCACCATGCGCTGCACACCGGCCGACAGCGCCACCACGTCGTGGGCAAAGCCCTTGTGCACGCGGTAGGAAATGGCGCGGTCGTTGTAGAGCGAGGCAAACACCTCCTTCATCTTGTGCAGCACATCGTCGATGCCCACCACGTTCAGGAAGGTTTCTTGCTGGCCAGCGAACGAAGCGTCGGGCAGGTCTTCTGCGGTGGCCGACGAGCGCACGGCAAAGGAGGCCTCGGTATTGCCCGCTTGCAAGGTTACAAAGGCCTCGGCAATGGCTTGTTGCAAATCGAGCGGGAAAGGCTGGGCCTCGACCATGGCACGGATCTCGGCGCCGACCTGAGCCAGCGCGCGCACATCGTCCACATCCAGCGCCGCGAGCTTGGCGCTGATCTTGTCAGCCAGGCCTTCGTGGGCCAGGAACTCGCGAAACGCATGGGCCGTCGTGGCAAAGCCGGTCGGCACGCGCACGCCTTGCGGCAGTTGCGAGATCATTTCGCCGAGCGAGGCGTTCTTGCCGCCTACGACCTCGACGTCGGTCATTCTCAGGTTCTCAAACGGTACGACCAGGGCGGTCGCGCTGTAGAGGTTGGACATGGTGAAGCTCCGGAAGTTAAAAACTGGCTCGGGCGCCCATGGCCGCAGTGGGGGCAATGGCACGCACGCATAGACTCCTGCCGGGCCGCTGCGGGCTCGGACATCTGGCTTTGTATTTGTACTGGTAGGCCGGAGTACATGCGGGAAATGTGAATAATGGGCGTCATTGTAGGCGTGCTGCTGCCATTTTGCTTGCGACTTGCTGAACACCGTGGTCAACAATGACAAACCCCGCACGCAGCTGTGCGCAGCCTGCGCCAGAATTCGCCCGTTACCGCCGATGTACCACCATGCACCAACGCACCATTTTCTTTATCTCTGATGGCACCGGCGTGACAGCCGAGACCTTTGGCCGCGCCATCATGAAGCAGTTCGACATCACCACCCGTGCGGTGCGCCTGCCCTTTGTGGACACGGTCGACAAGGCCCACCAGGCCGTGCACCAGATCAACCACACAGCCGAGAAAGAGGGCAAAAAGCCCATTGTGTTCACCACCTTGGTCGAACCGGAGACCGTCAAAGTAGTGCATGAGCACTGCAAAGGCCTGGTGATGGACATGTTTGCCACCTTTGTGCAGCCGCTCGAAGACGAGCTGGGCGCCAAGTCGCACCACCGCATCGGCCGCTTTACCGACATCAGCGAGAGCAAGGAATACTTCGACCGCATGGAGGCGATCAATTTCAGCCTGGCGCACGATGATGGCCAAACCAACCATGACCTGGCCGGTGCCGATGTGATTTTGGTCGGGGTCAGCCGCAGCGGCAAGACCCCTACCAGCCTGTACCTGGCAATGCAGTTTGGCCTCAAGGTCGCCAACTACCCGCTGATCCCCGAGGATTTTGACCGCCAGCAGCTGCCCCCGGCCCTGCTGCCCTATAAAAAGAAGATCTTTGGCCTGACCATTGCACCCGAGCGCCTGTCCCAGATCCGCAATGAGCGCCGCCCCGACTCACGCTACGCCAGCCTGCAAAACTGCCGCATGGAAGTGGCCGAGGCCGAGTCGATGATGCGCCGCGCCGGCATCCAGTGGCTGTCGACCACGCACAAGTCCATCGAGGAGATTGCCGCCGTGGTGATGCAGGGACTGAAGCAGGACGAGTGAGCGGCGCGCTGCCGATCGCTGCAAATCGCTGCCCATCATGGCCCCTGGCTATTGCCTAACGCTGCGCGTCAGGGATGCGCAACGTTACCCTTGCTTCGCACAGCTTTACAGCAGGCCGCATGCGCGCCTGCTATAACCAAGCGATCACGGCCCCGTGTGGATGGGCCGCCGCTCAGGAGTTCAAGCATGAACACAACATTGACCTGGATCGCCAGCGCCGGCCTCTGTGCCGCGCTGCTGGCCACCCTGTCCGCCCAAGCCGCCCAGCCGGGCGCTTTTTCCGTGACCGAGACCAAATCGGCCATCGGTAACAAACCCGCCAAGGCCCCGCGCACCAAGGACCGCTGCATCGGCCCCGAACTGGTGGACAAGGACGGCTTTCTCTACCCCGATCTGATCCTGTCCAAGCATTTCAGCCAGTGCCGCATCAAGGACAGCAAGCTCTTGGACAAGAACAACAAGAGCTGGACGGTGACCTGCGGCAAGATGCTGACCGCCCAGGCCAAGCAAACCAATACCGGTGACAACTTTCATCTGCACATCGATGCAGCACTGCTGGGCGGCGCGATGAAGCAGACGCTGGACTATGAGGCGCAGAGCTTGAAGCGCCAGTGCACGCCCGAAGACGAGCCGCTGGAATAGGCCCAACCCAACCGCCAAAGAATCAGTGGGCCTTGGCCCACTCGGTTTCATACCAACAGCGGCCAGGCCCTGCCCTATGGTGCCTTGTCGGCTAGCGTGGAGGTCACCTAGCTGATTACTTCAGCCACTTCTGCGCCTCTTGCTGCAGCACGCCGCGCAGTGCCAGCACATCCCAGGTGAACTGCATCACGCGCTGGTAGTCGGCATCGTCCACCGGCAGCATAAAGCCCAGTTGGTTGACGGGGGTCAGCGGCTTGTCCAGGTAGGCGGCGTAGAGGCGCGGGTCGGCCTTGCTGTAGTGCAGCGCCTCATAGGTCTCGGTGATCATCGCATCGCCCTTGCCCTCGGCGATCAGGCCCGGAATCTCGGCGTTCTTGTCATGCGTGCTGACCTGGGCGTTCTTCAGGTTCTGCAGCACATAGGCTTCGTTGGTGCCGCCAGGGTTCTTGATCACGCGCACGCTGGCCTGGTTCAGGCTTTCGGGCGTGGTGAATTTGTCCTTGTCAGCCGCACGCACCAGGGCCACCTTGCCAAACGGCGCGTAGCCCGGCAGCATCTGCACCTTGCTCAGGCGCGCCACATTGCGCGTGATGCCGCCCACGGCCACATCGAACTTGTTGTCCTGCAGGTCCTGCATCAGCTTGGGCCAGCTGGTGTCCACATACTCGACCTTGACTCCCAGCTCCTTGGCCATGGCCTCGACCACCTCGATGTCATGGCCGGCGTATTTGCCATCGGCCTTCATTGCAAAGGGGCGGTAGTCGCCCGGGGTGCCCACGCGCAGCACCTTGGCCTGCATGATGGCATCGAGCCGGGGGCCCGCCTGGGCAGGCAGCGACAGGGCCGCAAGCGCCGTCGCACTGACGGCCATGGCGGCAAGAGTGTTGGTTGTCTTCTGGAACATGGTGGCACCTTGGTGGGGTCAACTATCGGGAGGGAAGATCACGCAAAAAAAGCGTGCACACCGTTGCGGTGTACACGCTTTTTGAGACACGCGGCGCCATTGTGTCCCAGCGCCAGCCGCCTGCCCATCGGGGTTCACCCAAGCCTGGCAGGCGCTGCGCCGATCAATAGCGCGAGATCTGGCCCTGGTTGATCTGCACGCGGTCGCCCGGGCGCAGATCGCCGGGGTTGGGCACATCAAAAATGCGCTGGCCGCCGTTTTGCAAGTTGATATGGATGCGGTAGCCGCTGACGGTGCTGCGGCCGCTGCTCGACGACTGCTCCAGCGCATTGCCGGCCGCTGCACCACCGGCCACACCCGCTGCGGTGGCGGCCATGCGGCCAAAGCCGCCGCCCACCTGGTTGCCCAGCACGCCGCCAACCACGGCACCCAAGATGGCGCCTACGCCGGAGGTGCTGCGCGACTGCGAGCGCAGCTCTTCAATATTGCCTACGGTGCCATATTCCATGCCGTAAGGCGCTTGCTGCGGATAGCCGCCCTGCTGCGGGTAGCTGCCCTGTTGCTGGGGCGCCGGGCCTTGCGGGTAGCGGTTGTCATAACGGGGCGGTGCCTGGACGCAGGCGGCGAGCACCGAGGTGGCCGCCAGGGCCAGGCCCAGCTTGCTGGCGCGTTGCAGCAAGCTGCGCGAGCTTGAATTCGATGGGGACATTGCGCTCTCCTTTCAGATCACAAAAATGACGTTGCGGTCAAGGCCATCGTGGCCCTGCCAGTCTCAATACGGTGGGGCGGCCTATTTGGTGCCGGTGGAGCCATAGCCCCCGGCGCCACGCTCGGACACATCGCCAAAATCTTCCACTACCTGAAAGCTCGCCTGCACCACGGGCACGATCACCATTTGCGCGAGGCGCTCCATCGGCTCCAGCACAAAGGGCTGGCTGCTGCGATTCCAGGCGCTGACCATCAGCTGGCCTTGGTAGTCGCTGTCGATCAGGCCAACCAGGTTGCCCAGCACGATGCCATGCTTGTGGCCCAGGCCCGATCGCGGCAGGATCATCGCCGCGTAACCAGGGTCGCGCAGATGGATGGCCAGGCCGGTGGGCACCAGTTGCCAGGCGTTGGGCTGCAGGGTCAGGGGGGCATCGAGGCAGGCGCGCAAGTCCAGGCCGGCGCTACCAGGGGTGGCGTACTGGGGCAGCTGCGCTTGCATGCGGGGGTCGAGAATCTTCAGGTCAACAATCATGGTGGTGGTTCAGCTATCAATGCAGCGAAGGCTAGCATATACACAACGCCCGCCAGCGCAGTTGGTGCACCGGCCTACAGCCATTTACCGTATGCATACAAATGCAAGGATTTGCAGCCACAGCCGCCAAGCAACCCGCCGCCCCAGACCGTGACCGCATTCTGGCGGGCCCTGGGATGCCGCTTAGTCTTTCTGGGACCAGCCCTTTTTGAAGGCCGCAATCAGCATCACGATGCCCAGCGGCGGAAACATGATGCCCAGGATCGCGGCAATCAGCACCCCGATGAGCTTGAAGCCGCTGAACGACTTCTTGCTGGCCGTACCACTGCCGGCAGAGGTAAAAATCGATGTGGTAGATGCGCCTGAACTGCTGCGCGTTGTGGTGGTCAGCGTCTGCGCCGCGCCCTGGCGCCTGCCCTTGCGCGTCTGGTCCATCTGGCGGATGCGGTCGAGCAGCTCCTGGGCCTGGTCGGCGATCGGGTTGCTGCTCGCGTGGCTGGATGCAGCCGATGGCAATGGCGCCTGGCCGTGGCCTGGCCGCGCCGGGCGCTGCATGCTGCCCATGGTATGAGCGGCACCGGAGTTCTGCCGGGCGATGAGCTGGTCCACATAGCGCACAAAGTCGCCGTGCGGTGGTGTGTCATAGACAGACGCGCTGTCCCTGTTCAGCAGTGCCAATGGCCTCTCCTCTTGCCGCCGTCGCTTGCAAGCGGCAGCAGCGATTGATAGTTTCAAACTCCGGCATAGCAGCTGTGCATGCCTGGACCCTCTCGTCCCTCTGAGAGTGCATTGTGCTTGACATCTGGCGCCCCCACAACGCGTCAGATGCGGCGCGCGCTGCCTGCACCCGGCCTTGCTTTCTGTCACAATGGCCTCAACTTTTGTCCATGGCGCAACCCCTGGCGCCAAAAAACCCAAAATTTAACGAGGAACCTGCCATGTCGGAATCCCTGATCAAGCACACCAACGAAGCCAGCTTTGAAGGCGATGTTCTGCAACCCAACACCAATGTTCTGGTGGACTTCTGGGCCGAATGGTGCGGCCCTTGCAAGCAGATCGCTCCCGTGCTGGAAGAAGTGTCGGTCAGCTACAAGGACAAGCTGCAGATTGCCAAGGTCAATGTCGATGAAAACCGCGCCATCTCGGCCAAGTTCGGCATCCGTGGCATCCCCACGCTGATGCTGTTCAAGAACGGCGAACTGGCTGCCACCAAGGTGGGCGCACTGAACAAGGCCCAATTGACGGCCTTCCTGGACGAGCAACTGGCCTAAATCGAACCGCTGGATGCGCAGCCAGCGCGTCTGCATCCCGGCATGGCTGGCCAGATCTAGCGGCCATCGCCTACAAAGCACGGTTTTGGCCGTGCTTTTTGCATTTTTCAAGCATTTGATTTTTCTGTATTTTTATAAAAAAATCAAAAATCCTAGCCGCTCTCTGTCCCGCCTGATACATATAGTTGATAATTCAGGCAGGATGATCCTGCAGCAACCTGTCTATAATCGACATTTAGATCACCGATCGTATTCCGACCAAGAATAGATCAAGCATGGTCTCCGGCTTCGCGGTCTCCCGCTTATTGCACCGGCTCTGCATCCCCCCTACCTCTAACAGTTACTCCGTTCTGGAGTCTATCCATGCACTTAAATGAGCTCAAGGCACTGCATGTGTCTGAAGTCCTCAAGCTGGCAGAAGAGCTTGAAATTGAAAATACTGGCCGCATGCGCAAACAGGAGTTGATGTTTGCGATCATCAAGAAGCGAGCCAAGGCCGGTGAACAGGTTTTTGCCGATGGCGTTCTGGAAATCCTGCCCGACGGATTTGGCTTTCTGCGAAGCCTCGACACCAGCTTTACCGCCAGCACCGACGATATCTACATCTCCCCCAGCCAGGTGCGCCGCTTCAATCTGCACACCGGCGACATGATCGAAGGCGAAGTGCGCACCCCCAAGGATGGCGAGCGTTACTTTGCCTTGACCAAGCTCGACAAGGTCAACGGCCTGCCTCCCGAGCAAAACAAGCACAAGATGATGTTCGAGAATCTGACGCCGCTGTTCCCCAAGGAACAGATGCGTCTGGAGCGCGACATCAAGGCCGAGGAAAACATCACCGGCCGCCTGATCGACATCATCGCGCCGATTGGCCGTGGTCAGCGCGCACTGATCGTCGCGGCCCCCAAGAGCGGCAAGACGATGATGATGCAAAGCATTGCACACGCCATCACCGCCAACTACCCCGATGTGCACATGATGGTGCTGCTGATCGACGAGCGTCCGGAAGAAGTGACGGAAATGCAGCGCTCGGTCAAGGGCGAGATCATTGCATCGACCTTTGACGAGCCCGCCGCCCGCCACGTGCACGTGGCCGAGATGGTCATCGAGCGCGCCAAGCGCCTGGTGGAAATGGGCCAGGATGTCGTCATCATGCTCGACTCCATCACCCGCCTGGCCCGCGCCTACAACAACGTAGTGCCTTCGTCGGGCAAGGTGCTCTCCGGCGGTGTGGACGCCAATGCGCTGCAGCGCCCCAAGCGCTTCTTTGGTGCGGCCCGCAATGTCGAAGAAGGTGGCTCGCTCACCATCATCGCCACCGCACTGGTCGACACCGGCAGCCGCATGGACGAAGTGATCTTTGAAGAATTCAAGGGCACGGGCAACAGCGAGCTGCACCTGAGCCGCCGTCTGTATGAAAAGCGCGTCTTCCCGGCCATCGAGCTCAACAAGAGCGGCACGCGCCGCGAAGAGATGCTGCTCGCTCCCGAGATCCTGCAAAAGACCCGCATCCTGCGCCAGTTCATGTACAACATGGACGAGATCGAGTCCATGGAACTGATGATCAAGAACATGAAGCAGACCAAGAGCAATGTCGAGTTCTTCGACATGATGCGCCGCGGCGGCTAAACCCCGCCCTGCGCCCACCGGCCTGCCAACCCTCCGCTCAACACGGAGGGTTTTTTCATGCCTGCGCTGGCCTGTGCGTGCCCGCTACCGTCCAGGTCACACCACGGCCCGGTTGCACGGGCAGGCTCGATCACACCAGGCCAGGAGGCCCAGGCGCTGGGACGGCTGGATTTCCCGATGGCGCCCGTCTGGCTGCATGCGGGGCGCAAGCCGGGCTAAAGGCCTTCCCATCAAGGCTTTGCCATGGCGTCGCGTATCCCGCAAATGGACATCAGCCGACTGAAACCCCAGGTTTTGCTGAAAAAAAACCCATCCTATGCAATAATGGAGGGCTTTTATTGCGGAAAGTACGCCCAGTTTACTGGGATGCAAAGGTTGCATCCGGCTTGGCACGGCTCCCGCACTTGACCTAAGGAAGAATCATGAAAGAAGGCATTCACCCAGACTACCGCGAAGTGTTGTTCGTGGACCTGTCCAACGGCTTCAAGTTTGTGACCCGCTCGTGCGTGAACACCAAGGAAACCGACACCTTCGAAGGCAAGGAATACCCGCTGTTCAAGCTGGATACCTCGTCTGAGTCGCACCCTTTCTACACCGGCACCCAAAAGTCGGTGGACAACATGGGCGGCCGTGTGGAGCGTTTCCGCAACCGTTTCGGCAAGAAGTAATTTGCTTGGCAAAAGGGCTGCGGGCCGCAAGGCCTGGCGCCCTTTTTGTCTGTGCAATCCAAAGGCAGTGCGACACCGTACTGCCTTTTTTTTATTGACCCGCTTGGCGGACCCGCAGACAATGCGCGGTTCTCCTACATTTCTGGTGCAGGGCCTGATAAGCTGCTGAGCCTTGCTCCCTTTGGTAAGCCCGTGTGAATTTTCCGACCCCAGCCATCGTCTCCCAAGCCGCTGTACGCCCTCTGCCGCGTGCACTCCTGCTGCTGCTGTGCCTGGCCTATGTGGTGCCCGGCTTTATCGCCCGCGCACCCTGGAAGACCTTGGACATCACCAGCTATGGCTACGCCTTGGCGCTGGCAGAAGGCCGGACCCCCTGGCTGGCGCCGGAGATTCTGGGCCTGAGCCCGGACACCGAGGGTCTGATCCCCTACTGGCTGGGCGCCTGGGCCATCCAGGCCTTTGGCGACTTCATCTCGCCTGAGCTGGCCAGCCGCCTGCCATTTGCCGCCCTGCTCTGGCTGGCCTTGATGGCCACCTGGTATGCCGTGTACTACCTGGCGCGCAGCCCTGGAGCGGGCCCCGTGGCCTTTGCCTTTGGCGGCGAAGCCAACGAGATTGACTATGCGCGCGCGATGGCCGATGGTGGCCTGCTGGCGCTGATTGCCTGCCTGGGCCTGGCCCAGCCCTCGCACGAGGCCAGCAGCTACGTGGTGCAGCTGTCGGGCGTGTGCTTTGTGTTCTATGCGGCTGCCTGTATTCCCATCCGCTTTGGCACGCCGCTGTGCATAGGCGCGGTAGGCTTGGTGATGCTGGCGCTGAGCGGCGCGCCCACCTATGCGGTCTGCCTGGGTCTGGGCGTGGCCTTGATCCTGGCGCTCACCCCCGTCGATGCCAAGCTGCGCGCGCGCAGCCTGCAGGCCGCAGGCGTCTTTGCCATTTTGGGCGTGGCCGCCTTGCTGCTAGCCGTCTACCTGCACCAGTGGCAATGGCGCATCCTGCCGGCCGAGCATTTCCGCCAGTTGCGCCCGCTGTTTGAGCTGGTGGTCTGGTATGTGTGGCCGGCCTGGCCGCTGGCGCTGTGGTCGCTGTGGATCTGGCGCCGCCAGGTGGCCGACTGGCGCTTTGTGCACCGCCATCTGTGGCTGCCCATCCTGCTGGGCGCCTTGGCGCTGGTCAACACCGTCATCACCACCCCGTCCGATCGCGCGTTGCTGCTGGGCCTGCCCGCGTTTGCCGCGTTGGCCGCTTTTGCGCTGCCCACCTTCCGCCGCGCCATGGCGGCGCTGATCGACTGGTTCACCCTGCTTTTTTTCAGCGCTGCGGCCATCACCATCTGGGTGATCTGGCTGGCGGTCTACACCGGCACCCCAGCCAAGCCAGCGGCCAATGTGGCCCGCATTGCCCCTGATTTTGTCGCGCAGTTCTCGCTGCCGCAGTTTGTCATTGCCGTGCTGGCGACCTTGGCCTGGTGCGCACTGGCCTTCTGGCGCGCGCGCCGCAACCGGCCCGAGATCTGGCGCAGCCTGGTGCTGCCTGCGGGCGGCACCGTGCTCAGCTGGATCTTGCTGATGAGCATCTGGATGCCGATGCTGGACTATGGCCGCAGCTACACCGCCCAGGTGCAGGCGCTGGGCAAGGTGCTTCCCGCCCCCGCATCGGCCGGCTGCGTGGCCGCCTGGGGCCTGAGCCGCTCGCAGATTGTGGCCATGCAGGCCCAGGGCGGCTGGCAGCTCAAGACCTTGACCGACCCCACCAGCGCATCGTGCAACTGGCTGGCCATGCCGCTCGAATCACAGCGCACCCCGAGCAACGAGGTGCTGGGCCCTGAGTGGACGCGGCTGGCGGCCGTTGCCCGCCCGACCGACAAGAACGCGGAGATCGTCATCTACCGTCGTCAACCGGGTTGAAGGCGCGTATGCGGGAGATGTTGACGCGCCTGCTGGCAGGCCGCGATATGCGGGTGCTGGCCAAACATGCGGGCACGGTGTTTGTCGGCCAGATCGCCGTGATGGGCTTTGGCGTGGTCGACACCATCGTTGCCGGCCGCCATGCCGAGGCGTCTTTGGCCGCGCTGTCGGTGGGCTCGGCGATCTTTGTGACGGTCTATGTCTCTTTGATGGGCCTTTTGCAGGCACTGATGCCGATCTGGTCGGAGATGCACGGCGCGCGCCGCCACGGCGACATTGGCGCATCGCTGCGCCAGTCTCTCTACATCTGCCTGGCCGCCACCTTGCTGGGCTGGGCCGTGCTGTTCAATCCCGCGCCCATCCTGCGCTGGACCGAGGTGCCGCAGGAGTTGCAGTCGCTGGTCAAAAGCTACCTGGCCATCATCGGCTGGAGCCTGCCTGCCGCGCTGCTGTTCCGCATTTTCAGCACCTTGAGCCAGTCGCTGGGCAAACCCAAGATGGTCACCTGGCTGCAGGCCATGTCCCTGCTCGTCAAGCTGCCGCTGTCCATCTGGTTCACCTTTGGCGGCCTGGGCCTGGCACCGATGGGCGTGCTGGGCTGCGCCTGGGCCACGTTCTTGGTCAATTTCCTGCTCTGCGGCCTGGGCTGGTGGCTGCTGCGCAGCCAGTCCGTCTATGCGCCTGCCGATATCTGGCGCCCACTGGAGCGCCCGCACTGGCCCACCTTGGCGCAGTTTGCGCAGCTGGGCGTGCCGGCCAGCCTGTCGATCCTGGTCGAGATCACCTCGTTCACGCTGATGGCGCTCTACGTGGCACGCATGGGCACGGCTTCGTCGGCCGCGCACCAGATTGCGGCCAATGTCACGGCGCTGATGTACATGGTGCCGCTGTCACTCGCCATTGCGACCAGCGCGCGCGCCAGCTATTGGCGGGGTGCGGGCGATGAGGCGCGGGCGCGCCAGGTGGTGTTTCTGGGCCTGTTTGCCGCGATGGGCTTGGCCACCACACTGGCGCTGCTGGTCTGGCTCGCCAAGGGCTGGATTGTGCCCATCTACACCGCAACGCCCGAGGTCGCGGCCATCGCGCTGGGCCTGCTGGGCTGGGTCAGCCTCTACCACCTGGCCGATGCCAGCCAGACCGTGTCCATCTTTGTGCTGCGCAGCTACCGCATCACCGTGATGCCCTTGCTGGTGTACTGCAGCCTGCTCTGGGGCGTAGGCCTGTGGGGTGGATTTCAGCTGGCCTACCACGGCATCGCCGGCCGCCCGGCGATGGACTCCCCCATCGCTTTTTGGATGTGTGCGGCCTATGCGCTGGTACTGGCAGCGGCCTGCTTTTTGGTCTTGCTGCAGCGCGTCACCAAAAACGCGGTGCGGCAAAGCGCCTAAACGAGCTCCTCGGTCAGCTGCTGGCGCACGCGCGATGG
Organism: Comamonas sp. JNW; assembly: GCF_003105075.1. NCBI lineage: Bacteria > Pseudomonadati > Pseudomonadota > Betaproteobacteria > Burkholderiales > Comamonadaceae > Comamonas > Comamonas sp. JNW. Next base: position 330,347 of record NZ_QETI01000001.1, read on the forward strand.
TGGAAACACCACGCTGAACTCCGACCCCTTGCCGATCGTGCTGCGAATCTGCAGCTGCGCGCCGTGGCGCTGCAGCACATGCTTGACGATGGCCAGGCCCAGGCCCGTGCCGCCGGTATCGCGCGAGCGGCTGCGGTCGAGGCGGTAGAAACGTTCGGTCAGGCGCGGGATATGCTCGGGCGCAATGCCCGGGCCGGTGTCGGTCACACTGACCCGCCCCGAGCCATCGGGCTGGCGCGTGAACTGCACACGGATTTCGCCGCCCGCCGGCGTGTAGCGCACGGCGTTGTTGACCAGGTTGGACAGCGCGCTTTGCAGCTCATTGCCGGCACCGGCGAGCTCGTAGTGGCCGGCATCGGCATCTTCTTGCGGAAAGAACAGCTGCAAGGGCTTGTCGCCATCCTTGGCGATCATGCGTGCCAGGCCATGCGCATCTTCTTCGCAGCGCTTGAGCAGGCTGCCCACACTGACCCATTCGTTGAGGCTGGGCGGCGGGTTGCCCTCCAGGCGCGACAAGGTCAGCAGATCGACCACCAGCCCCTGCATGCGGTGGGCCTGGTTGGACATCAGCGCCAAGTACTGGGTGCGCTCCTCTGCGCTCAGCGGCAGGGTCTGCAGCGTTTCAATGAAGCCGGTCAGCACCGTCAGCGGCGTGCGGATCTCGTGCGAGACGTTGGCCACAAAGTCGCGCCGCATCGCATCGGCCAGCTCCAGCGAGGTGACATCGCGCGAGAGCAGCAGCTTGCGGTTGCCGCCATAGGGGAACATCTGCACCGACATGCGCATCGGGCTGGCCGCGCGCATTACCGGGCTGACCATCACCACATCCTTGCTGAAGTTGTTGGCGTTGAAATAGCCGATGAACTCCGGCGCGCGCACCAAGTTGGTGATGACCTGCATATGGTCGCGCTCGAGGTTGAAGCCGAAGTGGTCGCACGCGGTCTGGTTGCACCACTCGATATGGCTGTGCTCGTCGAGCAGCACCACGCCATTGGGCGAGGCCTGGATGGCCGTCAGCACCTGGTGCAGCCGGTCATCGGACTGCGCCTCGTTCTTTTGCAGCTGGCGCACCAGGCGCCGCGCCCGGTCGGCCGCCTCGCCCCACATGCCCATCAGCTGCGGGGCGCTGTCCGCGTCGCCATGCCGCAGCCAGCCCACCACCTTGTTGCCGCGCCACACATCCACCACAAACCAGCACCAGGCGCCTAAGATGGCCGCCAACAGTGCGCCGGGCAACTGCCCCAGCCACCAGCCCAGGGCCGCGCCCAGGGCCTGAAAAAACAAAAAACTGACAATGCGAAACAGCATGCAGGCCTAACGCTCAAAAACAAAAAAAGCTGCGACCAGCGCAGCCTACAAAAAAGAGCAAGCTGCCCGAATGCGGAAGTATCCCCGCATCACAGGCAGGCTGCAAGCTAAGCGCGCTGCAGCGCCTGGGGCTGGCCGGTGATGCGGTAGCCGGCCCCACGTACGGTCTCCACCATCACATTGGCAGCGCCCAAGGCCTCGCGCAGACGCTTGACATGGACGTCCACGGTGCGCTCCTCGATGAACACATGGTCGCCCCAGACCTTGTCGAGCAGCTGCGAGCGCGAGTGCACACGCTCGGCATGCTTCATCAAAAAGTGCAGCAGCTTGAACTCGGTGGGGCCGAGCTTGAGCAGCTCACCCTGGAACGTGACACGGTGCGTGGCCGCGTCCAGCACCAGCTCACCAATCGTCACACTGTCGTTGACCTGCTCGGGAATGCGCCGGCGCAGCACCGCACGGATGCGGGCCAGCAATTCCTGCGTGGAAAAAGGCTTGGTGATGTAGTCATCGGCACCGGCATCGAGCCCGGCGATCTTGTCAGGCTCGTCGCCGCGGGCGGTCAGCATGATGATGGGAATGCCCTTGACGCGGGCATCCGCACGCCATTTGCGCGCAAGCGACAGGCCGCTTTGGCCCGGCAGCATCCAGTCCAGCAAGATCACATCGGGCAGCACCGCGTCCAATTCGCGCTGTGCGGCATCACCATCCTCTGCCCAGATCGGCAGGCAGCCGTTGTGTCGCAGGTTTACCGCGATCAGCTCGGCAATCGCGGGCTCGTCTTCGACAATGAGTACGCGTGGCAGTTTTTTCATAACTCAGACTCTACAAAACACTCGATTCGATTTCTTGCATGGTGGTGTGGCGCACATCGATACCCTTGACCAGGTAAATGATGAGCTCGGCAACGTTTTTCGAGTGGTCACCGATGCGCTCGATCGCCTTGGCCAGGAACAGCAGGTCCAGGCTCGGGGAGATCTTGCGCGGATCTTCCATCATGTAGGTGATGAGCTTGCGCACAAAACCGTCGAACTCGGCATCGATCAGGTCGTCTTCCTTGAGGATCGACACGGCCGCCGTGGTGTCCAGGCGGGCAAAGGCGTCCAAAGTCTTGCGCAGCAGGCCCGAGGCGAGCTCGGCAGCCACACGCAGGTCCGACGTGGGCAGCGAGCGGGCGGCGCCGCTGTCGATGATGGAGCCGACCATGCGGGCCATCTTGTGCGCCTCGTCACCCATGCGCTCCAGGTTCGCCGTGGCCTTGGAGAACGCGATCAGCAGGCGCAGATCACGGGCCGTGGGCTGGCGGCGCGCAATGATGGTCGAGAGTTCGTAGTCGATGTCCACTTCCAGCTGGTTGACGCGCTTTTCCTGCTCTTCGACCCTGGCGACGGCCTCGGTGCTGAACTGCGACAGCGCGTAGATGGCCTGCTGGATCTGGGATTCGACCAGGCCGCCCAACTCCATCACCCGGGAGGAGATGCTGTTGAGCTCGCTGTCGAACTGTGATGAGAGATGTTTTTCCGTCATATCAGGCTCTTTTCGTTGTAGTGGAGGGCGTGACCGCGCCGGCTTAGCCGAAACGACCGGTGATGTAGTCTTCGGTCTCTTTGCGCTGGGGCTTGAAGAACATCTGCTCAGTGGCACCGAACTCCATCAGGCTGCCCAGGTACATGTAGGCGGTGAAATCGCTGCAGCGCGCGGCCTGCTGCATGTTGTGGGTCACGATCACCACGGTGTAGTCGTCTTTCAGCTCAGCGATCAGCTCTTCGATCTTGGCCGTGGAGATGGGGTCCAGCGCAGAGCAAGGCTCGTCGAGCAGCAGCACTTCGGGCTTGATCGCGATACCGCGGGCAATGCACAGGCGCTGCTGCTGACCACCGGACAGGCCCGAGCCGCTTTGGCCCAGCTTGTCCTTGACTTCGGTCCACAGCGCAGCCTTGCGCAGCGCCCATTCCACGCGCTCTTCCATGTCGCTCTTGCTCAGGTCCTCGAACAGCTTCACACCAAAGGCGATGTTGTCGTAGATGGACATCGGGAACGGCGTGGGCTTTTGGAAGACCATGCCGACCTTGGCGCGGATCAGGGCCACATCCTGCTTGCTGGTCAGCAGGTTTTCACCATCCAGACCAATATGGCCTTCGGCGCGCTGCTCGGGATAGAGCTCGTACATGCGGTTGAAGGTGCGCAGCAAGGTGGACTTGCCGCAGCCCGAGGGACCGATGAAGGCCGTGACCTTGTTTTCCGGGATTTCCAGGTTGATGTTCTTGAGCGCATGGAACTTGCCGTAGTAGAAGTTCAGGTCGCGCACCGAGATCTTGGAGTTCAGTGCACTGGCGTTAGCCGCATTGGTTTTTGTCAACATAGGGTTCACCTGTGAATACTTATTTTTGGCGCGCCATGCTGCGCGCAAGAATGTTCAGACCCAGCACGGCCAGCGTGATCAGGAAGACACCTGCCCAGGCCAGTTGCTGCCAGTTTTCATAAGGGCTCATCGCAAACTTGAAGATGGTGACCGGCAGGCTCGCCATCGGCTTGGACAAGTCGGTGTTCCAGAACTGGTTGTTCAGTGCGGTGAAAAGCAGCGGAGCGGTTTCGCCAGCGATACGGGCCACGGCCAGCAGCACACCGGTGATGACACCGGCACGGGCGGCACGCAAGGTCACCATGCTGATCACCTTCCACTTGGGCGTGCCCAGTGCGTAGGCCGCTTCACGCAGGCTCGAAGGCACCAGGATCAGCATGTTCTCGGTGGTACGGATGACCACCGGAATCACGATCAGCGCCAGCGCAACCACACCGGCATAGCCCGAGAAGCTCTTGAAGCGGATCACGATCATCGAGTAGACGAACAGACCGATCACGATCGACGGAGCCGACAGCAGAATGTCGTTGACAAAGCGGGTCACCGATGCGAGCCAGCCGGTCTTGTTGTACTCGGCCAGGTAGACACCGGCCATCACACCGATGGGCGTGCCCACGAAGGTGGCCAGGGTCACCATCACCAGCGAGCCCCAGATGGCGTTGGCGATACCGCCAATTTCATTGGGAGCCGGGGTCATCTGGGTGACCAGGGCCACACTCAGACCGCCCACGCCCAGGCGCAGGGTTTCCCACAGAATCCAGATCAGCCAGAACACGCCAAAGGCCATGGCTGCGAGGGACAGGGCAATCGCGACCTGGTTGACGCGGTTGCGTGCTCGGTACTTGGCAGCGCGCTGGCTGGCCAGATCGGATGCCTGGATCAAGCTTTCTCCGGTGGTCATGAACGGGCTCCTTCATTCTTTTGCAGGCGGCTCAGCATAAATTTGGAGCAGGCCAGGACGATGAACGTGATGAAAAACAAGGCCAGGCCCAGGTAGATCAGCGATGCCTGGTGCAGGCCTTCACCGGCTTCGGCGAACTCATTGGCCAGCGCCGAGGTAATGCTGTTGGCCGCTTCAAAGATGGACAGCGAGTTGAGCTGGTTCATATTACCGATCACGAAGGTGACGGCCATGGTCTCGCCCAGTGCACGGCCCAGACCCAGCATCACGCCACCGAACACGCCGGTCTTGGTGTAGGGCAGCACGACTTTCCACATCACTTCCCAGGTGGTCGAGCCCAGGCCGTACGCCGATTCCTTGAGAAGAGCGGGGGTGACTTCGAACACATCGCGCATCACCGATGCGATGAAGGGGATGACCATGATGGCCAGGATCACGCCGGCCGAGAAAATACCGATACCCACGGGTGGGCCGGAGAAGAAGGCTTCCATATAAGGAACGCCTTGGAACAGGTTCTGCAGCGGCTGCTGCACATAGGTGGCCAGCAAGGGGCCAAACACCATCAAGCCCCACATACCGTAGACGATGGAAGGCACGGCAGCGAGCAGTTCCACGGCGGTACCCAGCGGACGCTTGAGCCAGACGGGGGAGAGTTCGGTGAGGAACAGCGCAATGCCAAAGCTCACGGGCACGGCGATCAGCATCGCGATGAACGAGGTGGCCAAGGTGCCATAGATCATCACCAGACCGCCGTAGCGGTTCTGGACGGGATCCCATTCGCTGTTGAAGAAAAATCCGATGCCGTATTCACGGATGGCAGGCCAGGCGCCGACGATCAGCGAGCCCATGATGGCCAACAGCAGGGCCAGCGTCAGCACCGCAGCGCCACGGGCGAGGAACGCAAAAAAGCCGTCAGCGACGGAGTTGGAGAGCCAAGGCTTGCGCGTTGGCGGTTGGCTGGATTGCATCTGCGCTTTGCCGGCGGCAACCGTTTTGTTTTGAACAGGAAAGGATGTCGACACGTTTGATTCCATTCAGTGTGGAAAAGGGCCGCTACCCGAGCGACCCATCATTTTCGACTTACTTGGCGAACACAGCCTTGCCGCTGCCGTCCTTGATCTCGCCCCAGGACTTGTAGATGATGTCCTTGACGCTGGCTGGCATGGGCACATAGTCCAGGCCGTCAGCAGTGCCATCACCAGAGGTGTAAGCCCACTCGAAGAACTTCAGCGAGGTGGTGCCCTGGGCTGGCTTTTCCTGCAGCTTGCGCATCAGGATGAAGGTGGCCGAGGTGATAGGCCATGCATCCTTGCCAGGCTGGTTGTTCAGGATCTGGTAGAAGCTCTTGTTCCAGTCGGCACCGGCAGCAGCGGCCTTGAAGTTGGCGCTTTCCGGGCTGACAAAGTTGCCATCGGCGTTTTGCAGCTGGGCGAAGACCATCTTGTTTTGCTTGACGTAGGCGTATTCCACGTAGCCGATGGAGTTGGGCAGGCGGCCCACATAGGCGGCCACGCCTTCGTTGCCCTTGCCACCGGCACCGGTAGGCCAGTTCACGGCAGCGCCCTCACCCACTTTTTCCTTCCACTCGGTATTGACCTTGGAGAGGTAGTTGGTGAAGCCGAAGGTCGTGCCCGAGCCGTCAGCGCGGCGCACCGGAGCGATGGTGGCATCTGGCAGCGACACGCCGGGGTTCAGCTTGGTGATCGCTGGGTCATTCCACTTGGTGATCTTGCCCAGGTAAATGTCGCCCAGCACTTGGCCGTTGAGCTTGAGTTGACCGGGGGTGATGCCCTTGATGTTGACCACGGGCACAATGCCACCGATCACGGTGGGGAACTGCACCAGACCCTTTTGTGCCAGCTCTTCATCCTTCAAAGGCATGTCGGAGGCACCGAAGTCCACGGTCTTGGCATCGATTTGCTTGATGCCGGCGCTCGAACCCACCGATTGGTAGTTGATCTTGACGCCAGTGGCCTTGTTGTAGTCGGCAGCCCACTTGGAATACAGTGGAGCTGGGAAGCTTGCACCGGCACCCGTAGCCTCTTCGGCCTGCACCTGGGCAAACGCACCGGCGGCAACCAGACCAGCAACCAGCACTCGAATCGCGGACACTTTCATGAAAACTCCTGTTGGTGATGAAACGCAATGGAGTGAACTGTAAAAAATGTATATGACACTGGCATGACATTTTTCACCCCATTTGCCTCTGAAGGGGATCGATGTCACACAACAACAGCGCATAAGATTGTCATATTAGATTCACGGGAAAGACTTACTTTTAAGTTTTGTCAGCATGCCGCTGTATAGCGGACGTACACAGGAGACGAGGGATCCTGTGCAAAGCCCTCGCCAAGCGGAAGAACGCGGACAGTCTAAGACCGCGCACAGCCCACGGCAGGGAGCTTTGCACAGGGTGCTCAGGTGCTATGCTGCCTGCCTAGACTGCAGAACCGATAGATGACGACACTTATGCTTGATGGCACCTTGCTTGCCGCGGTGGATCTGGGATCCAATAGTTTCCGCCTGGAAGTTGGCCGCTATGCCGCGGGCCATATTGAACGCGTGCAATATTTCAAGGAGATGGTCCGCCAGGGCGCCGGTCTCGATGAGCAAGGCCTGCTGACGGCCGAGGCCATGCAGCGCGGCTGGGATTGCCTGGCGCGCTTTGCCGAGCGCCTGCAGGGCTTTCCTGCCGCCCATGTGCGCGCCGTAGCCACCCAGACCTTGCGCGAAGCGCGCAACAGCGATGTCTTCATCCAGCGCGCCAACCAGATTCTGGGTTACCCGATCAGCATCATCTCCGGGCCGGAAGAAGCGCGCCTGATCTACCAGGGCGCGGCCCACTCGCTGCCCCCATCGGACGAGCGCCGCCTGGTGGTCGATATCGGCGGCCGCTCCACCGAGCTGATCCTGGGCCAGCGCTACAGCTCGCAGCGCGTGGCCTCCTTCCCCGTGGGCAGCGTGGCCTGGTCGCTGCGCTATTTCCCCCAGGGTGAGTTCAGCAAATCGGCGCTGAAAACCGCGCAGATCGCCGCCCAGGCGGTGATGGAAGAAGCAGCCCACCATTTTGTGCCCGGCAGCTGGGACTGCGCCTATGGCACCTCGGGCACGGCCAACGCGATTGCCGATGTGCTGGCGCTGCACGGCGGCCAGCCCGACGTGGTCACGCGCGAGCAACTGCACTGGCTCTGCGACCAATTGCTGGCCGCCGGCAATGCCAGCGAGCTGCGGCTCGAAGGCCTCAAGGAAGAGCGCCGGGCGGTGATTGGCGGCGGCGTGACCGTGCTTTGCGCGGTGTTTGATCTGCTGCAGATCGGGGAGCTGCGCATTGCCAGCGGCGCGCTGCGCCAGGGCCTGCTGCGCGACATGGTGCAGCACGAGGAGTTCAGCGATATCCGCCACCGCACTATCGCCGCGCTCAAGGAGCGCTACCAGGTCGATCGCACCCAAGCGGGCCGCGTGCAGCGCACTGCCGCCACCTTGTACGAGCAGGCACGCCGCTATGCGGGTTCGACCGCGCCGGCCGAGCTGCAGTCGCCGATGCTCGACTGGGCCAGCCAGCTCCATGAGATCGGCTGCCTCATCTCCCACACCGACCACCACCACCACGGCGCCTATGTGCTGGGCCACAGCGATGTGCCCGGCTTTACGCAAACCGAGCTGTCCCACCTGGCAGCCCTGGTGCTGGCGCAGAGAGGCAAGCTGCGCAAGGTCGATGCCTTCTTGCAGGACCGCGATTTTGCGCTGGAGCTGCTGTGCCTGCGCCTCGCGACCCTGCTGTGCCATGCGCGCCGCGACCCGGCGCTCGACCAGATCTGCCTGCGCGACAAGACCGAAAAGTGGTCGCTCAAGGTAGCCCCCGGCTGGGCCGAGCAGTTTCCGCAATCGGCCTACCTGCTGGGCGAGGAGGTGCTGGCCTGGCAGAAGACGCCCTACCCCTTCCAGTTCAAGCAGGCGCTGGGCATCACCGCCAAATAAGGCGCGGCACACCCAGGCCGGTGACCGCATGGGTGTTTTTTCTGCCGAGCCTTAAGCGCCCAGATTCACGGGCGCGACGGCGCCCTTGCCCGAGAACACACCCGTCAGGTTGCCGATGAACTGCGTCAGGCTCGCCTGGGTGGCCTCTGGCGACCAGCCCGCCACATGGGGCGTGATGAGGATGTTGGGCAGGTCGATCAGCGGCTCGGGGCGATGCGGCTCACTCTCATAGACATCAATGCCGGCACCGGCAATGGTGCCGTCCTTCAAGGCGGCCGCCAGCGCCAGCGTATCGACCACCGAGCCCCGCGCGATATTGATCAGGTAACCCTGGGGGCCCAGCGCCTGCAGAATCTCTGCATTGACCAGGTGCTTGGTGCCCGGTCCGCCCGGCGTGGCGCAGACCAGGATGTCGGCCCAGCTGGCCAGCGCATGCAGCGAATCGAAATAGCGGTGGCCCACCCCTGCCTTGGGCTGGCGGTTGTGGTAGCCCACCGGCATGTCAAAGCCTTCAGCACGCCTGGCAATCTTCAGGCCGATATGGCCCAGGCCCAGAATGCCCAGCTTCTTGCCCGACACGCTGGGCGGATGGGCCAGGCTGTAGCGGTCGACACCGGCGCGGGCCTGCTGGTCCAGGGTGCGGAAGTTGCGCATCGACGCCAGAATCAGGCCAAAGCTGTGGTCGGCCACGCTGGTGTCGTTGGTGCCCGCCCCGGTCGCCAGCACAATGCCGCGTGCGCGCAGTGCATCGAGCGCCAAGCCTTCATAGCCGGCACCCAAGGTGCAGGCCAGGCGCAGCTGCGGCATCTGGGCGATTTCCTCGGCCGTGAGGCCAATCGAGCCAATGGTCAACACGGCCTGTGCCTGGGCGCCGTGCGAGGCCACCGCGCTGGCGCGCAGCTCGGGGGTGGGTGCATACACCACGTCAGCATGCGCGCGGATCTGGTCGAGCAGCGGCTCGGCCATGGGGTTGAACACCAGCAAGGTAATCGGCGGTTGTGGGGATTGCGAGAGAGAGCTCACCATAGGTCCTTTGGATAGCAAAAAACACTGCTTGCAGCACAAGCAGTGTTTTGATTATGAGGACTTTCCACTAGGCCTATATGCATCCATTCTGTATGCCTACGTTGCCGCCTTGGAATGGATCCGAGAGGTGAACCGTCACTTGCGTCCGGCATCCTTCAGAAGGGGATGCGCAGCGCTAGCAAGCGGCTTGCGCCATCAACCCAGAAAGTGCTTGCGGTAGCGCGCAGGCAGGCGGTCGAGCTGCATCAGCATCGGCAGATCAGCGGTGTTGAAGTCCGGATCCCAGGCCGGCGCGCCGATCACCTCGGTGCCGACCCGCAGATAGCCCTTGATGAGCGCAGGCGGCTCTACATCGACCTGGTCATTGAGTTGCCCCAGCGGCAGCGGCAGGTGCGGCACGACGCTGTATTCCTGGGAGATCTGGCCCTTGGCTAGCAGCTGGCGCCAGATGCTGGCAGCGGCATCGCCACTGACAATGCCGTTGTGCCACATGGGGATGCTCGCGCAGCCCATCATCACATCGAGCTTGTTACGCAGCATGAAGCTGGCCAGCGCGCCCCAAAGCGCCATGATCACCCCGCCCTGGCGGTAGTCCGGATGCACGCAGCTGCGGCCGAGTTCCACCATGCGCGGGCGCAATGCATCAATGGCGCTCAGGTCAAACTCTCCGTCAGAATAGGTGCGGCCGGCGCGCAGGGCCTGCGCGGGGGTCAGCAGGCGGTAGGTGCCGATCACCTGCTTGCTCTGGCCCTGGCGCACCAGCAGGTGCTCGCAGTAGTCATCAAAGCCGTCGACATCATGGCCTTCCAGGCTGGTTTGCAGCTGCGCGCCCATCTCGCCGGCAAAAATCTGGTGGCGCAGACGCTGGGCTTCGCGCACCTCGTCGAGGTGGCAGGCCCAGGAGACCTCGATGTCCAGCGGGTTGGCCGCCGCGGCGGTTGCAGGCAGGCTGGCCTGCGGTTTCGGCGCCGAGGGCGTGACAATGGCGGTCTCGGATGCGCTGAAAAAGCTGTGTTTGTTGTGCATGGCAGAGCTCCTGTGGCGCCCTGCCGCCCTTGCATGGTGCCAGACCGCCGTGCGGCCCCGGCTGCTCGACGGGCTGATACAGAGCGCCTTCAGTGTCCTGCGCGCAGATGACAGTGCCATGTGCAAAACATGACAGTTGCATGACGCTGTGTGCCTACCACAGCACCCTCAATGGGCTGCGCGCACGCAGCCGCTCGTCAGGATTGGCGGGCCACTTCGGCCAGCTGCTCGGCGCAGCGGCTGGCCTGGGCCGCATCAAAGGCCTCGACCATCACGCGCAGCAGCGGCTCGGTGCCGCTGGGCCGGATCAGCACCCGGCCCTGGCCGGCAAAGTCGTCGGTGATGCTGCGCTCCAACTCAAACAGCTGGTGGTTGTTGCGCCAGTCCTGCCCGGGCTGCAGGCGCACATTGAGCAGCACCTGGGGGCACAGATCCACGCCGTCGAGCTGCTCGGCCACGCTCTGGTTGCGGCTCACGCAGGCCTGCAGCACCTGCAGGGCACTCACCAGGCCGTCACCCGTGGTGTGCTTGTCCAGCGCCAGCAGGTGGCCCGAGCCCTCACCGCCCAGCACCCAATTGCGGCGCTGCAGCTCTTCGAGCACATAGCGGTCACCGACCTTGGCGCGCACCAGCTCCACGCCCTGCTTTTGCAAGGCCGCCTCAACAGCCAGGTTGGTCATCAAGGTGCCCACGACGCCGGGCAGCTTCTTGCCCCGGCGCAGCCGGTCCATGGCCATCAGGTAGAGCAGCTCATCGCCGTTGTAGAGCCGTCCCTTGGCATCGACCAGCTGCAGCCGATCGGCATCACCATCGAGCGCCACGCCCAGATCGGCGCCGTTGGAGCGCACCGAGCGCACCAGCGCATCGGGGTGGGTAGCCCCCACATCCTGGTTGATGTTGAGGCCGTCGGGATTGCAGCCAATGGTGATGACCTCGGCGCCCAGCTCATGGAAGACCTTGGGCGCAATATGGTAGGCCGCGCCGTGGGCCGCATCGACCACGATCTTGAGTCCGCGCAAGGTCAGCCGGTGGTCAAAGGTGCTCTTGCAAAATTCGATATAGCGGCCTGCGGCATCGTCGAGGCGGCGGGCCTTGCCCAGTGCTGCGGACGGCACCCAGTCAAAGCCCTCCATCAACGCCGCTTCCACCGACTCTTCCCAGCTGTCGGGCAGCTTGGCGCCCTCGGCGCTGAAGAACTTGATGCCGTTGTCGTCAAAAGGGTTGTGGCTGGCGCTGATGACCACGCCCAGACTGGCGCGCTGGGCGCGTGTGAGGTAGGCCACGCCAGGGGTCGGCAAGGGGCCCAGCAGCACCACATCGACACCGGCCGAATTGAGGCCCGACTCCAGTGCGCTTTCGAGCATATAACCCGAGATGCGCGTGTCCTTGCCGATCAGCACCGTCGGGCGCTCCTGCTCACGGCGCAGCACCCGGCCCACGGCATGGCCCAGGCGAAGCACAAAGTCAGGGGTGATCGGTGGCTTGCCTACCGTGCCACGGATGCCATCGGTTCCAAAATACTGTCGTGCCATAGTGTTCTTGCTTGTTGGGGGCCTGAGAGAAAGTGAAAAGGCGCCATCGGTGGTTTATGGCGCAATAGCAGTGTAGCGCCTGACCAACGATGCCAGGCGCAAACCGCGTCAGCCCTGCGTATCCAAAGATTGCGGGGCGCGCATCGCCTGCAGCACGGCCAGCGCATCGCAGGTCTCGCGCACATCGTGCACGCGCACAATGGCAGCGCCATGCTCTACCGACAGCAGGGCCGCCGCAATGCTGGCGGGCATGCGCTCGGCCACCACCCGCCCTGTGACCTTGCCCAGCGATCCCTTGCGCGACCAGCCCGCCAGCATCGGGTAGCCAGCTGCCGCCAGCCGGGGCTGCTGCTGCAGCAGCGCAAAGTTCTGGCCCGGGCTTTTGCCAAAGCCGGTGCCCGCATCCCAGACAATGCGCTCGGCCTGCACACCCAGCGCCTCAAGGCTGCGGGTATGGGCCTGCAAAAAGTCCAGCACCTCGGCCGCCACATCGCTCTGGGCGGCCATGTGCTCTTGGTGCATGGTCTGCGGATCGGCATGCATGTGCATCAGGCAGACGCCGCATTGCGGGTGGGCCGCCACCACGGCCTGCGCGCCGGGCTGGCGCAGCGCCCAGATGTCGTTGATGATGTCCGCGCCCAGATCCAGCACCGCCTGCATCACCTCGGGCTTGTAGGTATCGACCGAGATCGGCACCTGCAAGGCCTCGGCCGCCTTGACCACCGGCAGCACCCGGCGCAGCTCTTCGTCCAGCGGCACCGCAGGGCTGCCCGGGCGGGTGGACTCACCGCCAATGTCCAGGATATGCGCGCCATCGGCCAGCAGCTTTTCCGCATGGATCATCGCGGCCGAGACGCCTTCGTGGCTGCCTCCGTCCGAGAACGAGTCCGGCGTGACGTTGACGATGCCCATCACTTGCGGCGCGGTCAGGTCAATACGAAAGCGGGTGGTTTGCCAGTGGCGCATCAGAGGTGTCCTTTAAAAATAAGAAAAGCGCTCGGGCAGAGCGCTTTTCGCCAGGGTCTATCGTGATCAGACCGGATTGTGTGCCGGCTCCGTCACCACGGTGGGGCTGCCGCCTGCGCCGCCGTCATTGCTGCTCGACGGTGGGTTGCGTGGCGTCCAGTCCTTGGGCGGGCGCGGTGCCTTGCCCGCCATGATGTCGTCCAGCTGCTCGGAATCGATGGTTTCCCACTCCAGCATGGCCTTGGCCATCGCATGCATCTTGTCGCTGTGCTCTTCGATCAGGCGGCGTGCCAGACCATACTGCTCATCGATGATGCGGCGAACCTCGGCGTCCACCTTCTGCATGGTCTCTTCGCTGATGTTGCTGGGCTTGCTCATCGAGCGGCCCAGGAAAGGCTCGCCTTCCTGCTCGGCATAGACCATCGGGCCCAGCGCATCGGTCATGCCGTAGCGGGTCACCATGTCGCGCGCCAGCTGGGTCGCCTTGTTGAAGTCGTCCGATGCGCCAGTCGTCATCTGGTTCATGAACACTTCTTCGGCAATCCGGCCGCCAAACAGCATGGCGATACGGCTCAATGCCCATTCCTTGTCGTAACCGTAGCGGTCCTTCTCGGGCAGCGTGAAGGTCACACCCAGCGCGCGGCCGCGCGGCACGATGGTGACCTTGTGCACCGGGTCGCACTTGGGCAGCAGCTTGCCGATCAGCGCGTGGCCGGCTTCATGGTAGGCGGTGTTCTTCAGCTCTTCGGGGTCCATCACCGCAGACTTGCGCTCGGGGCCCATGAAGATCTTGTCCTTGGCCTTTTCGAAGTCCTGCATCTCCACGGTGCGCGCATTGCGGCGCGCGGCCATCAACGCAGCTTCGTTGCAGAGGTTGGCCAGATCGGCACCGGACATGCCGGGCGTGCCACGGGCGATGATGTTGGGGTTCACATCCTGGCCCACCGGGATCTTGCGCATGTGCACATTCAGGATCTGCTCGCGGCCACGCACATCGGGCAGGGTCACGTAGACCTGGCGGTCAAAACGGCCAGGGCGCAGCAAGGCGGCATCGAGAATGTCGGGGCGGTTGGTGGCAGCCACCACGATCACGCCCATATTGGTCTCGAAACCATCCATCTCGACCAGCATCTGGTTCAGGGTCTGCTCGCGCTCGTCATTGCCACCGCCCATGCCGGCGCCACGCTGGCGGCCGACGGCATCGATTTCGTCGATGAAGATGATGCAAGGCGCATTCTTCTTGGCGTTCTCGAACATGTCGCGCACGCGGGCCGCGCCCACGCCGACAAACATTTCGACGAAGTCGGAGCCCGAGATCGAGAAGAACGGCACCTTGGCTTCGCCAGCAATGGACTTGGCCAGCAAGGTCTTACCGGTACCGGGAGGGCCGACCAGCAGCAGACCACGGGGAATGCGGCCGCCGAGCTTTTGGAACTTGTTGGGGTCTTTGAGGAAGTCGACAACTTCCTTGACTTCTTCCTTGGCCTCGTCGCAACCGGCCACATCGGCAAAAGTGACGCTGTTGTTGTTTTCGTCGAGCATGCGCGCCTTGGACTTGCCAAAGCTGAACGCACCGCCCTTGCCGCCGCCTTGCATCTGGCGCATGAAGTAGACCCAGACGCCGATCAGCAGCAGCATCGGGCCCCAGCTGATCAGCAGGCTCATCAGCAGCGAGCCTTCTTCGCGCTCCTTCACGTCAAACTTGACGTTGTTGTTGATCAGGTCGCCAATCAGGCCACGGTCCATGTAGGTCGCGGTGGTCTGGAGCTTGCGATCGTCACCTGTGGTCGCCGTGATCACCGTGCCGGCAGGGCTTTCCTGTAAGGTCGCAGTCTTGATGCGGCCATTGCGGACGTCTTGCAAAAACTCGGAATACGGGATCTTGTTCGCGCTGGCGCCTGCACGGTTGTCCAATTGCTTGAACACGGTGAACAGCACCATGGCAATGACAAGCCATACGGCGATCTTAGAAAACCACTGATTGTTCAAGGGGGCTCCAGTAGTAGGAAATCGGGAAAG
Organism: Comamonas sp. JNW; assembly: GCF_003105075.1. NCBI lineage: Bacteria > Pseudomonadati > Pseudomonadota > Betaproteobacteria > Burkholderiales > Comamonadaceae > Comamonas > Comamonas sp. JNW. The sequence continues at coordinate 345,465 of NZ_QETI01000001.1, forward strand.
ACACAGAATCTGTTATGTCAGATATGCACTATTTTAGGACTTTCAAGGGCCAATGCTTGCGCTTTCCCCTTGGTGGCACGCAGGATTGCTCAGTAAAGGCCATTGTCTCAGTGTTTCAGCAAGCTTGGAGCATGCGCCAGGCAAAGCAGGCATTGGCAAGGGGTGCTCAACGCTGCGCTTCGGGTTTGAGGCGAATACCAACCAAATAGGTCTCGGACGATTTATCGCGCGAAGCCTTGGGTTTGTAGGGCTTGACCACCTGGAAGGTCTGCTTGAACAAGTCCACCAGCTGCGAGTAACCACTGCCATGGAACAGCTTGACCACCAAGGTGCCCTCGGGCTTCATGTGCTGGCAGGTGAAGTCCACCGCCAGCTCGATCAGATGCGCGATACGGGCAGCATCCACGTTCTCCACCCCTGAGAGGTTGGGCGCCATGTCCGAGATCACCACATCAACGCGGCGCTTGGCCAGCGTCTGCTCCAGCTGGTCCAGCACCTCCTGCTCGCGAAAATCGCCCAGGATGAAGTCCACGCCCTCGATGGGCTCCATCGGCAGCATGTCCAGGCCGATGATTGCGCCGTTGAGCTCGCCCACCGCCGCGCCATCGGGCGAGAGGCGGCGGCGCACATACTGGCTCCAGGCGCCAGGCGTGGAGCCCAGATCGACCACCACATCGCCCGGCCGGATCAGCTTGAAATGCTCATCGATTTCCTTGAGCTTGTAGACCGCGCGGGCGCGGTAGCCGTCTTTTTGCGCGGCCCGCACATAGGGGTCGTTGATGTGCTGATTGAGCCAAGTCTTGTTGACCTTCTTGGTTTTAGTACTTACTTTCATGTTTTCTCCCCGGAGCCCCGATAATACGGGCTATGCCCCAAATACAACTCACTCCCGCCCAACGTCGCGAGCACCGCGCCGAAGCCCACCACCTCGACCCCGTGGTTCTGATTGGCGGTGACGGCTTGACCGAAGCCGTCGAAAAAGAGGTCGACCTGGCCCTGAATGCCCATGGCCTGATCAAAATCCGTGTTTTCTCCGATGACCGCGCCAACCGCGAGGCCATCTTCCTGAAGCTGACCGACTCGCTCAATGCAGCGCCTATCCAGCACATCGGCAAGCTGCTGGTCCTGTGGCGCCCGATGCCCGAGAAGGAAAAGCAACTCGACGAAGACCGCAAGGCCGGCCCGCGCGAAGTCAAGGTGCTCAAGTTCAGCAAGAACGTCTGGCAAAAGCCCGAAGTCAAGCAGATCCGCATCCTGGGTAACCAGCGCCTGACGGCCGGCGGCCAGGTCAAGCGCGCCAAGCCCAAGCAAAAGTCGATCAAAAAGCAGCAGGGCAGCTAGTGTGACCGATCGCCACATCCTTTGCATGAAATGGGGTACCAAATATGGCCCCGACTATGTCAATCGGCTGTACGCCATGGTTCGCCGCCATCTGAGTGGCGATTTTCGCTTTGTCTGCCTGACCGATGACACGCAAGGGATTCGCAGCGAAGTGGAATGCCACCCGATTCCAGACCTGAACATCCATCTGGCCCCCGGCCAGCGGGATGGCGCCTGGAAAAAGCTCACCACCTTCGAGCAGGACCTGTATGGTCTGCAAGGCCAGGCGCTGTTCCTGGACCTGGATGTGGTGATCGTCGGCAGCATCGATGAGTTCTTCACCCTGCCGGGTGAATTTCGCATCATCCATGACTACCCGCGTTTTTGGCGCTTTGGTGAGCGCATTGTCGGCAACTCCTCGGTCTACCGCTTTACCTTGGGCGCCCACGCCGATGTGCTGGCCAACTTCCGTGCCAACACCGAGCAGCTGCGCGCCCAGTACCGCAACGAGCAGGAGTACCTGTCACACTTTCTGCACCAGCAGGGCAAGCTCGATTACTGGCCGGCTGCCTGGTGCCCGAGCTTCAAGTACTACTGCATCCCCACCTGGCCGAGCAACTACTGGAAGGAGCCGGTGCCGCCCGCTGATGCGCGCATCGTCATCTTTCACGGCGAGGTCAACCCGCCCGACGCGCTGCAAGGCCTGCGCAACAAGCGCTTCCACCATATCCAGCCGGCCCGCTGGATTGAAAAGGCCTGGGGCTAGGCGAGCCTGCGCATCAAAAGCCAAAGGCGTTGATCCCTGCGATCAACGCCTTTTTTGTGGCCCGCAGCGGGCTTTGGGGCAGCAGATTTAGCGCTGGTCAGCCGCCACCAGCGCATGGCCTTGCATGCGCGTCAAGATCGCCAGCGGGCTTGCATCGGGGTTGTATTCCTTGCCCGGGGGCAGGAAGAAGGTCTGCTCCAGCATGTACTGGCCCGACATCACCGCATGCACCGCCTGGTCCGAAAAGCAGACCCAGCTGGAGCCGGCGGCAAAAGGCACGGTCTCCTGCGGCGCATTGCGCTGGTAGTCCATGTCGCCCTTCATGCCATCGTGCAGCTGCAGCATCAGGTGGTCATACTCGCTGCGAAGCGACTTGGTCACATGCAGCATCGCCAAGACCTTGGCCTGCCAAGGCACATAAGGCTTGGCGCGTGGCAAAAACTTGCGCGCCACATCCTCGAAAGGCTCACCCACGCGCCAGACCCGGGGCTGGCCATCAGGATTGACATTGCTGAACACGCGCAGGATGCGCTCGCCGTAGTTGGGCCGCGAGGGAAAGGCGTCGACATGCATGCGCTTGTCGTCGGCACGCCAGGACTGGGCACGGGTCTCGACCTGCGAGGGCCGGTAGCTCGTTGGCGCCATGCGCACCAGCGGCATGTAGTCGGGGAACAGACCGGCAATCAGCGCGGTGGCCTGCGCGCGAAAACGCGTGACCATGGCCGCCACCGCGGCCTGCGTTGCGGCATCACCGGCCACGCCCTTGATGCTGCCATCCACATTCAGGCTGATGTTGCGCGACTTGGGGTCGCGCACATCGGGGCGCAGCAGCGTCTTTTCCTGCTCGGAGAGCGCAAACGCGAGTTGGGGGAAATACAGCACCTTGCCCGATTCAACGGCGGCCGTCCATTCCGGACGGCCCGGTGTGTTGCGCCAGTCATTGGCGTCGATGGAAACGATGGGAGATTGCATGGCCCGCCCAGTGTAGCGCGGCGGCGGGCGATTGCCTTGGGCCAGATCAAGGCCGCGATGCGGGTGCGGATGCCCGCCACAGCACGAGGGCCGCGCACAGCCACTGCAGCGCATACAGCAAGGTGCCCAGGCCGTGCCAGAACTTGAGGTTCTCGCGCTGCACGATCTTGGGCGAGATGCCGTACTGCACGACCAGCGCCATCAGCATGCCGGCCAGCACAAAGCCCAGTGCCGCACGCGCCCAGGGCTCGATGGTGTTGCTGGCCTTGTCCTTGGCCAGCACCAGCAGCACCAGGCCGCAGGCCAGCGACACCCAGGTCTGCGCTGCAAACAGCTTGGCAGCCATAAAGCCCGCCATCGATGCCTGTGGCAGGTTGGCAAACAGCATGGGCACGGCCATGAAGCCAATGGCCGACAGGCTGCCCCACCACAGGGCGGCTGCGAAAACGGGCAGGCGGTGCTTCATCGCGGGCTCGGTGCGCAGTGGCCGATGGCTTTAGAGGTAGCGCACGGCCACGACTTCGTAGCGGCGCTCGCCACCGGGGGCCTGCACGACGGCGGTGTCGCCCTCTTCCTTGCCGATCAGCGCGCGGGCAATGGGGCTGGACACATTGATCAGGCCTTGCTTGAGGTCGGCCTCGTCCTCGCCGACGATCTGGTAGGTCACCGGATCGCCGCTGTCCTCATCGGCCAGGTCCACGGTCGCGCCAAACACCACCTTGCCGCCCGCATCGAGCTGCGAGGGGTCGATGATCTGGGCGGCCGACAGCTTGGCCTCCACTTCCTGGATACGGCCTTCGATAAAGCCTTGGCGGTCTTTGGCCGCATCGTATTCGGCGTTTTCGCTCAGATCGCCATGCGAGCGAGCTTCCGCAATGGCCGCGATGACGCCGGGACGATCCACGGTCTTGAGGCGTTGCAGCTCTTCTTTGAGCTTTTCTGCACCGCGCTTGGTAATGGGGATAGTGGCCATCTCGGTCTCCACAAACAGTCGCGATGCCAGCGCTGTGGCTGGCATCTGATAGACATCATCCGCCTGCTATGCGGCGGGGGTTCAAAAGCAAACCGCCGCGCTGGGGAGCGCGGCGGTTGCGAGGCAGTCTCTATTATGCCGATTTTTGAGCCTTGCAACAAAAATCGGCCAACGGCGATGCGATCAGTGCTGCAAGCTGGCGTGCAGCTCCTGCACCGAGTACACCTCCAGGTCATCCATGTTGCGCAGGCCTTCGACAGCGGCCTCGGCACCAAAGATGGTCGTGAAGGTGGTCACGCGGGCGAGCAAAGCGCTGGTACGGATCGCACGCGAGTCGGCAATGGCGTTGCGGCGCTCTTCCACAGTGTTGATGACCATCGCAATTTCATTGTTCTTGATCATGTCCACGATGTGGGGGCGGCCCTCGGTCACCTTGTTGACCGTTTGCACCTCGATACCGGCATCGGCAATCGCAGCCGCAGTGCCACGGGTGGCGCAGAGCTGGAAGCCCATGCTCGCCAGCTCCTTGGCAATCTGCACGGCGCGTGGCTTGTCGGCATTCTTCACGGTCAGGAACACCTTGCCCGAGCGGGGCAGCTTGGTGCCTGCACCCAGCTGGCTCTTGACATAGGCTTCGCCAAAGGTCTTGCCCACGCCCATCACCTCACCGGTGGACTTCATCTCGGGGCCGAGGATGGTGTCCACACCGGGGAACTTGACAAACGGGAACACGGCTTCCTTGACGCTGAAGTACGGTGGCGTCACTTCCTGGATGATGCCCTGCTCTTCGAGCGTGTCGCCTACCATGCAGCGTGCGGCCACCTTGGCCAGCTGGATGCCGGTGGCCTTGGAGACAAAAGGCACGGTACGCGAAGCGCGAGGATTCACTTCCAGCACATAGATGATGTCCTTGCCGTCGCGCTCCTGGATCGCGAACTGCACATTCATCAGGCCCACCACGTTCAGGCCTTCGGCCATGGCCGCGGTCTGGCGCTTGATCTCATCGACCGTCGCCTTGCTCAGGTAGTAAGGCGGCAGCGAGCAGGCCGAGTCACCGGAATGCACGCCCGCTTGCTCGATGTGCTCCATCACGCCGCCGATGAACACCTTGCCGGTGCGGTCACGCACGCAGTCCACATCGCACTCGATGGCGTTGGACAGGAAGTGGTCCAGCAGCACGGGCGAGTCGTTGGAGACCTTGACCGCTTCACGCATGTAGCGCTCCAGGTCACGCTCTTCGTGCACGATCTCCATCGCGCGGCCGCCCAGCACATAGCTGGGACGCACCACCAGCGGGTAGCCCAGTTCGCGGGCGTGTTCCATCGCCTGCGCCTCGGTACGCGCGGTGGCGTTGGGCGGTTGGCGCAGGTTCAGCGTCTGCAGCATCTGCTGGAAACGCTCGCGGTCTTCGGCCGCGTCGATCATGTCCGGCGTGGTGCCGACGATGGGCACACCGGCCTCTTCCAGCGCCAGGGCCAGCTTCAGCGGCGTCTGGCCGCCGTACTGCACGATCACGCCCACGGGCTTTTCAACGGCCACGATCTCCAGCACGTCTTCCAGGGTCACGGGCTCGAAGTAGAGGCGGTCCGAGGTGTCGTAGTCGGTCGAGACGGTCTCGGGGTTGCAGTTGACCATGATGGTTTCATAACCATCTTCGCGCATCGCGAGCGCCGCGTGCACGCAGCAGTAGTCGAACTCGATGCCCTGACCGATGCGGTTGGGGCCGCCACCGAGCACCATGATCTTTTTCTTGTCGCTGGGCTGGGCTTCGCACTCTTCGTCGTAGGTCGAGTACATATAGGCCGTGTTGGTCGAGAACTCGGCCGCGCAGGTGTCCACCCGCTTGAACACGGGGCGCACATTCAGCGCATGGCGCGCTTCGCGCACGGCCTTGTCGCTGGTGTGCAGCAGCTTGGCCAGACGGCGGTCGGAGAAGCCCTTTTGCTTGAGGCTGCGCAGATCATCGGCCGACAGTGCGGCCAGCGCCTTGTCGTCGCCCTGTGCTTCGGTGTGCTTGTCCAGTGCCAGCTCGAGCTTGACGATCTCTTCGATCTGCACCAGGAACCACTTGTCGATCTTGGTGATGTTGTGCACTTCATCGAGCGACCAGCCGGCGGCAAAGGCATCGCCCACATACCAGATACGGTCGGGACCGGGCTCGCCCAGCTCCTTTTCCAGGATCTCGCGGTCCTGGGTCTTTTCGTTCATGCCGTCCACGCCCACTTCCAGGCCGCGCAGCGCTTTCTGGAAGGACTCCTGGAAGGTGCGGCCCATGGCCATCACTTCACCCACGGACTTCATCTGCGTGGTCAGGCGGTTGTCGGCCGTCGGGAATTTCTCGAAGGCAAAACGCGGGATCTTGGTGACCACGTAGTCGATGGTCGGCTCGAACGACGCGGGGGTCTTGCCGCCGGTGATGTCGTTCTTGAGCTCATCCAAGGTGAAGCCCACGGCCAGCTTGGCCGCGATCTTGGCAATCGGGAAACCCGTAGCCTTGGAGGCCAGTGCCGACGAACGCGAGACACGGGGGTTCATCTCGATGACGACCATGCGGCCGTCCTTGGGGTTGATCGAGAACTGCACATTGGAGCCACCGGTGTCCACACCGATCTCGCGCAGCACGGCCAGCGAGGCATTGCGCAGGATCTGGTATTCCTTGTCGGTCAGGGTCTGGGCAGGGGCCACGGTGATCGAGTCACCGGTGTGCACGCCCATCGGGTCCAAGTTCTCGATTGAGCAGACGATGATGCAGTTGTCGGCGGTGTCGCGCACCACTTCCATCTCGTACTCTTTCCAACCCAACAGCGACTCTTCGATCAGCAGCTCGTTGGTGGGCGACGCCTCCAGACCGCGCTTGCAGATGACTTCGAACTCTTCGGGGTTGTAGGCAATGCCGCCGCCGGTGCCGCCCAAGGTGAAGCTGGGGCGGATCACGGTGGGGAAGCCCACCTGGCGCTGCACGTCCCAGGCCTCTTCCATGCTGTGCGCAATGCCCGAGCGGGCCGAACCCAGCCCGATCTTGGTCATCGCGTCCTTGAACTTGAGACGGTCTTCGGCCTTGTCGATGGCCTCGGGCTTGGCGCCGATCAGCTCGACCTTGTACTTGTCGAGCACGCCGTTCTTCCACAGGTCCAGCGCGCAGTTCAGCGCGGTCTGGCCACCCATGGTCGGCAGGATGGCGTCGGGGCGCTCCTTGGCGATGATCTTCTCGACCGTCTGCCAGGTGATGGGCTCGATATAGGTGACATCGGCTGTGGCCGGGTCGGTCATGATCGTCGCAGGGTTGCTGTTGATCAGGATGACCTTGTAGCCCTCCTCGCGCAGCGCCTTGCAGGCTTGCACGCCGGAGTAGTCGAATTCGCAGGCCTGGCCGATGATGATCGGGCCAGCGCCAATGATGAGAATGCTTTTGAGATCGGTGCGTTTAGACATGAGGCTCGCCTTGCAGTCGCGCGCGCTGGCTGGCTGTCCTGGTGGGCAGCCGCCCAGCGCTGGGTTTATACGCGGTCGGTATCTAATTTGTTCAAAATGGCCAGGACACGGGCCTCGGGCAGGCTCTTTTGCATCAGCTGCAGCAGACCATCCCCTTGCACCATGGGGCGCAGAACCTGCGCCTCGGCTTCGTAGAACTTGGCGTCCCACTCGGCCATCACCTGGTCGAATTCCTCGTCCGTCATGGTCTTGCACTTGGACACGATGGTCACCAGCGGCAAGGCCTTGTTGTCGAGGAACGATTTCTTGTAGGGCTTTTGCTGCCAGCGCGCCATAAACCATTCCTTGTGCTCGGCAGGCAAGGTCATGATGCGCTTGCTGATCGCTTTCTCTAAGGTGGCGACAGGAAAAGAAAACAGTTTCACGGCAGCATATTCCTTGGGTTCATCGTGCGCAGGTTCGGGCGCGGGCAACAGGCGCCTGGCATCAGGCCTTCTTGTGCTCGCGCATCAGGTTCACAAAACGGTCGAACAGGTACGACACGTCATGCGGGCCTGGCGAAGCTTCGGGGTGGCCCTGGAAGCAGAAGGCCGGGCGGTCGGTGCGCTCCATGCCTTGCAAGGTGCCATCGAACAGGCTCACATGCGTGGCACGGGTGTTGGCCGGCAGCGTCTCCAGGTCCACGGCAAAGCCATGGTTCTGGCTGGTGATGCAGACACGGCCCGAGTCCAGATCCTTGACCGGATGGTTGGCACCGTGGTGGCTGTTTTGCATCTTGAAAGTCTTGGCACCGCAGGCCAGCGCCATGATCTGGTGGCCCAGGCAGATGCCAAAGGTCGGCACGCCACTGTCCATGATGGTGCGCGCAGCCTCGATCGCGTAGTCGCAGGGCTCCGGGTCGCCAGGGCCGTTGGACAGGAACACGCCATCGGGCTGGTACTTGAGCACTTCGGCCGCAGGCGTCTGCGCTGGCACCACCGTCACGCGGCAACCGCGCTCGGCGAGCATGCGCAGGATGTTCTTCTTGACGCCGTAGTCAAAGGCGACCACGTGGAAGGCATGGTCCTGCAGCTTGCCGTAGCCGGGCGTGCCATCGGCGCGCGCCAGTTGCCATTCGGTCTGCACCCATTCGTAGGACTGCGAGACGCTGACCACCTTGGCCAGGTCCAGACCCTTCATGCTGGGCGCAGCCTGGGCGGCGGCGATGGCTTCGTCGATGCGCGCTTGCGAGACCTGCTCGCCAGCGGCCAGGCCAACGATGGCGCCGTTTTGCGCACCCTTGTCGCGCAGCAGGCGCGTGAGCTTGCGGGTATCGATGTTGGCGATGGAGACCGTCTTGCAGCGGACCAGGTATTCCGACAAGGTTTCCGTGCTTCGGAAATTGCTGGCCAGCAGGGGCAGATTCTTGATGATCAGGCCAGCAGCAAAGACTTTGTCGGACTCAATATCTTCCGCATTGATCCCGTAGTTGCCGATGTGCGGATACGTGAGTGTCACGATCTGCTGGCAATAGCTGGGGTCGGTGAGGATTTCCTGGTAACCGGTCATCGCGGTGTTGAACACCACTTCGCCGGTCGTGGTGCCTTGCGCACCGATTGAGTTGCCAATAAAGACCGTGCCGTCTGCGAGCGCCAGGATGGCGGGAGGAAACGCGCTCTGTTGAGACAAAAACACTGGGTTCTCCGGATGGTTACGGGTCGCCCGGAGTCTGTGGTGTCCCGTAGGATCACCGCGAAGACTGTGCTTATGAGAGATTGCTTTGAGTGCAGCCGGGCGACGTGATTACTTGAAAGCCACCCATTGTAGCGTGCAAGCTGCAATCTGAGTGGAGGCAGGGGATGATTTGAGGGTCAAATCGCTAAAAATTACACACTCTGCGCAGCAGCACACCAACACAGAGCGTAGAAAGAACAGCGAAAATACGCAGAGCGCATACTCGTTATCACTAAATTACCTGCGCCTCAGCACCACCCTATCGCCGCATCAATCTGCACGTGCCGCCGCGCTGGCATGCAGGCAAATGGCCGCGGCCGCGCCCACGTTCAGTGATTCCTCACCCCCGGGTTGGGTGATGCGGATGTGCTGCTGGGCCGCCGCCTGCAAGGCCTCAGACACACCCTGCCCCTCATGCCCCATGACCCAGCTGCAAGGCCAGGGCAAGGCGGCGCGGTGCAGCCAATCTCCTTGGTGCGAGCTGGTGACCAGCAGCGGCTGCTGCAAGGCCAGCACATCGTCCTGCGATGCATTCTCGACCAGGTGCAGCGCAAAATGCGCGCCCATGCCGGCGCGCAGCACCTTGCCACTCCACAGCGCAGCCGATCCCTTGAGCGCAATCACCTGGCCAAAACCAAAGGCCGAAGCACTGCGCAAGATGGAGCCCACATTGCCGGCATCCTGCACACGGTCAAGCACCACGGCGGCCACACCGGGCTGGATGCCCGCCTGCTGCAGCGGCAAGTCCATCAAAAAGCCAAAAGGCGCAGGCGACGGCAGTGGGCTGAGGCTGGCCAACAAGGCCGTGTCGATGACGATATTGCGGGCGGCCGCATGCGCATAGACGTTCTCGGGCGACTGCCAGAATTTCTCGGAGAACACGGCCACTGCCGGCTTGACGCCACGCGTCAGCGCTGCGCGGCAGAGGTGGTCGCCCTCGATCCAGTAGCGCCCCTGCTTGCGGTAGGCCGCGCCCTCTTCCATCAAACGGCGCAAATCCTTGACCAAGGCATTGTCACGCGACTGGATAAAAACGGGAGGATGCGCAGCAGGGGACACAGATGATTCCTTTGCGCAGGCTTGGCGCCTGCAAACAGCGAGGGCGGAGATTTAGGCGCCCGTCTTGACCAAGGCCAGCGCCTGGGCCACCGGAGAGAACGAGCGCCGGTGCTCCGGGCAGGCGCCAAAGCTCTGCAGCGCCGCCAGGTGCACCGCGGTGCCGTAGCCCTTGTGCGCGGCAAAGCCGTACTGCGGGTAGAGCCGGTCGATATCCTGGCACCAGCGGTCCCGGTGCACCTTGGCCAGAATCGATGCCGCCGAGATGGCTTGCACCAGCGCATCGCCTTTGACGATGGCCTCGGCAGGCACCTCCAGGCGCGGAATGCGGTTGCCATCGACCAGCACGCGCACGGGCTTGAGACGCAGGCCGTTGACCGCGCGCTGCATGGCCAGCATCGTGGCTTGCAGGATATTGAGGCCATCGACTTCTTCAACGGAGGCCTGCGCAATCGAGCAGCACAGCGCCTTGCCGCAGATCTCGTCGTAGAGGCGCTCGCGTGCGCGCGCCGTGAGCTTCTTGGAATCGGCCAGCCCGGCAATGGGCGAGCGCTCATCCAGAATGACCGCTGCCGCCACCACCGGACCCGCCAAGGGTCCCCGACCTGCCTCATCCACACCCGCAACCAAGCCCGGCGGATGCCAAGGCAAGGAGGCCTGGTCAGGCAGAGAGAATTTTTTGGATGGCATCGGCAGCAAGCTTTGGGGTATCCCTGCGCAGTTCCAGGTGCAGGTCATGAAAACGCTGCTCCAACTGGGCCAGGCGTGCTGGATCAAGGCGTGGCGCGTCCAACCATTGCGCCACTGCCTCGGCCAAGGCCTCGGGCGTCGCCGCCTCTTGCAAAAGCTCGGGCACGACAAAGTCTTGACACAGGATATTGGGCAGGCCCACCCAGGGCTGCAGCTGCTTGCGGCGCATCAAGCGCCAGCTGATGGCATGCATGTGGTAGCTGATGACCATGGGCCGCTTGAACAGCGCCGCCTCCAAGGTGGCGGTACCGCTGGCGATCAAGGTGCAGTCACAGGCCTCCAGCGCCAGGTGCGACTGGCCACCCAGCACTCGGATGCGCTCCAATATCCCGCATTCAGCAGCCAGCGCATCAATGCGTGCGCGCAAAGCCGGAACGGCAGGGACGACGATTGTAAGCGAAGGTCGCGCCTGCAAAAGGCGCGCGGCGGCCAGAAAAAATGGCTTGGCGATGTAGCTCACTTCCGAGGCGCGGCTGCCCGGCAGTACGGCCAGCACTTCACCCTCCAGCGGCAAGCCCAGCTGCTGGCGTGCCGCTGCACGGTTGGGTTGCAGCGGGATCACATTGGCCAGCGGATGGCCCACATAGGTGCCAGCAATGCCGTGCTGGGCGAGCAACGCTGGCTCAAACGGGAAAATGCACAGCACATGGTCGGCCGAGCGGCGGATCTTCTCGACCCGCTCAGGGCGCCAGGCCCAGATCGAGGGGCAGACAAAATGCACGGTCTTGATGCCCTGGGCGCGCAGGCGCTCTTCGACACCGAGGTTGAAATCGGGCGCATCGACACCGACGAATAGCCGGGGCGGCTGCGCCGTCAAACGCTGCACCAGTTGCTTGCGGATGCGCAAAATACCCCAGATGCGCCGTACCAGCTCGGCGCTGTAGCCATGCACGGCCAGGCGCTCGCTGGGCCACCAGGCCTCAAACCCAGCCTGGGCCATGCGCGGCCCGCCAATACCGGCAGAGCGCAGGCCGGGAAAATCCTCAGCCAGCCCCTGCAGTACCAAGCCGGCCAGCAGGTCGCCCGAGGTCTCGCCGGCCACCATGGCCAAGAACATCTCTTGCTGTGGATCCATGACGGCAGGCGCAGCCATCAGCGCACAATGCCGCGCTTGGATTGCTGCAGAAAGTCGAGCATCAGCTGCACATCGGCCTGGGCTTCTGCCTCACAGCTGCCCTGCAGGTTGTCCAGCGCTTCAACGGCCGCCTGCAAGGTCAGGCCGCTGCGGTACAGCAGCCGGTAGGCCTGCTTGATGACCGCCAGGCGCTCGGCGCTGAAACCGCGCCGGCGCAGGCCTTCCAGGTTGAGACCACGCACCGCCAGCGGGTGGCCTTCGACCATGCAGAACGGGGGGACATCCTGGCTGATATGGCTGGCAAACCCGGCCATCACATGGGCGCCCACCTTGGTGAACTGGTGCACGCCCGACAGACCGCCGATGATGGCCCAGTCGGCCACATGCACATGGCCCGCCAAGGTGGCATTGTTGGCCAAGATGGTCTGGTTGCCGACCTGGCAGTCATGGGCAATATGCACATAGGCCATGATCCAGTTGTCGTCGCCGACACGGGTCACGCCGCCATCCTGGGCGGTGCCGGTGTTGAAGGTGCAGAACTCGCGAATGGTGTTGCGGTCACCGATCTCCAGCCGGGTCGGCTCACCCGCGTATTTCTTGTCTTGCGGCACGCCGCCCAGCGCAGCATGCGAATGGATCACATTGGATTCACCGATCGTGGTGATGCCCTCGATCACACAGTGCGCACCCACCTGGGTGTGGGCGCCAATGCAAACCTGGGGGCCAATAACTGCGTACGGCCCAACTGACACCGTGGGGTGCAACTGGGCCGCAGGGTCAACGATCGCCGAAGGGTGGATGGGACTGACCGCCGTCATCTACCGTTATTCCACGTGGCGCATGGTGCACATCAGCTGTGCTTCTGCAGCGACTTCGCCTTCCACGCTCGCCACGGCATTGAACTTCCAGATACCGCCGCGCACGCGGTCAATGGTGATCTCCAGCACCAGCTGGTCTCCCGGCACCACCGGGCGCTTGAAGCGCGCCGAGTCGATACCGACGAAGTAGTAGATATTGTTTTCATCGGGCACCTGGCCCATGGCATCAAAGGCCAGCAGGCCCGCGGCCTGCGCCAAGGCTTCCAGGATCAGCACACCAGGCATCACAGGGCGGCCCGGGAAGTGACCGGTAAAGAACGGCTCGTTGAAGGTGACGTTCTTGATCGCCTTGATGCGGGTGTTGCGCTCAAGCTCTTGCACGCGATCCACCAGCAAGAAGGGGTAGCGGTGAGGCAGCTGCTTGAGAATTGCTTGAATATCCATCATTGTGAACTCGGCTTAGCCGTTTTTCTGAGTTTGCTCCAAGGCCTTGATTCGGTCCCTCAACGCATGGAGATGTTTTAGGGTAGCGGCGTTCTTTTCCCAGCTGCCATTGTCGTCGATGGGGAAGAAGCCGGTGTACTGACCCGGCTGCCTGATCGAGCGACTGACCACGGTGGCCGCCGAAATATGTACATTGTCGGCGATTTCCAGGTGGCCCAGAATCATTCCAGCGCCTCCGATCGTGCAATGGCGTCCGATTTTGGCGCTTCCGGCGATGCCGACGCAGCCGGCCATGGCCGAATGCTCACCAATCTCGACGTTATGGCCGATCTGCACCTGGTTGTCGATCTTCACGCCATTGGCAATGAGGGTGTCGCGCAGCGCTCCGCGATCGATGCAGCTGTTGGAGCCGATCTCGACATCATCGCCGATCTGCACACCACCCAATTGCTCAATCTTGATCCAGCGCCCGCCCTCATTGGCAAAGCCAAAGCCGTCGCCGCCGATGACCGCACCGGGCTGCACCAGCACACGCTCGCCCAGCACGCAGTCGGCCCCGACGGTCACCCGTGAGGTCAGCACCGAATCGGCACCGATGACGGCACCGCTGGCGACATGGCACAGCGGCCCAATGGACGCAGAAGGGTGCACGATGGCACCCTCTTCCACCACCGCAGAGGGATGGATACCGGCGGGCACCGGACGTATCGCATGGTGCTTGCGCCACAGCTGCGTCAGCCGCGCAAAGTAGAGATAGGGGTTGTCCACCACCAGGTAGGCGCCGCCACGCTGGCGGGCCTGCTCCTGCATCTGCGCACTGACGGCGATGCAGCCGGCCTTGGAGGCCAGCATCTGGGCTTGCAGCTTGGGGTTGCTGAGAAAACTGAAGTCCTGCGGGCCGGCATCTTCGAGCGAGGCGATGGCCTGGATCTCCATCGCTGGATCCCCTTGCTCAAGCGTCCCTCCCAGGGCCTCCATGATCTGAACTAGCTGCAGGCTCACGCGTACCTCTGTCTTACTTGGCAGGGGCAGAAGCGTTCAGTGCCTTCAGAACCTTTTCGGTGATGTCGAACTTGGGGTTGATGTAGACCGCTTCTTGCAGCACCACATCGTATTTTTCCTGCTCGGCCACTTGCTTGACGACCTTGTTGGCGCGCTCGAGCACCTGGGACAGCTCTTCGCTCTTGCGGGCGCTGAGGTCTTCCTGGAATTCACGGCGCTTGCGCTGGAATTCACGGTCCTGGTCCACCAGCTGGCGCTGGCGCGTCACGCGCTGGCTCTCGGACAGCGTCGGCGCGTCGCGCTCGAACTTCTCGCCAGCGGTCTTCAAGGCATTGCCCTGGTCCAGCAGGTCCTTTTCACGCTTGGAGAACTCGGCCTCCAGCTTGGTTTGCGCAGCCTTGGCGGCGTTGGCTTCGCGGAAGATGCGATCTGTATTGACGAAACCTGCCTTGAACTCTTGGGCCTGCGCTGCAGCGCCAAAAGACAGCGCTGCTGCCAATACCAGCAATGGGAAAGAACGAGATACGGTTTTCATTAGAAAGATGTTCCGATTTGGAATTGCAATTTCTGGATTTTATCGCCTGTGAATTTGCGAAATGGCTGAGCATAAGCCAAACGCAGCGGTCCCAGTGGGGAAATCCAGCTCAACCCGATACCTGCAGACGCACGCATTTCATTCAGTTTCAAATCCTGTCCATCACCCCAGACATTGCCCGCGTCCACAAACGCAAACCAGCGGAAGGTGCGGTCATTGCCGGTGCCGGGCATGGGGCCGATGAACTCGGCATTCAACGTGACCTTCTTGGCACCACCCAGCGTGGCGCCGGTCACATCACGGGGACCCAGGGTATTTTGCTCAAAGCCGCGCACCGAGCCCAGACCACCGGAGAAGTAGTTCTTGAACACGGGGAAGACCTTGCCGCCCATACCCTTGCCCCAGCCAGCCTCGCCGTTCAGCGCAATGGTGTAGCGCTTGTTCAAAGGCAGGTACTGCTGAATCTGGTAGTTACCCTTCAGATAGCGGGCATCACCAAACAGCGACCATTCTGAGTTCAGCTTCTGGAAGCGGCCCGAATTGGGCGCCAATGCGCTGTCTCGGCTGTCGCGCGACCAACCCAGCGTCAGCGGGAAGTTCAGGCTGGTGTCGCCGTAGCGGGTGGCGTAGTCCAGGTAGGCCGCAGGCATGTTGGTGCCCAGCTTGATGCGGGTGTTTTCCAGACCACCGCCGACATAGATGGTGTCGAGCTCGCTGAATGGAATGCCAAAGCGCACGCTGGCACCGGTGGTCACGATCTGGTAGTTGCCGCCCTGCTCGTCATACGGACGGTCGGTGCGGTAGTACATGTCATAGGTACGCGAGATACCGTCCGGCGTGAAGTACGGGTCGGTGGTGCTCACCACCAAGGTACGGTGGTACTTGCTGGTGTTGACATCGATACCCAGGTAGTTGCCCGAGCCAAAGACGTTTTCCTGCTTGATACCAAAGGTCAGCGAGACCTTTTCAGCGCTGGAGTAACCGGCACCCAGCTGCAGCGAGCCGGTGGGCTTTTCCTGCACGGTGACGTTGACGTCAACCTGGTCGGGCGCGCCGGGCACCTCTTGCGTGTCGATCGCGACATCGTTGAAGAAGCCCAGGCGGTCCACGCGGTCGCGCGAGAGCTTGATCTTGTCCGAGTCATACCAGGACGCTTCGTACTGGCGCACTTCGCGGCGCACCACCTCATCACGTGTGCGGTTGTTGCCGGCCACGTTCACGCGGCGCACATAGGCACGGCGCGAGGGTTCGGCCTTGAGCACCAGCTCGACGCGGTTGTTCTCGCGGTCGATCTCGGGCACCGCTTCCACGCGGGAGAACGCGTAGCCAAAGCTGCCGAAGTGGTCGGTAAAGCGCTTGGTGGTTTCGGTCACGCGGTCGGCGTTGTAGGGCTCACCGGGCTTGATCGAGATCAGCGACTTGAACTCGTCATCGCGCTCCAGGTAATTGCCTTCGAGCTTGACGCCCGAGACCACGTACTTGGGGCCTTCATGGATCTGCAGATTGATCGAGATGCGCTCCTTGTCCGGCGAGATCGACACTTCGGTAGACTCGATGCGGAACTCCAGGTAGCCACGCGAGAGGTAGTAGGACTTGAGCGTCTCCAGGTCGGCATTGAACTTGGAGCTGGAGTAGCGGTCGCTCTTGGTGTACCAGCTGAGCCAGCCGCCGGTGTCCTGGTCGAACAGGTCGGTCAAGGTCGATTCCTTGAAGTCCTTGTTTCCGCTGATGTGGATTTCCTTGATCTTGGCCGCATCCCCTTCGGTCACGGTGAAGGTCAGGTTCACGCGGTTGCGTTCGATAGGCGTGACCGTGGTCACCACTTCGGCGGCATACAGGCTCTTGTTGATGTACTGGCGCTTGAGCTCTTGCTCGGCGCGGTCGGTCAGGGCCTTGTCGTAAGGACGGCCTTCGGTCAGGCCCACATCCCGCATGGCCTTTTTCATCGCGTCCTTGTCGAACTCCTTGGTGCCCAGGAAGTCGACGTTGGCGATCGTGGGGCGCTCTTCCACCACCACAACCAGCACATTGCCATTGGCTTCCAGGCGCACGTCCTTGAACAGGCCCAGCGCGAACAAGGAGCGAATGGCTGCCGATCCCTTTTCGTCGTTGTAGTCATCGCCCACATGCAAAGGCATGGACGCAAAGATGGTGCCCGGCTCTACGCGCTGCAGGCCTTCCACACGAATGTCTTGGATAGTGAATGGGTCCAAAGCCCACGACAGCTTGGCAAGCAGCATCAACGCAGCTGCAGCCGTGGTCTTGCGAAGAAGCGAAGAAGGGATGGAATATGTCATTTGTGATAGCAACCAGAGCCGCTCATTATGCAGCAGGGGCAAGAAAGTCAGCCCAAGAGCCGAGACAAATCGTTAAAGAACGCAATGCACATCATGAGCAGCAAAACGGCTATACCGCCTTTTTGCAAGCGCTCCATCCATTGCAGGGTGGGTGGCTTGCCAGTGACAGCCTCCCAAAGATAATACATCAGGTGACCGCCATCGAGCACCGGTAGCGGCAGCAGATTGAGCACGCCCAGACTGACGCTGATCAGGGCCAAAAAGGCCAGGTATTGGGTGAGGCCGACCTCGGCAGATTTGCCCGCGTATTCGGCAATCGTCAGCGGCCCGCTGATGTTCTGCAGCGAGGCTTGGCCGATAACCATCTTGGCCATCATCTTGACCGTCAGCGCCGAGACTTCCCAGGTCTTTTGCGCACCCCGGGCAAGGCCTTCCCAGGGGCCATAGCGCACATCCACCATCGCAGGCGGCGCGCCGATGAACGCGCCCAGGCGCCCGATCTTGCTGCCCTTGTCCTCGCTTTGCGCGAGCTGCACCGGCACATGCAGCTGCGCGCCGTTGCGCGACACCAGCCAGTCCTGCAGAGCAGGCACGCCCTGCTCGCCCGATGCGCGGATCATGCGGCGCAGCTCGCCGCCATCGCCCACGCGCTGGCCATCGATGGACAGCACCTTGTCGCCCTTGCGCAGCGCCGACTGGGCTGCGGCACTGCCCGCCTCAAAGTCGCCGAGCATGGCATCAGTCCAGGCGTGGGTCAAACCAATTTTGTCGACCAGCTTGGCATCGGCCTCGCGGGCATCGATGGTGGACAGCGGCAAGCGGTAGCTGCGCTCTGCCGCGCCGGCACCGGGGCGGGCGCTCAGCACCACATCCTTGCCACCCAGCGCGGCCTGCGCCACAAACCAGCGCAGGTCGTCGAGCGAGCGCACCGCTTCAGGTTCCGCATCGGGGAAACCCATGGACACAATTTCTTCACCGCCTTGCAGGCCTGCCTGCGCGAGCAAGCTGGCAGCCGGCGGCGTGCCAACAATGGCGGCGGGCTCGCGCACGCCCACCCAGTTCACGCAGGCATAGAGCAGCACGGCCAGCAGCAGGTTGGCCAGCGGCCCGGCGGCGACGATGGCGGCGCGCGCGCGCAGCGGCTGCACATTGAAGGCCAGATGGCGCTCATGCGCGGCGACCGGCGCCTCGCGCTCATCGAGCATGCGCACATAGCCGCCCAGCGGAATGGCGCTGATGACGAATTCGGTGTCTGCGCCTTTTTTCTTCCAGCGCAACAGGGGGCGGCCGAACCCCAGCGAGAAACGCAGCACTTTCACGCCGCAAGCCACGGCCACGCGGTAGTGGCCATATTCGTGCACGGCGATCAAAACGGCCAGCGCAACGACAAATGCAACAACGGTCAACATTGCTCAAGCCCTTGCTATGAAAAACGCGATTCTACTGAGCCGGACAATAGCCCTGTCAAACGGCCAGCTCCGAAATAAGGCCTTGGGCGTAGGCGCGCACCTCGGCATCGAGCGCCAGCAGCGCATCGATGCTGTCGGGCGCCTGCGGCTGCACGCCTTCGAGCGCCTGCGCATTGACCTGGTAGATCTGGTCAAAGCGCATGCGGCCATCCAGAAAAGCGGCGACGGCCACTTCGTTGGCGGCATTGAGCACCGTGCTCGTGCCATGGGGCGCACGCAGCGCCTGCCAGGACAGGTGCAGGCCGGGAAAGCGTGTTGCATCGGCCTCTTCAAAGGTCAGTGCCGAGAGCTTGGCGAAATCCAGTGGCGCGGCGCCACTGGCCACGCGCTCGGGCCAGGCCAGGCCACAGGCAATCGGCACGCGCATATCGGGCGTGCCCAGCTGGGCCAGCACCGAGGCATCGCGCAACTGCACCATCGAATGCACGATCTGCTGCGGATGGATCACCACCTTGATCTGCTCGGGCTGCAGGTTGAACAGCCAGCGCGCCTCGATCACCTCCAGCGCCTTGTTCATCATCGTGGCCGAGTCGATCGAGATCTTGCGGCCCATCGCAAAGTTGGGATGGTTGCCGGCCTGCTGCGGCGTCACATCGCGCAAGCTCGCTGGCTCACGGGTGCGGAAGGGCCCGCCCGAGGCCGTGAGGATGATGTGGTCCACGCGCTGGGGCCAGACCGCGGGGTCTTCGGGCAGGCACTGGAAGATGGCCGAATGCTCGCTGTCGATCGGCAGCAAGGTCGCGCCGCCGTCAGCGACCGCATCCATAAAGAGCTGGCCACCGACGACCAGCGCTTCCTTGTTGGCCAGCATCAAGCGCTTGCCGGCCTTGGCCGCAGCCATCGCCGGGCGCAGGCCAGCGGCGCCCACAATGGCCGCCATCACCGCATGTACATCGCTGTGGGAAGCCACCATCTCCAGCGCCGCCTCGCCTTCGAGCACTTCGACCCGGCTGCCTGCCGCTTGCAGGCCTTCGCGCAAAGCGGTGGCGGCGGTGGCACTGGTCATCACCGCGTAGCGCGGCTGGAACTGCAGGCACTGCGCGAGCATCAGGTCCACGCGCGAATGCGCGCTCAGCGCAAAAACGCGGTAGAGGTCGGGGTGGCGCGCCACCACATCGAGCGTGTTGGTTCCAATCGAGCCCGTCGATCCGAGCACGGTAACTTGCATGGTCATCGCGAGGTTCACTTATCCAAAAATTGCAGCAGCATCAGCGCAAGCGGCACGGTCGGCAAGATGGCATCGATGCGGTCGAGCACGCCACCATGGCCGGGCAGCAGATGGCTGCTGTCCTTCATGCCGGCGCTGCGCTTGACGAGGGACTCTACCAGGTCACCGGCCACGCTCATGCCAGCCAGAAACACGCAGGACAGCACCATCAGCCAGGGCGAAAAATCCCAGAGCCGGCTGTAGAAGCTAGGCACCTGCGCGCCAAAATGGCGATCTGCCCAGCTCCACACCAAGGCCATCAGCAGCACGCCCAGCGCGCCGCCCCATACGCCTTCCCAGCTTTTGCCCGGGCTGATGGCCGGCGCGAGCTTGTTCTTGGTAAAACGCAGACCGAACTGGCGGCCTGCAAAATAAGCGCCAATGTCGGCCATCCACACCAGGGCAAAGACCGACAGCAGAAAATTCACACCCATCCACTTGGCCTGTGCAATGGCCAGCCAGGCCACCCACAGCGCCAGCACACCCACGACCAGGCGCAGCGCACGCGGAATGGGCGCCCAGCCAGGCACGCCACCCTTGAGCAAGAAGGCGGCCAGCAGCACCCAGGCGGCACCAGCCACCAGCCACACAGTGGGCAGCGCCGCCTGCGTCCAGCCCATGGCCCAGGCAGCGCCGCACAGCAGCAACGCGACAGCCCCCAGGCCGTACGCGGCCATGCCTTGCAGGCCATTGAGGCGCCCCCACTCCCAGGCCGCGGCGACCACGGCCAACAGCATCAACGCAGCAAAGGGAACCGGATTGGCCGCAGCGATGGCGGGCACCAGAATCAGCAGGAGAACAATGGCCGTGATGATGCGTTGTTTGAGCAAATGGATCTCCTGAAAAAACAAAACTGATGCCTACAGTAGCAGGCATCAGCGGGCAGGTGCACTACGAGGGGGACTGGACCAGTTGCTCGGACGTCTTGCCAAAGCGGCGCTCGCGCCGCTGGAATTCGGCCATCGCCTCGTCCAGAGCCTGCTCGTCAAAATCAGGCCACCACTTGTCACTGAAATACAGCTCCGAATAGGCCGATTGCCACAGCAGAAAATTGCTGATGCGCATCTCGCCACCGGTTCGGATCAGCAGATCGGGGTCCGGCACATGGGCCAGCGCCATGGCATCGTTGAGGGCCACTTCGTTGATGGCCTGGCCCGCAGCGGCCAGCTTGGCCGCCGCCTGAGCAATATCCCAGCGGCCGCCATAGTTAAAGCAGACATTGAGCACCATGCGGTCGTTGTGGGCCGTAGCCTGCTCGGCTTGCGCCAGGCCCGCCTGCACCTTGGCAGACAAGGAAGCGCGGTCACCGACAAAGAACAAACGGATGCCATCACGGGCCAGCGATGGCACCTCCTTGGCCAGTGCGCCGGCCAGCAGGTTCATCAGGCCATCGACCTCGTCGGTTGGCCGGTTCCAGTTCTCGGAAGAAAAGGCAAACACGGTGAGCACCTTGACGCCGCGCTCGGCACAGGCCTTGGCGCAGCGGCGCAGCGAGTCCACCCCTTGCTTGTGGCCTGCCAGGCGTGGCAGAAAACGGCGTTTGGCCCACCGGCCATTGCCATCCATCACGATGGCAATGTGGTGCGGTATTGCAGCAGCAGTCATGCGCGGAAAAACAGATCCAGACCTGGATCAGACCGCCATGATGTCTTTTTCTTTCTCGACCACCAACTGGTCGATCAGCTGGATGTGCTTGTCGGTGATCTTCTGCACCTCGGCTTCCGAGCGCTTTTGGTCGTCTTCCGACGCTTCCTTGTCCTTGACCAGCTTCTTGACGCCTTCGTTGGCATCGCGGCGCAGGTTGCGGATGGCGATCTTGGCGTTCTCGCCTTCGGCCTTGACCAGCTTGGTCATTTCCTTGCGGCGCTCTTCGCTCATCGGCGGCATCGGCACGCGGATCAGGTCGCCCATCGAGGCGGGGTTCAGGCCCAGGTCGCTTTCGCGGATGGCCTTTTCGACCTTGGCCGCCATGGCCTTTTCCCAAGGCGTCACGCTGATGGTGCGGCTGTCTATCAAGGCCACGTTAGCCACTTGCGACAGCGGCATCATCGAGCCGTAGTAGTCAACCTGGATGGTGTCCAGCAGCGCGGGATTGGCGCGGCCGGTGCGGATCTTGGTCAGGTTGTTTTTGAACGCGGCAATCGATTGGTCCATCTTGCCTTCGAGATTCTTCTTGATTTCAGCGACTGTCATTGTCAACTCCTAACTACCACATTCTGCACTTGCACACGCCAGCCGCCCATCAGGCGTAGACCAGCGTGCCCTCATCTTCACCCATCACCACGCGCTTGAGCGCGCCACTCTTGACGATGGAGAATACACGGATGGGCAGTTTCTGATCACGGCACAGGGCGAAGGCCGTCGCATCCATGATGCCCAGGTTGCGGCTCATCGCCTCATCAAAACTCAGCTTGGTGTAGAGCGTGGCATTGGGATCCTTCATCGGATCGGCCGTGTAGACACCGTCGACCTTGGTGGCCTTGAGCACCAATTCTGCGCCAATTTCAGCACCGCGCAGCGCCGCTGCGGTATCGGTGGTGAAGAAGGGGTTGCCCGTGCCTGCGGCAAACACCACAACCTTGCCCTCTTCAAGGTACTGCAGCGCCTTGGGGCGCACATAGGGCTCGACCACCTGCTCGATGCCGATGGCCGACATCACGCGGGCTGTCAGGCCCTGCTTGTCCATCGCATCGGCCAGCGCCAGTGCATTCATCACCGTCGCGAGCATGCCCATGTAATCGGCAGTGGCACGGTCCATGCCGACCGAGCCGCCGGCCACGCCGCGGAAGATATTGCCGCCACCGATCACGACAGCGACCTGAACGCCCAGCCGAGTCACCTCGGCAATCTCCTCGACCATCCGCACAATGGTTGCGCGGTTGATGCCAAAAGCATCATCCCCCATCAGAGCTTCACCGGAGAGTTTGAGAAGAATGCGCTTGTGGGCAGGGCTTTGGGACATGGTGGAGAGCTCCAGGTGTGGGGGATGGGTGAAAAAACGATAGGTGAAACAAAGGGGCCGTAGCCCCTTTGTCAGGATGATTACTGGCCCTTGGCGGCCGCAACCTGCGCGGCGACCTCGGCAGCGAAGTCATCCACCTTCTTCTCAATGCCCTCACCCACCACGTAGAGCGTGAAGCTCTTGATCGAGGTGTTGGCGGCCTTGAGCATTTGCTCGACGGTTTGCTTGCCGTCAGCGGCCTTCACGAAGACCTGGTTGAACAGCGAGACTTCCTTGAGGTACTTCTGCACAGCGCCGTCCACCATCTTGGCGGCGATGTCAGCGGGCTTGCCCGACTCTTCCGCCTTGGCGGCAGCGACGGTGCGTTCCTTCTCGATCAGCTCGGCAGGCACGTCAGCGCTGGTCAGCGCCACGGGCTTCATCGCAGCCACGTGCATGGCCACGTCCTTGGCCGCTTGCGCGTCGCCTTCGAACTCGACCACCACACCGATGCGGGTGCCGTGCAGGTACAGCGCCAGGTTGCTGCCTTCGAAGCGCTTGAAGCGGCGGAACGACATGTTCTCGCCGATCTTGCCGACCAGGCCCTTGCGCACGTCTTCCAGGGTGGGGCCAAAGCCGTCTTGCTCGTAAGCCAGTGCGCTCAGGGCCGCCACGTCGGCAGGGTTCTTTTCGGAGACCAGCTTGGCCGCTGCATTGGCCAGGGCGATGAAGCTGTCGTTCTTGGAGACGAAGTCGGTTTCGCTGTTGACTTCGATGATCGCGCCGTTGTTGCCTTCAACCACAGCGGCGATCACGCCTTCAGCGGCAATACGCGATGCTGCCTTGCCGGCCTTGGTGCCCAGCTTGACGCGCAGCAGCTCTTCGGCCTTGGCCATGTCGCCATCAGCCTCGGTCAGAGCCTTCTTGCATTCCATCATGGGCGCGTCGGTCTTTGCGCGCAGTTCTGCCACCATGCTTGCGGTAATTGCCATTTTTCTCTCTCCGTATTCAGTTCAGTTGGGGTGATTGTGGAAACGTAGGTAAAAAAAACGGGGCTAATCTGGAGCCCCGCTTTTCATTCGCGGCCCAATGGGCAGCCCTGTGGATTAAGCAGCGGTGTTTTCCACTTCCACAAACTCGTCGCCTTCTTCGCCGGCAGCAGCCTTGACCACGTCGTTCACGGCGTTGGCACGGCCTTCCAGGATCGCGTCGGCGATACCGCGAGCATACAGCTCCACAGCCTTGGCCGAGTCATCGTTACCAGGGATCACGTAGTCGATACCTTCTGGGTTGTGGTTGGTGTCAACCACGCCGATCAGAGGAATGCCCAGCTTCTTGGCTTCAGCGATGGCAATCTTGTGGTAGCCCACATCGATCACGAAAATGGCATCTGGCAGTGCGTTCATGTCTTGAATGCCGCCGATGTCCTTTTCCAGCTTTTCCAGCTCACGAGCAAACATCAGTTGCTCTTTCTTGCTCATCGATTCCAGACCTGCTTCTTGCTGGGCCTTCATGTCCTTCAGACGCTTGATCGAGGTCTTGACGGTCTTGAAGTTGGTCAGCATGCCACCCAACCAGCGTTGGTCGACGTAAGGCACGCCAGCACGTTGTGCTTCGGTGGCCAGGATTTCGCGCGCTTGGCGCTTGGTGCCCACCATCAAGATGGTGCCACGGTTGGCCGACAGCTGCTTGATGAACTTTTGTGCGTCCTGGAACAGAGGCAGGGTCTTTTCCAGGTTGATGATGTGAATCTTGTTGCGGCTACCGAAAATGTACTGGCCCATCTTGGGGTTCCAGAAACGGGTTTGGTGGCCAAAGTGGACGCCGGCTTCCAGCATCTCGCGCATCGTAACGGACATATATCTTCTCCGAAGGTTAGGTCTAAAATTCTGCCCCACTATCACGGCAGCCGTGCCTGTGCACCGCATGCCGCAACACCTTAGGTAGGCAGGTTTGCGATTTCGTTTTGAACCGATGCGGCAAGCCACACTCGGCAAAACCCTAGGATTCTAACATAGTCCGGCATGGGTCGCGAAGAAGTTGCACCAACCCCCACCTTGACGATTGCTTGCGTTTTTTGAACCACAGTGGCGCGCCTTACCACGGCAAGCGCAAAAAACTAGGCACAATCTGGCACTCGAACGCACGGCTTTTGCAAATGCTTGCACCGGCCGCGCCCCATCCTATGAACGGCCCCCTGTTTTTGTTGTTATGAAGATTGCGATCGTTGGAGCAGGCATTGCAGGTATAGCAACGGCCTTCGAGCTGATGGAGGCCGGCAACGAGGTCAGTATCTTCGAGCAGCACCGCGCAGCTGGCGAGGAGGCCAGCTTTGCCCCCTCAGGGCTGATGTGGCCTTGCGCGATCAATCCCTGGGGTGCCACCGCCTTCCAGCAAGCCTTGCAGCTGGGCATGTCGCGCCCGGCGTTTGCCGAGCTGCAGGTCCAGGGCAGCGTGCTCTCCTCTCCCCGCCGCTGGGCGCGCCGCCAGCAAGGCATTGCCAAAAAGCTGCGCGACCGCGAAACCCTGCCTGCGCTGCAGTCGCTGGAGCTGCTGGCCATGCAGCGCATGCAGCATGTGCAGGAAATGCTGGAGATCAACGGCCAGTTCAGCCAGGGCCTGCTGCTGCCGCTGCGCAAGGAGCCCAGCGCCGCTGCGCTGTATGAACTGACCCGGCGCCTGTCGGCCGCGCATATTGACTACCAGCGCTGCGACGAAGCCCAAACCCGCGCCATCGAGCCGGGCCTGGCCACCGAGATCCAGATCGCCGGCGCCCTGCACCTGCCGGAAGCTTGGTCGGGCAATGGGCGCTTGTTTTCACAGGGGCTGCTGCAGGCGCTGCAAGCGCATGGCCTGCAGCTCCATACCCAGCAGCCCGTCAGCGGCATCCAGAGTGCAGGCCAGGGCGTGCGCGTGCAGCTGACCGCCGGCACGCAGGATTTCGATGCGGTGGTGCTCTGCGCCGGCGCCCACACCAACCAGCTGCTGCGCCCGCACCATGTGCAGCTGCCCAGCGCGCCTATCTATAGCTATAGCGCGAGCATCCAGATCAGCGAAGAGTCGCTGGCCCCGCGCCGCGCAATCATCGATCTGGAAAACAACATGATCCTGACGCGCCAGGGCTCGCGCCTGCGCATCAGCGGCGGCGCCGAGCTGGGCTACGCCGACAGCCCCGAGCGCAGCGATGACGCCCGCCACGCCCTGATCAGCGTGCTGCTCGAGTGGTTCCCCGGCTGCATCCAGCCGAGCCAATCGATCCTGCAGATGTGGCGCGGCGCGCGCCTGACGGTGCCCGATGGCCTGCCGGTGGTGGGCGCCTCCGGCATCCCGGGCGTCTGGCTCAACACCGCCCACGGCGGCTATGGCTGGGGGCTGTCGATGGGCTGCGCCCACCATGTGCGCCAGCTGGTCATGGGCCAGAGCACCAGCACCGCCCCCGAAGCGCTGGATCTTCACCGCCTGCGCTAACCAGCTGTACCAGCCACCCAGGCCAGGGCCTGCGCTACGATGGTGCCATGCCCGCTTCTGCCACTCTGCCCTATCCCGCCCTGCTCTCCAGCGACCAGGTTCGCGCGCGCGAGCAATCGCTGGCGGCCACGCTGCCCCACTACCGCCTGATGGCCCGCGCTGGCGAAGCCACAGCCCGCCTGGCCCTGGCGATTGCGCCGCATGCCCGGCATATCTGGGTGGCCTGCGGCGCCGGCAACAACGGCGGCGATGGCCTCGAAGCCGCCATCCATCTGCGAGCCGCCGGCAAGACCGTGCATATCAGCCTGCAGCCCAGCGCCGGCAAGGCCCTGCCCGCCGATGCCGCCCATGCGCTGCAACGCGCCCAGGCCGCAGGCCTGGCGATCAGCGCGCAACCGCCCGCCCATTTCGACCTGGCCATCGATGCAGTCTGGGGCATTGGCCTGAGCGCCGGCCGCAGCGCCCCCACCGAAGGCCCCGCGCTGGCCTGGCTGCAGCAGCTGCTGGAAACCGATCGCGATGTGCTGTGCATCGACACGCCCTCGGGCCTGCTGGCCGATACCGGCGCCTGGCTGCCATGGCTAGAACCCCTGGTGCCACAAGCCCCCAGAGGCCGCCGCTTCACGCTCAGCATGCTGGCCCTCAAGCCCGGGCTTTTTACCCTGCAGGGGCGCGACTGGGCCGGCGAGGTCTGGCTGGCACCGCTGTCGGCCCACAACCCGGTCTGGCGCTGTGACCGGATTCCTGCCGCCGATATGGATACCTCCTCAGGCACCGGCCAGTTGGTCATCCGCGCCCAAAACCCTCTGCCCACCCACAACAGCCACAAAGGCCTGTTTGGCGATGTCGGTGTCATCGGCGGCCAAAGCGCCAGCCACGATGGCCAGGGCATGGAAGGCGCCGCCATGCTGGCCGCCAGCGCGGCGCTGCATGCCGGGGCCGGCCGGGTCATGCTACATCTGCTGGGCAGCAGCTGCACATCGCCCAGGCCTGGCGGCATCGCGGCCGACATCATGCTCCGATCGCTGGAGGCCATGCGCGCACTGCGCGGCAGCCTGGTCTGTGGTTGCGGCGGTGGCAGCCTGGTCAGCGATGTGATTCCTCAGGCCTTGCCGCATGCAGGCAGCCTGGTGCTCGATGCCGATGCGCTCAACGCCATCGCCGCCCAAGCCGCTGTACAAACAGCGCTGCTGCAGCGGGCAGCCCAAGCCAGTGCGACTGGGCCCACGGTGCTCACCCCCCACCCACTGGAGCTGGCGCGCCTCTTGGGCAGCAGCACTGCGCAGATCCAGCGCGACCGCATAGGCGCCGCGCGCCAGGCGGCGCAGCAATGGCAGTGCCTGGTAGTGCTCAAGGGCAGCGGCTCGGTCATTGCCGCGCCAGATGGGCGCTATGCCATCAACCACAGCGGCAATGCCCGCCTGTCGATTGGCGGCACCGGCGATGTGCTGGCGGGCTGCATCGGCGCGCACCTGGCAGCGTTGCCGCCCGGCAGCAGCTGGGCGGAGGCCTGGCAGCCGCTGCTCGATGCCGTCTGGCTGCATGGCCATGCGGCCGATATCTGGCCGCCGGCACGCATGCTGACGGCATCGCGCCTGGCGCGCAGCCTGCAACGGCCAGGCTGACAACCAGACTCGGACTTAGCCGCGCCCCACAAACGGCATCTTGGTGGCCATCACCGTGTGGAACAGCACATTGCATTCCAGCGGCAGATTGGCCATATAGAGCACCGACTGGCCCACAACATCCACATCCATCAGTGGCTCGGGCGCAATCTCGCCATGCGCCTGCATGACGCCCTGGGTCATGCGCATCGCCAGCTCGGTGCCGGCATTGCCCACATCGATCTGGCCGACAGCGATGTTCCACTTGCGGCCATCGAGCGCGGCGGTCTTGGTCAGGCCCATCACCGCATGCTTGGTGGCGGTATAGGCAATCGACATGGGCCGGGGCGCATGGGCCGAGATGGAGCCGTTGTTGATGATGCGCCCGCCCATCGGCGACTGCTGGCGCATCACGCGAAAAGCCTGCTGCAAGCAATAGAACATGCCGTTGAGGTTGACATTGACAACATCCTGCCAGGTCTCGACCGGCAGCTCATCGATCGGCACCGCAGGCGCGCCGCGCCCGGCGTTGTTGAACAGCATGTCCACGCGGCCAAACTGGGCCACGGCCGCATCGAACAAGGCCTTGACCGCCACCGGGTCGGCCACATCGGTGGGCACCACCAGGGCCTGGCCGGCGTCTGCCACATGGCTGGCCACTTCCTGCAAAGGCTGCGCGCGGCGGCCGGCCAGCACCACCGACCAGCCGTCCTTCATCAAGGCCAGCGCCGCTGCGCGGCCAATCCCGGTGCCCGCACCGGTCACCACTGCAATCTTGCGCGTCTTCTCGGTCATCCGTACTCCTTCGATAGTTCTCAGCTCTGTGAACGAAAAAAGCCAGGCCATCCCGGGGATGGCCTAGCTTCGATCATAGTGAATTCACAGCCGATCAGCGGCGTTTGCGCGGTGTCTTCTGTCCCGGTTGTTTGCTCGCGCCGGCGCCCCGGTCATTGCCACGCGGCTTGCCGGCAGCATGCGCAGCACCCTTGGCCTTGCGCTTGAGGCTGGCGCGCTGGGCGTCATAGGCCTCATCGCGCCCCTCGCGCTGGCGGCTGGACGGCGACGACGCCACCTTGGCCGCACGGCCGTTGGAGGCCGGTGCGCGGGCTGCATCCTCACCCTCGCGCACCAGGCGGAAGTCGATCTTGCGCGCATCCAGATCCACGCGGCTGACCTGGATCTGCAGGCGGGTGCCAATCGTGTAGCGGATGCCGGTGCGCTCGCCGCGCAGCTCCTGGCGCATCTCGTCAAAGCGGAAGTAATCACCCCCCAGCTCGGTGATGTGGATCAGGCCTTCGACATAGAGCTGGTCCAAGGTCACGAACAGGCCAAACGAGGTGACGGCCGAGACCATGCCGCTGTACTCCTCGCCCAGGTGCTCGCGCATGTACTTGCACTTGAGCCAGGCTTCGACATCGCGGCTGGCCTCATCGGCACGGCGCTCATTGGCACTGCAATGCAGGCCCGCCGCTTCCCAGGCCTGCACTTCGCGCGATACGCGTTGCACACGCTCGGCCTGCAGCTTTTGCTTGGGTGCAGCCACCCGGCTAGCCAGGCGCTTGGCCAGCTTGGCCTCGGCCTCTCCCGGCGTGGGCAGCAGCGGCAGCTGGTAGCGCTTGCCCAGCAGGGCGGCCTTGATAACGCGGTGCACCAGCAAATCAGGGTAACGGCGGATCGGGCTGGTGAAGTGGGTATACGCCTCGTAGCCCAGGCCAAAGTGGCCGCTGTTGATCGGCGTGTAGATCGCCTGCTGCATCGAGCGCAGCAGCATGGTGTGGATCTGCTGGGCATCGGGCCGGTCCTTGGTGGCCTGGGCAATGGCCTGGAACTCAGCCGGACTCGGGTCGTCGCTGATCGACAAGCCCACCCCCATGGCCTTGAGGTAGCCGCGCAGGATGTCCTGCTTCTCGGGCGTGGGGCCTTCGTGCACCCGGAAGAGCCCGGGCTGGCCGCTTTGCTGGATGAAATCTGCCGCGCAGACATTGGCTGCCAGCATCGCCTCTTCAATCAGGCGGTGGGCCTCGGTGCGGGTGCGGGGCACGATTTTCTCGATGCGGCCATTCTCGTCACAGATGATCTGCGTCTCTGTGGTCTCGAAATCCACCGCGCCGCGACGGCCACGCGCCGACAGCAAAGCCTTGTACACATCGTGCAGGTTGAGCAGGTCAGCCACACGCTCCTTGCGCTTGATCGCTTCCTGGCCCCGGGTGTTGGCCAGAATGGCCGCCACCTCGGTATAGGTAAAGCGCGCATGGCTGTGCATCACCGCAGGGTAGAACTGGTAGGCCTGCAGCTCACCATCGGCGGTGACCAGCATATCGGCCACCATGCACAGCCGGTCCACGTTGGGATTGAGCGAACACAGGCCGTTGGAGAGCTTCTCCGGCAACATGGGGATCACGCGGCGCGGAAAGTAGACGCTGGTGGCACGGTCGTAGGCATCAACGTCGATGGCATTGCCGTTCTGCACATAGTGGCTCACATCGGCAATCGCCACCAGCAGGCGCCAGCCCTTGGTGCGGCCAATCTTGGCGGGCTCGCAGTACACCGCATCGTCAAAATCACGCGCATCTTCACCATCGATGGTGACCAGCGGGATATCGGTGAGGTCGATGCGGGCCTTGCGGTCGGCCAGGCGCACCTTGTCCGGCAGCTTCTTGGCCAGCGCCAGGCACTCGTCCGAGAACTCATGGGGCACGCCATATTTGCGCACCGCAATCTCGATTTCCATGCCGGGGTCGTCGATCTCGCCCAGCACCTCGACAACGCGGCCCACCGGCTGGCCAAACAAGGCTGGGGGCTCGGTCAACTCCACCACGACAACCTGGCCGGTCTTGGCCGCGCCAATCGCCCCATTGGGGATCAGCACATCCTGGCCATAGCGCTTGTCCTCGGGCGCTACCAGCCAGACGCCGCTTTCCTGCAGCAGCCGGCCAATGATGGGCTGCGCGGAGCGCTCGATGATTTCAACAATGCGGCCCTCGGGGCGGCCGCGGCGGTCGGTGCGCACGATGCGGGCGCGGACCCGATCACGGTGCAGTACGGCGCGCATTTCATTGGCCGGAATGTAGATGTCGCTTTCGTTGTCATCCCGGATCACAAAGCCGTGGCCTTCACGGTGGCCTTGGACTACACCTTCAATTTCTTCTGACAAATTATCTGCTCCTGTTTTGGAAGCCGTTTTTTTGATATACAATCTGATTCTTTCCTGAAATGCCCAGGTGGCGGAATTGGTAGACGCACTAGTTTCAGGTACTAGCGGGTAACTCCGTGGAGGTTCGAGTCCTCTCCTGGGCACCAAGTTTAACGACAAGTACAACTTGTTTTGTGAAAACGGTGAAAAATCAGTCTTAACGGGCTGGTTCAACAGTGGTTTTTTAGGAAAGTCGATAAGGGGCACTGCCCTGCATCATCAGCCCAGGTGGCGGAATTGGTAGACGCACTAGTTTCAGGTACTAGCGAGTAACATCGTGGAGGTTCGAGTCCTCTCCTGGGCACCAGACATAAGCCGTTGCACTTTCGTGCAGCGGCTTTTTCTTTGTCTGCGATGCGCATCGACGGCGCAAACCGCATCTTTGCGCTCCCGATATAGCCTGCGCTCGGCAGGCACCACACCATCAGCTGCAGAGGTGGCAGACCCCCCCTCGCCACACTCCTCTGTACAGTGATGCCGTATTCTCTTGGGCGCCATGCCAGCTTGCATCACTTGCCAAACCTGGCCGGCACCAGCCACTGCAACCGCTCGCAGCACCTTGGAACTGGGGCAGCCGCTGAGCGAAATGGCACCCCCACCCGGCGCTCTGAAAAATTTTCCGAATTTGCCCCGAAGCGGTCAAAAATCACCCCTATAATTGCGGCTTCCCTGAAAGCCCAGGTGGCGGAATTGGTAGACGCACTAGTTTCAGGTACTAGCGGGTAACTCCGTGGAGGTTCGAGTCCTCTCCTGGGCACCAAACAGCAAAAGCTGCTGCACACACGATGTGCAGCAGCTTTTTTGCTTTGGGCCGGGCATGCTTTGCGGCAGCGCACAGCCACCCGCAGTCTCACGCTATCTTTTTTGAGAAAAATTTTGCAGTTTTTCTAAAACCGCCACCAACACCCTCCTATAATTGCTCCATCCTGAAAGCCCAGGTGGCGGAATTGGTAGACGCACTAGTTTCAGGTACTAGCGAGTAACATCGTGGAGGTTCGAGTCCTCTCCTGGGCACCAAACATCAAGCCATTGCACCCATGTGCAATGGCTTTTTTGTTGTCTGCTTGCACGCAAGCTGCCAGCCCGCAGCCACCACAGGACCCGCCCTTCACTCCCCTCTCCACCAAGTAAGCCCAGCACCAGGCCCATAAAAAACGCCCTGGCGTTCAAGAACAGGGCGTTGTGAGGGCGGCGCTGTAGAAGGCTTACTTCTTCAGCAAAGCCTTCAAGGCATTTTGCAGGCGGCGGGCCGAGGCCTCGTCGCTGCTGGTGGCCAGTACCTTGGCAACATCCTGCTGCCAGGTCTCTTGCGGCGAAGGATCATTGCGGCGCGTCAGCAGCTGCAATTGCAGTGCACGGCGGGCATTGATGTGCTCGGCAGGGGTGGGCACTTCCGCTGCCATCTCCAGGCGCAGCATGGCTTCGCGGCCATCCCCGGCGGCAGGCGCGGCAATGGCCTGGCTCCAGCTGTTGCGCGAGCCGCTGGCAAGGCGTCCCAGATCCTGGGCCTGGGGCAGCAGCGCGGCATCGCGCTTGCTCCATGCATCCATCATCTGCGTCAGCGCCTGGCCATGGGCCTGGGTGGCGAGCTTGCGCAGCGCAGCCTGGGCATGCTCCACCGCATCGCGTTGGGCGCGGAAGGCGGCATCGCCCAGACGAGGGCCCCGGTCTTCGCGCGGCGCGCGGTCCATGCGCTCACCCCGGCCAAAGCGGTCATCTCCACCACGGCGCTCCTGGCCACGGTCGCTGCGCGGGCCACGGCTGTCGCGGCCATCGCGGCTGTCACGGCGATCGCCACCAGGCTTGCCGGGGCGGCCAGCGGCTGCGGGCGCATCACGGCGCATACCGGGGCGGTCATCGCCGCTGCGCTGGGCAATCACGGGCTTGGGGGCCACAGGTGTTGGCGCTGGTGCCGGAGCAGCAGCGGCCTCTGCATCGGCACCCTCCTGGGCTGCAGGTTCTGCGGGCTGCTCCGCATCCACTGGTGCTGCCGCATCTACAGCAGCCGCATCCGCTGCAACCGCTTCTGGCGCCGCTGCCTTTGGTGCAGCGGCAACAGGCTCGGCAGCCACTGGGGCTTGCTGGGCCTGCAGCGCTTGCTGCAAAACATCGAGCGCGGCCTGGATCTGGGCGGCATCGCCGCTGTGGTTGGCCGCTTCGAGCGCCTTGGAGGCGTCGAGCACGGCCTGGTCGCGGGCGCTCAGCTGGTGCTGCACACGTTCGCGCTGCTGGGTCTTGCGGGCAAAGGCTTCATCGAGTGGCTTGCGGAACGCATCCCAGAGCTTTTGCTCATGGCGGCGGTCCATCGGCACGGACTGGGCTTCGGTCTGCCACTGGCGCTGCAGCTCACGCACGGCGTCAATGTTCAGGTTGGGCGCAGCGGCCAGCTCCACGGCCTGGGCCACCATGGCTTCGCGGCGCGCAATGCTCTGCTTCTGGGCTGCATGCAAAGGCGCAGAGGCCTCGTGCAGCGCGGTCTTCCAGGCCTCTTGCAGCTCGGCATAGGCCTTTTCGCCCACATGGCCACTGGCGCGCCAGCGGTCACCAAACTGGAACAGGTCGCGCTGAATGCGCTTCCAATCGGTCGATGGCTTGTGCGCCTCGACCCAGCCCTTGAGCTCGGCAATCAGGGCCTCGCGCTCGGCGCGGTGCTTGGCGCCCTCTTCGCGCACCTTGGACAGCCAGACCTCGACATGCTTGTAAGCAGCGTTGCAGGCCTCATCAAACTTCTTCCACAGCGCATGGTTGGTGGGGCCGCTTTGGTCGGCCTTCTTCCAGTCCTCGCGCAGCTGGCGCAGCGCCTCTTGCAGCTTGCGGCCGCCCAGCTCCTGGCCTTCGGGGCGGGCGAGCAAGCCCTGGGCCTTGGCCAGCAGCTCCTCGCGCACCTTGTCGGCGCTCCAGCGCTGCCAGCCTTCGAGTTCACCGGCGGCGATCAGCGCGGTGTTGACCTGCGATTCCAGGTCCTGGTCGATCAGCTTGCCGTGCTGCTTGAGGGCAGCGCGCAGCTGCTGCGCCGCGCTGGATGCGCCCTTGCCATGGCCTTCGGCCGTATGGGCCTGCAAGGCTTTCAGCGCTTCTTGCACCGCATGCTTGGCGCGTTTGGCTTCCTGCGGGTCGGCAGCGGGCTTGGCAGCAGCGGCACGGGCGGCAGCTTGCTCCACTTCGGTGGGCAGGCCGCGCCCGGCGCGGATCTCGTCGGCCCAGACCGGCACCGTGGGCAGCGGCGCTTGCGCATCTTCAGCGGCAGCCAGGGTTTGCTTGAGGGCGGACTGGAACGCATCCCAGACCAGCAGCAGCTGCGACTTGGAGGCGTCGAGCATGCTCGGGTAGCGCGCTTCGACGCTGCCCCAGCTGGCATCGCCTTCGAGCACGGCAGCTTGGTCCTGCCAGTGCTGCACATCGGTGGCCAGTGCCGCCTGGGCAGCCTGGGCATCCTTGTAGGACTTGGTGGAGAGCACTTCGACGCGCTGGGCCAGCAGCACGGCGGCCTCGCGCTGCACCTGCACGCGGTGCTGCAGGTCTTCAATCGTCTTGATGCGGTCGGCCAGCTGGATCTTGAGCGCGGCCAGCGGCTCGCGCGACAGCGGCGCGCCAGCCTTGGCGGCGTCACGCTGCCAGGCCAGGGCATCGGCAATGTTCAGCTTGGAGGCGCCCAGCAGCTTCTCGGCCTTCTCGGCCCATTCCGCGGCGATGGCCTCCTGGCCCTTGGCGCGGCGCATCTCTTCCATGCGCTCACGGATAGCCTTGGCAGCGCCCTTGTCGCGGGCAGACAGCTCCTTGAACACTTCCTGCAGCTGCTCGGCACCCGGGTTGGTCGCCAGCCATTCGCGCACCTTGGCTGCACGCTCGCCCGAGGTGGCAGCCGAGAAAGCACCACCGGTGACGCCATCGAGGGGATGGGGGGCAGCGGCCGCCTTGGCGGGTGCGGGTGCGGGCTCAGGGGTTTCGGGCGTCTTGTTGCGCGAGATAAAGGGGAACATGGAGTCAGTTCAGTCGTAAATACGGCCTGCATCGCAGCGCAATGCAGCGCAATGCAGCCATTGGCACATAAAAAAGAGGGAAGCCGGCCCAAGGGAGTCTCTGCGAAACTGCCTGGCCTGCATCCAGGGTGCTATTTTGACCCGGTTTGGCAAGGACTCCAAGCACACGGGCATCGCTATCAGGTAATTCGGCCGCAGCATGGCCAAAAACAAAGGGCTGGCGCCCTGCGGCCCAGCCCTTGTTCAATGGTGTGTCAGCGCTCAGCGCGGCGCCAGACTGAGCTCGGCATGCGGCGTCCAGTCCTTGTCCTCACCAAAGCCCTCGGTCTTGGCATTGCCCAGGAAGAGGCGCTCCAACTTGACGCCCTTGCTGGCCAGGTAGTCACGCACCGTCACGCCCCGGGCCAGCGCCAGCTCGCGCATCGCATTGTCGGGCACGCTGATGCTGGTCAGCAGCAGGGTTTCCATCTCGGCCACCGGGATGTCGCTGGCCATGCCCACCAGGTTGCGCGGCTTCTGGATATCGGCACGTTTGTACACCTCCTTGAGCAAGGCGGGGTACTCGGCAGCGCTCACGGCCTGCACGTCTTCAGGCTTGCCACCGGCGCGCACAGCGCTGCGGCGCTTTTGCGCCAGCACCAGGTCATCGATGCGGGCCTTGCGCCAGCCGTCCTTCTCGCGCTCCAGATCGGCCTGGCCGGCAACGGTCAGCTGCAGCGCCGGGCGGTCTTCCAGCGCCTTGGCCACCTTATCCAGGCTTTGCTTGCTGTCCGCATCCAGCACCGCACTGCCGGGGGCAAAGGGCACATGGCTGGCTTCGCTGCCGCCACCAAAGGCGCCCGAGAGCAGCGCAAAGGGCGAGGTCACCGCCTTCATGATCAGGTTGCCAATCACCTTGAAGATGATCGGCGCCAGGCGGAACTGCGGATCATTGAGCGAGCCGCTGATGGGCAGGTCCAGGTCGATCACGCCATTGCGGTCGGCCAGCAAGGCCACAGCCAGCTTGACCGGCAGGCTCGCTGGCGCGCCCTGCACCGCATCGCCAAAGGTCAACTGGTTGAGCACCAGCTTGTTGCTGGCCGTCAGCATGCCCTCGGGCGTCACGTCGTACTGCACGTCCACGCTCATCTTGCCGCGCTCGATGCCATGGCCGGCGTACTTGATGCTGTAGGGCGTCAGCGGAGACAGCTCCAGATCGCGCACCTTGCCATGGATATTGAGCGCCAGCGGCTTGACCAGCGGGTTGAGCTTGCCGGTGATCTCCAGCGACGCGGTGCCTTCTGCCTTGCCGCGCAGCTCCAGCTCGGCCAGCTGCAACTGGCCGGCCGTCGGCTCGGACGAAAACGCGCCCATGCGCCCGGCCAGCTCGGACAGGTCGGCCGAGTAGTTGGGCCGCACAAACTGGTCGCTGAACTTGACGGTACCGCCGGCCAGCGTGATCGGCCCCATGTCGATAATCGGGCCGGTGGCTGGCTCGGGGCTGGCAGGCGAGGCCGGTGGGCTGACTGCCGCGCCGCCCGAGGCCTCGACCACCACGCCTTCGGATGGCGCCGCCGCATTGCCAGCGCCCGCAGCACTGCTGCCGCCCAGGTCCTGCAGATTGAGCTTGCCGTTCTCCTGCACCACGAGGCGCGCATAAAAGTCGGTCAAGGCCGTCTCGCCGACCTGCACCTTCATGCGCTGGCCCGGCACCATGTCCACGGCCAGGGCGCGCAGGCTCAGCAGCTTCCAGTTCAGCAGGTCATCGCCCGCCCCCATCAACCCAATGCCCAAGGTACCTGTACCCCGGTTGGCAACAGGTGCAGCCGCTTTGCGGCCGGTCTCGCTGGCGCCATTGCCATCGTCATCACTGGCATCATCACCGCTGGCCGGCGCTGCGGCGGCCACCAGGGGGCGCACGCGCACATCATCCAGCCCAGCATCGCCCTTGATATGCAGCACCGGCCCCTTGTCCGATTGGCTGAAGTCCACCGTGCCCCGGAAGTTGGCATCCGCGCGCACGAGGCGCACCGGCAGCAGAGCCGCCGCATAGGGCTCAAAGGCGTGAACGGGCAGCTGGCTCACATTCAGACGCCCCACGGCCGACACTGGCGCCAGGCCCAGGCTGCCGTCATAGGCGATGCGGCCGGGCTCGGCGCGGCCGCTGCCGATCCGGCCCGAGAGCTTGAGCGGCGAGGGCTTGGCCTTGGCCGCCAGCGGCGCATAGTCGCGCAGCTCCAGATCCCAGCCGGTCAGGCGAAAGGCGACCTTGCGTGCGGTCGATTCATCCTGGAAGGCGAGCTGGGCGCCCTTGATCGCGATCACATCCAGCTGCACATCCCAGGGTTTGCTGGCTGCGGCCTTGCTAGAAGTAGCAGGCTTTGCGGGCGCCTTGGCCTCGCTCTGGCGGGCCTGCGATGCCACGAGCCAGTCTTCAAACATCATGCGGCCGTCCTTGGCGCGCGAGAGGCCCAGCACCGGCTCAACCAGTTGCACCGAGCCGAGCTTGACCTGCTGGGCTTCGGTGTCCAGCACGGCATCCTTGACCAGCAGCTGGCGCAGCTCCAGCAGGTTGTTCTTGCCCTTGAGGCCGATGGCCGGGCCATGGGGCGGCGCGCAGTTGGCCTTGCTGTTGCACTGCAGCGCCACGTCCGATACGCGCATCTGCGCCAGCGTCAGCTTCAGCGCCGTGCCCAGGCGGCTCAGGTGCATCTCGCTGTCTATCGTGCCCAGCAGGCCCGGCTCAATCACGCCGGTCAAATAAGAAGCACCCAACTGCAGCGGCAGGCCCGTGGTGGTCACATCCACCTCGGCCATCTGGTCGGTCGCCTTGCCCGAGAACACCAGGCGGCCGGTAGACGGCACGCCCTGCGCACCCGAGAGCCCCGACGAACCCTCAAAACTGAAAGGCTGCTTGAAGGGCCAGGCAATCTGCTGCGCCTCCATGCTGAAGTCATCGAGCTGCACGCGCGCGGGCAGTGGCACGCTTTCATCGACCCAGACTCCCTTGAGACGTCTGAGCTTGAGCGCATCGACCCGCACCGACCAGGCAGGTTGGCCGCTACTGGCTTTGCCTGCGGATGCGCCAGCTTCTGCAGCGACTGCCTGAGAGTCCGCGTTGTCGGCCTTGTCAGCCTTGTCGTCCTTCGCTTCGGGGCTTGCACCATCTGCACTGGCCACGGTGGCTGCAGGCTCTGCCTTGTCTGCGGCGGCAGCGGTTTCTGTGGACTTGGCGGCCTGCGGGGCATCCTCAGCCCGGCGCGGCAGTGCCTGGCCCTGGGCATCGAGCAGGCTCAGCTGGCCATTCTTGCCCCGCTTGAGCGACAGCTGCGCGCCATCGAGCGCCAGCTGGGCGATATGCACCTGCCCCAGCAAGGGCTGCACATCGGCCAGTTGCACATCGAGCCGCTCCCAGCCCAGCAATTCGCCGTTGGCCGCGTCGTGCAGCTGCACAGCGCTGGCATGCACCTCGCCGCTCAGGCGCACCTGTGTCTTTTCACGTTGTTCAAAGGCCAGAGCCAGGTCGGCATTGAGCACGCCGGCCACCAGCTTGACGGGCAAGGACGCGGGGATATAGGCCAGATAGGGCTGGAGGTCGAGGTCCTTGATCGCAAACTTGGCCTCGGCCTTGCGGTCATCGGCAAAAGGCGTGGCCTCGGCATGGCTGGCAAACTGGCTGCCATTGAGCACAAAGGCCAGCTGGGGCAGCACCTTGATCTCGCGCTTGGATTCGAGGTTGCTCAGAAAGGGAATGCCCAGCTGCAGACCCTGGAGTTCATGGGTCTGGCCCACCGTGTCATCGCGCAAGGCCACCTGCCCGTCTTTGAGCTCGATGTTGTAGAGCGCAAAGTGCGCCGTCTTGCCGTCATCGGCTTTGGGCTCAGGGCTGCGCAGCTTTTGCAGTATGTCGTCAAAATCAAATTTTCCGGGGGCGGTCTGCGCGATGCGCAGCACCGGCTTGTCCACCTGGATGGCATCGAGCACCGGTGCGAGCCTGAACACCGACTGGATATCGGCATCCACATAGATGCGCTCGACCGCCAGCATTGCCGCGCTGTCCGCCTGGGGCCCGGCGATCTGCAGGTCGCGCACGGTCAGCTCCAGCGACCAGGGCTTGAACTCCACCGCCCCGATATGCACCGCCCGCCCAAGTTTTTCCGTGCCCAGCTTCTCGCCCTGGGTGCGCAGCAGCCAGGGCAGCAGCAGCCACGACAGCGCCCACAGCAGCAGCAGCGCCAGCAGGCACCATCCCAGCCGGCGCAACCAGCGCATCGCGACGACCTTTTTCTTGTTTGTTTCTTGCGTTTCGCTCACGGCGATGATCCTCACTCTGAGTCAGTACGGCCCACCCCATGGCAGCCATGGCAGGCCCAAGATCCATTGTGCACAAATAAGCCGCTGTAGCGGCGCTGGCTTAGCACACAAAAGCGGCATCGGTAGCTCGTTCACAATCGTTCAAGTCTTGCAGACTGCCCCAGGAAACGGTGTGCCTCTCTATATATATAGAGGACAGACGCAGTTTCTATGGCGGCGCGCCCTGTGGTAGCACCACGGCCAGGGTCGAGAGCAGCAGGGGGCGCTGCCGCGATGCACGGATCCAACAGCCGGATCGGGCATCCGCCCGTCCGCCCGCCCTGAACACCGCCGTGCTTTTCACACTGCGGCATGCCAAACCGCAGCGCGGAGCCGTAAAAACACACGCCAGGCCCTGCTTTTTTGCGTCCATCTATTTTTCACCCAGGTATAAATGCCAAAAACCTGATGTAGCCATGGGTTATTGGCTGTTTTATCCTGGTTTTTATACAGTTTTTTGGCCTTTTGATGTGAAATTTGTGCGTGCGCAGATGACCGCATGATGACCAAGACCTGCCCGCCCAAATCAGGCCAGTGTTTTGCGCGGCCCGCAACGGTTCCTTGCAGCTATTGGCAGGCGGCACCCGGGCTCCCTCCTAGGCTGAAAAAACGCAAATGGAGCGACTCGCTACACCAAAAACAGAGCACAACAGCCGCGCAGCATTTGATAAAGATTGACTTTTTGCTGCATCCTTTATATCAATCAATGTATTTAAAAGATTAAATATAAGCTATTGAACCCATAAAACGGGGTCCCCAACAGGCCCCCGATCCGGTGCTTTTTCTGCCTGCCATCCTAGGTGCAGGGATGGCTGCCGCCCCAGCCCGGATACGGCCCTGCGGTGAACCGCTATACACGTTTTTTTATTACTTTTTTTTCTCATTTTTCAATTCAATAGTGTTGACTGAGTATTAAGCAAGCTTCTAGAATTCAGCCCATTGCATTGATTGCTGATTTTTTAGTCAACACCCCTCACGGTGTTTTGATCGTAGCCCCTGACACGCAAGAGCGTGCTTGAAACGACAAGGGCCGTCTGCAACGCAGACAGCCTGCCGGAGACCGCACAGGACAGTGTGGCTCCACCCTGCCAGACCCCAGCCCGGTGCACTATCCGCCGGGCTCTTTGTTGGAGGTGGCAGGACTTAGAAAGGAAAAATCCCTATGACGGCTCCCGCGCAAGTGGATGCCGGTGCGCGCTCATTGAGCGCCACCATCAGCTGTGGTCTGATGACCATGGCACACAACAGTTTTGCTTTGATCGGTCTGGTAGTGGCGTTTTGCGCCCTCACCCTGGTGTCGCGTGATGACCTGCGCCACGCCGGCGAGGCGCAATTGCGCAGCTGGCTGCAGGCCCGCACGCATGCGCCAGCCGTTGACCTGGCAGGTGCCGATGCGGACGCATCCAATGGCGACGATGCCGCCATGGTGGCGGCCGTGGACCGTGCCACCGCCAGCAACCCCCAGCAATTGCCCCGCAACCAGGCCAATGTGGCCTATTGGCTGGCCAAGAAATACCGCGTGGCGCCTGAGCCACTGGCCGTGCTCGTCTCCGAAGCCTACCTCGTGGGCAAGGAAACCAAGCTGGATCCCACCTTGATCCTGGCGATCATGGCCGTGGAGTCAAGCTTCAACCCCTTTGCCCAAAGCTCGGTGGGTGCGCAAGGCCTGATGCAGGTGATGACCAAGATTCACACCGACAAGTACGAGCACTTCGGCGGCCACTTTGCAGCCTTTGACCCGGTGACCAATCTGCGCGTGGGCGTCAAGGTGCTGCAGGAGTGCATCGAGCGCGCCGGCTCGCTCGAAGGCGGCCTCAAATACTATGTGGGCGCAGCCAACCTGCCGACCGACGGGGGCTACGCCGCCAAGGTGATGGCCGAGCACTTCCGCATCAAGCAAGTGGCCGAAGGCCGCAGCAACACGCCCAAGGCACCGGTGGCCCCCGCTGCCAAGCCTTCACTGTCGGCCCAGGCGGATACGCCC
Organism: Comamonas sp. JNW; assembly: GCF_003105075.1. Lineage (NCBI taxonomy): Bacteria > Pseudomonadati > Pseudomonadota > Betaproteobacteria > Burkholderiales > Comamonadaceae > Comamonas > Comamonas sp. JNW. Next base: position 386,796 of record NZ_QETI01000001.1, read on the forward strand.
GCCGCAGCCGGTACCGTGGCCGACAAGGCCAAGGCCGCCAGCAACAGCGCAGCTGCAGGCAACGCTTCTGAAACCGTGGCCCTGGCTGACAAGCAAGCCGCGCTGCCAGCAGCGGCCAAGGCCGAGGCCACCGCCGTGGCCATGGGTTCCTGATCTGCCCCTCCGGCTCGTCGCCCTGTTAGCACAAGCACCCTGCGGGGTGCTTTTGTTTTTTCTGGCCTTGGCACAGCTTCCCTGAACCGGTTTTTATCCAGACGTGGCGATAAACCCATTGCCCCAGGCCTGTGCAGCCTCGGCTACACTAGCCGGGTACGCGACTGGCGATAGACATCTGTATGACCGGATTGTTGACGTGGAATGCAGGCCCGGCCTGCAGCAACCACCGGGGAGCGTACCGTGCAGTGCCAGGGCGAGCGCATCGCCCCCCGCACCCGCCACGTGTTAGCCGTGCGCCTGGGCAGCCCCTGTTTTCGCCAACCTCACTGTTGGCAGGCAGGGCTCACTTCTGACTCCAACGACCGCCATGTACCAACGTAACATCCTTGTCGAACAGACCGACGCAGAACTCTTTGCGGCCATCCAGGCCGAAAACCAGCGCCAAGAGCAGCACATCGAGCTGATCGCCAGCGAAAACTATGCCTCCCCTGCCGTGATGTGGGCCCAAGGCACCCAGCTGACCAACAAGTACGCCGAAGGCTACCCCGGCAAGCGCTACTACGGCGGCTGCGAATTTGTCGATATCGCCGAGCAGCTGGCCATCGACCGCGTCAAGCAACTGTTTGGCGCAGATGCTGCCAATGTGCAACCCCATTGCGGCGCATCGGCCAATGAAGCGGTTTTCCTGGCTTTCCTCAAGCCCGGCGACACCATCATGGGCATGAGCCTGGCCGAAGGCGGTCACCTGACCCATGGCATGCCACTGAACATCTCCGGCAAGTGGTTCAACGTCGTCTCCTACGGCCTGAACGAAAAGGAAGAGCTGGACTACGACGCCATGGAAAAGAAGGCGCACGAGACCAAGCCCAAGCTGATCATCGCTGGCGCATCCGCTTACTCGCTGGAAATCGACTTTGCCCGCTTTGCCAAGGTGGCCAAGGATGTGGGCGCGATCTTCATGGTGGACATGGCCCACTATGCCGGTCTGATCGCCGCTGGCGAATACCCCAACCCCGTGCCCCACGCCGACGTGGTGACCACCACCACCCACAAGAGCCTGCGCGGCCCGCGCGGTGGCGTCATCCTGATGAAGGCTGAGCACGAGAAGGCCATCAACTCGGCCGTGTTCCCCGGCCTGCAAGGCGGCCCGCTGATGCACGTGATCGCAGCCAAGGCCGTGGCCTTCAAGGAGGCGCTGACGCCTGAGTTCAAGCAGTATGCCCAGCAGGTCAAGACCAACGCCCGCATCGTGGCCGAGACCCTGACCGAGCGCGGCCTGCGCATCATCTCTGGCGGCACCCAAAGCCACGTGATGCTGGTGGACCTGCGCGCCAAGGGCATCACCGGCAAGGAAGCCGAAGCCGTGCTGGGCGCTGCCCACATGACGATCAACAAGAACTCCATCCCCAACGACCCGGAAAAGCCGATGGTCACCAGCGGTATCCGTATCGGTACGCCCGCGATGACCACCCGTGGTTTCAAGGACGAAGAAGCGCGCCTCACGGCCAACCTGATCGCCGACGTGCTGGACAACCCACGGGACGAGGCCAACATCGCTGCCGTGCGCGCCAAGGTCAACGCCCTGACCGCACGCTTCCCCGTCTACCGCTGATCTGACCTGCGCCCGCGCCTATGAAATGCCCCTTCTGCAGCCATCCCGATACCCAGGTGGTGGAGACCCGTGTTGCAGAAGACGGCGGCTTTGTACGGCGCAGGCGCCAGTGCGGCAACTGCGAAAAGCGCTTTACCACCTATGAGCGGCCTGAGGTCAGCCTGCCGGTCATCGTCAAAAAGGACGGCCGGCGCATCGACTACGACCGCAGCAAGCTGCGCGGCTCGTTCAGCCTGGCGCTGCGCAAGCGCCCGGTCCCCATCGACAAGGTGGACCTGGCGCTCGAGCATGTCGAGGACAAGCTGCGCACCTTGGGTGCGCGTGAGGTACAGACGCATTTGATCGGCGAGCTGGTCATGGCCGAGCTGCAAAAGCTCGACAAGGTGGCCTACATCCGCTATGCCAGCGTCTACCGAAGCTTCGAGGACATTGACCAGTTCAAGTCCATCGTCGACGAGGTAACGACCCCGCCGCCCGAGCCCAGGAAAGACAGCGCCCGTAAAAAGGACTGAGGCACAAAAAAATGCGAACCCTGGGTTCGCATTTTTCTTTGGAGACCAGCCACGGAGCCGGCCCGGGCTGCGCCTTGTCAGTCTTGCGGCGCCTCGGCGGCAATCGGCCCCACCGCCTGCACCACATCGCTGTTCTGGGCGCGGTGGCGCAGCGCATGGTCCATCAGCACCATGGCCAGCAAGGCCTCGGCAATCGGTGCGGCGCGGATGCCCACGCAGGGGTCATGCCGGCCCTTGGTGATGACCTCGGTACTCTTGCCCTCGGTATCGATGGACTCGCGCGGGCTGATGATCGAGCTGGTGGGCTTGATGGCGATGCGGATCTCGATGTCCTGGCCGGTGCTGATGCCGCCCAGAATGCCGCCGGCATTGTTGCTGCGAAAGCCCTGGGGGCTGAGCGAGTCGCCATGCGTAGTGCCGCGCTGGGCCACGCTGTCAAAACCGGCACCAATCTCGACCGCCTTGACGGCGTTGAGGCCCATCATCGCGTAGGCGATGTCGGCGTCGAGCTTGTCATACAGCGGCTCGCCCAGGCCCACCGGCACGCCGCTGGCCTGCACGCGGATCAGCGCGCCGCAGGAGTCGCCCGCCTTGCGCAGCGCATCCATATAGTCTTCATAGCGGGTCACATCGGCCACCGGCGCAAAAAACGGGTTGTTAGGCACATGCGACCAGTCCTCAAAAGGCAGGGCCACCTCGCCCACCTGCAGCATGCAGGCGCGGAACTCGGTACCGAACTTCTCTTTGAGCCACTTTTTGGCCACGGCGCCAGCGGCCACGGTGGGCGCGGTCAGGCGGGCCGAGGAGCGGCCACCACCACGCGGGTCGCGGATGCCGTACTTGTGCCAGTAGGCATAGTCGGCATGGCCGGGGCGAAAGCTCTGCGCAATATTGGAGTAGTCCTTGCTGCGCTGGTCGGTATTGCGGATCAGCAGCGCAATCGGCGTGCCCGTCGTCTTGCCCTCGTAGACGCCCGAGAGGATCTCCACGCTGTCGGGCTCATTGCGCTGGGTGACAAACTTGCTGGTGCCGGGGCGGCGGCGGTCCAGGTCCTGCTGGATATCTGCCTCGCTCAACGCCATGCCCGGTGGGCAGCCGTCAATCACGCAGCCAATCGCGGGGCCATGGGATTCGCCAAAGTTGGTAACAGTAAATAAGGTGCCGAAGGTATTGCCGCTCATAGCCCGCCATTATCACTGATGCCGGTGCCCCACGCAGCCCCACAGGGCTCACCAGCGGGGCGGGTCACCGCCAGGCGGCTGGCCGGCATGGGGCCAGCCGCCTGGCAGGCCCTGCAGCACCGCACTGTGGCGCACCGCACGCAGGCGGCCAAAGCCAGTGTCCATCTCTTCCAGATAGGCGTCGGGCGGCGCGCCGCTGGGTGCCGTAGCCGCCGCAGCGGCTACCGGCCGCTGGCCCATGGACTGCAACCACTGTGCGACGCGCGCCAGCGACACCTGCACATGCCAGCTGCCGCCCTGCTTTGCCTGGCGGTAGAGCGCAGCCTGGATGCCAAAGGCCAGCAAAAAGCCCGCGCTGTAATCGAGAATCTGCAGCGGCAGCGCCCGCAGCCCCGCGCTGCCAAACGCCTGGCCTTCGGCCCAGTTGATGCCGCAGACGGTCTGCACCAGCGAATCAAAGCCGCGCCGGTCGGCCCAGGGGCCGCTGCGGCCATAGGCTGACAGGCTGGCATAGACGATGCCCGGCCGCTGCCGGGCGGCAGACTGCGGATCCAGCCCCAGCGCATCCAGCGCGCCCGGCCGGTAGCCTTGCAGCAGCACATGGGCCTGATCCAGCAACGCGGCCATCTTTTGCTGGCCTGCCGGGGTTTTCAGATCCAGCAAGGCCGAGCGCTTGCCCCGGCTCATATCGGCAATGGCCTCGATATTGGGCAGACCCGGCCCATTGAGCATCAGCACATCGGCCCCTTGCGCCGCCAGGCTGCGGGCTGCCACGGGCCCCGCCAGAATGCGGGTCAGGTCCAGCACGCGCAGGCCAGCAAGCGGCCGGTGCTGGGCAGGCGCGGGCCCATCGCGGGGCGCGGCGGGCTGGTCGCTGTCCAGCTGCGTGATCGACAGCAAGGGCTGCGCGGCCACCGCCGCACTTTGGGGATGGGCCTGCCAGGCCTCAGGGCTGCGCGCAGCTGCCACCACGAGGCCCAGCGCTGCGGCGCGCTCCTCCGCTGCCTGCGCCGTCCAGCCTTGGAGCGCGTCCGCCACCTGCTGCCGCGTGGTGGCAGCGCCCGTGGGCAGGCCCAGGAGCCGCAACACGCCATCGCGGTGGTGGTCAAAATTGGCATGGATGCGCAGCCAGCCCGGCTCGCCCACATCGGCGCCGCAGGCATAGAGGCCCGAGATGGGCGCCCACAGGTTGGGCTGCTCGCCGTCCAAGGTGAAATAGCCACTGCACTCGGCCAGCACATGGCCCACATCCACCTGGACCTGGGGCATGGCCCGCTGCTGGCGGCGCTGGTACAACAAGGCACTGGCCAGGCCGCTGGCCGCCACGGCCGCAGGCGCTGCCACATCCAGGCAAAAACTCGAGGGGTAGGCAGCGCCATCGCCGCTGAGCGCCAAAGCGCCCTGCTCCAAAGCCTGCGCTGGCAGGCCCGCTTGCTGCCGGAGCATGTGCACGCTGGCCTGTATGGCCGCATGCAGCGGTTGCTGCGCCAGGTGGTGGCTGGTGGGGCTGTGGTTGTTAGTGGTTGGCAAGACGTTCTCCTGGTTGGCACATGGCCGCCATTGCATACCTGCCGCACCCCGGGGTCAATCTTGATTGGGCCGATACACATACCATTCAACTCGCCTTGCAGTAGCATGGCCCATGGTTGCTTCACGTCCCTCTCCCACCCCACCTTCAGAAGACGACAGCCCCTGGCTCAGCAGCCAGCAGGCCGCCGCGATGCTGGGTGTGCAGCGCGCCAGCCTCTACGCCTATGTCAGCCGGGGCCTGCTACAGGCGCACCGCCAACCGGGCCTGCGCGGCCATGTCTATGCCCGCATCGATGTGCAGCGCCTCGCGCGCCAGCGGCACACCGTGCGCAACCCCGCGCAGCTCGCCCGCTCCACCCTCGACTGGGGCACACCCGTGCTGCGCTCGGCCATCACCCAGGTGGCCCAAGGCCAGCTGTACTACCGGGGGCGCGATGCCCTGCAATGGGCGCAGCACGCCAGCCTGGAAGACACCGCCGCGCTGCTGCTGGGCCAGCCCATCGCGGCGCAGTCCAGCAGCGCCCGCATGGCCCCGACCAAGGCGTCCGCAGCATCGCCCGTGCCACAACCCCGGTCACCCGACCAGGCGCTCAGCGCCTGGCACAGCCTGCCCACCAGCGAGCCCACGCTGGCCAGCCCCGGCTGGGCCCGGCCGCTGCTCCAGCAGATGCTGTGGGTGCTGACGGGGCTGCCGCCACCTCCTGGTGCTGCGCCGCCCCAGGCCGAACGGCTGGTCCACCAGCAGCTCGCTGCGCTCTGGCGTGTGGATGCCGCCGGCGAAAGCACCCTGCGCCAGGCGCTGGTGCTGTGCGCCGACCATGAGCTCAATGCCTCCAGCTTTGCAGCCCGGGTGGTCGCATCAACCGGCGCCAGCCTGCATGCCAGTCTGGGCGCAGGTCTCGCCGCGCTGACCGGCCCACTGCACGGGGGGATGACGGCGGTGATCGACCAGCACTGGGACGACTGGCATGCGGCGCCACGGGCTGGCGATGCACTGCACCCATCGCTCACCCAGCTGCTGGCCGACACCCGCACCCATGGCAGCCCGCATTACTGCGCAGGCTTTGGCCACCCGCTCTACCCGGCAGGCGACCCGCGCAGCCAGCGCCTCATCAGCCTGCTGCCGGCCGATGCGCACCGCAATGCCTTGCTGGCAACAGTGCACCGCCAAACCGGCCTGCACCCCAGCCTGGACTATGCGCTGGTCGCCATCCAGCGCGGCCTGGGGCTGCCCGCGGGCGCTGCCTTTGTGCTGTTTGCACTGGGCCGCACGGCAGGCTGGCTGGCCCATGCGCTGGAGCAGCGCGACAGCGGCCAATTGATCCGCCCCCGCGCCCAGTATGTGGGCCTGCCAGCGCAAACAGATGCTCAGGCTGAGAACCCAGCCTCCACCGATAACACGGTCGGCCGCATCCCCGGGCGCATCATCCGTTTCTGACCAATACCCAGCATCTGTTCCAAAGCAAAGGCGCAAAAAAGCGGCCTCGCGGGCCGCTGCAGTAGCGGTTGTGGAAGTCGCCGGCTCAGCCGCCAAGCTGCGCCGGTCCCACCATCAAGAATCTGTCTCGCCTTCCACCGGCCAATCGCGGATATAGGCCTTGAGCATCTTGTTCTCGAAATTCTGGCTGTCGACGACGGCCTTGGCCACGTCGTAGAAGCTGATCACGCCCATCAGCATCTTCTTGTCCATCACCGGCATGTAGCGGGCATGGCGGTCGAGCATCATGCGGCGCACCTCGTCCATGTCGGTTTCCATCGTGCAGGTAAGCGGCGCATCGTCCATCACGCTGCGCACAAGGATATTGCCTGCAGTGCCGCCATTGTTGACGATGGCGACGATCACCTCTCGGAACGTCAACATGCCCACCACATCGCCGTGCTCCATCACCACCAGCGAGCCAATGTCCTTCTCCGCCATGGTCTGGATCGCGTCGCCCAGAGGGTCGTTGACGCTGGCCGTGTAGAGAGTGTTGCCTTTGAGGCGGAGGATATCGCTGACTTTCATGGGTGTCTCCTTGTACCGTTCTCCGATGCTGGCGGGGCCCACCTGCGTGCACACGCATCGGCGACAGGCCTGCCCGCCCAGGTCTGCTAAATATAGCCGACAATGCCCGTCCAGAACGACAACATCGCGGAGATACGCCATGCCCGGTTACACCGACCCCGGCTTTGACACCCTGAGTCTGCACGCTGGCGCCCAGCCGGACCCGGCCACCGGGGCTCGCGCCGTCCCCATCCACCTGACCACCTCCTTCGTCTTCGAGTCGAGCGACCACGCAGCCAGCCTCTTCAATCTGGAGCGGCCCGGCCATGTCTACAGCCGCATCAGCAACCCCACCAATGCGGTGCTGGAGCAGCGCGTCTCGGCACTTGAAGGCGGTGTGGGCGCGATCGCGGTGGCCAGCGGCCAGGCCGCGCTGCACCTGTCGGTTGCCACCTTGATGGGCGCGGGCAGCCATATCGTTGCCAGCACCGCGCTCTATGGCGGCAGCCAGAACCTGCTGCACTACACCCTGGCCCGCTTTGGCATCGAGACCACCTTTGTCCAACCCGGCGATATCGACGGCTGGCGCGCTGCGGTGCGGCCCAACACCAAGCTGTTTTTTGGCGAGACCGTCGGCAACCCCGGCCTCGATGTGCTGGACATCCCCACCGTCTCGGCCATCGCCCATGAGGCCGGCGTGCCCTTGCTGGTCGACTCCACCTTGACCTCGCCCTGGCTCATCAAGCCCTTTGCGCATGGCGCCGACATCGTCTACCACTCGGCCACCAAGTTTCTCTCCGGCCACGGCACCGTCATTGGCGGCATCGTGGTCGACGGCGGCAGTTTTGACTGGGAAAAGTCGGGCCGCTTCCCCGAGCTGACCGAGCCCTATGACGGCTTTCACAACATGGTGTTCAGCGAGGAATCGACCACCGGCGCCTTCTTGCTGCGCGCGCGGCGCGAAGGCCTGCGCGACTTTGGCGCCTGCATGAGCCCGCACAGCGCCTGGCTGATCTTGCAAGGCATCGAGACCTTGCCGCTGCGCATGGAGCGCCATATGCGCAACACCGAAAAAGTGGTGCAGTTCCTCGCCAGCCACCCGATGGTCAGCCGCGTGGGCCACCCGATGCTGGAGAGCCACAGCTCCTACGCGCTGGCGCAAAAGCTGCTGCCGCGCGGCGCGGGTTCTGTGTTCAGCTTTGACATTGCCGGCAACCGCAACCAGGGCAAGAAGTTCATCGAGACGCTCAAGGTCTTCAGCCACCTGGCCAATGTCGGCGACTGCCGCTCGCTGGTCATCCACCCGGCCAGCACCACGCATTTCCGCATGCACGACGACGCCTTGGCGCAAGCGGGCATCAGCCAGGGCACGATCCGCCTGTCCATCGGCCTAGAAGACGCCGACGACCTGATCGATGACTTGAAGCGCGCGCTCAAGTCCGCAGAGAAGGCCGCATGATGGAAATCCGTGTCTTTGCACTGCAAGATGCGCCTGCCGTCGTTCAGCTGTGGAACGACTGCGGCCTGACCCGCCCCTGGAACGACCCGCACAAGGACATTGCGCGCAAGCAGAGCGTCTCGCCCGAGTTGTTCTGGGTCGGTGTCGATGAACAAGGCGCGGTGATCGCCAGCATCATGGTCGGCTACGACGGCCACCGCGGCTGGATCAACTACCTGGCCGTGCACCCCCGGCACCAGCGCCAGGGCCATGCGCGCCAGCTGATGCAGCGGGCCGAAGCCGAGCTCACGGCGCTGGGCTGCCCCAAGCTCAACTTGCAGGTGCGCGCCGGCAACGAGGCGGTGATCGCCTTCTACGAAAGCCTGGGCTATGCCAACGACCAGACCGTGAGCCTGGGCAAACGCCTGATTGCCGACATCTAGCCTCAGCCACACCATCGGAGCACAGACATGCAAATCCAAGTACAAGGTGCCGACCTGTATGCCTACACCGGCGGCAAGGCGCTGGATGCGAACCAGCCCACTGCCATCTTTATCCACGGCGTGCTGTGCGACCACAGCGTCTGGGCGCTGCAAAGCCGCTACCTGGCCAACCATGGCTGGAACGTGCTGGCCATCGATCTGCCCGGCCACTGCAAAAGTGCCGGCGCCGCGCCGCGCACGGTGGAAGAAGCGGCCGAGACCATCGCGCAGCTGCTCGATGCCGCAGGCCTGCAGCAGGCGGCCCTTATCGGCCACAGCTGGGGCAGCCTGATAGCGATGGAAGCGGCCGCACGCCTGGGCGCGCGTATCAGCCACCTGGTGCTGGTCGGCACGGCCGACCCGATGAAGGTCGCCCCCGCCCTGCTGGAGCAAGCGCTCAGCGCTACCGACCAGGCGATTGCCATGGTGCAGACCTTCTCGCGCGCAACCCTGGCCCCACCCTCAGGCGCGGGCAGCTGGGTATTTGGTGCCGGCATGGCGCTGGCCCGCCGCGTGCAGGCCAGCAACGGCGACACCAACCTGCTGCACACCGGCTTTGTGGCCTGCGATAGCTACCGCAATGGCCAGGCTGCGATGGCCGCCCTCGCCTGCCCGGTGTTGTTTGTGCTGGGCGAGCAAGACCAGATGACGCCTGCCCGCGCCGCGCGCAGCCTGGTGGACGCCGCCAAAGCCGCTGGCAAGCAAGTGCAGGTCCAGATGGTGCCCAGCGGCCACAACCAGATGACCGAGTCACCCGACGCGACCCTGTTTGCGATCCACCATTTTCTGCAGGCACAGGCCGCAGCGCCGCAGCTTCCCGCCTGAGGGCCTGCCGCAGCGATCCGTCCCGCTATCAGCTTTGCAATTGCGATATTGCTTTTGTTTTTATAGCAGAATATCAAGTATGTATCTGGCGTAAGAAGGCGTAAGCCACCGCAAAAAATGCCGCAATGCGGGCATCAAATGCGTTAGCCTATCTGCCAGGCCGATGGAGGCCCAGACAGCTGCATCCGAAAAGCTGCAGACCCGATACATACGACTTATGCAATACAAGGCCCTTCCCTGTTTGCTGCAACACTGCCAGGCGCAACCCTGGCATCTGCTGCGGCCACGCGTGGACATGGACCTGGAGCGATGGGCAGAGACCTGGGCGGACCAGTTGTCAAGCCTGCATGAATTCTCCAGCCATGGCTACTATGGTCTGGATGTGCAGGATCTGGACGCCGACAGCCAACGCGCTGCCCGGGCTGGCTGGTGCCGCGCGGCGCTGCAATCGCTGGCGCTGTTGGATCTGGCCTACAGCCGGGGGCTGCCGCCTCGCGCGATGGAAAGCCTGTTCGAGCATGTGCTGCACTGGTGCAATGAGTATGCGGTCTTCATGCGCAGCGATGCCGCAGCACCGGCGCAAGCGCGCCAACCAATCAACCCTGCCTCCAACAGCTACCCGGCTGCCGTGCAACTGCTGGCGCTGCCGGTATTGCTCGAGCGCCAGGAGCTGATTCCCGGCATTGTCGAGCGTCTATTGGGCAACCGCTGTGACTGCCTGCTCGACTACCTGAGCGCCGTCGCCTGTGAAAAGGACGAAGCCTCCGCCCAGGTCTTCTGTCCCAAACCCTATGCCGATCTGAGCGCCTTCTTCGAGCAGTCCGAGCTGGGCACCGAGCCCTTGCAAGCCTATCTGGACGAGAACTACAGCAGCCAGCTGCACCCTGCGCTGGCCGCCATTGGCCGGCTCATTGGCATGGGCGAGCACCACCCGCGCTGGGCCTGGGAAGTCGCCGCCCTGGTGGTGCTGTACGAGCTGGATGACAGCCCTCTGACCGCCTACAGCAGCTACCCCGCCGACATGGTGGCGCTGGCGCGCCAGCGCCTGGCCTTCAATGAGGCAAGCTTCGCCGCCCACTGAGCCGCTTCAGCGATCTCTGCGCATCGCCATCAGGTAGGCCGCTGATGGGCAGCCCCTCTCAGCGATCAAACTGCCCTCAAGCCTTGGGCTGCAGGGCTTGGGTCTCATCACCCAGCACAGGCTCCAACTCCTGCGCTACTGCTTCCACCTCTTGCGCAGGCACCTCCTCCGGCAGCCACTGGCGGCGCTCCAGCAGTGCAATGAGCGCGATCTGGTCGAGACCGCTGTGCCACCACAAGGGCTCGGTGGCCTCGTTGCGGTCCAGCATCAGTGCACTGACCAGCGGCGCAGCCAGGGTCTGCGCGGGCTCGATCAGCAGCACATAGCGCATGTCATGCTGGCTCTCGGTGGCTCCCGTGCTGGTCCGGCGCTCATCCACATCGACGACGGCGCCCACCCAGTCGAGCTGGCACAGCACATCCAGCGCGCGGTGCAGCTGCACATCCTCCACCTGCATTCGGGTGGCAAGCTGGTGCAGGTAGAGGCCCTTCTCGGGCTGGTAGCGCATCAGGTTGAGCGCGCGTAGGCATTCGAGCGCCAGCTGAAAATCCCAGCTCTGCGCCAGCGGCAGCCGCGCCACGCCGGCCAGCAGGCTGGGCAGGTAGGCGGCCACCACGGCACCCAGCAGCACAATCACCCAGGCCACATAGATCCAGATCAGCAAGATCGGCAAGGTGGCAAAGGTGCCGTAGATGGTGGAATAGGTCGGCACATGCACGAGGTACAGGGTCAGCACCTTCTTGGCCACCTCGATGCCCACGGCCACAAACAGCCCGCCGGCCAGTGCATCGCGCCAGCGCACATGGGTGTTGGGCACATAGCGGTACATGGCGGTCACACCCGATGCCAGCAGCACAAACTCCAGCGAATCAAAGGCCAGGCGAATGAGGTAGGGCAGCTCGCCCATCGCGCTGCGCGAAGCGGCCACCACCGACGAGGTCAGCACCAGGCTGGAGGCCAGCACCAGCGGGCCCAGCGACATGGCCGCCCAGTAGATCAGCACCCGCTGGCCCAGTGGCCGCAGCTGGCGCACGCGCCAGATGTTGTTGAGCGTGCGGTCCATCGTCAATATCAGCGCCAGCGCCGTCACCAGCAAAAAGCTCAGGCCCGCCAGGCCCAGGCGGCTGGCCTTGGAGGCAAACTGCGTGATGTAGCCCAGCACCTGGCTGGCGATGGTGCTGGGGATCAGGCTCTCGATCAGCCAGCGCTGCAGTTGCGCCTCGACCGTGGCAAACATCGGGAAAGCGGTGAGCAGCGCCAACGCCACCGTGAAGAAAGGCACCAGTGCCAGCATGGTGGTAAAGGTCAGGCTGCTGGCCGTCAGGCCCAGGCGGTCCTCGCCAAAGCGCGTGCGCAAGGTATTGACGGTATTGCGCCAGGGAAACGCAGCAAATTGCTGCCACCACAAAGCCCATCCCTGGCGCGGTTGCACCTGCAAAGATGCTGCGTTTTTCTCATCACTGACGTACATACCGATATGATGCCATTTCCATGCCTGCATCGACCCCTGAACCCGCCGCAAATCTGCCTGATTTGGTAACGCCTGCCCCGGCCAGGGCAGCGGCGCAGTTTTCGCGCTGGCTGGCCGTGGCGTCCCTGCTGGGCCTGGTGCTGTTGTGCCTGGCCTGGGAGCTGTGGCTGGCCCCGCTGCGGCCGGGCGGCTCCTGGCTGGTGCTCAAGGCCTTGCCGCTGTGCATTCCGCTCGCCGGCCTGCTCAAGCGCCGCATGTATACCTACCGCTGGCTGAGCCTTCTGGTGTGGCTGTATTTTATTGAGGGCGTGGTGCGCGCCTGGGGTGATGCGCCGCCCAGCCGCTGGTGCGCGCTGGCCGAGATCGCACTTTGCCTGCTGCTGTTTGCCGCCTGCGTGCTGCATATCCGGGGCCGCCTGCGCGCCGCATCCCCGGCCGCCCCGCCCGCAGCCGCTTCCTAGAACCGATTTCTTTTTATTTGCTGAGACTTCCGATGACCGACCTGATTGCGAGCTTGCGCCAGATTGTGGGCGATGCCCATGTGCTTACCGAGGGCGACCTGACGGCCTATGAGCAGGACTGGCGCCGCCGCGTCCACGGCAAGGCGCTGGCGGTGGTGCGCCCCGCCACGACAGAGCAAGTGGCCGCCGTCGTCAAGGCCTGCGCGGCCAACGGCACCTCCATCGTGCCCCAGGGCGGCAACACCGGCCTGGTCGTGGGCTCCACGCCTGATACCTCGGGCCAGCAGGTGGTGCTGAACCTGGGGCGCATGCAGGCGATCCGCGCGATCGACAAGGACAACCTGACCGTCACCGTCGAGGCCGGCTGCATCCTGCAGACCCTGCAGGAGCGCTGCGAGAGCCAGGGCTATCTGTTCCCGCTGTCGCTGGCCGCCGAAGGCAGCTGCACCATTGGCGGCAACCTGGGCACCAATGCCGGCGGCACCCAGGTGGTGCGCTATGGCAATACGCGCGAGCTGTGCCTGGGCCTCGAAGTGGTCAACGCCCAGGGCGAGATCTGGAACGGCCTCAAGGGCCTGCGCAAGGACAACACCGGCTACGACCTGCGCAACCTCTTCATCGGCAGCGAAGGCACCCTGGGCGTGATCACGGCAGCGACGATGAAGATCTACCCCTTGCCCGCGAGCCAGCTCACCGCCTGGGCGGCGCTGCCGTCGTTCGATGCTGCCGTGCGCCTGCTGGCGCTGGCGCACCAGTACCTGGGCGCGGGTATGACCGGCTTTGAGGTGATGAACCGCTTTGCGCTCACCCTGGTCGACAAGCACATGCCCCAGCTGCGCGTGCCCTTTATCGACAACCCCGCCTTCCCCTATGCCGTGGTGTTGGAGAACTCCGACAGCGAATCGGAAGAGCATGCCCGCAGCCGCTTTGAAGCCTTGATGGAAGCGGCATTCGAGCAAGAGATCGTGCTCGATGCCGTGGTCGCCGAGAACCTGGGCCAGGCCCACAACCTCTGGCATATCCGCGAGAGCATTCCGCTCGCCCAGGTCGAGGAAGGCCTCAACATCAAGCACGACATCTCCGTGCCCATCTCGCGCATCCCGGAGTTTGTCGAGCATGCCACCCAGGTGCTGAACGACAAGGTGCCGGGCATGCGCCTGGTCAATTTCGGCCACCTGGGCGACGGCAATCTGCACTTCAATGTGCAGGCACCCGAGGGCGGAGACGCCAAGCAATTTCTCGACGAGCGCGAGCACGAGGTCAACCACATCGTCTATGACGCAGTGGCCGCCTTTGGCGGCTCCATCTCGGCCGAGCACGGCATTGGCACGCTCAAGGTAGACACCTTGCCGCAGTACCAGTCGCCGGTGGCCCTGTCGATGATGCGGGCGGTGAAGGCTGCGCTGGACCCGCAGAACATTATGAACCCGCATGCCATGATCACACGCGCTTAGAGCCACTAGCACAACCCTTGATACGTCGTTGCCTCGCCGGCCGCGCCAAGCCTTGTCGTACTACTGTACTGCCTGCAGCTTGACGCCTCGTCTCAACCGCAAACCTTCGGTTTGCTGGGTCGTGTTAGCAGCTCCTAAAACCCAGCGCCAAAACAAAACAGGGCGGCCCTCGCAGAGGTGCCGCCCTGTTTTGTTTATGGAAGCATCACGACGCCGGCGTGCCCACCGCGTTGCTGATCATCTGGTTCACATCCTTGGGCCAGGAAAACGCTGCGCCCGGGTCCTGCACCACACGCGGCTGGCCGTCCTGCAGCCACCAGATGCGCATGGTGTTGCTCTTGGCATCCAGCGCCACGGCGGCGGCATTGTGGCCACCATCGTGCTGGCGGTTGCCGGTGATGTAGTAAACGGAGCCCTGTTTGCTCAGCGGCCCGCTCACCTGCAGGTTCTGCATGAAGGCGGCGCGGTGCTCGCCCAGCAGGTGCTGCATGCGCGCAGCCATCACGCCTTGCTGCAAGAAAGCGGCATCCTGCGGGTACTGGCCCACCTGGGCCTGCAGCTGGTTCCAGGCCTGCTGGCCGCTGGGGTTGCCGCCAGCGGGCGTGGTCTGGCAACCCGCCAGTGCCAGCGCCGCAGCAGCGCCCAGGGCTAGGCCCCATTTTTTCGTCATCATCCACATAGTCAGGTGTCCTTGGTGCGTTTGCCGCGCCCTCTCCTGCGCCAGGCAAACTGTCGATGTCCCGCTGCCCACCTGTGCTTGCCACGGCCATGCACCGCCGGCCCCGGTGGGCCCGGGCGCCAAAGCCGACACCCTACACCAATTTTTGGGCCGCAAGGGCGGCCGCCGCCATCACCCACGTGGGCTTATCCTTACGGCCTACGCAAAAAACGCAGGCATCGTACAGTAGGCCCTTTGGGCCTTGCCCCCAGCCCCGCCCTCGCAGTGCGCCCATATCGCACCGGGCCAGGCAGCGCCTCGGCGCTCCAGGGGCGGCCAGGCCCCACTCTCGATCAGGCCAGAAGAACATGAAGCAATACCTCCAACTCGTCCAGAGCATTCTGGACCAAGGCTCCTGGCAGTCCAACCGCACAGGCATCCGCACGCTCAGCATGCCCGGCGCCATGCTCAAGTTTGATCTGCAGCAAGGCTTTCCGGCTGTCACCACGAAGAAGCTGGCCTTCAAATCGGCCATCGGCGAGATGGTGGGTTTTCTGCGTGCGGCGCGCAGCGCTGCCGATTTCCGCGCGTTGGGCTGCAAGGTCTGGGACCAGAACGCCAATGAAAACCAGGCCTGGCTGGCCAACCCCTACCGCCTGGAGGCCGACGACCTGGGCCCCGTCTACGGCGTGCAATGGCGCCAATGGCCGGCCTACAAGCTGATCGACCAGGCCCAGCCCCAAGGCGCCGCCCAGGTGGCCGACGCGCTGGCCAAGGGCTACACCCAGATCGGCGAAGTGGCCGAAGACGGCAAGCGCCAGATCGTGCTCTACAAGGCCATCGACCAGCTGCGCCAGTGCCTAGACACCATCATGACCGACCCGGGCAGCCGCCGCATTCTCTTCCACGGCTGGAACTGGGCCCAGCTCGAAGAAATGGCCCTGCCGCCCTGCCACCTGCTCTACCAGTTCCTGGTTGACCAGAGCAAGCGGGAGATCTCGCTGTGCCTGTACATCCGCAGCAATGATGTGGGCCTGGGCACCCCCTTCAATCTCACCGAAGGCGCCGCGCTGCTGCACCTGATAGGGCGCCTGAGTGGCTACACCCCGCGCTGGTTTACCTATTTCATCGGTGATGCCCACATCTACGAGAACCACCTGGACATGCTGCAAGAGCAGCTCAAGCGCGAGCCCTTTGAGTCGCCCCAGCTGGTGCTGTCGGACCGCATCCCCGACTATGCGGTGACCGGCCAATACGAGCCGGAGTGGCTGGAGAAGGTGGAGCCTTCGGACTTCTGGCTGGAAGGCTACCAGCACCATGCGCCGTTGACGGCGCCGATGGCCGTGTAAACAAAAACGCCCGCAATCGCGGGCGTTTTGCTGAGAGGGGGTCTTTAGCCGCCGCACCGCTCTTTCAGCGCTTCAAACGACGCCCGCTTTTGCTTGCGGATCGGCAGCGGCAGCGCAATCGATTCGGCCTCGATCTGCATGCTCTTCATGCGCTCCGGGTCGGGGCAATCGGCCGGGCGGGGTTCTGGCGCATCGGCGGGTGCAGCTGCTGGTACGGACGGCGGTGGGTTATCCGTTGGACGGCTGGTCACCGGGCGGTCATGCTCGCGCGGGTTGATGCCCTGGCTGGAGGGCGTCACGGTGATCGCCTCGGCCTTCTGCCCGGCTGCGCAGGGCTCATCCTGAAAGCTGGTGCGGCCCTGGGCATCGACGCATTTGTTGATGGCCCAGGCCGGTGCGCTCAGCAAAGACGCTGCCGCGAGCAATCCGGCAGCGAGGGTATGGCGGGCGTAGGGCATGGGCAATCCAGACAGGTGGCAAAAAGCCCATTATGCGGCAGGCCCCCCACCCGCCCCGGCTCAATCCAGATCAATGCGCACGCCGCTCTGGAGGAGCGCCTGCAGCTTGCGGGTTTCGGCCTGCAGAAACTGGCCAAAGGCCTCGGGCGTGGACAGCGACACCAGCAAGCCGGTCTTGGCAATCTGGGCGCGCACGGCAGGGTCTTCAAGGGCGCGGTGCAGGTCGGCATTGATCTGCCGCACCACCGCATCGGGCGTTGCAGCCGGCGCCAGCATGCCAAACCAGCTGCCACTGACAAAATCCATGCCCAGCTCCTTGAAGGTCGGGATCTCGGGCGCGCCGGGGTGGCGCTGCTCGGCAGCGATGGCCACGGCTGCCACCTTGCCCGACTTGACCAGCGCGTACGACGACATGCCGTCAAACATGCCATCGACGACGCCCGCCATCAGATCGGTCATCGACGGCCCCTGGCCCTTGTAGGGTACATGGGTAAAGCGGATGCCCGCCTTGGTCGCAAACAGCTCGGCCGCCAGGTGCGGGCTCGACCCTGGTCCGGACGAGGCCAGCTTGAAGCTGCCCGGCTCGGCCTTGGCGCGGTCGATCAGGTTTTGCAGCGACTGGCCACGCAAGCGGTTGGTGACCAGCAGCACATTGTGGCTGGAGCCCAGCAGGCCCACAGGCCGGAAAGCGTCGGGCCCATAGGACAGCTGCCGGCGCAGCACCGGGTTGGAGGTGTAGGCATAGCTGGTGAACAGCAGCGTGTAGCCATCGGCTGGCGTACGGGCCACGGCGCTCGTGCCGATGATGGTGCCTGCGCCATCGCGGTTCTCCACCACCACCGGCCGGCCCCAGAGCGTCGCCAGCTTCGCCGCCAGCGACCGGGCCAGCGTATCGGTCAGCCCGCCGGCAGAATAAGGCACCACGATGGTCACGCGCTTGTTGGGGAAAGCGGCCTGAACCTCAGCGGCCGGTGCAGTGGCCGCGCAGCAAGCCAGGCCCAGCCCCAGCGCGGTAGCGCGCCAAAAAATCCTGATCGACATAAGACCTCCTTAGGGATACTCTGCAAGACTCCCTGCCGTGGTCTGAATGCGGGCTCGGGCGGTTCGCTGCGTTGTCTTCCTTGTCAATAGCTACGGCTATTGACTGCGAAAGACGCCTTGCGCCTCATCCCGATCCGCGCCCATCCCGCTTAGCGAGGGTCTTGCAGAGGATCCCTTGCCCAGCCTGTCTGCCGGGCAATCGCCATACCATCGCAAGAGTTGGCTGTGCCAATACGGCACAGAGGGTCCCGGGGCAGGGCTGAAGAGCCTTCAGCCCCGCTGCCTGCCCCGGGGCGTCGCTCAATCGACCTTGAGCTTGGCCACCTTGGCCAGCTGCTGCCACAGCGCCATGTCGTTCTTGACGACCTGGCTGAACTCGGCGGCCGACTTGTGCGCAGGGATCAGCATGTTCTGCTCGGCAAACTTGGCCTTCATCTCGGCGCTGCCCAGCACCTGGCCCAGATCGGCATTGATGCGGTCGATGATCTTGGGGTCCGTCTTGGCGGGCGCAAACACGCCGTACCAGCCATCGGCATCAAAGCTGTAGCCCTGCTCGGTCAGTGTGGGCACATCCTGTAGCGCCGGGCCGCGCGCCGATCCGGTGGCGCCCAGCGCACGCAGCTTGCCGCTGCGGATATGGGGAATGGGCGAGGCAATGTCCATAAAGCCCACGCCAATCGTGTTGGCCAGCAGATCGCCCAGCTCCACGGCAGTGCCCTTGTAGGGCACATGGGGCATGTCCAGGCCGTAGTGGGCCTTGATGCCCTCCATCACCAGGTGGCCCGTCGAGCCGCTGCCCCAGGAACCATAGGCCAGGCGGCCCGGGTTGGCCTTGGCGTACTGCACCATGTCGGCCAGCGTCTTGAGGCCAGTGGCTGGGTTGGCCACCAGCAAAATGCCCGCAGCCCCCACCTGCGCCACCGGTGCCAGGTCGCGCATCGCGTCATAGGGCATCTTGGGCTGGATGATGGGGTTGATCGCAATCGACGACGACGGCGAGAACAGCAAGGTATAGCCATCGGCCTGGGCCTTAGCCACATGGTCATTGCCGATGATGCCGTTGGCACCGGCCTTGTTCTCGACATAGAGGCTTTCCTTGAGCGTCGACTGCAGCGGAGGCAGCAGCAGGCGCGCAAAGATGTCGCCGCCCGAGCCCGCTGGCCCCGGCACGATCATCCGGATCGCCTTGTTGGGCCAGGCCGTATTGGCCCAGGCCGTGCCGGTGCCCGCTGCGGCCAGCAGGCCCAGCAGCATCTGCCGGCGGTTGAAGCTTGCGCATGAATCGGTCATTTTTGTCTCCTGTGGATTGCCGGTGGCCGGCCTTGCGGCGACCACCTGGTTCTTGGGTTTGCTGTGAGCAGCGGCCCGGGCTTGTAGCGCCCGGTGCAGCCGCCAGCGCGCTCGTTACGACATCTTCAGATCGGCCAGCTTGGCCAGCCCACCCCAGATCTTCATATCGGACTGGATGGAGCGGGCAAACTCTGCCGCCGGTTTGACGGCAGGCAGGGCCATGTTCTGGTCTTCAAACTTTTTGCGGATATCGGCGCTTTGCGCCACCTGCGCCAGGGCGTGGTTCAGGCGCTCCACCATCTGGGGGTTGGAGCTGCCGGCGGGCAAAAACACGCCATACCAGCCGTCGGCATCAAACTTGAAGCCCTGCTCGGTAAAGGTGGGCACCTGCGGTGTGGCCGGCGCGCGCTGCGTGCCCGTCACGCCGACTGCCAGCAGCTTGCCGTTGCGGATATGCGGCACGGGTGACGCGATATCCATAAAGCCCATGGCAATGTTGTTGCCGATGATGTCGGACAGCTCGGTGGACAGCGCCTTGTAGGGCACATGGTGGATGTCGATGCCGTAATGGGCCTTGAGGCCCTCCAGCGCCAGATGGCCCGACGAGCCATTGCCCCAGGAGCCGCAGGACAGCTTGCCCGGGTTGGCCTTGGCATAGCGCACCAGATCGGGCAAGGATGCAATGCCGGTCTCCGGGTTGGCGACCAGAAAAATACCGGACAGCCCGATCTGGCCGACGGGCAGCAGATCGCGTTGCGTGTCATAGGGCAGCTTGGGCTGGATAAAGGGGTTGATCACGATGGCTGATGACGGCGCAAACAGCACCGTGTGCGCATCGCTGCTTTTGACGACAAAGTCATTGGCGATGATGCCGTTGGCGCCCACCTTGTTTTCCACATAGAAGGGCTGGCCCAGCGCTGCCTGCAGGCCGGGCGCCAGCAAGCGGGCAAACACATCGCCGCCCGATCCGGGCGAGCTGGTCACCACCAGGCGCACCGGCTTGCTGGGCCAGGGCGTGGCTGCCCGTGCCAGAGGAAGGGCTGCAGGCAGTGCGGCGGCCATGGCCGCCATCAGCAGGGTGCGGCGTTCGGTACGCAGCTGGTTCATGTTTGTCTCCTTGTCGTTCGATGTCATGCGGCGTCGAGCTCAGCCAGCACCGTGATGCCCAGCGCCGTGCCATGCACCGCCAGGTGCGCGCCCATCTGGATGACCTGCACCACCGCTTCGCGCGCCACGCCCAGGCCCTGGGCCTGCTGCAAGGCTGCGCGCAAGGCCTCGGGCTGCATCGCTGTAAAGCAGGCATGCAGCGCAACCGTGATCAGGCAGCGCTCGCCGGCGCTCAGGCCCTTGCCGCTTTCGGCCGTGCTGGCTAGCGCCTGCAGATGGCCAAAGTAGGCCGGGTCGATGGCCTGCAGCCGCGCCCACAGGTCTGGCTGCTGGCCGTCCACCGTGGCCTCCGCCTTGGGTGGCAGACCATACACCTGGGTCACCTCCCCTAGCGCTGCCGCTGTCGCGCCTGCGCCTTGCAGGCAAACCAAGGTCAGCACATCGAGCAGGTCGTCATCACTGGCGCCGCAGGCCAGCGCCTTTTGCATGTGCAGCTTCAGGCCGCTGGCAAACAAATGGCTGGCCGATGCGTCGAGTGCCACATAGACCAGTTCCACCATGCGCTCGCTTAAGGCCCCGCTGCGCGCCGGGTAGCCGGCATAGTGGGCATAGGCCTGCAAAAACGCCGGGCGGCGCGCCAGCAGCTGGGCATTCCAGGGCCGCCAGTAGCCGCGCTCCTGGCGGTACAGCGCCTCGACGGCGGCGGTGTCCAGTTCAGCCATGGGCGCTCTCCTCGGAGCCCGAGATATTGGGGCACTGTCCGGTGACAAACTGCGCCTGTGCCCCGGCCAGAAAACGGACCAGCGGCAGCAGCTGCGCCACCGCTGGGCCACGGGCCTGCTGGGGCGACAGCAGCAGTGCATTGATGCGCAAGCCTTGTGTGGCCCATTCACAGGCCAGGGTTGCCACCAGCATGCGTGCGGCAGCCAGTGCCGTCTGGTGCTGCCAGGCGGGCACGCCTTCGGGGGCAGTCGCGGGCAGCAAGAGCACCAGGCTGGCATCGCGCGCATGGGTGGCTGCAAACTGCTGGGCGGCGCTCAGCACGGCTTCCACAAGATCACCACCAGCAGGGGCCAGCGCCTGGGTGCTGACCAGGCCTTGGCAAGGCGCGGCCGTTGCCGCTACCTGCTCGCCGTCCGCTGCCTGCAGCGCTTGCAACCAGGCGCCATCACAGGCGCTATCACCTGCGGCATCGCTGCCCGCTTGCAGCTGCAGATGCAGCGGGGTCTGCAACGGTGCGGGCACGGCGGTGCTCAGCGCGCAGCGGCTGCTGCCGCCGTAAATGCCCGATCCGCCATCGACCGACAGGACCTGGCCCGACAGCACCCGGGCCTGGGGCTGCGCCAAAAACACCAGCGCTGCGGCCATTTCTTCGGGCTCGGCCAAGCGGCCCAGCGGGATCTTGGCAACAGCATCGGCCAACGCCAGGCGCCCGGCATCCATCAGGCCCTGCACCAGCTCGGTGCGCACAAAGCCGGGGCACAAGGTGGTCACGCTCAGCTGCGGGTAGCGCCGCGCCAGGCTTTGCGACCAGGCGATCAGACCGGCCTTGCTGGGGCTGTAGAGCCCGCGCCAGGGAATGGCCTTGTGCCCCGCGCCGGAGGACACATTGACAAGGCGCGCATCGGCCTTCAAACGGGGCAGACAGGTCTCGAACAAGGCCTGCGGTGCCTGCAGGTTCAGCCGTAGCAGGCGCTGCCACTGCGCGGGCGCCTGCTCGGCCAGCGGCCGGCCGCTGCTGTCCGAGATACCGGCGTTGTTGACCAGCGCATCGAGTGCTGGCAGCGCAGCCAGTTGGCGGCCCAGCTGGACCAGCGCCTGCGCATCGGTCAGATCCAGCGCAAAGGCCTGCGCACTGGCCGCGCCTTGCGCCAGGCACTGCTGGGGCAGCTCGGCAATCGCGGGGCTGATGTCGGCCAGCAGGCAGTCCCAGCCCTGCTGCGCAAACTGCAGCGCGGCAGCGCGGCCAATGCCGGAGGCAGCACCAGTGATCAAGACAGCGGGCATAGGCTTCAGATGTTGGTGAAGGTAATGCCGCCATCCACCACCAGCGCCTGCGCGGTGGTGAACTGCGAGGCATCGCTGGCCAAAAAGCAGATGGTGCCGGCAATATCGTCCACCGTGCCCAGGCGCCCCATCGGTGTCTTGGCCACGCGGCCGGCATCGCGCTCGGCATTGCGGTTGCGCTGGGTGCCCTCGGTCGGTACGGCAGACGGGCAGACCGCATTGACGCGGATATAGCGCTCGCCCAGCTCCGCCGCCGCAGCTCGGGTAATACCCAGCACACCAGCCTTGATGCCCGAATACACCATCGAGCTGCCGGCCGAGCGCAGCGCCGCGACCGAGGCCACATTGATGATGCTGCCACCGCGCTCGGCATCCATGCGGGCAGCGGCGGCCTGGATGCCCCAGAGCACCGCCTTGAAGCCGATGTCCAGCATGCGGTCCACCGTCTCGGGCATGATCTCGCTCACCGATTGGTAGCGCACCCAGGCGGCGTTGTTGACCAAAATATCGAGCCGCTGGTGGCGGGCATAGGCCTCGTCCACGGCGGCGGTCATCTCTTCGCGCGTGGCCACGTTCTTCACCACGCCAAAGGCCTGGCCGCCCTGGGCGGTGATGGCAGCCACCGTCTCTTCGACCAGCGCCTCCTTCAGGTCATTGACCGCCACCACGGCGCCGCGCGCGGCCAGTTGCAGCGCTGTGGCGCGGCCAATGCCGGCACCTGCGCCGGTGACCAGGGCCACGCGGCCTTCCATATCTCTTGCTATTGCGCCTGTCATTGCGTCACCTCACAACGGTCGATAAAGTCAGCGCCCACGGCGCGCATCACAGCCCCCGCCCCCAGGCAGGCGTCGAGCTTCTTGAGCTCACGCAGGCTGCGGTGCAGCCCCAGCTCCCAGGTAAAGCCCATGCCGCCATGCAGGTGGATGGCCTTTTCCAGCACCCAGGCGCCCTGGCTCAGTGCAGCGGCCAAGGCGCTGTCCGCCTGGCGGGGATTGCCCCACTCATCGGGGCGCAGCGCGCGCCAGGCCTGGGCGCTCGATGCCTCCAGCAGCAGGCGCATGCGCGCCAGGTGGTGGCGCACCGCCTGCTTGGCCGACAGCGGCCGGCCAAACTGCACGCGCGCCTGCAGGTAATCAGCAGTGCGCTCCAGCGCGCCGGCGCAAAGCCCGTTCAGATACTCGGCCCAGAGCAGCTTGGTATCGGCGCAAAAATCCTGCGACTGCTGCGCGTCCAGGCTCAAGAGCGGCGTGGCACCGGCGGCCGATACCCACAGCTGGGGCACCTCCGGGTCCAGCATTTCTTCGGCCTGGCAGCGCAAGTGCGCCTTGTCGTAGAGCGCAAAACCGGCATCGGTCTGCACCAGCGCATAGTCGGCCTGCAGGCCATTGCGCGCCACCCCACTCCAATCGCCAGCGGCCTGCGCGGCCATCACCACGCACAGCGATTTCTCGCCGCGCAGCAGCTCGCCGCCCACATCCGTGCCTTGCAGCGCCTTGCTGGCGGCAATCTGCTCGGGCAGGGGGTAGGACAGTTGCATCTGCCCTGCCACCCGCACCACCGGCATCGCAAATGCCAGCGGCAGGCCCAGGCCGCCCTGCGCTTCATCGGCGCAGATGCCAAACAGGCCGGCATCGGCCATGGCGGTGGCCGCCTCGGCCGGGCCTTGCCCTTGCAGCGCCGCGATGACCGCCTGCGCCGCCTGCCCAAACTCCTCGGGGTGCAGCTCTTCAGTTTGCATCGTCATCCCTTTAGTCCTTGGTCAGCTGTTGAATGCGCTGGGCAATGACATCCAGCTGCACTTCGGTGGTTCCGGCGTAGATGCTCTCGGCGCGCGAGAACAGATAGGCCTGCGTGAAATGGGCCTTGGCGCGCTGCGCCAGCGCGCTGTGGCCAGGGTGGATATCGGCCACCATCGCCAGCGCCAGCGACGCAAAGGCCTGGTGGCATTCAGACCAGTACAGCTTGGTGAGCGAGCCGCGCGCACCAATGGGCTCACCGGCCTGCAGCTGCTCCACACTGCGCTCGACCAGGCCCTTGAGCCCGTCAATCTGGCTCGCCACCTGGCCGATGGCCTGGCGCAGGCCGGGCTCTTGCAAGCGAGCGCGCAGCGCGGGCTCGGACTGGTAGGCCCGCACCAGCTGGCGCAGCTCGCACGCAAAGCGCCAGGCGCGGTACATGCGGTTGGTGGCGCGCTCGATCGACAGCACCCGAATCGCCGCACTCCAGCCTTCATCGGCAGCGCCCAGGCGGGCCGAATCGGGCACGCGCACCTGGTCAAAAAACACCTCGGCAAACGACTGCTTGTTGTCGATGGAGCGGATCGGCACCACGCGGATGCCGGGCGTGTCCATCGGTACCGCAAACATCAGCAGGCCCCGGTGCTTGTCGGCCACCGTACCGGTGCGGGTCAGCAGCAGGCAGTAATGGGCCTTGGCCGCGCCGCTGGTCCAGATCTTCTGGCCCTGGATGAGCCAGTCATCGCCATCGGGCGTGGCCTTGGTGCGCAGCCGCGCGAGGTCCGACCCGGCCTCGGGCTCGGAAAAGCCCTGGCACCAGTACTCGCGCATCTCCAAAATGGCGGGCAGAAAGGCCTGCTTTTGCGCCTCGGTGCCCACGGCCATGATGATGGGGCCGGCCAGCTCCTTACCAATTGAGCTGACGCTCTCGGGCATGGCCAGCGCGCCCACTTCCTTGTTCACCGCCAGGTGCTCGCGCAGGCTCAGGCCATGGCCGCCGTACGCGGTCGGCCAGGTCATGCCGGCCAGGCCCGCCTGGTACATGCGCGCTTCCCAATCGCGGCACTCGTCCAGGCTGGGCGTGCGGTAGTCCACGCTGTCGGCGCGCATGTGGGCGGGCAAATGGCTGTGCAGCCAGTCACGCGCATATTGCCGGTAGGCACCCGGGCCCGATGCGGCATCGGGGCGGGCGAAATTCTCTTCCTGTTTCATCGCATAGTTCCGATCAAAGTCTGCATGGCGCTGCGCATCAGGCCTGCGGCGGGGCCGCCACCATCAGCGCATCGACCGCAATCACGCCCTCGCCGGCAGGCTGGACCAGCACCGGGTTCAGGTCGATCTCGGCGATCTCGCTGGCATAGGCCAGCGCCAGCTCCGACAGGCGCGCCACCGTGGCGGCCATGGCCTGCACATCGGCAGCGGGCTGGCCGCGCACCCCTTGCAGCAGCGGGTAGAGCTTGAGCGACGCAATCATCTGCAGCGCCTCGGCCTGCGTCACCGGCGCCACCTGCACCGCCACGTCCTTGAGCACCTCGGCATAGATGCCGCCCATGCCCACCATCACCACCGGGCCAAAGGCCGCGTCGTGTGAAACGCCGGTGATCATCTCCACACCGCCGCCCACCATCGGGGCGACCAGCACGCCATCGATCTGCGCCTGCGCTGCGCGCTCTGCGACCCGGGCCAGCAGCTGTGCATAGGCCGTGCGGGCCTGCGCGGCGCTGCGGATGTTGAGCTCCACGCCGCCGACCTCGGTCTTGTGGGCAATGTCGGGCGAGACGATCTTGAACACCACCGGAAAACCGATCTGCTCAGCCGCTGCCACCGCCGCATCGGCGGACTGCACCACCTGCTCCTGCGTCACCGGCACACCGGCCCGCGCCAAAAAGGCCTTGGCATGGAACTCGTTGCGGAAGACCTGGGCATCCAGCGCCTCCCAGTGCTGCGCGGCAGCGGGCGCAGCTGGCGGCTGGCCCAGCGTCTGGCCCAGGCGCACCAGTCCTGCCAGGCCACGGGCTGCCGCATCAATGGTCGGGAAGATCGCAATGCCCGCGTTGGCAATGCGCTCGGTCACCTCGGCCGGGCCCTGGCCAATCAGCACGATCAGGCGCTCGGGGTAGTCGCGCCGGATCTGCGCCAGTGCCTCCTGGTACACGCCGCTCAAACGCGGGTTGTGCAAGGACAACGACAGCAGCAGCACCAGGGTGCTGCGCGATGCGTCTTCCAGCAAGGCCGTCAGCAGCTTGTACAAGATATCGGGCCGGCTGGACATCTGCGCCGTCGCATCGACCGGGTTGCGGGTGCCGGCCACCGGCACCGCTTCCTGGATACGGGCACGCGTCGCATCCGACAGCTCGGGCAGGTCCAGGCCGGCCTGCACCATCGCATCGGCCATCATCACGCCAAAGCCGCCCGATGCTGCCACCAGGGTCACACCCCGGTTGCGCGGCAGCAGCGCCTGGGGCAGCACCGACAGCGCGGCCGTCAGCTCCACCATGTCTTCGATCGACTGCACCGTCAGCGCCCCCGCGCGGGTCAGCGCCGCTTCGATCACGGCGTTAGACCCCGTCAGCGCGCCGGTGTGCGAGGCGGCGGCCGCCTGGCCTTGCTCGGTCGCGCCAATCTTGAGCACCACCACCACCTTGCCGGCGGCGCGCGCCGCGTCCAGCGCCTGCAGCAGCTTGCTGCCATCACGGCAGGTTTCCATGCAGCACAGGATGATGCGGGTCTGGCGGTCGCCGGCCAGCGCGGCAATGCCGTCGGCAATGTCCACATCGGCCTCGTTGCCGGTCGCCATGAAGCGGCTGATGCCCAAGCCCCGGCGCACCACCGATTGCATCGTGAAGCTGCCCAGGTTGCCCGACTGCGAGACGATGCCCACCTGGCCGGCGGCCGGCAGCTTGTCTTCCAGCGCCACCGAGAACGAGCCAATCACCCGCGCCTCGATGCCCACCGCGCCCAGGCAGTTGGGCCCCAGCACGCGGATCTGGCGCTCCCGCGCAATCTGGCTCAGCTGCTGCTGCAGCGCTGCGCCCTCCTCTCCCGCTTCTATGAATCCGGACGACAGCACAATCGCCGCCTGCACGCCCTTGTCTGCGCAGTCGCGCAGCGCAGCGGGCGCCATCGCTGCCGGCACCGCGATGATGGCCAGCTCGGGCACCTGCGGCACATCGCGCACGCTGGTGTAAGCGGGCAGCGACTGGATGCTGCCGCCCTTGGGGTTGATGGGGAACACCGCGCCGGCATAACCATGCTTTTGGAGCAGATGCAGCGGCCGCCCACCAATCTTGGTGGGGTCGTCAGAGGCACCAATGATGGCGATCGCGCGTGCATTGAAAAACGGATCAAGACCTGCACCGGGCTGCAGGCGGGTTGTCTGCAGCATGCTCAGCGTCCTTTGAAAACGGGGGCGCGCTTTTCCAGGAAGGCCATGCGCGCTTCCTTGGCGTCTTCGGTCTTGGCCAGCGCCATCGTGAACTCCTGCTCAAAACGGTAGGCATCGCGCTGGGGCATCAGGTCCACCATATTGGCGGCGCGTTTGGCATAGATCACCGCCAGCGGTGCCTTGGACGCAATCTCGCGCGCCATCTCCATGGCCTTGGGCAGCAGCGCTTCGGGCGCCAGCACTTCTTCGACCACATTGCGCTGCAGCATCTCCTGGGCCGTCAGGCGCTGGCCGGTAAAAAACATGCGGCGCATCGTCGAGCGTCCCAGCAAGGTCTTGAGCATCGAGGCCCCGCCCGCCAGGCCCACATTGATCTCGGGCATGCCAAAGCTCGCGTTCGACGAGGCATAGAGAATGTCGCAGGCCGCAGCCAGGCCCATGCCTGCGCCCAGAGCCGTGCCGTTCACCGCCGCAATCACCGGCTTGGCGCATTCCTTGATCGCATTGCCGGTTTCGCGGGTGACGCGGTTGTGCTCCAGAAAGTCACCGGCCACCTCGGCATTGGGCCGGTCCTTCAGATCGGCGCCGGCGCAGAACACCGAGCCGGAACCCGTCAGCACCGCGCAGCGCACATCGTCGCGTTCGGAGATCGCATCAAAAATCGCCACCAGCTCGCGCCGCATCGCCCGGTTGAGGGCATTTACCGGTGGGCGGTTGAGCGTGACCAGGGCCACGCCATCGGCGACTTCCAGCAAAACGGAGGGCTCAGACATGGCGGCCTCCCCGGGTGTGGATTGCTACCGCGGTGGCCAGGGGGTGGATGGCGGCGCAGCGCGCAGCCTGCGCAATAGGCGCTATCACTTGCATGTTGTCTCCTTGGATCTTGGCCGCTCATGGCGAGCGCCTGTTTCGAATCTGTGTTTGATTCTAGGAAGGAACCCTGCAAATGATTTCCCCCCGATTGGTTGAATCTGTTCTGCGTTCCCCGGGGTAGTGGCGCCCTGGGGCAACCCTATGATGGACAGCAACCTACGTGCAGCTCGGCTCCACCTCAGGAGCCCCAACCTCAAGCCCCCCATGCATATCCAGCCCCTGATCCCGCAACGCCTGGCCCTGGGTGAATGCCCCCACTGGGATGCCAGCACCGGCCAGCTCTGGGCCATGGACTGCCGGCGCGGCCTGCTGCTGCGCATCGACCCGGCCAGTGGCCAAACGGAGCAGCACCTGCTGCCAGCGCCCACGGGCTCATTCGCGCTGAATGCGGACGGCAGGATCGTCATCGCAATGAAGGAGGCGCTGGGCCTGTATGACCCTGCCGGCCGCCAGTTGCAGACCCTCGCCGAGCTGGATGAGCACCTGCCCCATCTGCGCTTGAACGATGGCTGCGCGCTGCCCGATGGCCGCTTTCTGGTCGGCAGCATGCACCTGCACCTGGAAGCAGGCGAAGCACCCAGGGGCGGCATCTATGTGTTGGAGCGGGATGGGCAGTTGCAGCGCATAGGCCCGGCCCTTACAACCGCCAATGGCCCGCTGATCCACCCCAGAAGCGGCCGCCTCTTTATTGCCGACAGCGCCCCGCAAAGCATTTATTCCTTTGATATCAGCAGCGGCCAGGCGCAGGACCAGCAGCTGTTCGTCAGCACCCAGCCCCAACAATCTGCGCCCGACGGCTGCTGCTGGGACAGCGAGGGAGGCCTCTGGACCGCCTTGGTACGCACCGGCCAGCTCGCCCGCTACGATGCCCAAGGGGCGCTGAGCCAGTTGATCCGCCTGCCCATGGCCCACCCCAGTGCGCTCTGCTTTGGCGGGCCGGATCTGGCAGACTTGTATGTGACCAGCATCTCGGACAGCGGCCGCCTGCGCGCCAGCGGCCCGCTCGATGGTGCCATTGTGCGCATCACCGGCCTGGGCTACCGGGGGCTGGCCAAGCCCAAGGCGCGCATCCTTATTACCGACTAGTCACTTGGGCAGCGCAAAGCGCTGCGCCTCCCCCGCCACCTGGCTGGCGACAAAATCCAGAAATAGCTTGACCTTGGCGGGGATAATCGCCGAATCGACAATCGTCGCAAACATGCCTTCTTCGAACGTGGTATTGCTCACCACATAATCTGGCAACAGCCGCACCAGATTGCCCGCCGCCAGATCGGGGTAAACCGTGTAATCATCGAGCAGCGCAATACCCTCGCCCAATTTTGCCAACTCCAATAAAGCAATGCCATTGTTGGTCAAATGACGCGGAGAAAATCGAATATCTTCAACCCCTGCATCATTCTTGAAATGCCAGATATGGTCTTTGCCTGGCAAATAATAGGCCAGACATTGGGCCTGCAATAAATCAGCGGGTTGATGGATAGCAGGCATTTTCTCGGCATAAGCGGGTGACGCCACCAAATAACGCTGACTGTGAAATAGCATGCGCCGCTTGACGCCCGCTTCCACCGGCGGCGATATTCGGAAATCAATATCGATATTGTTCTTGACCAGGTCCACCTTGGTCTCGGACAGCAGCAGCTCCACCAGTATCTCGGGGTGGGCCTGGCGAAAGCGCGCGATGAGGCCGGGCAGCACGCGCTGGCCGAACATGGTGCGTGCGTGCACGCGCAGGCGCCCCTGCGGGGCAGAGCTGATGGCGGTGATGCTGGTGTGCGCCTGGTTGATGGTCCAGAGAATGCCCTCCAACTGGGCCGCATACTCCTGACCTGATTCGGTCAGCGACACCTGGCGCGTGGAGCGCAGCAGCAGCTTGACCTGCAGCCCGTCTTCAAACTCGGTGATCATTCTCGACACGGCGGTAGCCGAGATGCCAAACAGCCGCGCCGTCTCTGAAAAACTGCGGGTCTGCGACACCGACAGGAACAGCTCCATCGCTCTCAGACGGTCCATGATTCCTCCAGTTTGCGCAGTACTGAATCTCGATTTTCACGCATACAGATCTCCTGACCCCACCCCTAGAATGATTCCATATTGCCCATCATCAAGGAGACATCATGGAATTTGGCGTATTCATTCTGGCGCAGCAGCGCGGCTACCACCAGCGCTCTCAGGACGTTATCAACAACTCCATCGAACAAACCGTGGTGGCAGAGCAAGCGGGTTTCAATACCGCCTGGTATGCCGAACACCATTTCAACAATTACTCGCTGTCGCCATCGCCATTAATGACCGTGGCCCATGCCGCGGCCAAAACCAAAACCATTCGCCTGGGCACGGCGGTGTGCATTTTGCCACTGTACCACCCCGCCCGCTTCCTGGCCGAGGTCGGCTTTGTCGACACCGTGTCCAATGGGCGACTCGAGCTGGGCGTGGGCTCGGGCTACCAGCAGTTTGAGTTTGAACGCTTTGGCGTCGAGATCGCCAATTCCGGCGCGATCTTCAATGAGTTTCTCGACATTATTCCCAAGGCCCTGACCCAGAAAATATTCGAATACCAGGGCGAATTCCTGAATATCCCCCCCAGCTCCATCGCTGTGCGCTGCGTGCAAGACCCGATGCCCCCGCTCTGGGTCACCTCGGGCAACCCCGTTACCCTGGGCCGTGGCGTGCGCGAAGGCCACAACCTGTTTGTCACCGCGCTGCTCAACGGCAACGAAGCGATTGCCGGCCTACGCACCAAGCTGGAAAACATTGCCTCGGCCGAAGGCAAGGACCTGGACAGTGATGTGAAGTTCGGCTTTCTGCGCTGCGGCTATGCCTCGGACAACGAATCCGAAATCAATGCCTACCTGGACTGCGCCCGCTTTCAGCGCCGCATCTCCGAGAGCCTCAAGTTCCGCCGCGCTCAGTCCGAAGACGGCTACATGGTCAAAGAAGTGCCGACCGAGACCGACCCGACCTTCGAGCAGCTGCGCAAGAACCTGCCCGTCGGCTCGGTCAACGAAGTGATCGACAAGCTGCTCGAAGAGATCAGCATCCTCAAGCCCAAGCACATTGCGCTGCAAACCCAGCTGGGCGATTTCGACCAGAAGACCATGCTCAAGCAGATCGAGCTGTGGGGCGACAAGATCATTCCCGCCGTGAAAAAAGAAGTGGGCCAGGCCGTAGCGCTGGCGTAAAGGAGACAGGGCCATGCGCGTTCACCTCAGCAACTGCGGCTCCATCAGCCTGATGGATGCCCACAATTTTCGGGCACTCGACGTGCTGATCGAGCCCCAGCCCGAGCCCCAGCTCGCGCAGGCCCTGACCCGTATTGGCACGCGCGACGGCGACAGCCATGTCTGGCTGTTTCCCCAGGTGCTGCGCTTTCTGGCCTGCCAGGCCGCAGACAGCGAATGGGACACGGGCTTTGCCGCCATGCTGGCCTATGCGCAGCAGCACGGCTGGGTCAATACCCAAGGCCAGGTGCGTGCCCATATCACCTTGGCCGCGGAAGACCAGGTCGTCTCGGTGGCCGACTTCAAGGCCGCGATGCGCGCCCTGCCCGCCGGCATCAGCGCCGTGACCACCGGCCAGGGCAAGGACGTCGCCGGCATGATCGTCTCCAGCCTCACCTCCATCTCGGCCGAGCCCCCGATGGTCGGCTTTTTTGCCCACAGCGCCTCGTCGATGGGTGATACCTTGCTGCAAACGGGCAAGTTTGTCGCCAATGTGCTGGGTGAGGAACACAGCCAGATCATCGCCAGCTTTCTGAGTCAGCCCCAAGGCGAGGCCCGCTTCAAGGAAGGCCGCTGGCACAGCAGCGAACACCAGCTGCCCGTGCTGAGCGACGCGCTGGCCAGCATGGAATGCGACATTGTCTGCACCCACACCCTGGGCACGCACAAGCTGGTGGTCGGCAAGATCCGCAAGTCCTCCTGCAACAGCGCCAGCCCCGTGGTGAACTTCAATGCCAGCACGCACAAGCTGGTGCCCTTGGCGGCCTGATCGCAGACCAGAAAAGGGCTTCAAGCATGGACTGGCTGCAATTGGACCAACGCATCTGCGTCGTCACCGGCGGCGCCAAGGGACTGGGCGCCGGCATTGTGCAAGCACTGCTGGCGAGCGGCTGCCGCGTGGCGGTGCTCGACCACGACAGCGATGCGCTGGCGCAGCTCGCCGCCACCCATCCCGATGGCCAGCGTCTGCTGCCGCTGAGCGCCGATGTCTCATCACCCGCTGCGGTAGAGGCTGCGTTTCAAACACTGCAACAGCACTGGGGCGCCGGGCCCAGCGTGCTGGTCAACAACGCCGCCATCACCAGCGCCGCGCCGCTGGCCGAGCTGGACCCTGGCATCTGGGAGCGCCAACTGCAGATCAACCTGGGCGGCTACCTGCGCATGGGCCAGGCCTTCTACCGCCATTCCGACGCCAGCCTGCCGCGCGCCATTGTCAATATCGCTTCGATCTCGGCCCAGAACGCCCAACCGCTGAGCGGCGGCTACAGCATGAGCAAGGCCGCCATCCGCATGCTGACTAACCAGATGTGCCTGGAATGGGGCCCCGCAGGCATCCGCTGCAACACCGTCAGCCCCGGCCTGTTTGTGACCCCGCTGAGCGAGCGCTTCTACCGCAACCCGGACGACCGCGCCCGCCGCGAGCAGGTCGTCCCCCTGCGCCGCATCGGCCAGAGCGAAGAACTCGCCCAGGCGGTGGTCTTCCTCGCCAGCCCCCGGGCCAGCTATGTCCATGGCGCGGATCTGGTGGTCGATGGCGGTTTCAGCCATTCGCTCATGACGCATATTCCTCGGGCTTATGGGCAGGGGCAGCTGGGTCCTGGGAAAGCGCAGCCTGGCTTGGTGCAGTCCACCAATCCAGGCATCCGCAACATGTGAGATCCCTTCAGGGCAGCGGATCGCCCGCGCCCACCCGGTCCACAATCAAGCGGTAGTGCTCAGGCCTGCGGTGCTTGGCGAAATTGAAGACATGCTGGCGGAAATGTTCACCCAGCGACAGATCGGCGCTGACGCAGATGACCTCATCGTCCTCGGTCAGCGTGCGCGCCACGATCTCTCCGGTGGGCGCAACAATGACGGAGCTGCCAATCATGTGGTGGCCATCTTCGGAACCGCATTTCGCCGCTGCCGCCACCCAGATTCCATTTTGGTAGGCATTGGCCTGCAATGAGATCAGGTGGGTGGTCGTGCGCAGATGCACCGGCTCATTCCAATGGATATTGAGCGACGGCGTGTTGTAGCCCAGCATGACCACCTCGGCACTTTGCAAGGCCATCACGCGGTAGGTTTCCGGCCAGCGGCGGTCGTTGCACAGGCACATGCCGTATTTGACAGCGCCTGAATCGAACACCCTGAACCCCAGGTTGCCGACATCGAAGTACTTCTTCTCCAGATGCTGGAACGGAGCTTCTGGCTTATGTTCCACATGGCCGGGCAGGTGGATCTTGCGGTACTTGCCCGCAATTTCTCCCCTGGAGTTGACCAGTACGGCGGTGTTGTAGGGTCGCCCGTCTTCGGCCAGTTCGGCATAGCCCAGGTAGAAGCCCACGCCCAGCTCACGCGCGGCATCAAACAGAGGCTGCACATCGGCATTGGGCATCTGTGCTTCGAAGAACCGCGCTTGTGCTTGCGCTTCTTCCATCCAATAGCGCGGGAAGAACGTCGTCAGTGCCAACTCCGGAAAAACGACCATCTCGGCGCCCCGGGCCTTGGCCTCGCGCAGCATGGCCACCAAGCGCCGAACCACCGAGCCCCGGCTATCCGATAAATGAACAGGCCCCATCTGGGCCACGGCCAAACCAAGTTTTCGTGTTGTCATTTCCCGCACTCCTTTTGCGTTGTCTGCTCGGGCTCTGCCCGGCGCAGCACTTGTCCTGGCCGCGCGCCGGTAGGCTGGTGGCCATCCCACACCTGCTGCCCATTGACCCAGACTTGTTCGATTCCCTCGCTGGCCTGCACTGGCTCCTCAAACGTGGCCTTGTCCGAAACCCGTTGGGGGTCAAACACCACCAGGTCGGCAAAGCAGCCGGGCTCCAAACGCCCACGCTGCTCCAGCCCATACTGCTGCGCAGCCAGCCCCGTCATCCGGTGGATGCCCTCTTCCAGCGACAGCAAGCCGCATTCGCGCACCATGCGCCGCAGCACGCGTGTGAAGGTGCCCCACTGGCGTGGATGGGGGTGTGGATCAAAAGGCAGGCCATCGGACCCCACCATCGTCAAAGGAAACGCAAAGATGCGGTCCACATCGTGCTGATCCATCAAGAAGTAAATGGCGCCGGCCGGTGACAGGCGCGCCAGCAGCGCTTCATCGTCCAGGCCCCATTGCTGCTGCAGGTCGGCAAAATCCCGTCCTTTGGCTTCTGGGCAAGCGCTGGACCAGGTGATCATGGTGCGGCTTGCCAGGCGAACCCGGTCGAGCCGCAGCATCGTGGACGTGGCGGGATAAGGGTGGCAGTCCACACAAACGGGCTGCT
Source organism: Comamonas sp. JNW (assembly GCF_003105075.1). NCBI lineage: Bacteria > Pseudomonadati > Pseudomonadota > Betaproteobacteria > Burkholderiales > Comamonadaceae > Comamonas > Comamonas sp. JNW. Next base: position 421,356 of record NZ_QETI01000001.1, read on the forward strand.
TGCTACTGGCCTCCCGGATCAGCGCCAGCGTCTCTTCCGAGCGGCCATGGTTGCGCTCGCCAGCGAGCTTGTGGTGGGAGAAAACCACCCGGCAGTCTGCGTCGCGCCCCACGGCCAATGCCTCTTGCATCGCTGGGACAATGTCATCGGCCTCATCCCGCAGATGGGTGGCATACACGGCCTGGCGGCCGCGCAGTGGCCTGCAGACTTCGAGCAGTTCCCAGGTTGTGGCATGGCGTGCAGGCGGGTAGAAGGTGCCGGTCGAGATGCCGAAGGCCCCTTCGTCCAGCGCTTCGGTCAGCAAATCCCGCATCTGCGCGCACTCGTCATCGGTGGCTTCACGCTGGTGGTCCGCCATCACCTTGACGCGCAAGGTGGTATGGCCCACCAGCGGGATGACATTGACCGCCGCTGGCTGCGTCTGCAAGGCTTGCAGCCACTCGCCAAAGCGCCCAAAGCGAAACAACTCGGGCGGCCCCAGCAGGTCCAGGGGCTGCGGCAGGTTTTGCGGCACCAGCGGCGCCAGACTGATGCCGCAGTTGCCGGTAACCACCGTGGTTATACCCTGGGAGACTTTGGGCACCATATCGCGGTGCACCAGCAGGTAGCCATCATCGTGGGTGTGCGAATCGATAAAGCCCGGTGCAAGGGCCAGGCCCTGCAGGTCGATGACGGTATCACCGGCCTGCGCCTGCACCGCGCCCACCTGGGCAATCCGCTCGCCCTCCACCGCCACATCGCCGCTGTAAGCCTGCCCGCCAGAGCCGTCGATCAGCATCGCATTCTTGAATATCAGCACTTTCGTCTTCTCTTTCCGGGGCCGATCAGTTGAGCTTCGCGATCTTGCTGGACTGGATGATCTCGGTCCATTTTTTCGTCTCACGGGCAATCAATTGCTTGAAATCCTCCGGCGTGCCGCCCACCGGCTGGGCGCCCAGGCCTTGAAGACTTTCGCGCACGTTAGGCATCTTCAACACCTTGTCCAGATCGGCGGCCAGTGCCTTGGCCTGCTCAGGCGTCATCTTGCGATTGCCCACCACGCCCCCCCACGAGACGATCTCATAGCCCTTGACGCCCGCCTCGTCCATCGTCGGAACAGTGGGCAGCTGCTCGATCCGCTTGCCCAGCTGGGTCACGGCCAGCGCACGCACCTTGCCCGACTTGATAAGCGGCACCGCTTCGGAGCTGTTGATGAACATATAGTCCAAGCGCCCGCCCATCAGGTCCTGCAACGCGGCCGGCCCGCCCTGGTAGGGAACGAAAACGGTATCGAGCTTTTCCAGATGGTTGAGCAGCTCCCCACTCATATGGCCGGTGGTGCCGACGCCCGAAGCCCCATAGGACAGCTTGCCGGGGTTCTTGCGCGCTTGGGCCAGCAAGTCCTGCACGGATTGGACGCTCGATGCCACCGGAACGATCAGCACGTTGTAGAGGTTGAACAGGTGCGACACCGGAACCAGGTCCTTGTCCACGTCGTAAGGCAGCGTGGAGAACAGCGCGCGGTTGACCGCCAGGGTGTTGATATTTCCATAGCCCACGGTGAGCTCATTGCCCCTGATCACCTGCACCACACCGATATTGCCTGCCGCTCCGGGCTTGTTTTCTACAATCACCGGACGATGGGCGTTCAGCGACCATTGGTTGGTAATGATGCGGCTGAGCACGTCAGGGGATCCGCCGGCCGCAGAGGGCACGACAAAGCTGATCGGCTGGTTGGCGTTGCCCTGGGCAGCAGCCGGATCCGACTGCGCGGCCAGCATGACAAGGGGCAACAGGAGGGCAAAACGGTTCAGAAGACGGCGGTTCATGGCTTGACTCTTTCATGGGTCTGAATATTGCTTGCAGCGTAAAGGACAAGCCGAACTCACCCAAATTGAAAAATGTCGGTGCATTCACAAACAAAGTTATATCGACCAGGGGTTAACACCACATGCCAAGCCAATTGCCTGAAACCAGCAGCCACGCCATTCACCCCCGCGCACTGAACATGCGGCAGCTGGAGGTGTTCCATGCCATCATGACCACCGGCACCATCAGCGGCGCGGCCTTGGCCCTGCATGTATCGCAGCCGGCACTGAGCCGGGCACTGGCGCACTGCGAAGCCCGCCTGGGCTATTTGTTGTTTGAGCGGCTGGGCAGAAGGCTGCAGCCCACGCCCGAAGCCCAGCGCCTGCACGAAGAGGCGCGCGACGTGTACCGAGGCCTGGACCGGCTCAACAGCCTGGCCCAGCGCATCGGCCATGCGGGCGTGGACACCTTGCACCTGGCCTGCAGTGCCACGTTTGCCAACACCTTGATTCCGCAGGCACTGCAGCAACTGATGCGCTACAGCCCGCAATTGCGTGTCGACTTTCGCACGGCGACCTATGACGAGTTGCCAGAGTACCTGCTGTCGGGTCAAGCCGATGTGGGCGTTTCTTTGGTGGAGTCGAACCACCCGGGCTTGAAATCACGCTTGCTGGGCCGCCAGCGCCTGCTGTGCGTACTGCCCCCGCAACACCCGCTGGCGGACCGGGCCATGGTGGATCCGCTTGCGTTGTGCGACACCGCATGGATCGGATACCCGCCGGACACCCCGCTGGGACGCCTATGCGCCTCAGCGCTGGCGATGGATGCCAGCTCGGCGAGCATCCAGGTGCGCTCGCCGGCCATTGCCCTCAGTTGCGTTCAGACGGGCTTGGGCGCTGCCATTGTGGATGCCTCCTGTATCCGGCATATTCCCCGCGATGACATCGTCGTCAGGCCTTTGACAACGGAGGTGTATTCCAACATCTGGACGATAACGTCTGCGCGGCAGCCATGCCCGGCAACGGGCCAGCAATTCATCGATGCGCTGCATGCGGTACTGAAACAGCTCAGCGCTGCCGAGCCTTGGCCGCCAGCCAGCAAAACTAGCGGCGCCGCCTAAGAACCTGTTCTAAGCATGCGGTGCCCAGCCCCGACCCAGCGATCGGCGGGACTGGACGGATGGCGACCCATCAAGAGAACGTCAAATCCAAGCCCATCGTCCTGACCAAGGTGAAGGTCAGCAGCCCCAGCAGCAACAGCGCCGCCAAAAAAATCGCCGCCACCTTGCCGCCTGCGCGCAGCACGGCGCGGGGGTTGCCGCCTTTTTTGCCCTGGTCGTAATGCCATTTGATGGCAAAGAACATGCAGGTGCTGAACATGCTCAGCTTGAAGATGACAAAGACTACGGGGATCCAATCGATCATTTTGCAAATTTCCAGCCAATGACTTGGCACTGTCCGAGCCCCAGCAAGGCATGAGGCCGCAACGCCAGCGATTGCCATACCAGCATGGGCCGCTCTGCGTTCTGGTGCATAGTACGCAAAAGCAATTTCCATACATGCGGACAAATTGTCCCAGGGGCCGTCTGCAAAACCGTCGCCCAATGGCAAGGAGTGGATCGCCCGAGTGGGCGTCCAGACCAAGGCAGTGCGTTTTGCAGAGGCCCCCTCGGCCCATCCATACATCTCCAGATACAAGCATGCAAGAAGACAACGCCCTCCCCTGGTTGCCGCGACTGACCGCGTGGGGCGGGCCGCGTTTTTTGCAGATTGCCGATGCCTTGCAAGCGGCCGTGGCAGACGGCCTGCTACAGCCCGGCGATCGCCTGCCGCCGCAGCGCCATCTGGCGGCCTTGCTGGACGTGGACCTGACGACCGTCACCCGTGCCTACGACGAGGCCCGGCGCCGTCACCTGCTCGAAGGGCGCGGCGCGCGGGGCACCTATGTGGCAGCGCCCAAGGTGGCGCTGACCGCGGTGCTCGACCTGGGCATGAACACGCCGCCGCCGCCGGCGGGTCTGGATTTTGACGATCTGCTCAAGCAAGGCCTGTCGCAGGTGCTGATGGGGGCGGATTCTGCGCTGCTGATGACCTACCATCTGGGTGGCGGCAGCGATGTGGACCGCCAAGCCGGCGCCCAGTGGCTCAAGCCCATGTTGGGGCCGGTCGATGCCGAGCAGCTCGTTGTCTGCCCGGGCGCGCAGGCAGCAATTGCCGCCTCCATCCTGGCGCTGACGGAACCGGGCGACGTGATCCTGGCCGAGCCGATGGGCTACCCCGGCCTGCGCACTGCGGCCACGCAGTTGGGCCGGCAGATCATCGCCGTGCCCAGCGACCCGCATGGCATGCTGCCCGACGACCTGGAGCAGGCCTGCCGCCAGCACCAGCCGGCACTGCTCTACCTCAACCCCACCCTGCAGAACCCGACCGCCACCACGATGCCGCTGGAACGGCGCCAGGCGCTCGTGCGCATTGCCCAGCGCAACCATGTCCGCATCGTCGAGGATGACCCCTACTGGCTGCTGGCCGAGACACCACCGCCGCCGCTGGCCAGCCTGGCGCCCGAGCAGGTGCTCTATATCTCCACCCTGTCCAAATGCCTGACGCCCGGCCTGCGCGTGGCCTTTGTGCGGGCGCGCGATCCTGCCTTGCGCGAGCGCTTCCAGACTGCCCTGCGCTCCTTTGCGCTGATGGTCTCGCCACTGTCTGCAGCACTGGCCACGCAATGGATTTTGGGCGGCTCGGCCTATGGGCTGATGGAGGGCGTGCGCAAGGAGGCCCGCCTGCGCCACCGCATGGCGCGCGATCTGCTGGCCGGCCGCTACAGCGGCGCGGGCGATGGCCTGCATGTCTGGTTGGAACTGCCAGGGTATTGGAGCCCCGCCCAACTCGCGCAAGCCGCCCAGCGCGAAGGCATCGCCGTCACCCCGGCAGAGGCCTTTGCCAGCGGCGCGGCAGACACTGCCCAGGTCAATGCCATCCGCATCTCGCTGGGCAGCATCAAGGACCGGGGGCGCTTGCAGGCGGGGCTGCAGCGCTTGTCGGCGCTGCTGGCGCGGCGGCCCGATGCGTTCACGGCTGCCGTGGTTTGACGACCGCTTTACCCAAGGATCCTGCCATGCCCGCAGCAGAAGAAGAGCGCGATCTGCTTGAGCACTACGTCGAGGCCGCTGCGCCCTTTCTCGCGCTCCATCCACAGCTGCTTGCACCCCGTGAAGTGCTGGAACACACCGAGCAATTCGCCTACCACCCGCTGGTCCAACAGCTGGGCTGCTATGTGCTCGATGATGCGAACACCAGCGACCACCACCTTCTGGCCACCCGCTCGCCGCTCGCAGGCTGCGTGCTTTTCCTCAGCCACGATGGCGATACGCGCGCCGTTTTCGATTCGGCAACAAGCTTTTTGGTGGCGCTGCAACAGGCGCAAGCCAGCGACCAGGAAGTCTCCGATCTGCATCCCGCGCTATCCCCTATTGCACAGGACCAGGATGCCTTGGGTGCATGCATACACAGGCTGCTGGATGATCAGGAATGGAACGATGTCGTTGTCGCACTCATTCCTTCGCTCAGCCTGGAAGACAAGGACCTGTTGCACAGACTGGTGGCCGATGACGACTTCTTTCTCGGTGAGGCCGTCGCGATGGCCATCCAAAAGCGCCCTGACCAAGCACTGCTAACCATGGCCCAGCTGGCCGCAGCGCATGCACATCCACAGGTTGCTCGGGCGGGAAAGCTTGCTGTTAAACGGATCCATCAGCTGGGCCGGCGCCCTCAGTAAATCGCCTCTGCACCGCCAGCGCTATAGTCGGCCCGTCGAAAAAGGCAGACTTGGTTTGGTAATCCCAGGTCCTTCCACACGGAAGCGCTGACTCTGCCCGCGCATGGGTCCCCACGACGAACTTGCACCGCATCTGCATGCGGCCATCGGTTCGTCCCAGGGGTTCTCAAGACAAAGAATCACTCCGGCCGAACGGTCAAACGAGAGAGGACATGTCCATGCCTACGATCTCCCCTTACGACGTCATCATTGTTGGTGCAGGCTCCGTCGGCCTGCTGCTCAGCTGCGAGCTGCGGCTGGCCCAGTGCTCTGTGCTGGTGCTCGAGCAAGCCGGCGACCCGCACTCCCCGCTCAAGCAAGCGCCCTTTGGCATTCGCGGCCTCACTATCCCCTCGCTGGAGGCGCTGCGGCGCCGGGGCTTGCTGGAGGCCGTCACCGCACCCCTACATGGTGGCGCGCCCACCGCATTGCGCCCCCATTGGCTGCAGCATGCGCGCCGGCCTGGCGGGCCCCCCCACCCCTTGGTCGGTCGCAGCGCGCCCGACTTTGCGCTGGCCGATGGCTCGACCCTCGCTGGCCATCTGCAGACCGGCCAGGGCTTATTGCTGGACTTTGGCTGCGCCGCGCCGTTGCGTGACTTGTCGGCAGGGTGGCAGGGGCACCTCCGCTATATCGCCCGCAGCACGGCGGATGAACTTGGCTTGCAATCGCTACTGGTCCGCCCGGATGGCATCGTCGCCTGGGTGGGTGACGGTAAGGCATCGCAAGCGCCAGTCGCAACCGCTATCCAGCGCTGGTTTGGCCAGCCCCTGCAGCGCTGATGCGCGGGCAGTGCTCTGCGGAGGGCCGGACCTTAATCCGGCTCCGGCCAAAACATCTTTCGGACCTGGTCGTTGAAGTAAGGCAGCATCAAGGTCAAACCACCCGAGGCATTGGCCAGAAAGTCCAGCACCTGGGCCCAGGACGATTCGACGGAGAGCCAGTTGTTGCCGACGATAAACAGCAGGCCGCAGGCGGTGGTGACCAGGTTGAGCGCGGGCGCCCAGGGGCGAAAGCGCATGCAGCCATAAAAACCGGCGCTCCAGCCCAGGATGATCAAGCACAGCAGCACGACCATCTCCCCCTCCAGCGCGATGGGAAACCGCAGCGGATGCTGCGAGGACAGCAGCTCGGTCCTGAAATCCATGCGGATGGACAGCACTAACAGGAGGACGGTGGCGATAACGAGCAGGCGGTAGCGATTTTTGGTCATGGGTCTGGGGCAAGTTGCGCCATGCTAGCAAATCGCCTGCCGCCGGCGGCCTTCCCCTCTGGGCCATCTGGGCCCTCTGGACTGTGTCGCCCCTTTCGTATCCCGCGCAGCGCTCACAGTCTCGCCAAGGTCTGGGCATGCATCTTTGCGCGCTCCTCCTTGCGCTCGCTGTAGCGGTCCACCAGATAGGGCGCGATATCCCTGGTCAGCAGGGTGAACTTCAGCAGCTCCTCCATCACATCCACCACACGGTCATAAAAAGGCGATGGCTTCATGCGCCCCTCGTCATCAAACTCCTGGTAGGCCTTGGCGACCGAGCTTTGGTTGGGAATGGTCAACAGGCGCATCCAGCGGCCCAGAATGCGCAGCTGGTTCACGGCATTGAAGGACTGCGAGCCGCCGCTCACCTGCATAACCGCCAGCGTCTTTCCTTGCGTGGGCCGCACAGCGCCTTCGGACAGCGGTATCCAGTCCACCTGGGTCTTCATGATGCCGGTCATCGCGCCGTGGCGCTCCGGTGACGTCCAGACCATGCCTTCGCACCACCGCACCAGCGCGCGCAGCTCCGCCACCTTGGGGTGGTCTTCCGGCACGGTATCGGGCTGCGGCAAGCCGTCGGGGTCGTAGATACGGACCTCGGCCCCCATGCCTTCCAGCAGCCGGGCTGCCTCCTGGGTCAGGAGCCGGCTGTAGGAGCGCTCACGCAGCGAGCCATACAGCATCAGGATGCGGGGAGCATGGGCAGACAGCTGGCGAGGCTGCAGCTGCTGCAGGCCAGGGGCCTGGAAGCTGCGGGCGTCGATAGGGCCGGAGATGGCATCAGCAGACATCAGCGTCCTTGGGTGGATGCAGCTGGCAGGGCATTTTCATACCAGCGCTTGGATCGGTTGACAACGGCCACGACGGCCAGCATCACCGGCACCTCGATCAGCACACCGACCACGGTGGCCAGTGCTGCGCCCGAGTTCAGGCCAAACAGGCTGATCGCGGTGGCGACGGCCAGTTCAAAGAAGTTGCTGGCGCCAATCAGCGCCGAGGGCCCGGCCACGCAATGGGCCACCCCCAGCCGCTTGTTGAGCCAGTACGCCAGCCCGGCATTGAGCACCACCTGCACCAGGATTGGCACGGCCAAGAGCGCAATCACCAAGGGCTGCGCCAGGATCGACTGGCCCTGGAACGCAAACAGCAGCACCAGCGTGGCGAGCAAGGCCAGGATGGACACCGGCCCCATCAACTCGGCCGCCCGGGCCAGTGCCTGGCTGCCGCGCCTGAGCAGGTATTTGCGCAGCATCTGGGCCAGCGCCACCGGCACCAGGATGTAGAGCACGACCGAGACCAGCAAGGTGTCCCAGGGCACCGTGATCGAGGAGATGCCCAGCAGCAAGGCCACGATCGGCGCAAAGGCCACCAGCATGATGGCGTCATTCAAGGCCACCTGCGACAGCGTGAAGTACGGGTCCCCCTTGCACAGCTGGCTCCAGACAAAGACCATCGCCGTGCACGGCGCTGCGGCGAGCAAAATCAAACCGGCGACATAGCTGTCGATCTGCGCAGGATCGAGCCACTGCACAAACACATGGCGCAAAAACAGCCAGGCCAGCAAGGCCATCGAAAACGGCTTGAGGCCCCAGTTGATGAACAAGGTCACCCCTATGCCACGAGCATGGCGGCGCAGCTGCGACAGCGCAGAAAAGTCAATCTTGAGCAGCATGGGTATGACCATCACCCAGATGAGCACGCCCACCGGCAGGTTCACCTTGGCCACCTCCATCGCAGCCACGGCCTCGGTCAGGCCCGGCACGGCATAACCCAGGCCCACGCCAGCGCAGATGCACAGCAGCACCCAGAGCGTGAGGTAGCGCTCAAACCCACCGATCACCGGCTTGGTCTCAGTCACGGGCATGTTCAAGACTCCGCAATCCGTTGCACTGCCGCTTGCAGCGCCTGGTTGCCGAGCTTGTCAAACGGCAATTGCAACAGCTGCAGCATGCGGTAGGCCAGCGCCTGGCGGGTGAGCTCAAAACGCTGGGCTTGCTCCACGCTGGGAGCCTCGGAAGGGTCCGGGTAGCTCCAATGGGCACGCACCGGCGCGCCCGGCCACAAGGGACAAGGCTGGGCAGCGGCGCTGTCGCAAACGGTGATGACCACGCGCATCTCTGGCACGCCGGGCTGCGCAAACCGGTCCATGCTCTTGCTCGACAGCGCCGATGTGTCCACGCCTGCAGCACGCAACGCCGCCAGCGCCTGCGGGTGGACACGGCCACTGGGTGCAGCGCCGGCGCTGAAGGCTTTGGCATCGATGCCCAGTGTCTGCGCCCAGTGGTTGAACATGGCCTCGGCCAGCACGCTGCGGGCCGAATTGTGGGTGCACAGCACCAAAACATGGGTGGTCATCGTCAGCAGCCTTTGTCGCTGGCAGGGCAGCACTGGGGAGCGGTCACCTCGCAGCGGGCGCCCGCGCAGCAGTTCTCGGTCAAATAGCGCAGAACGCCATCCATGCGCGCAAAGTCTGCGCGGTAGACCAGGTTGCGGCTCACGCGCTCCTGCGTGACCAGGCCCGCATGGACCAGCTCCTTGAGGTGAAAAGACAGCGCCGTGGCCGCAACGCCCAGCGCCTCCGCCAACACCGAGGGCGTGAGCCCGTCAGCCCCGGCCACCACCAGCGCACGAAACACCTGCAAGCGGACCTGGTGGGCCAGTGCGGCCAGGGATTTGATGACATGGTCTTCATTCATATTTCAATGATACTTGAAATATTGAAATAAAGCACCGAAAAAATTAGTGTTTGCCAGCAACGCGCCCGAAAAGCCCATGGAGCCCTGGCAGCCGGTAGCGAGGTTGGGTCACGGGGTATCGAGCAGATAGAGCCGGCTGGCCCATGAATCAGGCCGTGGGTGCGTTCAAGACCGCTTCATACGCAAGCAGATCCGCTTGGGAAAAGCAGCAGAAGACCACCTCTTCAATGGGGGTGTGTGCAGACAAGCTCTCTCGAACCGTGCGCACTGCCAACTGCACAGCCAACGCCATGGGATAGCCAAAGATGCCCGTGCTGATGCTGGGAAAAGCGATGGATGCCACCGACTTCTCCTCAGCCAGCGCCATACAGCGCCGGTAGCAAGCAGCCAGCAGCTCCGGCTCGCCCTTGTTCCCGCCTCGCCACACGGGCCCCACGGTGTGGATGATGTAGTCCGCATGCAGCCGGTAGGCCTGGGTCAGCTTGGCATCCCCTGTTTTGCAACCACCCAACAGCCTGCATTCATGTACCAGGTCCGGGCCTGCTGCACGGTGGATGGCACCATCCACACCACCACCGCCCAGCAGCAACGAGTTGGCGGCGTTCACGATCGCTCCCACATGGAGTTGGGTGATATCGGATTGGACGGCGTGCAGACGTGTGGACATGGGCGAACAGCTCAATGGTGGACAAACAAGGCCCCTGCAAAGGGCGGGCAGCGGTGCCAACGCATCATCGCAGACTGCGCTGGCAGGCTTTGCAACAGGACAAGCCTCTTTGATAGCCATCAACAAGGGCTTGCTGAAGACTCGCGCCAATCGGTGTCCCAGATCAGCGAGAAGCCATGCCACCCACCATGCCGGCGCCCCCAGCCAAGCCCGCGGACGCAGTAGAATGGCCCGCACTTGTTCGCAAAGAAGCCGGTGACAATCCGGCACGGTCGCGCCACTGTATCGCTGCCGCAGGCCCCGGGCTCGCCCCGCGCCTTGCGCTGCCAAGTCAGACCTTTGTGCCAAGCCACCCCCGAACCAGCTCTCACCGGCATCAAGCCCGCTGGTTTGCCTAGGACGCGCTTTTCCTGGAGTTCCCATGCAGACACCTGCCCCCAGCCGCCGCTTGGCGCTGCCCTTGCACCCTGCGCTGTGGCGCACAGGCCTGGCCTGGCCGTTGGCGGGATGCGGCCGCTAGGCGGCCAGCACTCGTCCAGCGCCGGCCCCTGCCCCCGCCCCGCCTCCCCCCTTTTTGTTTCAGACTGCCCCGCGCACTGCGCCCACCGGCCCCGCCGCAGGCTTGCCCGGCAGCCCTCCCCTTTTTATTTGGAGACATCCCCCATGCGCACCAGCCAGAAGATTCCAGCCACCATCGTCACCGGCTTTCTGGGCAGCGGCAAGACCACCTTGCTGCGCCATATCCTGTCCAACGCCAACGGCCGCCGCATTGCGGTGATCGTCAATGAGTTTGGCGAGCTGGGCATCGATGGCGAGATCCTGCGCGGCTGCGGCATTGGCTGCGATGACGAGAACGGCGAGCAGGCCGGCCAGCTCTATGAACTGGCCAATGGCTGCATGTGCTGCACCGTGCAGGAAGAGTTCTACCCCGTGATGCGCAAGCTCATCGAGCGCCGGGACGATATCGACCATATCCTTATCGAGACCAGCGGCCTGGCCCTGCCCAAGCCCCTGGTGCAGGCCTTCAACTGGCCCGAGATCAAGAACGCCTGTACGGTCGATGCGGTGATCACCGTGGTCGATGTGCCCGCCGCTGCGGCCGGCCAGTTTGCCGCCAACCCCGCCGCCGTCGATCTGCAGCGCAAGCAGGACCCCAACCTCGACCACGAGTCGCCGCTGCATGAGCTGTTTGAAGACCAGCTCATCTCCGCCGACCTGGTGGTGCTGAGCAAGCTTGACCAGGCCAGCGCCGCCGACCGCGCGGCCGTCGAGGCCCTGGTGCGCGAAGACATTCCACCCGCCGTCAAGATCGTCGCTGCCGACCATGGCCGCATCGACCTGGATGTGGTGCTGGGCCTGTCCAGCGCGTCTGAAGAGAGCATCGAATCGCGCAAGGGCCACCACGAGCACGAAGCCGGCCATGTGCATGACGAGCACGACCATGACGATTTCGACTCGGTCGTCGTGCAACTGGGCGAGGTGGAACGCGAAGCGCTGCTGGCCCAGCTGGCCGAGGTAGTCGCGCAGCAAACCGTCTACCGCATCAAGGGCTTTGTGGCCCTGCCCGGCAAGCCGATGCGCCTGGTGGTGCATGGCGTGGGCAAGCGCTTTGACAGCTACTTTGACCGCCCATGGCGCGCCGATGAAAAGCGCGGCAGCCACCTGGTCTTTATCGGGCATGACCTGGACGAGGCCGCCATCCGCGCCCAGCTCGCTGCCAGCCCAGTCGGAGCGCTCTGATGCATTTGCTCGCGGTCCAGCCCGGTGGTTTTGTCGACGACGAGGCCTTTGTCTCCAGCCTGGGCCAAAGCCCGGCCGACATCGTGATCCTGAGCGCCGCAGACACCACCTTGGCCCTGCTGGCGCAAGCCTATGAGCAGCTGCGGGCCGGCATGGATGGCGAGCAACTGCCCAGCGTCCGGCTGGCCAATCTGATGTACCTGCGCCAGCCCGCATCGGTCGATCTGTATGCCGATGAGGTGCTGCAGCATGCCAAAGTCATCATCATCGACCACCTGGGCGGCGAGAGCTACTGGCCCTATGGCACCGAGCGCGTCATGTCGCTGTGCCGTGCCCACAAGATTGCGCTGGCCATGTTCTCGGGCGACAGCAGTGAAGACCTGAACCTGCTGCAAAAAAGCACGGTGGCGCAGCAAGACTGCCGCAGCTTGTGGCGCTACCTGCGCGAAGGCGGCCTGGCCAATGCGCGCGAGCTGTTCCGCTTTGTCTGGCACGGCCTCTTGGACGGCCCGCATGCGGCGCTGCCCCCGCGCCCCTTGCCGGCGGTGGCCGTCTACCACCCAGCGAGCGACGAGGCTACGGTCGCCACCTGGCAGCAACCCGGCCCGCTGCAGTGGCAGCCCGGCGCGCCGGTGGTCATGCTGCTGTTCTACAAAGCGCATCTGCAGTCGGGCAACACCCAGGTGTTTGCCGACCTGTGCCAGGCCCTGCTCGCCAAGGGCATGAACCCGCTGCCGCTGGCCTTGCAGTCGCTCAAGGACGCCGGGTGCCTGGCGGCCTTGCAGGCACTGTGCGCCAGCGAAGACGTGGCCCTGATCCTCAACACCACCGCGTTCTCGCAGGCCTCGCTCGATACGCCCGGCGACCATGCACTGGCCGGCGACATCCCCGTGCTACAGCTGATCCTGTCGGGTAGCAACGAGCAGACCTGGCTGGACAGCACCCACGGCCTGCAGCCGCGCGATATTGCGATGCATGTGGCGATGCCTGAGGTCGATGGCCGCATCATCACGCGGGCGATCAGCTTCAAGGGCCTGTCACACCGCAGCGATCTGACCCAGTCCGATGTGGTGCAGTACCAGGCCCACCCCGAGCGCATGGGCTTTGTGGTCGAACTCGCCCAGCGCTGGTGCCGGCTGCGCCGCAAGCCCAATGCCGACAAGCGCCTGGCGCTGGTGCTGGCCAACTACCCCAGCAGCGAAGGCCGCATCGGCAATGGCGTGGGGCTCGATACACCAGCGTCGGTCATCGAGATCCTGCGCGCGCTGGCGGCAGACGGCTATGCCGTCGATGCCATGCCCGCAGACAGCCAGGCGCTGATGGATCTTTTGCAGCAAGGCATCACCAATGCGCCCGACTCCTGGGCCACACGCGCCGCTTGGCAAAGCCTGAGCCTGGCCGACTACCTGCAGTACTTTGACAGCCTGCCCGCCGAAAACCAGCAGGCCATCACCGCGCGCTGGGGCGCGCCCGCACAAGACCCGATGCTGCGCGACGGCCGCTTTATGGTGGCAGGGCTGCGCCTGGGCCAGATCTTTGTCGGCGTGCAGCCGGCACGCGGCTACCAGCTCGATGCACTGGCCGCCTACCATGACCCGGATCTCGTGCCGCCGCACTACTACCTAGCCTTCTACCACTGGCTGCGCAGCCAGTGGCAGGCCGATGCGATGGTGCATGTGGGCAAGCACGGCAACCTCGAATGGCTGCCCGGCAAGAGCGTCGCGCTGTCGGCCAACTGCTGGCCCGATCTGGTGCTGGGCCCCCTGCCCCACCTCTACCCCTTTATCGTCAATGACCCCGGCGAAGGCACGCAGGCCAAGCGCCGCGCCCAGGCCGTGATCATTGACCACCTGATGCCCCCGCTCACCCGCGCCGAGAGCTATGGGCCCACGCGCGATCTGGAGCGCATGGTGGACGAGTACTACGAGGCCGCCACCCTGGACCACAAGCGCGCGCAAATCCTGCGCCAGCAGATCCTTGCCCACATCGTGCAGCACGACCTGCACCAGGACCTGGGCCTGCAGGCCCCCGCCAGCGACGAGGAAGAGCAGCAGCTGCTCAACCGCACCGATGCCTACCTGTGTGAGCTCAAGGAAAGCCAGATCCGCGACGGCCTGCATATCTTCGGCGTCTCGCCCGCCGGCCGGCTGGAGATGGACACCCTGCTCGCCTTGGCGCGCCACCCCGTCGGTGGTGGCAAGGGCGCCAACCAAAGCCTGGTGCGCGCCATCGCCCGTGATCTGGGCCTGGACTTTGACCCACTCGATGCCGACTGGGCCGAGCCCTGGACCGGCCCGCGCCCCGCATTGCTGCAAGATCTGCACGAGCAGCCCTGGCGCCACCACGGCGACACGCGCGAGCGGCTGGAGCTGCTGGCCTTGCAAATCCTGGTACCCGGCGCTACCCTACCGCAAGCGCTGGCCGACCTGGCGGCCGGCCACACCCAGACCGTGCTGGCCCGCGTGCAGCAGGATCTGCGACCGCGCCTGGCCGCCTGTGGCCCGCAAGAGCTGCTGCAGCTGCTGCGCGGCCTGGCGGGCCGCTTTGTGCCAGCGGGCCCGAGCGGCGCGCCCACGCGCGGCCGGCCCGATGTGCTGCCCACCGGCCGCAATTTCTTCTCGGTCGATACGCGCGCCATCCCCACGCAAACCAGCTGGGGCATGGGATTCAAATCTGCCCAGTTGCTGGTCGAGCGCTACACGCAAGAGCATGGCGAGTACCCAGTCACCATTGGCCTGTCTGTGTGGGGCACGGCGACGATGCGCACTGGTGGCGACGATATCTCGCAGGCCTTTGCGCTGATGGGCGTGCGCCCCACCTGGGCCGATGGCAGCTGGCGCGTCAGCGATTTTGAGGTGCTGCCGCTGCATGTGCTGGGGCGGCCCCGGGTCGATGTGACCTTGCGCGTCTCGGGCTTTTTCCGGGATGCGTTCAGCAATGTGATCCGTTTGTTTGATGCCGCCGTGCAAAAAGTGGCGGCCTTGGAAGACGAAGACGCTGCGCAAAACCCGATCCGCGCCCGCGTGCTGGCCGAGGCCGCGCTGCTGCTGCAGCAAGGGCTGGACGCCAAGGAGGCGCGCCACCAAGCGGGCCTGCGCGTGTTTGGCGCCAAGCCCGGCAGCTACGGCGCTGGCCTGCAGGGCCTGATCGACAGCGGCCAGTGGCAAAGCGACGAAGACCTGGCAACGGCCTACCGCAACTGGGGCGCCTATGCCTACGGCCAGCACGACGATGGCAGCCAGGTGCCCGAGACCTTTGTGCGGCGCCTCTCAGAGATGCAGCTGGTGCTGCACAACCAGGACAACCGCGAGCACGATGTGCTCGACTCGGGCGACTACTACCAGTTCCAGGGCGGCATGGCCGCTGCCGTGCGCCACTACAGCGGCCAGCAACCGGCCCTGTACTTTGGCGACCACAGCAACCCTGATTCGCCGCGCATGCGCAGCCTGCAAGAAGAGATCAGCCGCGTGGTGCGCGCGCGCGCCACCAACCCCAAGTGGATCGAGGGCGTGCAGCGCCATGGCTACAAGGGCGCGTTCGAGATTGCCGCGACGGTGGACTACCTCTTTGCCTTTGATGCCACGGCCCGTGTGGTGCGCGACGACCAATACGCCCGCGTGACCGATGCCTTTGTCGCCGATGCCACCACGCGTGCCTTTATGCAGCAGCACAATCCGCAGGCCTTCCACGGCATGTGTGAGCGCCTGCTCGAAGCCATACAGCGCGGCCTGTGGCAAGCGCCTGGCGACTACCCCCAATTGCTGGAGACCCATTTGCTCGAGACCGAACACCTGCTGGAGATGCGATGAGCACCGCCACCGATCTGCATTTTCCGTTTAGCGCCATTGAGGGCCAGGCTGCGCTGCAGCAGGCTTTGCTGCTCTTGGCCGTCGATCCGCAGCTGGGCGGCGTGCTGGTGGAAGGCCCGCGCGGCACCGCTAAATCCACCAGTGCCCGCGCGCTGGCTGCGCTGCTGCCCAGCGGCCATTTTGTCAATCTGCCGCTGGGCACCACCGAGGAGCAACTGCAAGGCGCGCTCGATCTGGAAGCTGCGCTGCAGTCCTCTGCGGTGCAGTTCCGCCCCGGCCTGCTAGCCCAGGCGCACCAGGGCATCCTGTATGTGGACGAGGTCAACCTGTTGCCCGATGGCTTGGTGGACTTGCTGCTCGATGTCAGCGCCAGCGGCACCAACCGCATCGAGCGCGATGGCGTCTCGCACCAGCATGCCGCGCGCATTGCACTGATCGGCACGATGAACCCCGAAGAAGGCCAGCTGCGCCCGCAGCTGCTCGACCGCTTTGGCCTGTTTGTGCGCCTGCCCAATGTGCCTGATGTGGACACGCGCAAGCGCATTGTGCGCGCCCGCATGGCCTTTGATGCGGACCCGGCCCAGTTCTGCGCCCGCTATGAACAGGCCCAAGCCCAGCTGCGCCAACAGATTGCCGCCGCGCGCGAGCACCTGGCCCAGGTGCCCTGGCCCGAGGCCATCTTGGATGCCGTGGCGCAGCTGTGCCAGCAATCGGGCGCCGAAGGCGTGCGCGCCGACCTGGTGATGCTGCGCGCCGCGCGCGCCCAGGCCGCGCTGGCGGGCCATGCCGAGGTCAGCCTGGCCGATGTGCAGGCCGTGGCCGAGCTGGCGCTGGCCCACCGCCGCAATGCCGATGCCGCGCAGCCACCATCGCCCAGTGGCCAGGCCAACGATCAACAAGACCTACATCAACAACCGCAGCGGCAACAGCCAAACCAGGCACAGACCAAGCCCCAAAACGGCCATGCCGACACCGCCAGCAGCAGCCCCAACGCCGAGCGCAACCAGCCCGATGGCTGGGGCGGCATGGCCGCGCCGCGCCATACCGGTATCGAGCCCGTCAAGGCCCTGCGGCCCTTTACCGCAAAAAAAGCCTGACGCGCCCCAGCCTGGCCGGCAAGGCCAAGCTGGGGCGCGCGCAGAGCACGCAGCGTGCCGGGCGCCTGCTGGCAACGGCCAGCCAGCGCATTGACTGGCCCCGCAGCCTGGCCGCCAAAGGCCAGGCCCCCTTGGCGCGCCCGCACCTGCGCTACCGCAAGCAGCCCGCCGGCGCGCAGCTCATGCACTGCGTGCTGCTTGATACCTCGGCCTCCATGCTGCGCAGCCAGCAACTCGCCCGAGCCAAGGGCTACCTGCAGGCCTTGGCCGACCAGGCCTACCGCCAGCGCGACCGGCTCTGCGTGCTGGGCTTTAGCGGCGACAGCGCCTATGTGATCCAGGCAGAGGCCAAGGCCCAGGCCTGGAACGAGGGCTGGATCCGGCCCATTGGCGGCGGCGGCGGCAGCCCTTTGGCCAGCGCCATTGCCTTGCTCGAGCGCCTGCTGCAGCGCGCCCGCCGCCAGGGCCCCGTGCATGCCTGTGTCTGGCTGCTGACCGATGGCCGCTTTGCGCAACTGCCCGAGCGCCCCCGCTGCGCCGAGCAGATCACCGTCGTCGGTTTTGACCGGGTCGGCCTGCCCTTGCAACTGAGCCAGCGCCTGGCAGCGCGCTGGCAGGCCGATTGGATGCCCGCATAAGCCAGCTGCCGCCGCCATCTGATGGCGGGCTTAAACGCAAGTTTGATGCAGTGCGGTTTCCCCATCCCAGCGCTGCCCGGCACCCTGCTACGAGTAGGGAGATGCCCCGCGTAGTTGCCCCAAAGCAACATACATACACACCCCACAAGTAGGTATTCACACTGGATCACCGCTTTTTAGGCCGCAGGCGCTGCGATAGCTGCAGGAGCCGCCACGCTTTTAAATACAATTCATTCTCATTCCTAACACTCATCCCCTGGCCAACCACGCTGCGGCGCCCCTGACTGGCGCCGTTGTGCTGTGCCCGCCTCGTTTTTTGCTGCCTTCACCATGTCCGCATCCACCCGCACTTCGCGCAAGCCATCGGGCCCCCGCCCGGCCCTGAGCCAGATCACAGCAGCCGTCCTGATCAGCCTGGCACCAGCGGCCAGCGCGCTGGCCCAGGCGGCGGCCGCGCCTGCTGCCGATGACGAGCCGGTCGCAGAGAGCACCCTGGAGACCATCCAGGTCTCGGGCGATCTGCTGGGCAGCGGCCTGCAAAACCAGCTCAAGACCTTTGCCGGGGCTCGCACCATCGTCGACAAGGACGTGATCGAGAACAGCGGTGCGTCGAGCATTGGCGATGTGATGCGCCGCATCCCCGGCGTGCAAAGCAGCGACAACTCCGGCACCGCCGGCAGCGCGGTGTCGCTCAATATCGGGGTGCGCGGTCTGACCGGCCGCTACTCGCCGCGCTCGACCGTGCTGCTCGATGGCGTGCCGCTGGCCGTGGCGCCCTACGGCCAGCCCCAGCTGTCGTTTGCGCCGGTGAGCCTGGCCAATATCGAATCCATCGATGTGGTGCGCAGCGGCGGCGCGGTGCGCTACGGCCCGCAAAACGTCGGCGGCATCATCAACTTCAACACCCGCGCCATCCCCACCAGCAAGGACATCACCGGCGACGTGACCCTGCGCTACAACGGCTTTGGCAAGGGCGGAGAGAACAACACGCTCTACAGCACTTTCCTGGGCTCGCAGCTGGACAACGGCCTGGGCTGGGCGCTGCTGTACTCGGGCATGACGGGCTCCGAATGGCGCAAGGACAGCGATGAGCGTTTGAACGACGTGGCGCTGAAGTTCCGCTACGCGCTGTCGGGCAGCTCCGAGGTCTACGGCAAGCTGTCATACTACGATGTGCGCTCCAACACGCCCGGGGGCCTCACGGTCGCCCAGTACAACGCCAACCCCTTCCAGAACACCCGCCCCACCGATAGCTGGGACGGCGAGCGCAAGGGCCTGGACCTGGGCTATATCAACACCATCTCGGACACGCAGGAGTTCGAGATCCGCGCCTACTACAACGACAGCGCGCGCTCGAGCCGCCTGATCAATGCCGCGCAGACCCAGATCAACTACCAGCCGCGCAACTACCAGACCCTGGGCATCGAGCCGCGCTACACCCAGCGTTTTGCGCTGGGCAGCAGCACCCACGATGTGACCGTGGGCTACCGCTACATCCGCGAGCGCGGTGACGACAACAGCAGCCTGCTGAACCTGTCCACCAACGTGATGGGCGCCACCACCTCGTTCGACAATGCCACCGATGCCCATGCCGGTTATATCGACGACCGCATCGCCATCGGCGCCTGGCGCATCACCCCCGGCGTGCGCTTTGAGCACATCCAATCCGAGCGCGATGACCGGAGCAGCGGCCAAAGCTTTGACACGCGCAACAACAAGTGGCTGCCCTCGGTCAGCGTGTCCTACCTGGTCAACCCGGCCCTCACGCTGTTTGCCAACTACACCACCTCGTTCGGCCCGGTGCAGAACATCCAGCTGAACTCGCAAACGGCGGCCAACCCACTGCGCCCCGAAGTGGCCAAGACCAAGGAGCTCGGTGCCCGCTGGCAAGACAAGCAGTGGCGCGCCGAGGCCACGGTGTTTGACCTGCGCTTTGACAACCAGATTCTGCAGACGCCCGGCGTCGTGCCCGTCACCTTTGCCAATATTGGTGCCACCAAGCACCAGGGCCTGGAGCTGGCGCTGGAGTACAGCTTTGACAAGGCCAGCGCTCTGGCAGGCACCACGGTGTATGGCAACTACACCTACACCAAGGCGATCCAGAAATCCGGCACCACCGCCGGGCTCGATGTGCCTTTCTACGCGCGCAACACCGACACCGTGGGTGTGCGCTATGAGCGCAATGCCTGGGGCTTTAACCTGTCGAGCACGCACCAGAGCAAGCAGTACTCGGACCTGGCCAACACCGAGGCCGAATCGGCCAATGCCAATGTGGGCCGCATCCCGGGCTTTCGCCTGTGGAACGCCCAGGTCAGCTGGAAGGTGCCGCAGTACAAGGGCAGCGAAATCATGGTCGGCGTGAACAATATCGCCGACCACCGCTACTACACGCGCAATGTCGACGGCAACCCCGGCCGCATGGTGGGCGCGCCGCGCACCTTCTACGTCCAGGGCCGCTACGCGTTCTGATCCACCTATTACCCGCCTTCGTAACACAAGACCCGCAACACCTGATGCGGGTCTTTTTTGCCGATGGCTTCGCCTGTTTTGTGACCCTCTGATGACCCCTTCTCGCACCACCGCCCGCTCCGCCCCCTTCCACCCGCTGACCTGCCTGAGCAGCATCGCGCTGGCGATTGCCGCCTGGCCCGCCGTGGCACAAACCGCGTCGGATACGGCCACCAGCGCCACCAGCGCCACCACCGCTCCGGCCGCTGAAGCCGTGCTGCCCCAGGTCATCGTGCAAGAAAAAGCGCAGGAAGTGGGCTACCAGCCCAAGCGCGCCACCACCGCCACCCGCAGCGATGCCGCGCTGCGCGATGTGCCCCAGGCCATTGCCGTGGTGCCCGCCCAGGTGCTGCAGGACCAGCAGGTGCGCTCCATCGACGAGGCGCTCTACAACGTCAGCGGCATCACCCAGGCCAATACCCTGGGCGGCACGCAGGATGCGGTGATCAAGCGCGGCTTTGGCTTCAACCGCGATGGCTCCATCCTGCGCGATGGCATCCGCACCGTGCTGGCGCGCAACCTCACCTTCACGACCGAGCGGGTCGAGGTGCTCAAGGGCCCCAGCTCGGTGCTCTACGGCACAATGGACCCGGGCGGCGTGATCAATATGGTCACCAAGAAGCCCCAGCTCAGCTTTGCCGGCCAGGTGGGCGCCTCGCTGTCGAGCTATGGCGGCGGCGGTGCCTCGCTCGATCTGACAGGCCCCATCGGCGAGCAGGGCCTGGCCTACCGCTTCATCGCCGATACCAGCGATGTCGACTACTGGCGCAACTTTGGCAAGAACCGCCAGACCGTCATCGCCCCGTCGCTGGCCTGGTATGGGCGCGACACCTATGTGCGCATGTCCTACGAGCACACCGACTACGAGCAGCCCTTTGACCGGGGCACCGTGATCGACAGCCGCACCGGCCGGCCTGTGACCATCGACCGCCGCGAGCGCCTGGACGAGGCCTACAACCGCACCTTGGGCGATTCGGATTTTTTCACCGTGCAGGCCCAGCACAGCCTCAATAGCCAGTTGAAGCTCAACGCCGCCTACAGCTACAACCGCAACCGCTATGACGACTACCAGGCCCGGCCGGTGTCGCTCAACCCCACAACCGGCATCCTCACGCGCCGGCCCGATGGCACGCGCGGGGCATTGAGCCAGCAGCATGTCGGCCAGATCAACCTGGAAGGCAAGCTGCAGGCGGGCGGCATGACGCATGAGATCCTGGCCGGGTTCGACGCCGAAGACAGCAATATCTTCCGCCGCGACATCATTCGGGGCAGCAACAGCGGCGGCTTCAATGTCTACGACCCGGTTTACGGCAACCTGCCCAATGCCACCACGATCGACGAGGCGCAAAGCGCCCAGAGCGACAAGATCCGCCAGCAGGCGCTGTTTGCGCAGGATTCGATCCGCCTCTCGCCCCAGTGGCTGCTGCAGCTGGCCGGGCGCTGGCAGCACTACGACCAGATCGCGGGCAAGGGCCGGCCCTTTGTGGTGGGCAGCGAATCGGATGGCAGCAAGTTCGTGCCGCGCGCTGGCCTGGTCTGGCAGCCCAGTACCGAATGGTCCATCTACGGCAGCTACAGCGAATCCTTCAAGCCGCAAAGCAGCATTGGCAGCGTCATCGGCACCCTGCCACCCGAGACCGCCAAGGCCTGGGAGCTGGGCACCAAGTGGGAGTCGCCGGCCGGCATCACCGCCACCGCTGCGCTCTACGACATCCGCAAGCGCAATGTGGTGGTGAACGAGACCATCGACGGCCAAAGCTATGCCCGCGCCGTGGGCGGTGCCCGCTCGCGCGGCCTGGAGCTCGATGCCGCTGGCCGCCTGGGCAAGCAGTGGCAGCTGATTGGCACCTATGCCTACACCGATGCCGCGGTGACCGACGACCCGCAATACCAGGACAACCGCCTGGCCAATGTGGCGCGCCACACCGCCTCGCTCTTTGCCGCCTATGATTTTGCAGCCAGCAGCAGTGACCGCTGGCGTGTCGGCGCCGGCCTGCGCCATGTGGGCCGCCGCGCGGGTGATGCCGCCAACAGCTTCAATAACGCCGGCTACACCGTCGCCGACAGCTTTGTCAGCTGGGAGCGCCCCTGGAGCGGCCGCATGGTCAAGCTGCAGCTCAACATCAAGAACCTGTTCGACAAGAACTATGTCAGCTCCTCGGGCAGCCCCGTCTATGTGTCGCTGGGTGAGCGCCGCCAGGCCGTGCTGCGCGCGGTCGTGGATTTTTAAGCTTGAGCAGTCCGACAGTATCAAAAGACAACAAAGACAAGCATGTGGAGTTTTAAAAATATCTGGTTCCAGATCCATTGGCTGATCGGCATTACTGCGGGCACCGTGCTGATCGTCATTGGCCTCACCGGCGCCACCTATTCCTTCCAGGACGAGGTGCTGGACTGGGCCAACCCGGGGACCGCCAGCGTGCCGGTGCAGCCAAGCCCGGCGCTGACACCGCCCCAGTTGCTGGCGGCAGTGCGGGCCAGCGGTGAGCAGCGCCGTATCGACCGCATCACCTTGTATGCCGAGCCCGGGCGCAGCGCCCAGTTGGCCTTTGCGCCCGAAAAAGGTGAGCGCCGGGGCCAGAGCGTCTACCTCCACCCCTACACCGGCGCCCAGCTGCCAGCGCAAAGCGGCCGCGAGTTCTTTGAATGGAACGAGCGCCTGCACCGCTGGCTGCTGCTGCCGCGCGACGATGGCAAGCCGATAACGGGCAGCCTCTCGCTGTGCCTGCTGCTGCTGTCGCTCTCGGGCTTGTACCTGCGCTGGCCAGCCAAGCCGCTGTCCTGGCGCAGCTGGCTCACCTTCAATGTGCGGCGCAAGGGCCGGCCGTTTTTGTGGGGCCTGCACTCGGTGGCTGGCACCTGGGTGCTGGTCGTCTATGTGATGCTGACCCTGACCGGCATGTACTGGGCCTTTGATGCGGTGCGCGCGCCCGTGGACCGCTGGATGGGCGCGCCCTCCCGCGCAGCCGCCCGGGCCGAGCAATCGGCCGCGCAAGAAGCCGCCCGCAAGGCGCCGCCGCTGCAGATCGAGCCCGCTAGCCTTGAGCCCGCCTGGCAAAGCTTTACACAGCTGGCCAGCGGCTGGCAGTTTGCGCAAATGCGCCTGCCCCAGCGCGCCGACCAGCCTGTGCAGTTCAGCTGGTGGGGCGCCGGCGCCCCGCATGACCGCGCGCGCAACCAGCTCAGCCTGAGCCTCGATGGCAGCGTGCAGCGCGACGACCGCTTTGCCGATCTGCCCGCCGGCCGCCGCGCGCTGGCTGCCATCTACCCGCTGCACACCGGCACCTATTTTGGGCTGACGGGCCGCATCATCGTCACCGTCGCGGCACTGATGATGCCGCTGTTTGCGATTACCGGCTGGCTGCTCTATCTGGAACGGCGCCGCAGCTCCCGCGCCGCCGCCAAGGCCCAGCGCGCGCTGCTGGCGGGCGATGGCCCGCAGGCAGGACCAACTAGGGGCGCCAACACCGGCGCCAGCATGGCCGTGGTCTACGCCAGCCAGGCCGGCCATGCCCAGCAGCTGGCGGTGCGCACCGTCGCGCGCCTGCGCAGCGCGGGCCTGGCCGCACAGCTGCTGCCCGCCGCCAGCCTGGATATGGTCCAGCTGCAGCCGCATAGGCAGCTGCTGTGGGTGGCCAGCACCTTTGGCGAAGGCCAGCCGCCCGACAGCGCCCGCCGCCTGGCGCGCCTGTTGCAGCAAACGCAAGGCACGCCGCTGGCCCACCAGCGCTTTGGCATGCTGGCGCTGGGTGACCGCCAGTACGGCCAGTTCTGCGGCTTTGGCCTGGCGCTGGCCGCGCAGCTCGAGCGCCTGGGGGCCCAGCCCGTGTTTGCCCCCATCACCATGGATGCCGAGGACGACGCCGCATGGCAAGCCTGGCTGCAGGCACTGGCTGCGCACTGGGGCGTGAACGCGGAACCCGCCACTGTGGCAGTCAACACCGCTGCCAGCGTGGCCGATTCCGACGCACCCGACGCCGTCTTTGCACCCGCTCAGTTGCTCAGCCGCCACCACCTCAACCCCGGCAGCAGCGGCCAGCCGCTCTACCAGGTGGAGCTGGGCTTTGCGCCTGAGCAAGCGCTGCAGTGGCAGGCCGGTGGCCTGGTCGAGGTCAAGGCCCAGCAGGCGCCCGCCCAGGTCGATGCCTGGCTGCAGGCGCATCAGCTCGATGGCAGCGCCGCCGTGCAGTGGCGCGGCAGCGCCAGCAGCTTGCGCGATGCACTGAGCGCCTGCGAGCTGCCCACGCTCTCGGCCCCCGCCACATCGGCCCAGGCCGTGGCCGACCAGCTCCACCCGCTCGCCCCGCGCAGCTACTCGCTGGCCTCGTTGCCCGCCGATGGCCGCATCCGCCTCTATGTACGCCAAACGCTGCGCGAGCAGCCAGGCGCCGCTCCGCAGCTGGGCTTGGCCTCGGGCTGGCTCACCGCACATGCGGCGCTGGGCAGCAGCATTGCACTGCGCCTGGTCGACAACCCCGGCTTTGCGCCGCTGGTCGGTGATGCGCGGCCCGCCATCTTTATGGGCAATGGTTCGGGTTACGCCGGCCTGCGCGGCCATCTGCGCCAGCGCATCGCCCAGGGCCAGTTTGACAACTGGCTGATCTTTGGTGAACGCCGCCGCGCGCACGACTCCTATGCCGAAGACGAGGTCTGCGTCTGGCAGGCCCATGGCCAGATCGCACGCGCCGACTACGCCTACTCGCGCGACGCCCGCGATGCCAGCAACCTGGCCCCCGGCCAAGGCCCGCACCGCTATGTGCAAGATGCTTTGCGTGCCGCCGCCGAGCCGCTCCAGGCCTGGCTGGCCCGGGGCGCCGTCATCTACGTCTGCGGCAGCTATGACGGCATGGCCACCGGTGTGGATGACGCGCTGACCGAGCTGCTCGGCGAAGAAGGGCTGAACGCCTTGATCGACGAGGGGCGGTACCGGCGCGATGTGTACTGAAGCAGATGCCGCAGCAGATGGGCGGTGGCAGCGATAAAAAAGGCGTGGTACCCTCGGGTCCACGCCTTTTGTCTTTGGGCTGGGGCTACAGCAGTCGGCAGCTGCAGCAGCGCCATGCCCGCGCCGCTGCCCTCCTCCCATTTACCAATTCACCCGCGCCGTCAACGTCACATTGCGCGCATCGCCGTACAGGCAGACGCCGGTGCAGGCCGACAGGTAGGTCTTGTTGGCCAGGTTCTTCACATTCAACGCCAACTGCCACTGCTGGTACTGGTAGCGCACAGCAGCATCCAGCAAGGTGTAGGTGGGCATGCGCATGCGGTCTATCTCTTGCCAGCCGACATGGCGCACACCGGCGCCCAGGCTCAGGCCCGGCAGCGACAGGCGGTCATTGCGCATCTCGTCGATCATGCCGTCCGCATCGCGCGCCAGCGCGGTCAGACGGTAGCGCATGCGCCCGTCCTCGGTCAGTTGGTCGCTCACATCGGCCGCGATCTGCTTCTTGTTCCAGCTGCCCAGCTCCAGCTCCACCTCGCGCAGCGGCGCATCGGTGGGGCGCTTGCTCACCAGGTTGAAGACGCCGCCCGGCGCTGCCTGCCCATAGAGGATCGAGGCCGGGCCCTTGAGCACCTCCACCCGCTCATAGGCATAGGGCTCCACCGCCCCGCTCAGCGAGTTGATGGGAAAGCGCGCGCCGTTCAGGTACAGCGGCGCCGCCCCGGTCACATTGAAGCCGCGCACGGTAAAGCCCGTGCCGATATGGCGCATCGCCCCGCCCTGCAGCGGCATGATGCCCGCCGAGTACTCCAGCGCCTGGTCCAGCGAATCAGCGCCCTGGGCCACGATCTGCTCGCGCGGCACCACCGTCACCGACATGGGCGTCTCCGACTGCGGCGTATCGGTCTTGGTGGCCGTCGCACTGCGCCGCGCCACCAAACCGCCCACGGGGCCCGAGGCGCTCTCGCGCAGCGCATCGGCCTGCACTGTCACCGGCGCCAACGTGGTCTCGGCCCCGCTCTGCGGCACGGCCGCCTCGGCCGGTTTGATCACCAGGGCCCGCCCCTGGGGCACCACCACCAAGCCACTGCCTGCCAGCAATTGCGCCAGCGCCTGGCGCGGCGCCATGCTGCCCGATACCGCCGGCCCCTGCTTGCCCGCCACCACGGCCGGGGCATACAACAGCTGCAGCCCCGTTTGCTGGGCCAAGGTATGGAGCGCCTGCCCCAAAGGCTGGGCGGCAATGGCCACCTGGGCCGGGGCATCGGCCTGGGCCTGCGCCCCAGCGGGAATGGCCCCCGCCACGAACAAAGACAGGGCCAAGGCCCGGGGTGCAAAAACACTGCGCGACTGCCGCATAAACAAGGTCTCCAACTGCCTGGAAATAGCCAGCACTACCCATGGAGTCGCACGGGTGGGCAGAACCCTCAGGTCGCTCGGGAAAAAATTTGGATTATTTTTTGTGGGGCGGCAGCGCCTTGAGGTCTGCAGGTTCTCATCGACCTTGCAGATATGCGCACGGTATGCACGCTCAAAGCCCAGGAGTGTGTGGCTGCGCAGGCTGGCGGGCAGGCGGATTGGCCGAAGCGAGCAGTAGGTCAGGCAGCACCGTGGATGCATTCTGGCCCCGCCTTCAACGGCTTTTGATGTATGCAAGCGATGCTAAAAGTCATACTTCGCGCAAAAGAAGCACCCCATCAAGCCAGAGCGGGCCAACCTATGGGGTGAGGTTCAAATGGCTTGCCATTCATGGCTCGCGAACACCATTTCTGAAAGCTTAAGCATCTCGGTTAATTTTTTGTTCTTGCTCCTGCTCTTGCATATTTTGCGCATGCAGAGGCGTTTCTGCTTTCTCGATCGGCAGCGGAATGGGTATCCATGGAAAAGCCCAGCTTTTCAAGCTGGACCAAAATGGCCCCTTAACCCACAGTGGAAATACAAACATAGTGATCTCCTTCAGTGATCAGGCCGCTGGCTTATTGACAGCCGCCTGCTGCAAAAGGCGCACGACTTTGGTGATATAGATTTTTTTGGTCAATGGCTCTGGCGGCTCAGCCATGGTGCGAAAGGGCTGGTGGAAAATGTAGTCGTCATCAGAGACATCACGGCTATCTACGTCGGCTACAGGCACTTGCGTTCTTGCGCGTATATTGAAAATGGTTTTATCTATAAAAGACATATAGACCTCCGGTCTATGGTGGCTAATCAGGATGGATCGCCTATTGCCACACTACCGCTTTTAAAGACCTTAAACCGCAAACAGCAAACACTTACGTTTGAAGCGAAGGGGCCGTCCCGGTATCTGCGACACAGCTCAGGTCTTTGCCGGCAGTGCCCCCGCCCGCCGGGGCGGGGATTGCCGCAAAAAACAAAGCACCGACTAGCGGTGCTTTGATTTACCCCGTTTTCGCCAGGGTGCTCGCCGATTGCTCGGACATCAAAACCGCCTCAATGGCGATTTCTGAAACGACAAGCAGGCCTACTTGCGTTTTTTGCTCCGAGCGCGCTCGTCTTTTGGCTGCTGTTTTTGTGGGCTTTTTACTTCCACCGACAACGAGGAAAATGGGTCCTGCGGCAACAGAAAGAAGTTGCGCATATCACGCCAAAATTCCATGTTTCGCTGGTGACGGACAAGTGAAAACATATAGACCTCCGGTCTCATAAGGGCAATTCAGGTTGAGTCGCCTGTAAACAAGCTACTCCTTTTAATGGCCTTAAACAGCACGCCGCAGGAAATAACATCGCTCACCCCCCTTTTGTTGTGACAGATGTGGCGTGTACAAATCACGATGTAAGAGCCTCACCGTCCTACGTCTGGAGAGAACTGGACCACACACACTGATGACCAGTGCAATGCATCGTCAAAACACTGAAAACGAGAGGCGCTCCCGCTAGCGACAGAAGCACCTTGTCAACCATTTGATTGAAGGAATCACCATGTCTCAGCAACAACCCAACTCGGGCCAGAAGCAACCGGGCCAAGACCAGAAAAAACCTGGTCAGCAGGAACAACAAAATCCTGGCCAGAAGCAGCAGGACAGCAAGCAACCCAACACCCAGCCCAAGTGACCACGGTTGCAGCAACCCCAGCTGCGATGTAGATCGCGCTCAAAGCCCACCTCGGTGGGCTTTTTCCATGTCTGCGCAGCGCACCTTGCCGTCACCTATGGCGAATTTTTCAACGCTTCGCGCGCGCTGCATGCCGCGCGGGAAGGCCGAGACAATGGTTGGCAGCGCCTGCGACCTGGATCGCCAACATGCGATGGGGGAAGCCCGCCAGGTGGCGGTCCATCGGGTGGGGGTCCACCGGGTGGCGGCCCACCGGGTGGCGGCCCACCGGACGCCCGCACGGTCGAACTGAAGTGAGGCGCCTTGGGGGGCGGTGCCGATCGCATGTTGGCCATGCTTGAGAAAACCACGGTACCGCTTGTTCTGTTGCCGCGGAACCAGCCCATGGCCTTGCAAGCTAGCCCTGCGCTCCCACCTCAACGCGCCTTCACAATCTCCGTCACCCCGCCCTCGGTCTTGAGCCGCACCGGCAGCAGCAGCGGCAGCGCCTGGGCAAAGCTGGTCGCCTCGCGCAGCTTAAAGCTGCCGCCCATGCGCATCGAAGCGACGGCCGGGTCGCACACGGCGCGGGTATGGCGTACCGAAAACCGCGTGCCCAGCACCGTTACCAGCGTGTGCCCCGCCCGCACCTCAAACGGGCGCTGCGCATCGGCACTGGCATGGAACAGCGCCTGGCCCTCGAGCAAGCGCACTTCGCGCCGGCCCCGGAACAGTTGCACCTGCGCCTGCGATGCGGCGTCGAGCAGCATCTGCGAGCCATCGGGCAGCCGCACCTGCAGCGCTTGGCCACGCACGGTGGCGTAGTGCTCGCTAAACAGCGGCTGGCTGCGCCAGTGCGACCAGCCCAGCCAACCGCCGCCCACCAGCGCCAGCACGGCAGCGGCCAGACAGGGATCGCAGCGATGGTGCAGCAATGGCGCAATGCAATAACGCGAATGAATCGCATTATCCATATTTGACTACTGTTTACATATAATAAGAACCATTCTCATCGCCTCACTTCCCACACCATGCACCCAGGCCCCGGCATTCCGCCCTCACCCTCTGTCGACCCGGTGCATGCCCTGTACGAGGCGCACCACAGCTGGCTGGTCGCCCGGCTGCGGCGCAAGCTCGGCTGCGCCTGGGATGCGGCCGATCTAGCGCAAAACACCTTTGTGCGGGTGCTGGGCACCCAGCGCCCGCAACTCCAGGCACTGCTGGAGCCGCGCGCCTACCTCACCACCATTGCGCAGCGCCTGCTGTCCAACCACCTGCGCCGCCGCCAGATCGAGCGCGCCTACCTCGATGCGCTTGCGCTGCTGCCCGAGCCGGTGGCCCCGCCGCCCGACGCACAGCTGATGGTGCTCGAGACCCTGGTCGCCATTGACCGCCTGCTCGGCGGCCTGCCCGTGGTCGCCCGCAAGGCCTTTTTGCTGTGGCGGCTGGAGGACCTGACACAAGAAGAGATTGCCCAGCAGCTGGGCATATCGCGCACCAGCGTGCGCCGCCACCTGGCCGCAGCGGCCGAGCGCTGCTATTTTGCGGACCAGCCCTGAGATGGCCGCGCCCGATCCCCTGCCCAGCGGCCTGCCGCTAGGCGCGCAGGCCATGCCAGGCGCGCTGCCCGCTGCCATCCCCCCCGCCGTTGCCCAAGCCGCCGTGCGCTGGCTGCTCGATCTGGAGCCCGGCGACAGCGCCGCTGCCCGCCGCAAGCGCCAGCAGTGGCAAAGCTGGCTCGATGCCGACCCGCTCCATGCCCAGGCCTGGCAGCGCATGGCGCAGATCGATGGCCAGTTGCGTGGCGTGCCCACGGCAGTGGCAGTGCAGACCCTCGCCTCCCCCGCGCTGTCGCGCCGCCACGCGGTGCGCCTGGCGGTGATGCTGGGCGCCGGTGCCGGCGGCCTGCTGGCCCTGGGCCACAGCCCGCTGGGTGAACAGGCCTGGCTCAGCGCCAGCGCCGATCTTTCAACCGCCACCGGTGAGCAGCAGCGCACGGTTTTGGCCGATGGCACGCGACTGCTGCTCAATACCGCTACGGCCGTGGACTTGCGCTACAGCAGCAGCGAGCGGCTGATTGTGCTGCGCGCCGGGGAGATCCAGATCGAGAGCGCTGCCGACCCCAGCCCCGACCCTGCGACCGGCCAGGCCCGCCCCTTGCGTGTGCGCAGCAGCCAGGGCTGGGCCCGTGCCATTGGCACGCGCTTTAGCGTGCGCCAGTACGCGGACGACACGCTGGTGCAGGTGCAAGAAGGCCAGGTAGAGCTGCAATTGCGCAACGATACGAGCCAGACCCTGCGCCTGGCTGCAGGCGAGCAAGGCCGCATCGCCGCCCACCAATTGCGGCGCGAGGCCGCCGCCACCGCTGCCGACCTGGCCTGGACCCAGGGCATGCTGGTGGCCAACGATATGCGCCTGGGCGACTTTATCGCCGAGCTGGCCCGCTACCGCCCCGGCCGCTTGCACTGCACCCAAGAGGCCGCCGCGCTGCGCATATCGGGCAGCTACCCGCTGCTGGATACGGACCGCGTGTTGGCCGCGCTCAGCCGCAGCTTGCCGCTGCGCATTACCACCCGCACGCGCTGGTGGGTCACGGTGGATAAAAGCTGATCTGCCAGGCCCCCCCGCAACGCATTCCAAAAAAAGGTGGCCAATTGGCCCAGCCCGCGTGTCAAGCCCTGCACAAGCGCCGCATAAACCATGGCGGCGCGCTGCCACCAGCTTGTCAAACTCGGGACCTATTCGCATGTACCGCACTCGCTTCTCTGCCCCCGCCACGCCCCGTGGCACCGCGCTTTGCGCCCATCTGCTGTGCCTGGGCCTGGCCGCCTGCACCAGCCTTGCCGCGCTGGCACCCAGCTCTGCGCATGCGCAGGCGCAGCAGCCGGCCAGCCCCCCCGCAGCGCGCAGCTACTCCATCCCCGCCGGCCCGCTGGCTGCGGCGCTCAACCGCCTGGGGCAGGAATCGGGCACCTTGATCTCGTTCGCGCCCGATACCGTTGCCGGCCTGCGCAGCCCCGGCGTGCAGCGCGCCGCCGATGTGGGCCAGGCGCTGGGCAGCCTGCTGGCGGGCTTGCCGCTGCAGGCCCAGCGCGATGCCAGTGGCAGCTATGTGGTGCGCCGTGTGGCACCCACCGCAGCAGCGGCTGCCGCAGCTCCGGCTGCCGCTGCACAAGTCGCGCCCAGCATCACCTTGCCGGAGCTGCGCGTGACCGCCCAAGCCGAGCGCAGTGCCACCACCGAAGGCACCGGCAGCTACACCATCCGCAGCACGGCAGCCGCCACCGGCCTGCAGCTGTCGCCGCGCGAGACGCCGCAATCGGTCAGCGTGCTCACGCGCCAGCAGATCGAGGACCAGGGCATCACCAGCATTGGCGAGGCCGCGCGCCATATCACCGGCATCTCGGCGATCAGCTCGGACAGCGACCGCACCGATTTGGACGCCCGGGGCTTCTACATCGACAACTACCAGTACGACGGCGTGCCCACCTATGTCGCCAATGATTTTTTTGGCGCCTCGATGCTCGACCCGCTTCTGTACGACCGCATCGAGGTGGTGCGTGGAGCAACGGGCCTGATGACCGGCGCTGGCAACCCCGGTGCTTCCGTCAACCTGGTGCGCAAACGCGCCAGCAGCAAGACCTTCACTGGCTCGGCCAGCGCCAGCCTGGGCTCCTGGAACGAGCGCCGCGCCACCCTGGACCTGAGCACGCCGCTGACCGACGACGGCCGCATCCGCGCCCGTGTGGCCGCAATGGCCGATGAGCGCGACTCGCACCTGGACCGCTACCACACGCGCAACCGCGCGTTGCTCGCCACCGCCGAGGCCGATTTGACGCCTAACACCACCGCCTGGATCGGCCTGGAGCACCAGGCCAAGCGCCCCACCGGCGTCACCTGGGGCGGCCTGCCCATGGTCTACCAGGATGGCAGCGCCACGCACTGGCCGCGCTCGTTCAGCATTGGCGCCGATTGGACCGAGTGGAACACTACCAGCCGCACCACCTACGCCGGGCTCGAGCACCGCTTTGACAATGGCTGGTCCATCAAGGCCAACGCCAGCCGCCTCGATGCCGACTACACCTCCAAGCTCTTTTACCTGCTGAGCGAGCCCGACAGGAACACCGGCCTGGGCCTGGGCCCCTACCCCAATTACTCGCGCCAGAGCTTTGCGCAAAACAGCGGCAGCCTGCAGGCCACCGGGCCTTTTGATCTGCTCGGCCGCAAGCATGAGGCGGTGCTGGGCTTGACCGGCAGCCAGTCCAACTACGCCTACGGCAACCATGCCTACACCGCCACCCCCGTGGGCAATATCTTTGACTGGGATGGCTCCTACCCCGAGCCGGTATGGGGCGCCTTCCGCCCGCTGGGCGATGACCGCACGCGCCAGACCGCGGTCTATGGCGCGCTGCGCCTGTCGCTGGCCGATG
This sequence comes from Comamonas sp. JNW, assembly GCF_003105075.1. Classification (NCBI taxonomy): domain Bacteria; kingdom Pseudomonadati; phylum Pseudomonadota; class Betaproteobacteria; order Burkholderiales; family Comamonadaceae; genus Comamonas; species Comamonas sp. JNW. The sequence continues at coordinate 453,787 of NZ_QETI01000001.1, forward strand.
ACCTCAAGCTCATCGTAGGCGGGCGCGAATCCCGCTGGGAAAGCCAGAGCCTGACGGAAACGCGCAAGCACAAGGTCTTCACGCCCTACGCTGGGTTGCTGTATGACCTGAACGCTACCTACACCGTCTACGCCAGCTATACCGATATCTTCCAGGCGCAAAACTACCAGGACACGCAGGGCCGCTACCTGGACCCTGTGACTGGCAAAGCCTACGAGGCCGGCATCAAGGCCGCGTTTCTCGATGGCAAGGTTAATGCGTCCCTGGCCGTGTTCCGCATCGCCCAGGACAATGTTGCCGTGCAAGACGGCGACAACATGATTGGCGGCACCGGCAACCCCGCCTACCGGGGCGAGAAAGGTGTCACCAGCAAGGGCTTTGAGGCCGAGGTCTCCGGCGAGCTGGCCCGGGGCTGGCAGCTGATCGCCGGCTTTGCCCGGGCCGATGCCCGCGCGGCCGATGACGCGCGCCTGCAGTCGCAGCGCCCCAACAACATGGCACACCTCTACACCAGCTACCGCCTGCCGGGCAACTGGAGCGCCCTCAAGGTCGGCGGGGGCCTGACCTGGCGCGACGCCACCTACGCCACCACCACCACTTCGACGGACGTGGAGGCACGCCGCGACCAGGGCTCCATCACCGTCGCCAGCCTGATGGCCAGCTACGACATCTCGCGCCAGCTGTCGCTGCAGCTCAACATCAACAACCTGTTCGACAAAACCTACTTCGACTTTGCCGGCAGCCAGATCTACTACGGCGCGCCGCGCAAGTTCACGCTGACCGCCAAGTACGATTTCTAAGCGCACAACCACAAAGCCTGCTGGATAACCAGCGGGCTGCTTTGTCGAGGGGGTCTGAGAACATCTGCGCTACCCCTTCCTTCGTGTCATGGATCTGGCAAATTGGCGCCCTGGAAGACCGATGGCATCGGCAGCATCAGTGAGCGCAGTGCATCGCAACATTGCCAGGCCCTTGAAAAGATCGCCAAGACCTGAACAGAGGAGCCGCCATGGCTGCGATGGCAGCTCGCGACAGTGAATTCACCCCATTGCGGTCATTCGATATCGGGCTCTCGCGGGCCCAGGCCTTTTGCTATACTGCCGCGCACAGGCAGGAGAGACGCCATCAACACCCCAGCTGACATCGACCAGAGCGTCCTCACTGCGACGAATTCCAGGGCCGCACACTACATTCTTGAAATCGTGAAAGCCCAGACTGGCATGGGTCTGGTCGGCATGGCCTGGGTTCGCTCCAACATGTGGCGTGCATGCGCTGTGGTGGACGACATGGGGCTCGGCATGAAGGCCGGTGATGAACTGGATGTGGACAGCACCCTGTGCAAGGACGTCATGCAATCCCAGCTCGGGATTGCATTTGATGATGCCCTGGACCACCCTGTTTTTCGCGACCATAGAACGCCCAAGCTCTACGGATTTCGCGCCTACATCAGCGAACCGATTCTGCTCACAGATGGCAGCTATTTCGGCAATTTGTTTGCCTTGGACGCAGAGCCCAGGCCCATCACGAGCGAGAAAAACCGAGCGATTTTTACCGCGTGCGCCGGTATTCTCGGCAAGCTTCTTCAAGACCAGCTGATATCCCAGCAGCTGAGCAACGAGATTCAGAGCTTTAAAGAGACGGGCAACGCCCGCGAGGTGTTCCTGGCGGTTGTCGCCCACGATCTACGCAACCCTTTGCAGGCGATCACGATGGGGGCGAAGATGCTCTCACGGGGCGACGAGCCCAAAGCGGCGAAGCTCGGAGAGCGCATCGCTACCAGCGCTCGCCGCATGAGCAAGCTCATAGATGATCTGGTCGATTACGCCAAAGGCCGCGCTGGCCACGAAATATCCATTGCCACTGAACCCACGGAAAGCCTCTCGGCGGCTTTGCAAACAGTGATCAATGAGTTCGTAGAAGCGCATCCCCGCCATGACATCATTGCATCGCTTCAGCTACCAGTGGCGGTACGTGTCGACACCCCACGCATTCAGCAGCTCCTGTCCAACCTGCTAGGAAACGCTGTTGCCTACGGTGCACCGGACTTGCCGATACGGATCACAGGCAGCGTGGAAGGAAAAGACATCGTCATTCTGGTCAACAACCAAGGACCTCTGGTGCCGGACGACGTGATGGCCCAGATGTTCGATCCCTACTTCCAGGGCCCCAAGTCTGCCGCTACCAGCATGGGGCTGGGCCTGAGCATCTGCAAGCAGATCGTCGCAGCCCACCATGGAAGCCTGACAGTGCTATCTTGTTCAGATTCCGGCACCACATTCACTGTGAGGCTGCCTGTGGTTCTGTAAGCGGAAAAAATAAACCGGACGCTGGATACAGCACGAGGTCGATGAGCCGGTAACACGCACCAGCAAACCGAAAATGAGACTAAGACAGCCCCGAATCAGGCGTCACCAACCATGCGCATATGCATTCGAAGTGCTGATAGAACAACCCCAACGATTAGCCATTAAAAAAGCAGCCCGCTGAACCAGCGGACTGCTTTCTTGGAGGCTTAAATCAACAGCCGACCCATTCAAGGGGCTAAGACAGGTTCTGAGACGAGGCGTCCCCGACGAGGCGCGCAACCGCAGACAGTACTGCAAAAGTACGGCAAGGTTGCGCAACGAAGTATCAGGGCCTGTATTAGCCCCGCCACGTTAGATCCAAGGGACGCCGTAGTATTCGTTGACCTTTCGGCCGTACTCATCGTTATAGTCCTGCGTCGTCTCACGCGCATAGCGCGGCGCGCCTTCCAGCTGCTCCTTGGTGAGCGACACGACATAGCCGCCCAGGCCCGTGTCGTACTTCAGCGTTTCCCAAGGGAGCGGGTACACGTCGGTGCCCATGCCCAGAAAGCCGCCAAATTCCATCACCGCGTAGCGGACCTTGCCCGTGAGCTTGTCCAGCAGCAGGCTTTCCACCGAGCCCAGCTTGTCGCCATTGGGGTTGTACACCTTGGTGCCTTGCACCTTGTCCGAAGAGATCACGCTCGATGCTGTGTTGATCGTATTCATAGGGTTCTCCTGTGTTGGAAAGCGGGATTGCAAAGGGGCCGATGCGGGGTGCCGGTAAGAGCGCTTCCGTGATGTCTCGGCCTTGGATTCAATGCTAAACAGCGGCGCGGTCCAGCCGGGTAGTCATCGCCGTCCGATAGCCGTAGGACGGGCCGCACCGGTTGTGCAGGACTGGAAAAAGCGCCCATTTCTGCGGGGCGTATCTCCTCCCGTAAGCCCCTGCGCACGTGGGCTCGCCCACCTCAGAAGCTCCTGCACGCCGTCTTGGATGGGTGAGCAGCTGCCGCACCGCATGGGCAAGGCTGCGCCACAACCGCCACGCGTCGCCCTGCCTGCGGTGGACCAGGCGGCGGGTGGCGCCGGCATGCATCGCGGCCCCAGCGTTAGCGCCAGCCATTGCAGCAACGCCTGCAAACAACCCAGCCTGGGGATGTAACACCACCAAGCCCAAAAATCTCCCCAATATATCCGCCAGAACCCTATAACCCGCTAGATACTTCAAAATTTCCAGTAATCAACGAAAACCCGTCACTCGCAGATTTGGCCTTATCGCATAAAATTAAAAACATTAATAACTTCAATTAAATAATTTAAAAATAAAATAAAAAGCAAATTATCAATATTGTCTCTCCGCAGAAACAACTGAAGCCGTGACTACGGCATAAGCACGTAGTATCTTTCTTCCTCGGCGGTTAAAAATTCACTTTAATCTTGTATACAAATACGATGCCAACGGGGATTCACCATGGACTCAGATCAGTGCATAAACGGCGCTTCAAAAGACAGAGAAAATGCCTTAGCCAACCCCCGGGTTCGCAGCATTGTGCGGGTGCCCATCATTCTGGGAAATGGACACAAGGCCAGGTCCGAAATCATCAGCTTTGGCAACCTGAGCGATCACGGCGAGCACTTCGCGGTACGGTTTGAGGGCTCAGACACCAAAGCGCCGCTGGTGCGCCTGCATTCAGAGTGCATCACGGGCGACGCGCTGGCCTCCGCACGCTGCGACTGCGGCCCCCAGCTCCAGGAAGCACTGCAACACCTGCATAGGGAAGGTGGCCTGCTCTTGTATTTACGCCAAGAAGGCCGAGGCATTGGCCTTTATCGAAAACTCGAAGCCTACCTATTACAAGATCAAGGCTTGGATACCTATGCCGCCAATCGGGCCTTGGGCCATAAAGACGACGAGCGCAGTTACCAGGTCGCCGCTGACATGCTCGAAGCGCTGGGCATTCAAACCATCCGCTTGCTCAGCAATAACCCCGACAAACAAAAACAGCTCACCATGGCCGGCATTACCGTGGAGTCACGCATCCCTACCGGGGTGTTTGTCGATGCCGATAATCGCCACTACCTAGAAACCAAGGTCAAACATTCACGCCATTTAATAGACGTCCCGCCCGTCCAGAAGGAAATCCCATGATTGCCCATCTATCGCCCATCAGCGGCGTTGCCACCCATGGCGGTCGCTACATTGCAAGCGCCGGATACGACAACCAGGTGATCTTGTGGGATGCCCACCAAAAAATCGCACTGGCCCGTACCTGGCATGACCACTTGGCCAACCAGCTGTCCTTCAGCAGCGACGGAAACTATTTAATCAGTGCCTCCAGCGACCACACGGCCAGGTTGTGGTCCGTGCCCAGCATGAAGCTCATCTCCGTGCTGTCCGACCATGGGGACGATGTAGAAATGGCCCAGTTCCACCCGGCCGAGGCGCTTATTGCCACTGCCTCACGTGACCACCACGTCAGGGTATACGACTTCAAAGGCTGTCTCAGGCAATGCTTCAAAGGCCATAGGGCCGATGTGATCTCTATCGCCTGGTCCGCCAACGGCCAGACGCTGCTATCGTCCAGCGACGACGGCACGCTCAAACAATGGTCATTGGCAACAGGGGACCTGCTCCAGGACATCGACCTCGGCGGCGTAGAGACCGACACCATTGCCATCGCCAACAATGGCACCGTCTATGCTGGCAATGATGCCGGCATGATTTTGACCATCGACGGCGGCCATCGCCAGGCAACAGCTGCGCACCAGGCTGGCATCAAGCGATTGGTTTACCAGGACAGCGAGCAATTGCTGGTGAGCTTGAGCTACGACCGGCTGCTGCGTGTCTGGAAGGTGGCATCCAGCGCCCTCACACCCATCGCGCAATCCACCATTCCACCGGAGGTATGGCCAAGGTCCTGCGCCTTCTTAGACGAGAACACCTTGGTGTTTGCCACCTTTGGCTCCTCCTATGCGGTCTTCCATATCCCAACAGGCGAATGGAATCTCGACAAGGTCTGCGCCACAGACGGCATCAACGCAGCCCTGCACCACTTCTCTGGCGTGGTATCGATAGGGGACGCCGGAATTCTCAAAACCAATGGCCAAGCCCTCCGTGACCTGCGCAGCCTGTGCAACTTCCTCACTCCCATCGGCAACAAGATATGTACTGGCGGCCAAACAGGGACGCTGTTCGATGCCACGACGGGCGAGCCCCTTTACCAACACCGATCACCCTTGAACTGCGGCGCTGCATTCCTGCGCAACGGCATTGACCATATGGTCATTGGCAGCTACACGGGTGAAGGCCTGGTGTTTGCCCTTGCGCAAGATGGGGCTGTACACCATGTCGCAACGCTGCAGCTGCATGACAACGCCGTCAAATCGATCGCCGCCTCCAGCCATATGCTGTTTTCCGTATGCGCAGATGGCAGCGCCGCCTGGTGGTCGATTGCGACCTTGCGCGAGCTGTTCACCAAACGCGATGCCCACAGCCGGATTGCCAACGGTTGCGCCGCCTTGCCCAACGAGCGCTTTGTCAGCGTCAGCCGGGATCGCAAGCTGCGTATCTGGGAGAATTTTGCATCCACCGACTTGGACAGCCCTCACCGGCATTCCATCAAATGTGTTGCCGCCAGCCCTGATGGCCAATGGATTGCCACGGGCTCCTACCATGGCTACGTGGCCGTCTATGACCCTGCTACAGGGCAATGGCAGCCCTCCGTGCGCCCAACCTCTGCGGGCATCTCATCGCTGTGCTTTGACAGCGACAACGCCCAATTTCTGGCCAGCTCCTACGATGGCAACATCTACCACATCCCCATCGTAAAACGGCAGTAAGCTGCGGCGTCGCGCCGTGCTCCATCGCAGCTGCGAATCCTTGTCGCCATCGTCTTGGTCCTCACGCTCACCCTAGTCTGCAGGGCCTGCACCCACGCCGCGTGCCAACACGCCTCATCCAAGGCGGCCAAGCGCAGAGGGAAGGTATCGCGCACGCCCTCCCATCGGTCAACATTGCCAACGCAGCAGGCAGCGCTGCAAATCGGCCGCGCCCTCAAACCGGCACAGATCGAGATGCGCCTATATATGAGCACCACCGCTGCGTGCCCCGCCCCAAACGCCGCAAACAACACGGGCAGCCCTATGGGCTGCCCGGTTCAAGGTGTAGGGGTGCGGTCGTGCCGTCAATGGGGCACAAAGATCGCGATCAGCAGAAACACCAAAACAATCCCGCCGATGATGGCAAAACGCTTGTTGGCGAATCGCCCAGCGCGGGTGTTGGGATTGGTGGGCTTGGTAGGTTTGGGGTCAGGTGGGTTCATAGCTCACAATCTATCCATTGGCCTGGCGCGCGCGCGTCGGACAAAGGACAGAAAGCAGGTCAGCGCTGAGTCGCGGGGCTTGTCGGTAGCAAAAGATGGGCCCTACGTTGGGATAGAGGAAAACAGAATGCGTGGTTCGATGACTTTGGCAATGGTGCTGCTGGGCCTGGCACCGGCATGGGCAGCGGCGGGCACTGCGGTAGCCGTGCCCCAGGCCGCACGCAGCGAGCACCCACCAGCGACCGCCACCGCCAATACATCTAAACCCACCGCCAATGTCCGTGCCAGCGACATCGGCAGCAGCAGCGACCGTGACAGTGATTCTGATGAGCGCCCCGATGGAGACCAAAAGCCCCGGCGCCCGCTCTCCTCTCCGCCCGCCAGTGCGGAAACAACGCCATCTGCCCCCCAGCAGCCGGTCTTTATCATCAGCTGCAATGCCAGCGGCTGTACTGACAACCAGGGCCACTTTCTCACCCGCTCAGGCCCCCAGCACCTGGTGGGACCCAATGGCATCCGCTGCCAAAGCATGGGCGGCAATTGGCAGTGCAACGCGCCCACCGCACCGTAATGCACAGCACTGGCCCAGAGCACTTATGGGCTGCCTGGATGCGCCGGGCTGACGTCCGTCACGAATGACGCTGCTAGTGCGCAGCACCTAAACCCCTGCGGCTTGGCGGGTCACTGCTAACACCTGCTGCTGTCGCCTGACTGCAACGGCCGGGCGTGGCTGTGCACGGGTTGCGCCAGCCATTGGCAGCATTGCCAATTGGGCGTTAACGCACGCACCCACTCGCCCGCCAACCACCGCCAAACATCGGCGGGCGGCATGCCCCTCAATCCATGCCGATAGCTGCGCGGGGTGCGCTGTTGCTTGACCCAGCGCCTAGGCCTGGGTGGCTTGCTGCGAGCGCCAATCCGGCAAGTCCGAGCCAGCTGCAGCGTTCAAACTCCGCGGCTGATCAGCGCACGCCTCATAAACGAAAAACCAAACATCGCTATGGAATTGCAAACATTCATTAATTTCTTTTTTCACAGAATTGGCATTGAAAATTACATTGGTCATTAATCATTAATTAATGTCAACGCATCCATTCAATAACCAACGCGTTTAGTGCCCCCTGCGCATTGCAATAGCAAAGCTGTTTTCGTCCTCGGATAGTTTTTTAACTTTTTACAAAGGAAGCTCCATGCCAACGATCCGCCGCCATGTTTTACGCCGCTATGCAGCCATCGGGCTCTTGGCCTATGCCGCATCCTGGGGGCCGTTGGCATCCGCACAGAGCCAGCCACCGGTGGTGGTCATCGACAGCACAGGCTTTGATTTCTACTCGGCCTACACCGTGGGCGCGAACGAATGGCGTGGCCCGACCTTTACCACCGGTGCGGTTCCAACCCGGATCACGGAGATCACCTTCGGTTTGTCGAGTGGGGACCCGACAACCACAGCCCAACTGCGCCTATTCCAGCTCGATGAAAGCAGCGAATTGCCCACCGGCGCCGCGCTGGCCACCGCCACGTTGCCCATCGTGACGCCCAATGACGGCGCCAACCTCAACGCCAACACCTATACCGCGGCACAGTTGGGCAGCATCCCCAGCACCACGCTGCTGGCAGGCAAAAAATACGCCTTGATTTTGTCAAGCCCGTCCGGCGGCTATGTCGGTTTGTCCGATAACGACGGGCCTAGCAATGCTTATACGTATGCGGGCGGTTTTTCGACATCAGCTGCGGGCTATGTGGAGACGCTGGACAGCGGGACCACCTGGACCCAGAACAACCAGGTCACCCCTGCGATCAAACTGACCGTGGTGCCCGTCGACGACCCGATTGTGGTGCCCCCGGCTGCCCCCACCCCGGTGCCCACGCTGGGCGCCGTGGGCCTGGTCTCGCTGGTCTCCGTGGTGGGCTGGGTGGGCCTGCGCCGCAGCCGCAAGTCCGCCGTCTAAATCGGCACCCGGGGCGGCGCCCGGCCGGCGCTGCCCCTTATTTGCCGCAATGGACAGGGCGCGGGGCGCGACCGCGCCACGGGATCAGCCGGGGCAACGGTTCATTCGGCTAGAGATGGACAACAGATGGGGTGATGGCCCACCGCCACCATCGGCGCCGTCTGTGCAGCCCGGCACAAGGCAATTGGCATCGGCCCTGCACGGCGATAGCCTTGGCTCCGTCCCCCCACCCGACAGGGGCAGTGCCAAGCCGCTGCAGCGGCTGCAGACATGCGCCACCCTGTCTCACCCATGCGACTGCCAGCCAGCGTTCCCGCTTTTACATGCCTTTTCTTTTGTCATAACAATGACATAGAGAGGCTCACACAGATGCGGGCTTAGTCGCGCGGCATGACCATTTTTCACGGCCGCTCGCCGTGCAGCCACGCCCAGTTGGCCCCTCTGGCAGCGCCCCTATGCGCAGCGGCGCTGCATGTGCGCTGCTGCAGTGCAAAACGCCTCCGCAATAACGCCATTGCTGGCAGCTATAAGCCCTGGGCCAGGCAGCCCCAATGATATGGCAAAAACCTATTGATAGGTTAGTTTTTATAGTTCATATGAATTGACTGTGCTAGGCTATGTGTTAGATCAATCTTGCATACATTTCTTGCACACATTCTGTGAACTCTCAGAAGGCGCATGCCAACGCCCTGTTAGGAGGTCATCACCATTCATACATCTCATTCGCATTGAGAGGCTAAAGCCCTCCGCCACACCTGTGGCCACTGATGTCTATTTAGACATTTGTTATGAATCACAAATTTATATTTGTTTTATGCTATTGGAACGTGCTTTATTGCATACCACCTTTGAATGCAAGAAAGCAACCCACCCATTCACTGAAGAGTAGAAATATGAAAATGCCTCTCCTCCCTCGCCGACAACTCGCCGCTATCGCCTTGTTGGCCTGCACCGCTGCCTGGAGTCCCCTGGCCTCGGCACAAACCTCCCCCACCCCCATCGTGGTGGTCGACAGCACCGGATGGGATTACTACTCCACGTACGACGTCAGCGCCACCGAGTGGCGTGGCCCGGCCTTTACCACCGGGGCGGAGCCCGTGTATATCTCAGAAATCACGCTGGGGCTGTCCAATGGCGACCCTTCCGTGCAAGCCATCGTGCAGTTGTACCTGCTGGACGACACGACTGAACTGCCCACAGGCGCAGCATTGGGCACTGCCAGCCTGCCAGTGGTCGTCCCCAATGATGATGCCAACCTCAACCCCAATACCTACACCGCAGCCCAGTTGGGCAGCATCGCGGGCACGCTGCTGCAGCCTCACAAGAAATATGCGCTGATCGTCTCCAACACCTCCGGCGGCACCCTGGCCCTGTCGGACTACAACGGCCTGAGCGACACCAGCTATACCTTTGCCGGAGGTTTTTCGATTGCAGCCGACGGCTATCTGCACACCCCCGACGGCGGCAGCACCTGGGAGAAGCTCGGATTGGTCACTCCCGGCTTTCGCCTGACCGTTGTGCCGGAATCCGTACCTCCGGTGATCGTGGATCCTGTGCTCCCCCCCGCCGCGCCCACCCCCGTGCCCTCCCTGGGCATCCTGGGCTTGGTATCCCTGGCATCCGCACTGGGGTTGCTGGGCCTGCGTCGCAGCCGCAAAAAGGTTTAACAGCATTAATTTACCAAGCCTGGCACCACCACTTGGGCACGCCACCGCCATGCGTGGTGCTGCACCGGCACGCGCTGTAGCTCGGCCAGTGGGTAAAGCCTCACATTCGCTCCAGGCCCTCAGCACCTGCACCGCCTTTGTTTCTACCGTTAACTGGCGCCTCTGGGCACCTCTACGTACCCAGGCATGCCGATAAAACTGAACTCGTATCGCACACCGCTGCAGACGCACAGCACTCTGGGACAAGCTACTGCCTTACGTGCAAGCAGTCACAACATCGACCACAACGATCAACGCCCGACGGTTAAACGCGGGACTTCCAAAGCGTGCTTGGTGAACTGCTGATAAGACATGGCGTGCTGAAGGCCGTATCCGATGCGGCAGGTGGGGGCAGGAATGTGCTCAAGCGCAGCGAACAGTCACCACGATCCTCCTGTATTTCCTAAAACAATGATCTTTATTACTCATTTAATGAAATCACCATTTATCGCTCGTGCTGCGAAACAAAGAAATGTGGGCGGCCACTTACGATACCCGGATCACGGTGCGTTTACTACATCAGAAGATAGTACAAAAGGAGCGTATTGATGTTGCGCAAGATCTCACGTTGGAACGTGCAACGGGTACTCCACTTCATTAGCTCCTTCCCGCAGCACAGTCCAGCATGGCACGTTGAAGTCGTACACCGTCGACCAACGGTGCACGCGACAGCTAGGCTTGGCGGTATCTTGCTCTGGTTGTCGGTCCTTGGGCTAGGTGCTGCGCAAGTCCATGCACAGCCAACAGGCTGGAGCCAAGCCCAGTCCATCGTAGTAACGGAGCACAGCGGCACCGCGTTGTCTGGCTACCAGCTCAGGATGGTAATCGACACCAGCGCCATGGCTCCAGGCGCCGCCGACCTTCGTTTTGCTACTGATGCAGCAGGCGGCAACCCCTTGGCGCATTGGGTGGAAAGCGGCGCAGGCACGCCGAACACGGTGGTCTGGGTCAGACTCGCTTCCCTGGCAGCGTCTGCGCAAAGCCTGGTCTACCAGTTCAGCGGCAACCCAGCAGCGGTTGATACCAGCTCGCTCGTCGATGTTTTTGACTATGACAGCCCCGTCAACAACTCAGCCACGCTGCAGGTGGCCAGTGGCACAGCAGGGGGAGGGGTCGGCTCTCAAGTGGGATTTCGCTTTACACCCAAAGAAGACATTTTGCTAGTCAGCCTCGGCAAACGCGAACCCAATGGCACCACGCGCTATGTCACATTGTTTGACGTCAGCAGCCAAAGCAAGCTTGCGCAAATGCAGATCAATGGGCCTGCCGCGACCTATTCTTACCAGGACCTGTCGCATCCCCTGTGGCTCAGCCAGGGAGTCCAATACCAGTTGAACATTTTCCAGGGCGCCGGAGACAGGCACTACTACGGCGTATCGACTCAGATAAACCCAAAGCTGTATTACCAGGACACGCGCGTCTGCAACAACTGCACACCGGATACCTTTCCTACCAGAGCCTTGCTTAACGTCCACTATGGGTATCCCGATTTTCAATTTCGAACACGCCAGCAGGTGAGTGTGCCCCCCACCTGGGTATATGGCGCACTGGCCCCTGCTGCACCGGGCATCACGCCAACAGCGGGCGACGGGCAAGCAAGCTTCGCGATAAGCCCACCGCGCCAGGATGGCGGCAGACCCATTGAAGACTACACGGTGGCCTGCGCCCCCCTCGACGGCGGTGCCACCTTGGAAAATACCGGCAGCACCAGCCCCCTTATCGTGACAGGTTTGTTCAATGGCACAACCTATCGCTGCACCGCAACAGCCAGGAATGAGATCGGCGTCGGCGCTGCATCGCCCACCGTCGAGGTGACACCGATTGCTGCATTGGCGATAACCAACCAGAGTTTTGGCCATTTGCGGGTGGGTGATGCCTTCCATCTGCAACTGCTGGCATCGGGCGGACTGCCGCCATACGTATGGACAGCCATGGATGTGGGCCAGCCCCTGCCCATGGGATTGCAACTGTCGCCTGATGGTGTCCTCAGTGGCATGCCAACGAACGCGGGGGCTTACAGCACGCTGGTAACGGTCAGCGACAGCCGTGGGACACCCAGATCTGCCACCCAGGTTTTAAAGGGGGTTGTGGCAGCGGCCGATGTCGCAGAGCCAGCACCGGTGCACGATCTGGGCGCCCTGGGCCTGGTGTCCCTGGTGTCTGCGATAGGTGTCATCGGCCTGCGCCGCACGCGCAAAAAGGCGTAGCGACAGCATGGCTGCGCAGCCGGCCCGGCACCGACAAGGATTGCGACAGGGTAGTTAGTGCGGGACAGCCTTAGCGCCCACCACGGCACCGCCCTGGCAGTGCCTTGTAGATGAGCTACTTGATAGCTTCTTACAACGTAAAAATTTAAAGTCCATCATGAATAAGCAATACCTCCTCCTTGTAGATATGCGCTGCTCGCGTCCTGCATGTTCGCCGGCCTGGCCCAGGCGTAGAGCAACGAATTTACCGGCAACTCCACCCCCATCGGCAATATGGGCGCCAGCTACAGCGCTCAGACGGTCTTCGTGGACAATAGCGGCTCGGGGACACTGACAATCCAAAATGGCGGACAGTTGTCAACCCAAAGCGGTGCAATCGGCCAACAAGCTGGAAGCACGGGCACCGTGGTGGTGGATGGCCCAACTCTTCATGGACGCTCTCATCGGCCAGATAGATGTTCTGATGGTGGGATATGCCGGATCAGCGACTCTTCAGATGCGCAACGGCGGCACCGTCTCCACCAACAGTTTGGTGCAATCTTCGCAACGCCAAGGCTCCAGTGCGCTGGTGGAAGTCGATGGTGCTCATTCAACCTTGAGAGGCCAAAGCTGTTTTTTTGATAGGGTTGGTGTCTCGACCATTCGGATTAGCAATGGAGGTTTGATTAATTGCAAACAAAGCGCGATCCTGGACGCGGGCGAGTTGTCGCTGAGTGGCACGGGTTCCAAATGGCTTTCAGGTAACAGTATCTCCATCGGAAATGGGCCGCAGCAAAACCCTGCTTCGGTCACCGTCAATGAAGGTACGGCAAAAGAGGCAAGCGACGCCGTCTTTTTGGTGGAGTCCGCACCTGGCATTGTTTGCTCTCCTGTGCTCAATATTGAAGGTTGGCCAACCCGGGGGCAATCATCGCTCAAAGAATAATATTTATTGAGCAAAATCTGAGTGTGTTGAACCTGAACCACACAGACGCCTCTGGCAATTACCAACTCTCGCCCGCCATGGACAGTGTCGGGTTGGTCAATGTCAATGGTTCCGGCACCACAACGCTGCCAGGCAACAATAGCTACTTTGGGATCACCAGCATCAACGCGGGCACGCTACGTGCGGGCGCTGACACCGGCCTGAGCCCCAGTTCCGATTTTGTGGTGGCCGCAGGCGACACGCTCGACGCCAGCACCTACAGCCCCACGGTCCTGAGCCTGGACAGCGGCGGGGTGGTCACCCTGGCGGCAGGCGGCAGCAGCAGCGTGCTGACGGTGGCCCAGAACTACAGCGGCAATCGCAGCAGTGTGGCGCAGAATACGGCGCTGGGTGACAGCCGCTCGGCCACCCCAAAGCTGGTGGTGCAAGGCGATACGATCGGTAATACCACGCTGAACATCACCAACCTGAGCGGCACTGGTGCACAAACCACCGTTAACGGCATTTTGGTGGTGCAGGTCGATGGTGCCTCCAACGGCACGTTCAGCCTGCCCGCACCTGGTTATATGGAGGCAGGTGGATGGCGCTACACGCTGGCCAAGGTGGGCAAGCACTGGTATTTGCAGTCGGACCAGCAGGCGGAAACAGCCGGCCCCGACCCTGACCAGACCCCCAAGCCAACCACAGCGCCTACGCCAGTGCCCACGCTGGGCGCGCTGGGCATGGCCGTGATGGCCACGCTGATGGCGGCTGTGGGCCTGCGCCGCCACCGCAGAACACTGTAAACGGCGCAGGACACAGCGGGCGCTGGCAGCAGCCAACCGTTGGGTACGGGGGCGGGAGCGGGGACGCTGGTGCTGTGTTGGCTCAGCCATTTACCTCGCTTTACAAATAGCTTTTCTCAAACATATAATTAATAACCACTATGCAAAAGCAATACCTCCCTCCCTCGCCCACATCTTGCGCGCTAGCGGCCGGCTGCCCGGCATGGCACAGGCGCAAAGCAGCCCTTTCCATATTGACGCAGCACCCGCCCATGAGGTGGCGCTGCCCTGCTGGCGCAGGGCTCTGGCGGCTGGCGCGCAGTGCGTGTAAGCGGTGGCGGCCAACGGCTTTTGCCCAAGCCCACTGAGCAACCGGCGGATGGCACCAGGCGCTTTTTGCCCGGCAGTGCTTGGTGCTGGCTGATGGGCAGTAGATGGCCGCAGCCTGCCAGCGCTGCACAGATGCCGCCGCCGCGCATGAGGCGCCACATGGTGCGCTGCCGACCGGCAAGGCGACTGCTGCCCGACGGTGCCATACAGGCTGCCCTCGCCATATCCATTGCCAGAGCTACGCCCTACGCAGCCTACCCGCCTGCATGGCCTTGTGACCATCGGCTTGGCAGGCGCTGCGGTTCCACCTAAAAACAGCATGAAAAAACACCTCAAAACCTGTTGCGCTGGCGCAGCCGCCGGCGTGCTAGGCGCCGCATTCTGCGGGGCGCCTGCCAGCGCCCAGAATGTGACGCTGCCCGTGGTGGTGATGGACAGCACGGCCCTCAGCCGCCAACAAGGCCATACCGTCGATACCCAGCAATGGATGGGCCCGGCATTCCATACCGGGGCGGTAGCGACACAGATCAGCGAACTTTCGCTGGGCATGCAGCGACCGGAGTGGATGCCACACCCCTTGCAACACTGGTGGCCCAGGTCGGAGCGTGACCGCTGGCCATCTGCTGTGGCGGCATCGTCATCGGTCGTGACCACAACAATGGGCTTTAAAAGATGTATGCCAGCACGCGCCCATCCACGTGCAGTGTCTTGGGCCTGGGGCACGCAGACCATGGCGGCGGTATTGCGGCTCTACCAGCTCGATGACAGCACGGAGCTGCCCCAGGGTGCGGCGCTGGCCAGCACGACCATCGATGTTGCCGTCTTCGCGCCCAATGACGCGCGCCTCAACACCTACACGGCGGTGCAGCTGGGCAGCGTTGCCCGCACCCCGCTTCAGGCGTTTAAAAAATACGCGTTGGTGCTTGCCAGCAAGGACGGTTGCCCGCTGGAGCTGTATGACAACCGAGGACCCGCCAACGCCTATCGCTTTGGGGGCGGCTTCTCGGGCGCAGCCACTGGCTATCTGCGAACCCTCGATGGCGGCACCAATTGGAGCAAGGACGGCACGGTGACACCGGTGGTGCGCATGGCAGTGACAGCGATAGCCCATCAAGGCACTGACCGCGACATGGGCAGCGACAAGGACAGCGACTGGCCCGAGGGAGCCCTGCGCATGCCCGAACTGCCAGCCTGGGCGCAATGGCCATGGGTGGGGCGTTAGGCGGCCCTCTCTATATAGAGGCAGGAAAGCGTGGCTAGGCTGATGGCGCTGCAAGGCCCTCGCTGCAGGCCACAGCCCACGGTGCGCAACCCACGGGATCACCGCCGCTGAGCGCGACCCACCCCAGGGGCACATTCTGCGTGCCCCCTGGCATCCCGGGCAGCGGCGCGCAGTCAATCTCTCAATAGGCCGGCAGCCAACCCCGCCGGGTGGCTGCCGGCCTTTTGGTTGCCGGCTGGGGCCGATTGAAAAGCATGGAGGCAGAGGAACGCCGCCAGGCATAAGGCGAGCCCGTACGAAGCAGCCACCCAGCGCGCCCCCGGCCAAGACTTACAAAAAACTTACATAATACATAGCTATCACACCAGTTTTTTAATACCTTTAATTTATGATCAGCATTCCTCTGGAGGGAGGAAAAGCGCTTCTCAGGAAGACGACCCTTGGGCCCGCCTTGTGCGGGCCCTTTTTTTGCGCCCGGCGCTGCACAAACGACCGGTAACACCTGTGAGCCTCGGGGTTTGCGCGAGGCCGCCCAGGGTGGACGAAAATGGATCTGGCGTGCCACGGCCAGCCAGGCCGGCCCGTAGGAACATGCCTACAGATTTGTTAACAAAGGTACAAGTACAATTTGTGGCTGATTTTTGCGCCAGTTGCCGCACCCCACCTCTGCCCCCTCCATGCCCCAATCTCCTTCCTCACAGCCGCGCAGCCTGTTCCCTCTGCCGCTGCCCAGGCTGCTGGGGTTTGCCGCTGCAGCCATCGCTGCGCTGGTTATCGCCATCGTCAATGTCTACTCAGCCGATGTGCGCGCCCGGGCTGTCACCAGCATTGACCGCATGACAGCGGCGATGCGCCAGCTCAATGAATTCTCGGCGTCGCTCAAGGATGCGGAAACGGGGCAGCGCGGCTTTTTGCTGACCGGCGACCCGGCCTACCTGCAGCCCTACCAGCGCGCGCAAGATGCGCTGGAGGCGCAGCTCAAGGGCCTGGCGGCCAGCAATAACAGCGCGCCGCTGCGCCAGGAACGGGTGCAGGCCATTGATGCGCTGGCCCACCAAAAGCTGGCCGAGCTGGAGACCACGATCGAGCTCAAGCAGGCGGGCCGGGGCGATGAGGCGCTGGCGATGGTGCGCACCGACAAGGGCAAGCTGGTGATGGACAGCCTCAACAACGAGGTCAGCAGCCTGTACCTGCTGCAGAACAACGAGCTCGATCTGCGCCGCCGCGCCTGGGAGCAGGCGGCCATCACCTCCACCTACATCTCCTGGGGTGGATCGGTGGTGATGCTGCTGCTGGTGCTGGCGTCCGCTGCGGTGTCGATGCGGGAGTTCCGCACCAAGGCGCGCCAGGCCTGGGTGGCCGATGGCCTGGCAGGCCTGAACCAGAGCCTGCAAGGCGACCACCGGCTCGAAGAAGTGGGCGCACGCGCGCTGGAGTTTTTGGCCAGCTACCTGGGCGCACGCGTGGGCGCTGGCTATGCCCGCCACGGCATGGACGACCGCTACCAGCTGTTTGGCGGCTACGCGCTGCCCCCCGATGTACTGCAGGCCCACTTGCTGGCCGGCGAAGGCCTGGCAGGCCAGGTGCTGCGCAGCGGCAAACTGCTGAAGGTGGGGGGTCTGGACCAGAGCCACCTCAAGATCACCTCGAGCCTGGGCCAGTCGCAGCCTTTGGAACTGGTGCTGGCCCCTGCGGTGGAGAATGGCAAGGTCCATGCCTTGATCGAGCTGGGCTTTGCCCGCCCAGTGCAACAGGCGGAGCTGGACCTGCTGGCAGGCGCATCGTCCATCCTGGCGGTGGCAGTGCGCTCGGCCATCGACCGCTCGCGCCTGGAGAACCTGCTGGAAGAAACCCGCCAGCAGGCCGAAGAGCTGCTGGTGCAGCAAGAGGAGATGCGCGCCAGCAACGAGGAGCTGGAGCAGCAAAGCCAGGCGCTGCAGCGCTCGCAGGCGCAGATGGAGCAGCAGCAGTCAGAGCTCGAGCAGACCAATGTATACCTGGAAGAGCAGACGCAAAAGCTCGAGCACCAGCGCGAGCAGCTGCTGCGCGCCAAGGATGCGCTGACCGACAAGGCGCGCGAGCTCGAAGTGGCCAGCCAGTACAAGAGCGAGTTTTTGGCCAATATGAGCCATGAGCTGCGCACGCCGCTGAACTCGACCCTGATCCTGGCCAAACTGCTGGGCGACAACAAGCTGGGCAACCTGACCGGCGAGCAAGTCAAGTACGCACAGACCATCTATGCGGCCGGCAATGATTTGCTGGCGCTGATCAACGATATTCTGGACCTGGCCAAGATTGAAGCTGGCCAGGCCAATGTGGTGCTCGAGCCCGTGAACCTGGGCACCGCGATGCAGTCGCTCATCGAGCCGCTGCGTCCGCTGGCCCAGCAAAAGGGGCTGGCGCTGAGCTGCCATATTGCCCCGGGTGTGCCTGCCTATGCGCAGACCGACAGCCTGCGCCTGGGCCAGATTCTGAAAAACCTGCTGTCCAACGCGATCAAGTTCACCGACCGGGGCAGCGTGAGCCTGCAGCTGTCGCAAAGCCAGCCGGGCACCTTGAGCTTTGCGGTGCAGGACACGGGCATCGGCATCCCCGAGCACCAGCAGCAGCTGATTTTTGAGGCATTCCAGCAGGCCGATGGCAGCACCCACCGCAAGTACGGCGGCACGGGCCTGGGTCTGTCAATTGCCCGTGACCTGGCGCAGCTGCTGGGCGGCCAGGTGACCGTGCAAAGCACGCCGGGGCAAGGCAGCGTGTTCAGCTTTCATATGCCGCTGGTGGCAGCGGCTGCGCCCGCCGCCGAGGTGCCAGTGCCGCCCAAGGCTGCCGATGCGCTGCGCGCTGTGCAGCCGCCGCTGAGCGCACCGGTCAAGACGATCGCACCGGCTGCTGCGCCCCGCGCCATGGCGCCAATGCCGTCCAACACGGCCGTCGCCACGGCCAATGCCGCCACGGCCGTTGTCGCCCCCAGCGCAACAACGGCTGCCTCTGCTACGGCGGCCGAGCTGGCCCTGCCCACCATCATCCAGGGCCGCCATCTGCTGGTGGTGGAGGACGACCCGCGCTTTGCCGACATTCTGCAAGAGCTGGCGCGCGAGATGGGCTTTAGCTGCCAGGTGGCGCGCAATGCGTCCGATGGCCTGGCCGCAGCGCTGCAGTTTTTGCCCAACGCGATTGTGCTGGACATCAACCTGCCCGACTTCTCCGGTCTGGGCGTATTGGACCAGCTCAAGCGCAACCCCAGCACGCGCCATATTCCGGTGCACATCGTCTCGGTGGCCGATTACTCGCAAGAGGCGCTGGTGCGCGGCGCGCTGGGCTACGCGTTGAAGCCGGTGCAGCGCGAGGAGCTGGCCCAGGCCTTGAAGCGGCTGGAGGCCAAGTTCACCCAGAACATTCACCGCGTGCTGCTGGTCGAAGACGACGAGCGCCAGCGCGACAGCGTGCACAGCCTGCTGGGCAACAGCGAGGTCGATGTGGTCTGCGCCGCCACCGCCACCCAGGCGCTGGAGTACCTGGCCCAGGGCACCTATGACTGCATGATCATGGACCTGAACCTGCCCGACATGAGCGGGTTTGCGCTGCTCGAGCGCATGTCCGAGCAGGACGGCGTGTCCTTCCCGCCGGTGATCGTCTACACGGGCCGGGCGCTGTCGCGCGATGAAGAGTTGCAGCTGCGCCGCTTCTCGCACTCGATCATCATCAAGGATGCGCGCTCGCCCGAGCGCCTGCTCGATGAGGTCACCTTGTTCCTGCACCAGGTGGAGTCTCGCCTGTCGCCCGAGCACCAGCAGATGCTGGCCCAGGCCCGCAGCCGCGAGGCCGCGCTGGAAGGGCGCAAGGTGCTGGTGGTGGAGGACGATGTGCGCAATGTGTTTGCGCTGACCAGCATTCTGGAGCCCACCGGCATTGCCGTGGACATTGCCCGCAATGGCCGCGAGGCGCTCGAGGTGCTGGACCGCGAGGACAGTGCGGTGGACCTGGTCTTGATGGACATCATGATGCCCGAGATGGATGGCTATACCGCCATGCGCGAGATTCGCAGCCGCGCGCATTTGAGGCGCCTGCCCATCATTGCGCTGACCGCCAAGGCCATGAAGGACGACCAGGAAAAATGCCTGGCCGCCGGTGCCAACGATTACATCGCCAAACCACTGGACGTGGAGAAACTGCTGTCTCTGGTGCGCGTCTGGATGCCCAAATAAAGCCCCATGCCGTTACGCAAAAAGGCCGAGATTGCCGAGATTGAGCAGCGCTTGCTGCTCGACGGTATTTATTACCGTTACCACTATGATTTTCGCGGTTATGCGCAGGGATCGATCAAACGCGGGCTGGAGGCGGCACTCGCCGCCTTTGGCTGCAAAACCCTGTCGCAGTTACAGGACCGGATCATGCATGACCCCTCGGCGTTTACCGCGCTGTTGGGGTACCTGACGGTACAGGTCAGCGATATGTTCCGCGACCCAGCCTATTTTGCGGCGCTGCGCCGCGAGGTGGTGCCGCTGTTGCGCACCTACCCCTCGCTCAAGATCTGGGTGGCCGGCTGCAGCACCGGCGAAGAGGTGTACTCGCTGGCCATCTTGCTGCACGAAGAAGGCCTGCTCGAGCGCAGCCTGATCTATGCGACCGACATCAACTCGCAGGCGCTGCGTGTGGCCGAACAAGGCATTTTTGGCATTGAGCGGGCCGAGTCGTTCTCCGCCAATTATTTGAAATCCGGTGGCAAACGATCGCTCGCCGATTATTACACCGCGCATTACGGCCATATCGTGCTGGACAAAGAGCTGCGCAAGAACGTGGTATTTGCCGACCACAGCCTGGCGACCGACAGCGTATTTGCCGAGATGCATTTGATATCGTGCCGCAATGTACTGATTTACTTTGATACCGACTTGCAAAACCGCGCGCTGGATCTTTTCCGGCAGTCATTATGCCATCGCGGCTTTTTGGGTTTGGGTATGAAAGAATCGCTGCGATTTTCCAACCAGGCGCCGGCATTTGAAGATGTGGCGGTGGTTGAGAAGATATACCAGAAGAAACCCAGCATTGATTAGTTTAAAAATACCCGCCCAGCAGATGGTGATGCAGTCGCACACCATGGGCCCTAGCTTTTGACTTGTAGCGCCATGAAGACCATAGACGGCATCAAATGCCTGATTGTTGATGACATCCCGCAGAACCTGGTGGCCCTCGAAGCGCTGCTCCAGCGCGAGGGTGTGCAGTTTCTCAAAGCCCATTCGGCGCGCGAGGCGCTTGAGCTGCTGCTGCAGCACAACGATGTGGCGCTGGCCCTCTTGGATGTGCAGATGCCGGAGATGAACGGCTTTGACCTGGCCGCGCTGATCCGGGGCAGCGAGCGCACGCGCCATATTCCGCTGATCTTCATGACCGCGGGCACGCACGAGCAGAACTGGCAGTTCCAGGGCTATGAGAGCGGCGCGGTGGATTTCCTGTACAAGCCCATCGACCCGGACATGCTCAGCGCCAAGGTGAACATCTTCTTTGAGCTGCACCGCCGCAAGCAGGAGCTGGCCCAGCAATTGCAAGAGCGCACCGAGGCGCTGCGCGTCAACGAGATGTTCATGGCGGTGCTGAGCCACGACCTGCGCAACCCCTTGCAGACCATCAAGATGACGGCGAGCCTGCTCAAGCGCCAGGCCGATGCGAGCAAGAACGAAGAGCTGGCCGAGCGCCTGCTGGGCAACAGCCAGCGCATGGCCCGCATGGTGGACGATTTGCTCGATGTGACGCGCATCCGCCAGGCCGGCGGCCTGCGCCTGAGCCTGGCCGACATGGACCTGGCCCGCCTGTGCGAGGCCGCGGTGGAAGATGCGCGCCAGTGCAGCGCAGAGCGCCAGTTGCACTACCAGGCCCAGGGCGACACCCAGGGCCGCTGGGACAGCGAGCGCTTGGCCCAGGTGGTGAGCAATATTCTGGGCAATGCCTTAAAGCACGGCGCGGCTGATGCGCCGATCCGCGTGCGCCTGGATGGCAGCCAGCCCGCAGAGGTATTGCTGGTGATCGAGAACGGGGGAAGCATTCCCGCGGCTTTGCTGCCCGATCTGTTCAAGCCGTTTCGGGGTGGCGAGCGCCAACCCGGACAAAGCGAAGGACTGGGCCTGGGGCTCTACATTGCCCAGCAGATTGCCCAGGCGCATGGTGGCGCCATCCACGTGCAATCGGCCGAAGGCCAGACCCGCTTTGAGATCCGGCTGCCGCGCCAGCCACTGGCGCCGAACCGCCAGGCGGTGCTGTGAAGGCCCACGGACCGGCCGCACGCTATAGGTTTTATGGATCAAAGTGGCGGCCTGCTGCGTCCATCCCCCAAAAGCAGAAGGACGGCACAGCCGTCCTTCTTGGCATTGCAGCGCCTGGGTTCAGCGCTTACTGCAGCATGGCATTGGGGCGCTGGGCCTCGATCTGACCGAGCAGCGCTTCGAGCTCTTCAATCTCAAAAGGCTTGAGCAAGGTGCGCACGTTCGGGCCCCACTGCGCGGGGTAGTGGCCCAGGTCGTAGCCGGTGCACAGCACGATCCAGCGCAGCGGCGCTTGCTTGAGCAACGACTGGGCCAGCTCAGTGCCCGATTGGCCGGGCAGGCTGACATCGGTCACCACCAGGTCAAACGGCGCCTGCGCGTCGAGCTGCAGCGCTTCTTCCGCATTGGCGCAACAGGTGATGCTGCGGCCCGGCCCTTCCATGAGGCAGCCGATCGTCTCGCGCAGTTCCTCATTGTCTTCGATATAGACTATTTTCATTGCAAATCCAATAACAAAAGATTATTGCAATAAAACTATTGCAGACGGTGTTTTGAACCAAGGAATTTATCCTTGTAGGACATTTTCTTTTAATGCCGCTGCAATATACCACATTGGCTGAATCAGCAAAATTTCCATGCTAGAACAAGGCCCTGAAAAATCGGTCTCAGTACTTGTAGTCCTACACTGACAGCGTCCGTTTGCACGCACCCACAACGCGTTTGCAAACCATGGTTAAACTAAGGCTCTAGCCATTGAGGTTTTTGAAAAAGGTATTTACCCGACCATTGAGGCAGGTCAATACCCGGTATCAAATTTATAATTTAGCGATACGGCTCTGGATATTCTCGCAGTGAATAATATAGTTATTATCTGCATTTTTTGATAATCACGGCCGCTTGTGCTGTCACCTGTGGTTATCCGATCCGGTTGCGCAGTTTCAAAAAAGACCGCGAGCCAGTCAGCCAAAGCTGCGCTGCCGCTACCAAGGAAGACCAATGATCAACGTAGGACTTGTCGATGACCACGCCATCGTTCGCTCCGGCCTGAAGCAATTTCTCGCGGATTTCGTAGATATCCGCGTCGTGGGAGAAGCATCCAATGGCCGTGAAGCCATTGACCTGGTGCGCAATGAATCCGTGGACGTGCTGGTGATGGATCTGTCCATGCCCGGCCAAAGCGGTATCGACGCGCTGACCATGCTGCGCGCCAAGGAGCCCGACATGGGCATCCTGATCCTGAGCGGCTACCCGGCTGAGCACTATGCGATCAACCTGATCCGCCAAGGGGTCAACGGCTACCTGAACAAGGAGTGCGACCCGAGTGAGATTGTTGAGGCGATTCGCACCATCTCGCTGGGCAAGCGCTACCTGACCCCGATGGTTGCCAATCTGCTGGCCCAGCAGCTGGGCCGCAAGGACGATGCCCCGCCGCATGAGCACCTGTCCGAGCGCGAGTTCCAGGTCTTCCTCAAACTCGCCCAGGGCGAGACCGCGAGCAATGTGGCCGAGCAGCTGTCGCTGAGCGTCAAGACCGTGAGTACCTATCGCACCCGCTTGATGGAGAAGATGACCCTGAACTCCAACAGCGATCTGACCTACTACGCGTTAAAGAATGGTCTGATCAGCTGATCGCCTGTCCTTCGCGCGTCACAGCCGCCTCTGCACGCCACCTTCGGGTGGCGTTGGCTTTTGTGGGCGCGTATGCAGCGCGGGTACATCGTCTGCGCAGTAGCGGCAAGGCGCCAGCGGCAGCGCAGCCTGGTGTGGCGCGCCCACCCTCCCGAGCCAGCAGTGCGGCCTGCTGCCTTTTTTCACCAGGTCGCCGCATCACCGCCTTGTCGCCCAAGCTCCGGGACTTTTGGTCAGCGTGCGCTGATTGCGCCCTACACTGAGGGCCTGCTACTGGGCCATTGCGGCCTGGTGGCATGACTTGCCCGCTGCACGCCGCGTACCAGCATCTCCATGGCCAGCCTGCGCCCAGGCCGTTGTGGGCGGCTTTGCCCGTTATCGCCTATCGCCGGTTCGCGGATCGGCACGACTGCAAAGTTCTGGCCACCAACAGCTGAGTTGCAGCGGCCGCGTGGCTCACCTTCATCGGCAGGCAGCCAGGCGGCACCGTTCAGAACACAAGGAAATACACTATGGCCATCCATATTGAAACCCCCGTTATCGCATCGCGGGCACTGTCGTTGCGCACAGGCAAAGACGTGCGCCTGAAACTGGAGACCTTGCAGCCCAGCGGCTCGTTCAAGACGCGTGGCATCGGCCACGCCTGTGAGATCTACCGATCGCGCGGTGCCAAGCGCTTCATATCCTCATCGGGCGGCAATGCCGGGTATGCCGTGGCCTATGCCGGCCGCATGCTGCAGACCCCGGTGACCGTGGTGGTACCTGCCTCCACATCGCAGCGCGCCCAGGACCTGATCCGCTCCGAAGGGGCCGAGGTCATCGTGCACGGCGCATCGTGGATGGAGGCCCATGCCCATGCCCAGCAGCTGATGACGGCCAGCGATGCCTTTTTGCACCCCTTTGATGACCCCTTTCTCTGGACCGGCCACGCTACGATGATCGACGAGCTGGCACGGCAAGGCGAGCGCCCGGACCTGGTGATCTGTTCGGTGGGCGGCGGCGGACTGCTATGCGGTGTGGTGGAGGGACTGCAGCGCAATGGCTGGGGCGCCGTGCCAGTCCTTGCCGCCGAGACAGCAGGCGCTGAGTCATTGGCCAAGGCGATGGAAGCCGGCGCGCCCACCTTGCTGCCCGGCATCACCTCCATTGCCACCTCGCTTGGCGCACGCCAGGTCTGCGACCGCGCATTGGCGCTGACCCGGGAGCACCGCATCGAGAGCGTGGTCGTACCAGATGCTGCCGCCGTAGCCGCCTGCGAAGAGGTGCTGCTGGAGCACCGCATGCTGGTCGAGCCCGCCTGCGGCGCATCGGTGGCGGCGCTGCACAGCGCGTCGCCCCTGCTGCAGCAAGCCCAGTCCGTGGTGGTCATTCTCTGCGGCGGCGTCGGCATTACCGCGCGCCAGCTCGCCCAGTGGAGCGCCGAGTTTGCGAGCTGATAGGCGGTGACTGAGGCCATGCTTGCTGGGCGCGGCTGACAAGCCATGGGATCAGCAGATCCACCGCTGGGGAAGGTCTGCAAAACCACGGCATTCAGATCGGCCTGTCAGCTCGATGCCGATTTGCCTGCCATGACGCAGCTTTGTCGCCAGATTTCAAACCGCATTGACGGCTTTTAACCCGTGTGGAGCACCTGCAGGCGCACCCATGCCGGCACCCCCTTCAACTTCCTTCGCACCAACCACAGATTGGCCAGCGCCAACATCGTCTGCAGCTTGTTGTCGTTCTTGGCGATGACCGGGTAGCGCAGCTTGTTGAATCCAAACTGCTGCTTGATCACACGGAACGGGTACCCCACTTTGGCTCACATGCTGGGTTTGGTTTGCTCGTATTTCTCTTTCAACAATACCAGCGGGGTGCTTACATCGAGCTTCTTACGCAGGCCTTTGCCCACGGCAATGTACCACCTCACTTGCCGACTGGAAGCTTGCAGAGTTTCCCTAGCGCGACAATATGCTTAGACTTAGTATTCAACACTTCATTTTTTTCCTGAATCCAACCAAAATAGCTACACCAAGGATGAACGGAAGTGTAAAAATCATCCAATGATTCAATGCAGGCACGCGTTTTATAATAGGTTGTGTATTAATTGAAGCCTCATAAGAAATGGCATTATTTGCTGATTCCGGATCTGGAGTTGCGCTGCCTGCAGTGATCGTTGCTGTCATAGAGCCCGTAGCAGGAGCTACAAAGCTCACGTTGCAAGAGATCGCGCTGGATGCAGGTAGTGGAGTAGCAGTGGGGACGGTTGGTGTACAGCTAGTCGTTGCACCCGCTGGAAGTCCAGAAATTCCACATGTTGCAGAGTCAGCTGCACTGGGTCCTGCATTCAGGCAAGTCATGATGCCAGCAACTGTTTGCCCAGCAGTGACATTCGCAGGCAGCGAAGAACTTGCCTGCATGTCGGCAGCGGGCGTGATCACTGCGTTATAGGAGACTGCATTATTTGAGGTAAGTGGATCTGCAGTTGCGCTACCCGCAGTGATCGTTGCTGTCATAGAGCCCGTAGCAGGAGCTACAAAGCTCACGTCGCAAGAGATTGCGCCGGATACAGTGAGTGGCGTCGCAGTGGGGACGGCGGGTGTACAGCTCGTCGTTGCACCTGCTGGAAGTCCGGAAATTCCACATGTTGCAGAGTCCGCTGCACTGGGTCCTGCATTCAGGCAAGCAATGGTGCCAGCAACTGTTTGCCCAGCAGTGACATTCGCAGGCAGCAAAGAACTTGCCTGCATATCGGCAGCGGGCGTGATCACTGCGTTATAGGAGACTGCATTGTTGGCAGGAAGTGGATCTGCAGTTGCACTGCCCGCAGTGATCGTTGCTGTCATAGAGCCCGTAGCAGGAGCTACAAAGCTCACGTCGCAAGAGATCGCGCTGGATGCGGTGAGTGGCGTCGCCGTGGGGACGACGGGTGTACAGCTCGTCGTTGCACCTGCTGGAAGCCCAGAAATATCACATGTTGCAGAGTCCGCTGCACTGGGTCCGGCATTCAGGCAAGCAATGGTGCCAGTAACTGTTTGCCCGGCAGTGACATTAGCAGGCAGCAAAGAACTTGCCTGCATATCGGCAGCGGGCGTGATCACTGCGTTATAGGAGACTGCATTATTTGAGGTAAGTGGATCTGCAGTTGCGCTGCCCGCAGTGATCGTTGCTGTTATAGAGCCCGTAGCAGGAGCTACAAAGCTCACGTCGCAAGAGATCGCGCCGGATACAGTGAGTGGCTTCGCCGTGGGGACGGCGGGTGTACAGCTCGTCGTTGCACCCGCTGGAAGCCCAGAAATATCACATGTTGCAGAGTCCGCTGCACTGGGTCCTGCATTCAGGCAAGCAATGGTGCCAGCAACTGTTTGCCCAGCAATGACATTCGCAGGCAGCGAAGAACTTGCTTGCATGTCGGCAGCGGGCGTGACTTCTAGATGATTCGATGTATTTGGAAGTGGGGGGTTAATAAATTCGTGCAGGCTAATATTATTCTCGTTATTCTGATAAATGCCAGCAGTAGAGGCCATCACGGGCACTGTTATTGTGCATGATGCCATCCCATTAGACAAGCTGCTGGTAATCGAGATGGAATTAGCTCCTATTGGCGCTAAAACATCTGTCGAAGCTGTGGGGCAGGTAGTGATCGGAACTCCTGAAACAGTGAGACCCGGGGAGAGTGTATCCGTGAAACCCCAACCTTCCTTTGCCAGCAAATCACTGGTATTCGTGATCGTGAAGACTATATTGGTCGAATTACCCATCGCTACCAACGGCGGATCGAATGCATTGTCAAGTTGAGGAGTGGCATCCAAAATTTTTGGATTATCGAATGCGAAATCATTGCCATTTCCAGACCCCTGGGCATTACGAATAATATATCCAACTGATCTTCCAGCAAATTTAAATGCTGCGGGAGAATTTAAAATTCCGGCGACTGCAGTACCGGCAAGATTACTTTCTAGTGCACTCACTGGCACTCTAGAACCATTAGCACAGACATCCACAGCATCAGGTGAAATATTCTCCTCTATACCATCCTGATCAACAAATGAAAAGCGCAATAATGGACGCCCTGATTGACAGTTGAGTGCAGCCGCATCTATTGAAGTCAATAGAAATCGTTTACTCGCAACCAAGGGGATATTACCTTCTGTTCTGAGAATTATTAAGTCAGAACCGGGATCTCCAGTCGTAAATGCAGTTACTGCATAATTGTTGCGAGAAGTTGTATTTATGTCTTGGCCTCTCAAAATCCCTAGTGCTTGACTCAGCTGCTGTGAGAAGTTCCAACTGCCTTTGTGACCTGTACAGGCAGCTATTCCTACTGTTGAGTTAGGATTTTGATTGTATGCAGCCAAAATTCCATTGCACATTTTCGACGGACTTGTCCAAGGCGGGTCAGCCGTGTAAGCTTGGTTGACAGGATTCAAGCCTGTATAGCCAAGCAAATCAGTGACATCCGACGTTAGAGTCGGGGTTGGTAAATTTTGAAAATCCTCGCTCCATACCACTAACGGATCGGCTGGCACGCCTGGTGCGGCCACAGCGGGAAGATTACAAATACAGCCAATCGACATAAAAAGAGGCGAGATAATAAATTTAATGTGATTTTTCATCATTTAATCCTCTCATATTTTCAAAAAATATAAAGCTCATTTAGCGCAGCCTATAGAACGCCTGCTAAAGCACAAAGAAATACTCCTGATGGAAGATGGCATTTTTAAATAAAGTAATCATATGAATTCATAGGCATTTATCCTCGCCACCTCAAATTTGAAGTGCAACACCTGAGCCCCAGCCGACTTGCACAGATAACCTCACGACACACGCGCTTGCAGCCTGAATATCGGCTGACTGCGGCTTCCCTTTTGGCAGCCCTCATAGGTGTTGCGGCTGCCAGGTGCACAATGAGAGCTCCAGTGGCCGCCATCAGGAGAAAATACTTTCAACCCGCAGCTATTTATACGGTCGTCTCTACACTGCTGGTTCATCAACACGAAAGGCTAAGAGCTGCCAGCAAATACAAAGTATTGTTGACTACCGCCAGCCAGTGCCAAAATGGGATTATCTGCCACTGCCTGTGTATGTGTGTTTAACTAACGGCTTGTTCTTTTTTAAAACGCGATCGAAATAAATACTCCACCCGATGCCCGCACCTGATGATTAGTCGCAGGCTGCAGGTTTCAGCGACTCAATAGAAGAACCGTCGGCAGTCCTTCTCACCTGAAGATCAAAACCATCATTTCTGGGACGATGGAGCTCCCCGTATTGGCATTGCAGAAATCCATTAAATGGATCAATATTTCGACTGCCGTTTTTATCAATATAATCACGACTGAGATACAGATCTGGGATCTTCGAACAAATCAAGCATGACTTCTTGAGAAAAGCCGATGTGGGCGTATGCCACTATCAATGCAAACACGCTATGGCGATATCATTTTCCAGCCATCAAATCTCTTTTTTATCTATCCGCAGTTACTTTAAGCATTGCGTACCACATCCTTTGCTCATGTGCGCAACGGCTGCAAGTGGTGGCGCCCCAAGCCCAATGGGTTGTTTGACGTACATTCTGGCGAGAACTTTTATGGTTTTTTATCAACCCTCTGACCAAAAATTTAAACCTATTTTTAACCAACGTCAAACACTCAATAATTATTAACTATGAGTATTAGTCGATTAAAAACTTAAATACCGACATTGAATTCTCAATATGGATTTGTAAACAATTAATCAGGTGATCGACTCAAATGAATTCTGAGATAAATTTATGCTGTTGCACAAATTCTCATTGCCCTGATGCATACTGAGTCGCAGTGGGCATATACGCGCAAGATCAGCTACATCTGGTAATAATTAAGAGCGACTTTAGAATTGAAGATTTACTGATTCCAGCATTTACTAACACCACGAACTAGCCAAAAATCGCGATAGATACTCTCAAAACATAACTGCCATCTGGCTTCAGTTAGCTGAATTTGCAACTTCCCTGCTCGCACGCTTAGGTCATAGATAGAACGTCATCCCTTGTTAGCGTGGTATGCGTATCAAGCGGTGACGAGTTTTGATCTCTTGCCGGTGTACGGATGGCTGAAACGCGCGCCTTTTTGCCATTCGCCTGCCTCAGGAATGCAATGCCATCGGCCCACCTATTCGTGCTAGCTGGTGCATCCCGGACGCTCATAGGGCCGCCTATTGAACCGTTCAGGATGCGTTGGATGCCACTGCTTCATGGCCTGCATGGGCCTTTTGCTTGGACTGCCCTTGGCCAGGTAGCCGAAATCAGCCTATCTATGGACTGCCCCGTGGCTATGGGCAGTCCAGGCGGGTACTAGCCCCGGTCGCTGGATGACTATGCGCGGTATTTCTCGGAGCGCTTTCCAGATATGGCCAGCCAAGCCCATTTCTTTGTGCAGCAGGCCAAAGAACCTGTTCTAAGCGCCCAACGCATCTGCGGCAGGGTTCGATGCGCGCTTGGGGGCCTTTGTGGTGTGGATGCAAGGCAATCCCCAGGCATCGGCGCCCAGTTGATGGGGCCTGCGGTGGGCGGCGTTTGCGCCCTGCGCAACCGTGGCGCAAGGCAGATGGCCGCTGGGCAGCACCTTCTGCAGCATTTCGCCCAATTGTAAATTTTGTCAGTAAATGTTCCTTTTGTTCTACAATCCATCGCTTCGAATCTCCCTCGCGCTGCACAGCAGCGTCCGCTGACGGCAAGCCCAACCCAGGCCATGGATCTCCTCAACCGCCCCCTGCTCTCTGCCAGCTGGGCGTATCCACGGATCTAAAGCCCGAACCACCGCGACTCGCCTTTTGATGTGCGAGGGAAATGAATCGTCCCGAAAAAAGACAAAGGCGATTCATATCGAAGATTTTGTTTTCTAAATTATTCACAAGGTCTATGACAAAAACTTCTGCGGCTTTGGCCCTTGCCTGCCTGGCTGGAATGAGCGCCTGGAATGCCCAGGCCAGTGAGCTGACGCTTTATATCTCTGAACCCGTCCGCAATGCGGCTCTCAACGCAGCGGTGCCCGAAGGCGCTCTGCCTTGGTCCGACGCTTACAAGCAGTCGTACACCATCGAAACATTCAACGGCGAGACCCTGGGCACTAAAACATCCGGCAACTGGGCTATCGGAACGTACCAGGTGGGCGCCGGCGGCAATACCAATGTGGCCGCTGCCAATGTGTATGGCGGCGCAGGCACCGGCACGGTAATGGGCAGTGGTGGTTCCAACTTTCTCAATGCAGGGACAACCGGCACACCGGTAGGCGTCACGGTGACCTTGACCAACCCTGCGCGCTATGTCGGCTTCTGGTGGTCCGCAGGCTCCAACGGCAACAACGTGGAGTTGCTCGATGAGAACGACAACGTGCTGACGGCGATGACCACCGACGATCTGATGGCGTTTTTGAATTCGCCCTCCAACCTCACGATGAAGGCCTTGGACCAGAACATCACCTACAGCAGAGCGCAATACAACGGCAATCCCTTTATCGAGGGGAACAACGCTGAGCCCTATGTGTATCTGAACTATGTGCTCAAGGACACTACCGCTTTCGGCTCCACCACCATCAAGAAGATACGCTTTTGGGGTGCCGGCTTTGAGCTGGACAACATCGCAGTGCGCGAAGAGAAGCTGCCAGGACTGCCTGCAGAAACGGAGTTGCCCCAAACCTGGGTGCCCACCAAGATCACCAATACTTTTGAGGATCCGCCGGCTACGGTCAACGATTCGGGTACTACGCGGATCAACACGCCCTCGGGCTCATTGGATCTGACGGACAACGATCCCCATGTGCCGGAGGGCAGCTCGGTCACCGCGCAGACCACGTCGGCCAACGGCGGAACGATTGCGGCCGATCCGGCAAATCCTGGGAAGTTTATTTACACGCCTGCCATTGGTTTCGTGGGCGTCGATACCTTTAGCTACGACGTTTGCTTGCCAGCGCCCAACCAGACCAAGTGCGCAACGGCTGAGGTCACGATGACGGTCACGGCACCCGATCTGGCCATCGACCTGTCCGGACTGCCGGCCACCGCGACGGTCGGCGTGCCTTACCAAGGGCAATTGCGCTGCAGCAACCTGGGCGATGCCGATGCATTGTCTGCGACGGCTTGCACCACCGGCCCGCTGCCAGATGGGCTCAGCATCCAGGCTTGCACGGTAAGCCCCGACAGCGCAGCCTGGACCGCAGGGAACCTCATCGCGCAAGGCGCGGTCGTCACTTGTGAGGTGGGCGGCACACCCGCCAATGTGAAGAAAACGACGACAACGACGGGCACCACCGGCACGACGGGAGACCGCGACCTGAGCAACAACACGGCGACCCAGGACATCACCGTCGTGGGCGCTGCGGATGTCGTGGTCGATCTGAGCGGATTGCCGTCGACGGGAACGGTCGGCACTCCCTACCAAGGCAGCTACAGCTGCAGCAACCGGGGCAGTGCAGACCAGGCGGGGGCCAACTGCGCCGTCTCCGGCATGCCTGCCGGCATCACCCAAGGGCCTGGCGCTTGCACCATCGTCACGCCCGCTGCCCCGGCTGCCACCGGCTGGACATCGCCCTCCACCATCCCAGAAGGGGCTGTGGTCACCTGTGTGGTCGAGGGCAAGCCAACGGAAGTGGGATCGTCTGCCGTCAGCGCTTCGGGCGTTGACAGCAAGCTGAGCCACGAGATCACGATTCGCGCGGTCCCCGTGCCCACTGCGGTTCCGTCGCTGTCCACCTGGGCACTGCTGGTACTTGCCACAGGCCTGGCCATGCTCGGCATGGGGCGTGCACGCAAGCACAGTGCCTGATCGCTGATCGGCCTTCAAACCGGTGCCAGTCAGTGACATGCTGACTGGCATTTTTTTGGTCGTGTCGGTAGTGCTTGTCCAGACTTTCGTATGCGGAGTCACGCGGCGAAGAGGGGCTCGGTGGAGTGCGGTGATCCGCATAGGTTTATCTCGCGATTCATCCGCAGATTGAGCACTTGAACGTCAAGACGTGCGGCACCCCGGTTGCTACTCCGGTTTATCTTCTGACGGCTGGCTTGGCACCGGTGCCCCCTGCGCCTGGAATGCCATGCGGTACTGCTTGGGCGACCTTTTCCAGAACTTCTTGAACTCGGTGGAAAAGTTGCCGGAGTTGGCATAGCCGACTTCGGTCGCAATGTCCGCGACCCCCAGTGAGCCGGTCTCCAGCATCATTGCGGCCCTGGACATCCGCTCTTTGCGAATATATTCAAAGACCGTCATGCCCACGGTGGCCTCAAATACCATATTTAGGCGGTGGGTGGACAAACCCAGGCTGGCAGCCACATCACCGCCTTTTAGCGTCGAGTCACTGAGGTGATGGATTATGAATTCGGTCGCTACCTGCTTGATGCTCATATTGGCCGACAGGATTCCCGAAGGTATATTCCATGCCCTCACCGCATCCGCTGTATGCTGCTCCCATCCGGCTCTTTTACGCGCCAGCGCAATGTGAATGCGAACCCTCTCCAGCACCTCATCCACATAATAGGGCTTCAATATATAGTCGACAGCCCCAGCACGAAGCCCAAGCAGCCGGTCTTCTTTATCAGACAGCGCAGAGATAAATAGGATGGGTATATAGCGGGTGGATGCATTCTCTTGAAGCAATCTGGCCACCTTGATATTACTGCGATCGGGCAAGCGCACATCCATCAATACCAGATCAGGAGGCTTTAAAAGAATGCGGGTGTAGACCTGGCTCTCATTCTCAATGACGCTGACGGTGTAAGAGCGGCTGCGCAGTGCGGTGACCAGAAGACGAAGTTGCTGTAGATCGCGATCGACGATCATTACATGTGGGACTTTAATCTCACTATTAATCATATATTGCGCACAAATCCCTTTCCATATCGGACGCCAGGTTTCCGTGGATTTTTCTGCGCTTGCAAATGCACGGGGATCTTGAAAGCGGCCTGGCGTGGCCAGCCCAGCCAGCAGCGCGCACCTGCGCCAATGGCAGCAAGGGTGGGCGGCAAGCAAGGTGGCGTGGATGCAGAAATTTACGGCAAATATAGTACGAGAGACACTCCAAACATTCTCTTTTAAAAATTACAATCAGCGACTTGTAATAATGAAATATATAAATGAAAAATGATATTCATTTCTGCATTAAGCAAAGAAGTTTGGATTAAAACAAATATCAAAATTTGATTTACCTGTTACGCAACAATGATTTGAAACCACCAGGTTTACATGTTGTTTACAGTTGGGCCTTTACGGGTAGGAGGGCGCTCAAGATAAGGCGCGGGCAGCACCCTCGCCGAAACGGGATCTCCCTTAAACTCATCCGCTGTTGGGGGCAGGTTTGCGCCCCGGAAAGGCCATGCATGAAGCACGACGGGCATGCCGTCGTCGGATCTCCGATCACCGACGTCATCTTTGAAGAAAAGCGCGTTTTGCTGCTGCTCGATGACGGCCGCCAGCTGGCCGCTCCGCTGTCCTGGGTGGGGCCCAAGGTGCTTGCGATGAACGCGCAAGAGCGATCGCAATGGGTGGCTACCGCGGACGGGCGCGGCGTCAACTGGCCCAGCGCCGGTCAGACCTCGGCTGACGGCGCACTCAATGTCTGGACACTGGAGCAGGATGCGCTGTTTGAAGCGGCGTTGGCCGAGCTAAAGGCCTTGGACTGGAAGGCGGACCAGCTCAATCACCGCAGCCGGGCGCTGGTGGCCTTGTGGCGCCTGGTGGCCGATGGCTACAACGGCGGCCTGCTGCAGTTTCTGGGCAACTGGGGCATGGCCGAGATGGATGCGGCCCTGGCTGCGCTTGCCCAGATCCGGGCCAGCGCCACGCTCGCGGTAGTCACCGCGTTCTGGCGCCTGGTGGGCCCCATTGCCCAGTCGGACGAGGTCAACACCATTGATGATGTGTACCGCGCAGTGGCCGGTGACTTGTCTGAGCAGATTGAAGAACTGGACGAGCAGTTCTGGGAAGCGGCCGAGGAACTGGTCCAGCGGGTGCCGCAATATTTTGGGCCGGCGCCTTCGGCCGCCTGATGCGCGATGCGCAACCCACACGCAGCCCTGGGACGAGGGCTGCAGTGCGCTGGTGCGCTACTTGTCGTTGTTGGCGCTCAGGTTGTCCAGCAGATCATCGAGCGACTTGAATTCGATGGTCTCCACACCATCGTTCTCGTCAATGGAGATGTCTTCCAGCAGCAGCTCCTCGCACAGCTGGGCCCGCACCCAGCACTGCGGAAACTGCTTGGGTGCGACAAATGACAGCAGCACGGCATCGGCAAAAACGGCCACCGAATGCAGGCGCAGGTCATTGCGCAGATCGGTGGGCTCTTGCACCTCATCGTCTTCAACGGCTTCTTCTACCTCCAGCGCAATGTCGTGGACCAGCGCCGTCCACTGATCGGCTGGCATCGCCAAAAAGCGCTGGGTATTGGCGATAAGGGCATCGACATCCATGTCCGGGTTGTCGGCCAGCTCCGGGTCGACATTGACATGGATATCGGCCCCTGCGGCATGGAACCGCACGCTGCCCACCACAAAGCCGTCGTCGGCTTGCACGTCGTTCAAAAGCTGGCTCGCGGCTATCGCGTCACGAAGATGGGCAATCTGTGTCATGGGGGCCGTCCTTGCGTTGAAGTGAATGGCCATCATAAGCGGCGGCCGGCCACGCATCTACCCTGCCCGCGAATGACTGTCATTCGCTCAACTGGCACAAATTCGATATTTCTTGTCCTGCTTGCGCGATTGCGCCAGCGCATCTTCCCGTAGGCTTGCCGCTTGCCTGATTTTTTTGCCTGCCCAGGTTTGCCCGCCCGACGCCATGACCGCTGATACCGCCACCCTCAACCCCTCGCCTGCACTGGCTGCAGCACCTGCAGATACTCAGCAGCACGGCTTTTTATTGCCGATTGTGGGCGGCGCCGCGCTCGCCCACCTGCTCAACGACATGATCCAGGCGATGCTGCCGTCGATCTTTCCGATGCTCAAGGCGAGCTTTTCGCTCAGCTTTGGGCAGATTGGCGTGATTGCGCTGGTCTACCAGGTCACCGCATCGCTGTTGCAGCCATGGATTGGCATGTACACCGACAAGCACCCCAAGCCCTACCTGCTGCCCTCCGGCATGGGCATGACCTTGATCGGCATTGGCCTGTTGGCCACCGCGCAGAGCTACGAGATGCTGCTGGTGGCCGCCGCCGTGGTGGGCGTGGGCTCGGCCACCTTCCATCCCGAGGCCTCGCGCATTGCGCGCCTGGCATCGGGCGGCCGCTTTGGCACGGCGCAGTCCAGCTTCCAGGTGGGCGGCAATACTGGCTCTGCCATTGGGCCGCTGCTGACGGCGGCCATCGTCATCCCCCATGGCCAGCCAGCGGTGGCCTGGTTCATGGTGGTCGCCCTGGTCGCCATCTTTGTGCTGTACCGCCTGACCATCTGGGTGCGCCACAACGGCAGCGCCAAGGCCCAGAGCCTGGCCAAGAACCATGCGGGTGAAGGCCTCAACCGCGCGGGCGTCATCCGCGCCGTCATGGTGATCTGCATTTTGATGTTCGCCAAGTTTGTCTATATCGCATCGTTCACGAACTACTTCACCTTCTACCTGATCGAGCGCTTTAACCTGAGCGTGCAAAGCAGCCAGCTGTTTCTCTTCATGTTCCTGGCCGCTGTGGCAGCGGGCACCTTTGCCGGCGGCCCGGTCGGTGACCGCATCGGCCGCAAGGCCGTTATCTGGATCTCGTTTTTGGGCGTGGCGCCGTTTGCGCTGGCTCTGCCCTATGTGGGCCTGGTGTGGACCGCCGTGCTCGCCATCGCCATCGGCCTGGTGATGTCGTCCGCCTTTGCCGCACTGGTGGTGTATGCGCAAGAGGCCGTGCCCGGCCGCGTGGGCCTAGTCTCGGGTTTGATGTTTGGATTGATGTTCGGCATCGGCGGCGTCGGTGCCGCGGGCCTGGGAGAGCTGGCCGATGTGCATGGCATCGTCTGGGTGTATGGCCTGACCTCGTTCCTGCCGCTGCTGGGGCTGGCGACCGCGTTCTTGCCGGATACGCGGAAGAAGCGCACATAAGGTCTTGATGAGCGCCCGGCATCTGCTGCAAGGGGCTGGTTGCCCAGCCCCTCATCGCAGGCATTACTCCAAGGGAACGTCCCCCAGCCCCATCAGGTTGCCATGGCGGTCGCGGACCTGCAGCGCATAAGACCCTCGATTGCCTGCTTGCTGGAACAATGACGCGCGGTAGACCTTGCCGTCACGGTTCCACACGCAAACGCCTTGGGGGAGAAACTGTGGGTTAGACCGCCAGCAGCGCACTGCCCCATCTGCACTGAGGGTGTACTTTCCTTCTACACGCGACAAGGTGATTGCTTCATTCACCCGCTGTTTGCCGCTTTCTGCGTCGAATCGCAGCCACCATTGACCCAACAGACTTCGCGCATCCAGTACACCTGGCTCCATGGCCATGCGCAACATTGGCTTGCGCACCTCGTCTGGAAACGCTATACCGCCCTCAATCCGAGATGACGACTGAGCAGTCGGTTCCAGAACCACAAAATCCAGCGTGAGATCGCCAACGGCCTGCGCCAATTCGGCACTGGCCGATGGCCCACCCAATGGGCGGCCACCCCGGTATCGGTTCAGGCCAAAGCTTGTTTCTCTCCCCTGGAATTCACC
This sequence comes from Comamonas sp. JNW, assembly GCF_003105075.1. NCBI lineage: Bacteria > Pseudomonadati > Pseudomonadota > Betaproteobacteria > Burkholderiales > Comamonadaceae > Comamonas > Comamonas sp. JNW. The sequence goes on from NZ_QETI01000001.1 coordinate 491,007, forward strand.
GCTTCCCATATGGAAAGTGGCGTCGCCGTTGGGCAGGTAGTTGAACACCTGGGCAAGCGCCATCCCGTTTTGAACATCAATAGCAATACCGCGCCCAGGCTTAAACGTCACTTCGTCCCGAACCAGCCAGGTGCCGCTGCTGGGGGTCTGCTTTGCGCTGCAGCCGGAGATATCTCCAACATATATATCCTGCCAGCCCGGGCAGGCTGCAATACCCCCGCGATCATCCCCCCCGACTGCAGCCCCGTTGAGAGAATAGGTCTGCTTTACGCCCTGACTGATCACCTCCGCCACACCCACCAAATCCACATTGGCAATGCGCAATCTCATTGATTGAACAAAGGGATGCGGATCATATGGGGCCTGCGTCTCAGTACTTGTGCAGAGGTATTCATCCTTGCCGGTCACCTGCGTGCAATCGAGCGTTTGCCCGGGATAGTCTCTGAGCTCGGAAACCCAGACTTTCCACTGCTTATCCTGAGTCAGCTTGCCCACACTGATGCCTGCAAACCACTGTGGATTCTGGCTGGCATCCAGCATCGTGCTCTGAAAATAACGTGTCTTTCCCTTTTCCCAATAGCGGGATAGGTAGTCCTCGCTTCGCATCTCAAAGCGCTGAATCGCCCGTGCGGGCTCCCCTGGAAACTGCACCGTTCCCTGCAGCCCATTGCTAAAACTGACTGTCACATTGCCTGACGATCCCAGTTCTTGCGCATCCCTTGCATCACTGCCAAAGCTGCGCCCCCCTTGGTACTGCATCAGCGGTGCAGTAACGGTGTCGCCATCCATCTGCCCGGTAGCCGTGTAGAAAGTGGCGTCGCCATTCGTCTCATAGCCAAATACCTGCATAAAGAAGGTATTGCCTTGCACATCAATCGCCAGGCCCCGGCCCGGTTTTCCATCCAATTCTTCGGTAATGGCCCAGGTGCCGGCCTGGGGGGTAAAACTGCGAGCAGCCCAACCCATGCTGCTTGCGAGCGCCAGCACGCTAGCAACAACGGTAGAACGGATACCCATGGCTTTATTCAAATTTATCTCCTGATATTCATATCAGTATATGGACCTTTCCTCGCCCCGTGCTTACAGCGGAACCTGAGTCTCCAGACGCAGGGCTCGCACCAAATTCAGCGGCGGGTGATCCCATAAATACAACAAAAAGTTGCAAACATGACATCTGATGAATACGATTGAGAATGATTCTTGTTCATTAAAGTCATAGCAACGTCATTCTCATGTCACATACAACCCAACTCAGACACCAACCTAACCTGATCGTCCTGGCCTTGATGGCCGCTGCCGCCAGCGCTGGGGCATCGGCCCAGCAGGCCCAGCCAGCGCAATCAGCAGCACCCGCGCAGGAGGCGGGCGCCAGCACAGAGGCCAGCGCACCCGTCAACCTGCCCCAGGTCACCGTGCGCGACCGCTATGAGCGTGAAGACCTCCCTGCGCTCGCGCCCGGGCGCAAGGCAGCCAAGGGGGCACGGCTGGGCATTCTGGGGGCGACCTCGATCATGGAGGCGCCCGTGCACGTCAATGCCTACACACGCGAGCTGGCCGAGGACTGGTCGGCGCTGTCGCTGCAGGATGTGCTGGAAAACGATGCGGCGGTGGTCTTTACCACCAACAAGGGCCATTTGCTGCAGAACTTCAACCTGCGCGGGCTCGATGTGACGGCGATGGACATAGCGACCAATGGCCTCTACGGCATTGCGCCGGCCAACTCGGTGCCGATCGAGATGTTCGAGCGGGTCGAGGTGATGCGCGGCCCCAATGTGCTGCTCTCGGGCATGCCGCCGCTCGCCAGCGTGGCCGGCTCGGTCAATATGGTGACCAAGCGCGCGCTGGCCCAGCCGATTGCCGACCTGACCGCCACCTATGTGTCGGACTCGTACTACCAGCTGCATGCCGACGTGGGCAAGCGCTTTGGGCCCGAGCAGCGCCTGGGCCTGCGCTTCAATGGCGTCTATGGATCGGGCGATATGGGCGCCGAGGACGAAAAGCAAAAGCGCAATGTGGGCGCGCTGGGCCTCGATTACCTGGGCGACAACTTCCGCCTCTACCTGGATCTGTACAACAGCGTCAACAAGATCGATGGCGGCAGCCCCGGCATGTTCAGCTTTTTGGGCAGCGCAGCCATCCCCGGTGTGGGCACCCTGCTCTCACCGCCAGATGGGGATGTGAACCTGTTCAAGGGTACGCATGGCAAGTACGACAACAGCGGCTTGCTGGCCCGGGCCGAGTTTGACTTCAGCAAAAACTGGCAGGGCTATGTGGCAGCGGGCGGGTCGGAGGCCGAAGGCCAGGGCCTGCTGTTTGGCACGCGCGCCATTGTGACCGGCGCAGACGGCACCACGCGCGGCGCGATCTACAACGTGCACACCAAGTCCGAGCGCCGCACGGCCGAGGCGGGCGTCATCGGCAAGTTCGACACCGGCAGCGTGCAGCACCGCCTGCAGCTGTCGTTCAACATCCTCAAGCACAAGGAAGGCACGGTCAACACGGCCTGCAACTACTGCTACACGACCAATATGTACCGGCCGACGGAGCCCGCCTTCCCCGCAGCACCCACCTTCAAGGACTACACGACGGAGAACGAATTCCGCTCGGTGGCGATTGCCAACACCATGGGCTTTTGGGATGAAAAGCTGTTGCTGACCCTGGGCCTGCGCCACCAGACGGTGAAGACGCCGCTGGTCAATGGCGTGGCCTCCAACTACAGCGAAAGCCGCACCTCGCCAATGGTTGCCGGCGTGCTACGCCCCTGGGGTGAGAACATCGCGCTGTTTGCCAACTACACCGAAGGCCTGGAGCCCGGCCGCACCGTGGGCACCGGCTTTGCCAACCAGGGCGACACGCTCGCGCCGATGCAGACCAAGCAAGGCGAAGTGGGTGTGAAACTGCAGGCCGGTCAGACCACGCACACCATCAGCGCCTTCCAGATCAAGAAGCCCTCCATCGTCACCAACAGCGCGAACTTCCAGGTGCTCGATGGCGAGCAGCGCCTGCGCGGGCTGGAGTGGAGCGCGTTTGGCAAGCTGAGCGAGAGCGCGGCGCTGCTGGGCGGTGTGGAGTACATCCAATCCAAGCAGACCAACACCGGGCTGGAGAACTATGGCGTGCCCAAGCTGCGCACCCGCATTGGCCTCGATTGGGACACCCCCGTGCAAGGCCTGTCGGTGGGCGGGCGCCTGTTCCATACCGGCTCGCAATGGGCGGACTCGGGCAACCGCCTGAAGGTGCCATCCTGGAACCGCATTGACGCGATGGCCCGCTACGCCACCAAGTTCGGATCGACGCCTGTGCGCTTTAACGCCAGCGTGGAGAACCTGACCAACAAGAACTACTGGATCGGCATGTTCAACGATGGCTTTGTGATGCCGGGCGCGCCGCGCACCTACCGCTTGTCGGCCACCGTGTCGTTCTGATCACCACAAAGGCTCTGGCCATTGCCAGAGCCCACAAACACCACAGCCCGCTGGCCATTGCATGCCAGCGGGCTGTGTTTTATCAGCGGTGTGGAGCGCTTTACTTCGTCAGGATCAGCTTGCCCAGCTTGGTGGCCTGCAAGGTGTAGACGGAGCCGTTATGGGCGATCTGCACGGTCTTGTGGCCGGCCAGCAGGCTGGCGCTGTCCACGCTGCGCACCTGCAGGTTGGCATCGTTCAGCGGCCGGGGCTGCAGCGCAATGGTGAGTGGCTCGCCAGCATGGGACTCGGCCTCGCAGGCAGCGGGCGTATCGGCTGCGTCCTGCGGCTGTGGCACAGCTGGGCGGCGGAGTTGCAAGGTACGGCGGGCGCTGGTCGCGGCATGCAAAGTGGTCATGGTGGCGCTCATGGCGGGTTGGTGGATGGTCAGGCAGATGCAGACAGCTGCACCCGAAGGAGGGAAGAAAAGCAGCAGAAGCACGCGGCACCGCTGCCCGTTGGCCCCCACAACGCCAGGGCGTTGGCAGCGCCGCAAACGGCGCGCATGGCGGGATGACGTTCATCACAAGAGGGGCAAATCACAGGAACCGAGTTTATCATTAAATGAGATTGATTATCATTTAAAGACCATGTTATTGAAGGAGTCTGATGCCCGTCCCGTCTACCTCGGCGAGCCCCGCCCGCCCATCCGATGCGGCCCCGTCCACGGCGCCCGTGCGCAGCTTCAGCATGCGGCCGCTGATGTTCGAGAACTTTGTCTGCACCTTGTCGATGATGTCCTTTGTGGCGCTGATCGGCCCCATCGCCAGGCTGCTGGGGCTGGCGCCCTGGCAGGCCGGCATGGCGGTGACCGTGGGGGGCCTGGCCTGGGTACTGCTGGCACGGCGCTGGGGGGCGGCCAGTGACCGCTGGGGCCGGCGCCCCATCCTGCTGCGGGGCCTGGGCGGCTTTGTGGTCTGCTATGCATTGCTGTGCAGCTTTATCGTGTTTGCCTTGCGCAGCCAGCCGCCCGTGTGGCTGGCCTTTGCCGGGCTGGTGCTGCTGCGCGGCATGGCCGGGGGCTTTTATGCCGCCGTGCCCGCCACCGGTGCAGCGCTAGTGGCCGACCATGTGCCCGGCCCGCAGCGTGCGGCGGCCATGGCCACCTTGGGCGCCGCCAGCGGCATCGGCATGGTGGCGGGCCCCGGCGTCACCGGCCTGTTGGTCGCGCACAGCCTGGAGCTGCCGCTGCTGATCACCGCCGTGCTGCCCGCCCTGGCCTTGTTGGTACTGTGGCGCTGGCTGCCGCGCAGCGAGCAGCACGCCAACCCGCCCACCGGCCCCCTCAAGATCAGCGACCCGCGCCTGCGCCGCCCGATGGCCGTGGCCTTTTGCGCGATGTTCAGCGTGACCATTGCCCAGGTCGTTGTGGGTTTTTTTGCGCTGGACCGGCTGCAGCTGGACGCCAGCGCCGCTGCCCGCGCCGCCGGCATAGCGCTGGCCGTTGTCGGTGTGGGCCTGATCCTCGCCCAGCTGGCCGTGCGCAAACTGGGCTGGACCCCGCAGCGCCTGATCCGCGCCGGCTGCGCCCTGTCTGCGCTGGGCTTTGCGTCGCTGCTGCTGGCCAGCACGCCCTGGGCGCTGTGGGCCGGCTACCTTTTAGGCGCCGCCGGCATGGGCTGGGTCTTCCCCTCCGTCATGGCACTGGCCGCCAATGCCGTGGGCGCGCATGAGCAAGGCGCCACTGCCGGTACCGTTGCCGCAGCCCATGGCCTGGGCATGATCCTGGGGCCCCTGGTGGGCACCCTGGTCTATGACCTGCACCCGGGCGCGCCTTATCTGCTGGTGGCGGTGCTGCTGGTGCTGGTCGCGCTGTGGCCTGCGCGTGCGCCAGTATCAGCGCTGGAGGTAAGGCGGGTGGGTTGAGATCCAGCTGTCTGACATTGAGAGGTTCATTTGCGCTGCCTGGCTGCGGCCAGCTTGGCCTCCAGGCGGGCAATCACGACCTGTGCAGGGATGCCAGGAGCAGCACTGTTGTGCCGCGTGGCGGCCAATCCCCGCTGCAGCAATCCCGCCTGTGCTTGCCGCTGCTGGATCTCGCGGCGGACAGCGGTCTCGACAAAAGACGCCAGGCTTTCGTTCTGCGCCAAGGCACGCGCCACCTCGTCCATGAAAGCGGGCTCGACGCAGATGGATGGGATGGTGGCAGTCTTCATAGGTAGATCCTGGAGTGCAAGTGAATGGATCCTCGGCCATTAAACCTCTGAGTGCGTATGGTTGGCAGGGGGCGACTACCGCCCGCCAAAGCTGGCTCAAATACCATCCCAATCCCACTGCACCGCCCCGCAGCACCAGCATGGACTACGATAGCGGCACTTTCAGCCGCCATCATCCCTGCCCGTGCAACCCACTGACCGACCGTCCAAGATCCAAGATGTAGCCCGCGCTGCGGGCGTGTCTGCGATGACGGTGTCGCGGGCGATCAACCACCCTGAGCGGCTCAACCCCAAAACCTTGCAGCGCGTGCGCGATGCCATCGCCAGCATGCGCTATGTACCCAATGCGCTGGCCAGCGGGTTGCGGCTGTCGCGGGCGCGGCTGGTGGCGGCCTTGCTGCCGACCTTGGTGGGGCCCGTGTTCCAGGAGCTGATCCAGTCGCTCGACCATGCGCTCAACCAGCACGGCTACCAGCTGATGATTGGCCGCACCGGTTATGACGCCGCGCAGGAAGCGGACCTGATCCGCGCCATCATCCAGCGCCGGCCCGATGGCATTGTGATGATCGGCATGGCCGCCTCCGAAGAAGGCCGGGCGCTGTTGCAGGCCTCGCGCATTCCGGTGGTGGAGACCTGGGATCTGACGGACACGGCGATCGACATGCTGGTGGGCTTTTCGCACAGCGCGATTGGCCAGGCGGTAGCGGCGCATTTCATCGCCAAGGGGCACCGGCAGCTGGGCATGGTCAGCGGCGACGATGCGCGGGCCCGGGTGCGCGTGGCGGCCTATGCGCAGGCGGCGCAGGCGGCAGGCCTGCCCGAGGTGACGGTGGCCTACACGCCGGCGCCCAGCACCCTGGGTGGTGGGCGGCGCGGTCTGGCCGAGATCCTGGCCCAGCGGCCCGAGGTCACCGCCGTTTTCTGCAGCTCCGATACCTTGGCATTGGGTGCCTTGGTCGAGGCGCAGCACCAGGGCTTGCAGGTGCCGCAGCAGTTGGCCGTTGTCGGCCTGGGCGACCAGGAGTTTGCCAAGGACACCGCCCCACCCCTCACCACCGTGCGGCTGGATGGCACCCGCATTGGCCAGCTGGCGGCCGACATGATTGTGGCCCGCACCCTGGACCAGGCAGTCGATGCGCAGCGTGTCGATATAGGCTTTTCCATCACCCAGCGCAGCAGCGGCTAAACAGCCACCCCCGCAAAACTCCCAGCCCTTCCGCACTGACAATATCGGGTAATTACCGATTTCTCAGCCAAAGTTAACGTTAACAATACGACAAATTCAAATGTTAACGTTAACCATTCGAAGCGACACATCGCTCAGCCAGATTTCAGCAACGCCTTAAAAGCAGGAGACAAACATGAGCACCACCCCAAAACCAGGATGGAAAAAAATAGCGGCCCTCGTCTGCGCCAGCGCTGCGGCCTTGGCCGCCAGCCCCAGTGCCTGGGCCTGGCCGGACAAGCCAGTCACCATCATCGTGCCCTTCCCCGCGGGCGGCGCGACCGACACGGTGGCGCGTGCGATTGGCAACAACCTGGGCCAGCAGTGGGGCCAGTCGGTGGTGGTGGAAAACAAGGCCGGCGCGACGGGCAGCATTGGCGCCGCCCAGGTGGCGCGCGCCCCGGCCGATGGCTATACCTTGCTGGTCTCGTCCTTGGCACCGCTCGTGGTGGCACCCCATCTGATCAAGGGCCTGCCCTATGACCCGACGCGCGATTTCAGCTACATCACCGTGGCGGTACAAACGGCCAATGTGCTGGTGGTCAACCCCAGCCTCGCCCCCAAGGTCAACAACGTGCAGGATGTCATCGCCATGCTCAAGGCCAAGCCCGATACGGTCAGCTTTGCGACCTCGGGCGCGGGATCGTCGGACCACCTGACTGCCGAGCTGTTCTGGCAGAAGACGGGCACCAAGGGCCTGCATGTGCCCTACAAGGGCGGCGCGCCGGCCACCGCTGATCTGCTGGGCAGCCAGGTGGACATGTCCTTCCAGAACGTCAACAGCGTCTTCCCCCATATCAAGTCGGGCAAGCTCAAGGCCATTGCGGTCACGGGCAACAAGCGCTCTGCCGTGCTGCCCGATGTGCCGACGATGGCAGAAGCCGGCATCGATGGCATGGACGTCTATGCCTGGCAAGCCTTTGCCGCACCGAAGAACCTGCCCGCCGATGTCCGAACCAAGCTGCACGACGGCATTGTCAAAGCGCTGCACGACCCAGCTGTGAGCAAGCAGTTCACCGACATGGGGCTGGAGATTGTCGGCAACAGCCCCGAGGCCTTTACCGAGTTCCAGCGCAAGGAGTTTGCGCGTTGGAAGCAGGTCATCACCACCGGCAACATCACCGCACAATAAGAGCCACTAACACAACCCTTGATACGTCGTTGCCTGGCCGGCCGCGCCAAGCCTTGCCGTACTACCGTACTGTCTGCGACTTGGCGCCTCGTCTCAACCGCAAACCTGCGGTTTGCTGGGCCGTGTTAGCGGCTCAAAGCAACAGCCCCCCGAGCCCAACACGCCCGCTGCACAACCTCCAACATTGACCCTTAGCCCACCATGCAAGCCACCACATCCGCGTCGCCCTCTTCCACCCCCCGCATCACCGGCTACCGCGTGGTGCCCGTGGCCGGGCATGACAGCATGCTGCTCAACCTGAGCGGCGCCCATGCGCCGTTCTTCACCCGCAACCTGCTGATCCTGACCGACAGCGCAGGCCGCACAGGGGTGGGCGAGGTGCCGGGTGGCGAGAGCATTCGCAATACCCTGGAAGACGCGCGCGAGCTGATCCTCGGCCAGCCGGTGGGCAACTACAACGCCATGCTCAACGCGATGCGCAGCAACTTTGCGGGCCGCGACAGCGCAGGCCGTGGGCTGCAGACCTTTGACCTGCGCACCACCATCCATGCGGTGACGGCAGCAGAATCGGCACTGCTCGATCTGCTGGGCCAGCACCTGGGCGTGCCAGTCGCTGCGCTGCTGGGCGAAGGCGTGCAGCGCACCTCGGTGCAGATGCTGGGCTATCTCTTCTATGTGGGCGACCGCGAACTGACCGACCTGCCCTACCAAAGCTTTCCCGACGAGGCCGATGACTGGAAGCGCCTGCGCCATGAAAAAGCCATGGACCCGCAGGCCATCGTGCGCCTGGCCGAGGCCGCCTATGCGCGCTATGGCTTTGAGGATTTCAAGCTCAAGGGTGGCGTGCTGCGCGGTGAGGACGAGGTCGAAGCCATCCGCGCATTGCATGAGCGCTTTCCGAAGGCCCGCATCACCCTGGACCCCAATGGCGGCTGGTTGCTCAAGGATGCGGTGCGCATCACCCGCGATCTGCACGGCATCCTCGCCTATGCCGAAGACCCTTGCGGCGCAGAAGAGGGCTTCTCCGGCCGTGAAGTGATGGCCGAGTTCCGCCGCGCGACCGGACTGCCCACGGCCACCAATATGGTCGCCACCGACTGGCGCCAGATGGCGCATTCGCTGTCGCTGCAATCGGTCGATATTCCGCTGGCCGATCCGCACTTCTGGACGCTGTCAGGCTCGGTGCGCGTGGCCCAGCTCTGCCAGGCCTTTGGCCTGACCTGGGGCTCGCACTCGAACAACCATTTCGATGTGTCGCTGGCCATGTTCACCCATGTGGGCGCTGCCGCGCCCGGCAAGGTCACCGCCATCGACACGCACTGGATCTGGCAAGACGGCCAGGGCCTCACCAAGCAGCCGCTGCAGATCAAGGGCGGCTATATCGAGCTGCCGCAACAGGGCGGCCTGGGCATCGAGCTGGACATGGACGCCGTCGAGCGCGCGCACCAGCTCTACCTGCAGCACGGCCTGGGTGCCCGCGATGATGCGATTGCCATGCAGTACCTGGTTCCGGGCTGGCGCTTTGACAACAAGCGCCCTTGCATGGTGCGCTAAGCCGCTGCAGCAGTCCCCCGTTCGACGTGCCGCGCGAGGGACGCCGCAGCCACATCCGCGCAGGACTCAGGGGTGCCAGTGGCTGGCCCGCACCAGGGTCGCAGACGGCCCCGTATTGCCCGCCAACGCATAGGACAGCTGGTTGGCAGCTGCGATGACCGTCGTGGACATCTCTTCGAGCTTTTGCTGTGGCAGGCGCGAGGCGGGGCCGGAGACGCAGACGGAGCCCAGAAGCCGCCAGTGCTTGCCAAACACCGGCGCGGAGATGGTGGCCACGCCCTGCTCGCGCTCGCCAATCGACCAGTGAAAACCGCGCTGGCGGATGGCTTCGTACAAGTCGCCCGGCTCGCCCGAAAACGCCAGAATCACCCGCCCTGGCGAGCCCTTGTCCAGCGGCAGCCCCTCGCCCATGCGCGCATGGTGGCGCAAGGCCTGCGGGCCTTCCACCCGCACCAGGCAGGTGCGCACATGGCCTTCGCGCACATAAAAGGCGGCGCTCTCGCCGCTGGCCACCGTCAGCGCGCGCAGCGCCGGCTCCAGCACGTTTTGCACATCAAAACCGGCTTGGTAACGCGCGCCCAGCCAGCCCGCTGCCGGGCCCAGGCGCCAATCGCCATCTTCCCGCTGCACCAGGTAGCCCGACTGCGCCAGGGTGCGCGCAATGCGCAGCGCCGTGGTCTTGTGCAGGCCGCAGCGCCGGCTCAGCTCGGCCAGCGGCAGATGCGATTCGCCCAACGCAAAGGCATCGATCAATTGCATGGCACGCAACACCGCAGTGACGGTGCTGGTCGACGATGCGCCCTCCTCTTGCCCCGCATTTGCAACGGCCTCGGCACCGACTAGGTCGTCCTCCACCAGCTGCGTGACAACGGGGCCGGGTTTCGCCTTGGATCGGGCTGCGGGTTTGCGCTGATACGGGTTGCCCATGGTGCAATGTGTTTCATTGGTTGAAACGGCATTGTACCCCTTGAAACTTTTTTTTAAAGTAGCGCACCGATTGGCAGCAGACCAAAAGGCCACACCAACACAACGATACGGAGACAACGTATGACGATCACGACACGAGCGATTTCGATCTCGGCGCGCCTGTGCCGCCTGGCGCTGGGCACAGCGGTACTCGCCGCAGCAGCCACCGGCGCCTACGCCCAAAGCAATTACCCGGCCAAGCCCATCCGTTTGTTGGTGCCCTTTCCGCCCGGCGGCGGCACCGACATGATTGCCCGCGCCGTGGCGCAAAAGGTTACCGAGAAGAATGGCTGGAATATCGTCGTGGACAACCGCCCCGGCGCCGGTGGCAACCTGGGGGTGGACGCCGCCGCCAAGGCCGCGCCCGATGGCTACACACTGGTGATGGGCCAGACCAGCAACCTGGCCATCAACCCGGCGCTGTACAAAAAGCTGCCCTACGACCCGCTCAAGAACCTGACCCCGGTCGCGCTCGTCTCCTCGTCGCCAATCCTGATGGTGAGTGGCGCAGGCACCCCGCTGCACTCGATCGCCGAAGTTTTGAAGTCTGCGAAAGCCAAGCCCGATACCGTCACCGTGGGCTATGCCGGCAATGGCACCGTCGCCCACCTGGCCGTCACCCAGATCGAGCAAGCCACTGGCGTCAAGCTGCGCCATGTGCCCTACAAAGGCATTGCGCAAGCGATCACCGACCTGTCCGGCGGCCAGATCGACCTCTTTGTTGGATCGATCCCCTCCCTGATCGGCCAGGTGCGCAATGACAAGCTCCAGCCGCTGGTGGTGACCTCCAAGCAGCGCTCGGGCGAGTTGCCCTCCACGCCAACGATGGCCGAGTCCGGCAGCAAGGACTTTGAGGCCATTACCTGGTTTGGCATCCTGGCCCCGGCCGGCACGCCAGATGCGATCGTGCAAAAGCTCAACCTGGCCATCAATGCCGCGCTGGCCGAGCCCGATGTGGTCGAGAAGCTGCGCTCCGAAGGCGGCGATATCCTGGGCGGCAGCGCGCAAGATTTTGGCAAGCTGATGCATGCCGAAGTGCCCCGCTGGGCCAAGATCGTCAAGGACTCAGGCGCCAGCCTGAACTAAGGCCGCAAGCACACCGGCCCGCGCCCAGCCCCCCTCCCCCAACACCACCCCGTTCACCCAGAGCCCGCGCCATGCACCGCGATAGCTTGGCTGTGCCCGTCCGTTTCTCGGCAGGTACCGCCGTACCCTCCACCCCGCTGCCCGGCGGCGCCTGCGACTGCCATATCCATGTGTATGACAGCCGTTATCCCAGCGCAGCGGGCGCCAGGCTGCTGCCACCCGACGCCTCGGCGCAGGACTACCGCGCGCTGCAGCAGCGCATCGGCACCACGCGTGCCGTGCTGGTCACCCCCTCCACCTATGGCACGGACAACCGCTGCATGCTCGAAGGCCTGGCAGCGCTGGGCAGCCAGGCCCGGGGTGTGGCGGTGATCGACGGCACGGAGAGCGATGCCCAGCTGCAGCGCCTGCACCGCCTGGGCGTGCGCGGCGTGCGGCTCAACCTGTCGCTGGGCGTGGCGGGCACGGTGGCGGCGCTCAGGCCGCTGGCCCAGCGCATTGCTCCGCTGGGCTGGCACCTGCAGCTGTTGATGGCGCCCGATCTGCTGCTGGGCCAGGCGGCCGTGCTGCGCGAGCTGCCGGTGCCGTTAGTGTTTGACCACTTTGGCCGCATCGCGCCGGCCATGGCGGGCAGCGCTGCGCACGGTCTGCTGCTGGAGCTGCTGCAGCGCGGCCAGGCCTGGATCAAGCTGTCGGGCGGCTACATCGTCAGCGACCAGCACAGCGTGGAAGACCCGGCGCTGGATGCGCTGGCCGCCAGCTACCTGCGCGCAGCGCCCCAGCGTGTGCTATGGGGCAGTGACTGGCCCCATGCCACCGCGTCGGCCGGTGTGCAAGCCATGCCCGATGACGCGCGCCAGATCGACCGCCTGGCCGACTGGGCGCAGCACAGCGCAGGCAGCGGCACCCTGCAGCGCGTGCTGGTCGACAACCCGGCCGCGCTCTACGGCTTTGGCCCTTGGCCGATTCATAAAACACTTCGGAGACTGACATGACCACATTCCTAGCAACTACCCCCTTCCTACAGCGCGCACGCCGCGGCCTGCTTGCCGCTGCAGGCGCAGCGCTGCTGGCCAGCCTGGGCGCCACGCCCGCGTTGGCCCAAGGCGACTGGCCTGCCGACAAGGTCATCACCTGGGTCGTGCCCTACCCGCCCGGTGGCAGCACCGATGTGCTGGGCCGCAATGTGGCGCAGCGCATTGGCACGGCGCTGGGCACCAACGTGATTGTGGAAAACAAGGCGGGCGCCACCGGCACCATCGGTGCGGCCTGGGTCGCCAAGGCCGCGCCCGATGGCTACACCTTACTGGGCACCTCGATCGGCCCGCAGGCGATTGCGCCGCACCTGATGGGCAAGCTACCCTATGACCACATTGCGGCCTTCGAGCCCGTGGCCATCCTCGGCACCATCCCGCACATGCTGGTCGTGGGCGCCAAGCAGCCCTTCAAAACGGTGGCCGATCTGGTCGCTGCCGGCAAGGCCCAGCCCGGCAAGCTGGCCTATGCCTCGGGCGGCAACGGCACCATCTTGCAGATGCAGGGCGAGCTGCTGCAGCAGCAGACCGGCGCCCGCTTTATCCACATCCCCTACAAGGGCGACACCCCGGCCTTGCAGGACACCCTGGGCGAGCAGGTGCAGTTCATGTTCGCGCCCGTAGCCGCTGCACTGCCCCATGTGCAGGCCGGCAAGCTGCGTGCGCTGGCCGTTACCTCTGCCAAGCGCCTGCCTGCGCTACCTGATGTGCCGACGATGGGCGAAGTGGGCATGAAGGACTTTGTCGTCGAGCAATGGCAGGCCGTGTTTGCGCCGGCCAAGACGCCCCAGGCCGTTGTGCAGCGCCTGAACCAGGACATCAACCAGGCATTGAAAGACCCCGCCGTCGTGGCACTGGCCGACAAGCTGGGCATCAGCCTGGTGGGTGGCACACCCCAGCAGCTGGGCGCGCTGCAAAAGGCCGATTCGGCCAAGTGGGCCCAGGTCATCAAAGACGGAAACATCAAGGCCGAGTAACCAAAGCCGATAAGGCGCCAGCCATTCCCGACACCCCATTTTTTTTATCCCTCCCAACGGACCAACACCATGAGCCAACTTCCCGACATCATCCGTGACATCGAGCGCGTCAGCGCCGACGTCGTTGCCAAGGCCAGCAGCTTCCAGGCCGCCATTCTGGCCGACGTGGCCGGCCGCCGCGGCACCATGCATGCACGGGTGGCACCCGTCCACCAAAACATGCAGGTCGCAGGCCCGGCCTTCACGGTCGAGGTGCGCCCCGGCGACAACCTGATGATCCATGCCGCCATCGCGCTGGCCAAGCCCGGCGATGTGCTGGTGATCGATGGCAAGGGCGACCAGACGGCCGCGCTGATGGGCACCTTGATGCTCAGCGCCTGCAAGAAGCGGGGCCTGGCAGGGGTCATCGTCGATGGCGCGATCCGCGACAAGCTCGAAATCCTGGAGCTGGACTTCCCCGTGTTCAGCGCCGGCTTCAACCCCGCTGGCCCCACCAAGTTTGTGCCCGGCCGCATCAACCACCCGATCTCGGCCGGCGGCACCACGGTCAACCCGGGTGACCTGGTCGTGGGCGACGCCGATGGCGTGGTCGTGATCGAGTGCGCCAAGGCGCCTGCGATGCTAGCCCTGGCCGACAAGAAAGTGGCCGATGAAGCCGCCCGCATCGACGCGATTGCCCGTGGCGACACGGCATCGAAATGGCTGCCCGCTGCGCTGCGCGCGGCCGGCGTGCTCCAGGAAGGAGAATCGCTGTGAAACCCGCCATCATCGTCACCGGCGCCGATCTGGCGCAGCAAGCACTGAACCTGCTTGGCGGCTACGAAGTCATCTACGCCGGCAAGACACCGACCGAAGACGACCTGGTCGCGCTGGCGAGGCAATATGACCCGGTGGCCATCATCGTGCGCTACGGCAAGGTCGGCGCAACGGTCATGGATGCGGCCCCGTCGCTCAAGGTCATCTCCAAGCACGGCAGCGGTACCGACACCATCGACAAGGTGGCCGCCAAGGCACGTGGCATCGAGGTCGTGGCCGCCGTGGGCGCCAATGCTGCGGCCGTGGCCGAGCAGGCCTTGGCGCTGCTGCTGGCCTGCGCCAAGTCCGTCGTGGCGCTCGATGCACGCATGCATGCCGGCCACTGGGACAAGGCCACGCACAAGAGCCTGGAGCTGGGCGGCCGCACCATTGGCCTGGTAGGGCTGGGCGCCATCGGCCTGCGCTTTGCCAAGATGGCCGATGCGCTGGGCATGCGCGTGATCGGCTTTGACCCCTTTGCCAAGAACCTGCCAGCCTATGTGCAGAGCGTGGACCTGGACACCCTCTGGCGCGAGGCCGATGCGATCTCGCTGCACTGCCCGCTGACGGAAGAGAACCGGGGCATGCTCAATGCCAGCAGCCTGGCGCAGTGCAAGCGCGGCGTCATCGTTGTCAACACCGCGCGCGGCGGGTTGATCGACGAGGCCGCCTTGCTCGATGCCGTGCGCGCGCGCCAGGTGATGGCTGCGGGCCTGGACAGCTTTGCCGTGGAGCCGATGGCCGCCGGCCACCCCTTCCAGCGCGAGCCGCACTTTGTCCTCAGCCCCCACATCGGCGGCGTGACCAGCGATGCCTACGTGAACATGGGCGTGGGCGCAGCCCAGAACCTGCTGGCCGTGCTGGCCAAGGCGCCAGCCACGGCCTGAGGCACTGGCTGGATCACGGGCAAGCCAGCGTTGCTTGCCCTTGCCTAACAACGGGCCGGGCATGCACCCGGCCCCAGCAAACACTAAGAGGCTGCAAGCATGCGACCCGTTAAGGAACGCCTGAAAGACAGGAGACAAAGATGAAGCAGGTTTTTAACCGCCGCTGGCCGATGGCGCTTGCGGCCCAAGCGCTGGGCAGCATCGCCTTGGCAGCAGGCATGGCAGGCGCGCTGCCCGCCCAGGCGCAAAGCCCCTGGCCCGACAAGCCCATCAAGCTCGTCGTGCCCTACCCGCCCGGCGGCAATGCCGACAACACCGCGCGACTTTTGGCCACCCAGCTGGGCAGCCGGCTAGGCCAGCAAGTGATCGTAGACAACCGCCCCGGCGGCAGCGGCACGATTGGCGCGGCGGCGGTGGCCAAGGCTGCGCCCGACGGCTATACGCTGCTGCTCGATGCGACGGCCTTTACCGTCAACCCCAGCCTGTTTGCCAAACTGCCCTACCAGCCGGCCAAGGATTTCGCGCCGATCTCGCTGATCAACCAGGTGCCCTTGCTGCTGGTGGTGCCCGCCAGCTCGGCACTGCATACGGTGGCCGACCTGAGCCGTGCCGCGCAGGCCGCGCCGGGCAAGCTCAGCTATGCCTCGGCCGGCAACGGCGGCGCGCAGCATCTGGCGGCGGAGCTGTACAAGCAAGGCGCCAAGCTGGAGATGACGCATATCCCCTATCGCGGTGGCGCGCCGGCGCTGACCGATCTGATCGGCGGCCAGGTGGATGTGATGTTCAGCGCCACCACGGCCAGTGGCCCCTTTGTCAAAGGCGGCAAGCTGCGCGCGCTGGCGATCACCTCCGCCCAGCGCAGCGATGGCTGGGAGCAGCTGCCGACGATGGCCGAATCGGGCCTGGCCGGTTTTGAGGTGAACGAGTGGAATGGCCTCTTTGCCCCGGCGGGCACACCGCAGCCCGTGCTGCAGCGGCTGGAGGCCGAAACCCGCGCCATCGTGGCCAGCCCCGAGATGCAGAAACGCTTTGCCGAACTGGGTGTACAAGGCGTAGGCTCCAGCGCGCAGGCCTTCTCGAGCTTTGTGCAGGCCGAAACCGCCAAATGGGCCGGCGTGATCCGCGCCAGCGGCATTCGCATGGATTGAGAAAGAGACAAGCACATGTTCAAGAAGAAAAATCTGCCAGCACTCGCCGTGCAAACGCTGGTGGCAGCAGCAGCGCTGGCGGCCAGCGCCAGCTTTGCACAGGCTCCCGCCTACCCCGCCAAACCGGTGCGGTTGATTGTGGGCTTTGCCGCAGGCGGCCCCACCGATGTGGTGGCACGCGCCTTTGCCGACTACGCAGGCCGCACCCTGGGCCAGCCTTTTGTGGTCGACAACAAGCCCGGCGCCAACACCATCCTGGCTGCGCAAGCGGTGGCCAGTGCACCGGCCGATGGCTATACCTTGCTGTTTGCCGCCACCAACCACACGATGATTCCGGGCCTCTACAGCGGCCGGGTCAAGTTTGATGCGCTCAAGTCCTTCCAGCCGCTGTGCACGGTCGCGACCAGCCCCACGGTACTGGTGGTGCAGCCGGGCCTGCCGGTCAAGAGCCTGGCCGATTACATGGCGCGTGCCCGCAAGGAGCCCGGGCGCACAACGGCCGGCACCGCCGGCATGGGCAGCTCCGGCCACTTTGCGACCGAGATGTTTGCGCGCGCCAATGGCCTGCAGCTGAACCATGTGCCATACAAAGGCGCGGCCCCGGTGGTCACTGATCTGATGGGCGGTCAGCTCGACAGCTCGTTCGCCACCTTGGGCTCGGTGCTGCCGCAGATCAAGAGCGGCAAGCTCACAGCCCTGGCTGTCGCCTCGCCCAAGCGCTCGTCGCTGCTGCCCGAGGTGCCCACCTTTGCCGAGGCTGGTGGCGGCAAGTACTCGGCCGATGCCTGGTATGGCGTGATGGCGCCCGCCGGCCTGCCCGCCGCAATTGCGCAGCAGCTGGAGAAAGCCGCCCGCGACTTTGCCGGCAACGCCGCTACCGTGGACAAGCTGCACAGCCTGGGGCTGGACGCCGACTCGACCTGCGGCCCGGCCTTTGGCAGCCAGGTGGCGCGCGAGGTGATGACCTATACCCAGATTGCGCGCGAGCTGGATCTCAAAGCCGATTGATCCGGACACTGCATCCAACCCCATACCTATACCTATCTTCAGGAGACACCATGCCCCGCTTTATCCAACCCCTGATCGCCGCTTGCGCGCTGGCCGCCAGCATCGCGCATGCCGCCTTCCCCGAGCGCCCCATCACCATCGTCGTGCCCTACGCCCCGGGCGGCGCGGCCGATGCGGTGGCCCGTGTGCTGGCCACGCGCATGGGCGCCAAGCTGGGCACCAGCGTGATCGTGGAGAACAAGGCTGGCGCCAGCGGCACCATTGGCGCAAGCTTTGTGGCCAAGGCCAAGGCCGATGGCTACACCATGCTCTACGACGCGACACCCTACTCGATCAACCCGCATCTGTTTGCCAAGATGCCCTATGCAGCCAATGCGCTGCAACCGCTGTCGCTGGTGCTGCTGGCCCCCAATGCGCTGGTGGTCAAGGCCGAGTCGCCGCTGAAAAACGTGAACGACCTGATCACCAAGGCCAAGGCCGAACCGGGCAAGATCAACTTCGCCTCGGGCGGCAGTGGCACGGTGCAGCGCCTGGCGGCCGAGCTGTTCCGCCAGAAGCTGGGCCTGGACATGGTGCATGTGCCCTACAAGAGCGGTGGCCCGGCGATTGCCGATGTGATGGGCGGGCAGGTGGACTTCATGTTCGCCACCGTGGCTGCCTCCTACCCGCTGGTGAGCGGTGGCAAGCTGCGTGCGCTGGCCGTCTCGTCGCCCCAGCGCTCGGCGCGCCTGCCGGAGGTGCCCACGGTGGCCGAGACCGTCATCCCCGGCTACGAAGCCTATGAATGGAATGGCGTGCTGCTGCCCGCTGGTACGCCAGACGCTATCTCCCAGCAACTGCACCAGGCGATTGCCGAGGTGCTGAAGGAGCCTGAAGTGCAGCAGCGCCTGTCCGATCTGGGCGCGCAGCCCGTGGGCTCGACACCGGCAGAGTTCAGCGCCTTTCTGAAAAAGGAAGATGCCAAATGGGGCGAGGTGGTGAAAAAAGGCAATATCAAACTGGACTGATCCCTTCCCGCTGGCCGCCGCTGCTGCAGCGGCCAGCCCCGCCATCCTGAAACGCCCACACTGCGATGACCTTGCCTGATCTCTCCACCCCCGTGCCGCATTCGATCGGCCTGAACCGGCCCACGCGCACCTTGCCTGCGCTGGCCTGCGACAGCCATATGCATATCTTCGACTCGCGCTTTGCGCCGTCGGCACACTGGCCACGCACGCCACCCCATGCGCCGGTGGCAGCCTACCGGCAGCTGCAGCAGCGCCTGGGCACCTCGCGCACGGTGGTGGTCACGCCATCGACCTACGGCACCGACAATGCCTGCACCCTGGATGCGCTTGACCAACTGGGGGACAGCGCGCGCGGCGTGGCGGTGGTGGATGCGGCGGTGAGCGATGCCGAGCTGGCGCGCCTGGCGGCGCGGCGCGTGTGCGGGCTGCGGGTGAACTTTGTCTCGCCCCAGTCCTGGGGCACGACCACGCCCGAGATGCTGCAGACCCTGGCGCAGAAGCTGGCACGCCACCCGGACTGCGCTGGCTGGCATATCCAGGTGTTTGCCGAGCCCGCGCAGATCATCGCACTGCAGCCAGTGCTGCAGCAGTTGCCGGTGCCCTTGGTGATCGACCATCTGGGCCGCATGGACCCGGCCGAAGGCGCATCGGCCAAGGCCTATGGCGTGCTGCGCCGTCTGCTTGATGGCGGCCATTGCTGGGTCAAGCTCTCGGGCGCCTATATGCGCTCCCAGGTGCATGGCCCCAGCTATGCCGATACCGTGCCGCTGGGCCGCGCGCTTGTGCAGGCCGCGCCCGAGCGTCTGGTGTGGGGCTCTGACTGGCCGCACACCACCGAGCGGCCGGGCACCGTCAACGATACCGACCTGGTCCATCTGCTGCAGGCCTGGTCGGTGAGCGATGCGGTGATGGACCGCATTCTGGTGGACAACCCCGCCCAGCTTTATGGCTTTCGGTCTTGCTAAACCCTGGCAAGATCCTGCACACCCCTACCGTTTTTGATGCCAAAAAGGCCGCCCCATGTTTTTGCTGCAATCCCCTGAAGTCCGCACCCTGGACACCTTCAGCGCCATGCCCGAGTCCTTTCGCCGCCGTGAGCGCAGCGCCTGGGCTGATGCCAACCGGGGCGGCGCGATAACAGATTCGTTTTTGGAAGGCCCGGTGTTTGACGAGGCCGGTAACCTCTATGTCAGCGATATCCCCTGGGGCCGCATTTTCCGCATTGATGCGCAGGGCCAGTGGAGCCTGGTCGCAGAGTACGACGGCGAGCCCAATGGCCTGAAGTTTCTGGCCCCCGGCAAGCTCTTGGTCACCGACTACAAGAACGGCCTGATGCAGCTGGATACGGCCAGCGGCGCGGTAAGCCCTTACCTGGAGCGCCGCAACAGCGAGAGCTTCAAGGGCGTGAACGACCTGATTTTTGATGCGGAAGGCAACCTGTACTTTACCGACCAGGGCCAAAGCGGCCTGCATGACCCGAGCGGGCGCCTCTACCGCCTGCGGCCCCATGGCCAGCTTGATCTGCTGCTCAGCAATGTGCCCAGCCCCAATGGCGTGGCGCTGTCACCCGATGGCCGCGTGCTGTATTTGGCAGTGACGCGTGGCAACTGCGTCTGGCGCGTGCCCCTGCTGCCCGATGGCAGCGTCGCCAAGGTGAGCCAGTTCTTCACCTCGTACGGGCCCAGCGGCCCCGATGGCCTGGCTGTCGATGCCCAGGGCCATGTGCTGGTGGCCAACCCGGGCTTGGGCTATGTCTGGGTGCTGAACCACCTGGCCGAGCCGGTGCAGGTGCTGTGCGGCATCAAGGGCAGCTCCACCACCAACCTGGCCTTTGGCGGCGCAGAGCGAAAGCAGCTGTTTGTCACCGATTCGACCTATGGCCGCATTTTGACGACCAGCATGGCCACGCCAGGCATGCCAATTCACCAAGGGGTCTGAACGCGGTCTCGGGCGATCCGCTGTGTTGTCTTTCTTGTCCATAGCTTGCTATGGACTGCAAAAGACGCCTTGCGTCTCATCCCGATCCGCGCCCATCCCATTAGGCACAGCTTTGGCAGAGCGTACCTAGCGCAGCGTAAACGCAAAGCGCAGCGTGTCATTGGCCGCCTGCGCCGGCACGCTGGCATGCACCTCATTCGGGTAGCGCTGCAGCCGCACGCGCAGGCCCCAGCCGGAGAGCGCTTCCAGCCGCTCGGCCAGCATGCGGGCCGATTCCGGATCGCCATCGGCGTCGCGGTCGCCCACGACTACCATCAGGCGGCTGGTGGCGCCCACCTTGCCGGCCTGCACCTTGTCGCGGAACACGCGCTCCTCCTCCAGAATATGCTGGCCGTTCCACTCCATCGAGGGGCTGGCGGCCACAATCGCCTCAAAGGCCTGGGGGCGCTCGTACAGCGCGTAAAGCGCAAACAGCCCGCCAAAGGAATGGCCAAACAGCGACTGGCGCTCCAGGTTGACGGGGTAGCGCTGGGCGATCTCGCCGCGCAGCTTGCCGGTCAGAAAATCCAGAAACGGCGCGCGCGCACCGCTCTTGTACTTGGCAAAGGCCCGCACCTCGGGCGACTGCGGCTCGCGCAGCTGGGCCGTGTAGTCGGCCATGCGGCGCACATCCCAGGGCTTGTCACCCGGGTAGCCGACGCCCACAATGATCGCCTTGCCCACGGGCAGGTAGTCCTGCACCCAGCGCGCCTGCGCGAAGGAGCCAAAGTAGGCATTGCCATCGAGCACATAGAGCACCGGGTATCCGCCCTTGGGGGGCTCGCCCTTGTCGGGTGCGGAGACAAAGATGCGGTAGATCTCGCCACCGTCCGATGCCATGTCCCAGACCTGGGTGGCCGGCATCACATAGGGGCTGGCGGGGGTGGCTGCGGTGCTGGGCGTGGCCGTAGCAGGTGCATCGTCTGCAGCGCCCTGCGGGGCGGTTTGGGCCCCCGCCTGCGGTGCCGTGGCCAGCAAGCCGGCCAGCAGCGCCGCGCAGGCGCTTGGGTAGAGGGTGGACAAGCGCATGGGTGGCTTAGAAATCATGGCGCAGGTTAGCACTGAACTTGCGCGGCTCGCCAAACGGCGCGTACTCGCGGCCATACAGGTGGCGGTAGCTGCGGTCGGTCAGGTTGCTGACGACCAGGTTCAGCTGGGTCTTGGGGGTAATACGGTATTTGGCGTTCAGGCCCACCAGCACCAGCGCGCCCTGCTCGATGGTCCAGGCATTGGCACCCGAGCCGCCGTTTTTATAGGCCTTGTTGGTGGCAGCCACATTGCCACCCAGCGACCACTGCGTGCCCGGCAGCTGGTAGTTGGCGGCCAGGCGCATGCTGTGGCGCGGCTGCTCGGTGCGGAAGCGCTGGTCCTTTTGCGGGCCGGCCACATACTCGGCACTGGTATAGGTGTAGCCCGCAGCCAGGTTCAGCTCGCGGCTCACCTGGCCGTTTACGCCCAGGTCAAAGCCCTGGCTGACGACCTTGCCCGCTGCCGTGTAGCAGGCGCCGCCGCAGACATTGCTGGGGTTGTTGGGCACGGAGGAATCGAGCACCGCCAGGTTGGACTGCGCCAGGCGGAACACGGCGGCCGAGACATTGAGGCGCTTGTTCAGCAGCTCGCCCTTGATACCCACTTCGTAGTTGGCGCCCACCACCGGGTCGAGCACATTGCCATCCTGGCTGCGGTTGGTCTGGGGGTTGAAGATGTCCGAGTAGCTGGCATAGGCCGAGTACTGGGCGTTGATGTCATACACCAGCCCCGCATAGGGCGTGACCACGCCCTTCTCCTTGGGCGCCACAACACCGGTCAAGCTGTTCTTGCGCTCGTAGTTGCTGATGCGGGTGCCGGTGATCAGCTTGAGCGCGTCGGTCAGGCTCCAGCGCGCGACGCCATAGACACCCATATTGCTGGTCTTGGTCTTGCTGGTCGATGCGCGCAGGCCATCGGGGATGGGGCCCAGGCCTTCGGGATCAAAGGTGTAGACATTGATTGGGGTGGTGGACGAGTAGCCGGTGCCGGCATTCTCATCACGGTAGCTGGTGCCGTTGACGCCCAAGGTCAGCTCATGGCGGCGGCCCAGAAAATCAAACGGCCCCGTCGCATAGACATCGACCACATTGGCGTGCATCACCGAGGTGTAGTTGCGCTGGCGGCTGCCGATGAAGAGGCCATCGCCGGTCACAGGGTTCAGGTTGCCCGAGAGACTGCTGAAGTTCTCGATATCGTTGTTGGTCTTTTGCCAGGCGTAGTTGGCCTTCAGGCTCCAGGCGCCGGCCAGCTGCTGGGCCAGGCCCACGGTGTAGATGTTGTAGTCGCGCACCGAGCGGTGGTCGGCATCGCCCCAGAAGGACGAGCGGGGCAGCCCGGCATCGCTGCCATCGGCCGCCAGCGGCACGCCAAAATGGCCCCGGCTCGTGTCCTTTTGCAGCTGCACGCTGGCGCTCAAGGTGGTCGTGGGGCCCAGGTCGGCCTCGACAATGCCGTAGCCCGCATAGCGGTCGCGGTAGACATAGTCGGTAAACGACTCGCTGTTATCGGCCACGGCCACCAGGCGGCCCCGGATCACGCCCGAGTCGATCAGCGGGCCCGACACATCGCCCACCAGGCGCCGCTCTTTCCAGGAGCCCAGCTGCACCTCGCCCTGGGCCTGGAAAGTGTCGGTCGGGCGCTTGAGCACCATGTTGACCGTGCCGCCCGGGCTGCCAGCACCGGCCATCAGGCCGGCCGCGCCTTGCAGCACCTCGACCCGGTCGACAAAGGCGCTGTCGAACTTGGGCGAGCGGTTGCCGCTGTCGATGCCCGAAGGCGTGGCCATGCCATCGACCTGGGCCTGCATGCTAAAGCCCCGGCTGTAGTAGTTGGCGCCAATGCTGCCGCCATCGACCGCAAACACGCCACTCACTGCGCGCAGCGCATCATCGACCGAGGTCATGCCGGCGTCGTCCATCTGCTGGCGGGTGATGACCGTCAAGGTCTGCGGTGTTTCGCGCTGGCTCAGGTTCAGCTTGGAGCTGGTGCTCGAATGCGCCGCCGCATAGCTGCCACTGCCCTCGGTGGTGCCACTGCGCTGGACCGCGGCCGTCACGGTGACCGTGTTCAAGGTCATGTCCGATGCCCCAGCCGCACTGCCCGCTGCCGCAGGGTTGGCCGCCGGCAGCTTGCGCAGCACATAGGTGGCGCCCCCTTGCTTGACCACCTCAAAGCCGCTGCCGCGCAGCAGCTGGGCAAAGCCCTCCGCCTCGCCATAGCTGCCTTGCAAGCCACCGCTGCGCAGCCCCGCCAAGGTGGACTGCTCAAACACCAGCTGCACTCCTGCCGTTGCCGCGTACTGCGCCAGCACATCCGACAGCGGGCCCGCTGCAATCGCATAGCTTTTGGCGCCGGCGGCCGGCTCTGCCGCCAGGGCCCAAGGTGCTGCCAGCGCCAGGCCTGCGGCACTGCCGCCAACCAAGGTGGCACGGATGGCGCCATGCAGCAAAGCCAGGGCAAAGCGCTCGCGGTGCCGGCTGCGGCGATGGGAAGAGAGAGTCATGGTTCGTCGTCCTGGTGATCTGGAAAGAAAAGAGCGGCACTGCATAGCGCCATTGCCCTGTACACCGAACGAGATCCAAAAAGTGATCACCTGAAGCGAAAAATAGTGGGGAAAATTTTCGCGGTGGCAAAATCCGGCTGCAGCGGGCTGCAAAACAAGCAGCGGTGGCCGCAAGACAAGCAGCGGTGGCTGCAGAACCTGCGGCTGTGGTGGCCAGCCATGCACACCCCAGCAACGCCCCTGTCGCTCTGGTGATGCCCCCAATACGCCCGTCAGCAAAGCGTAAGATCACGCAGATAGATTTTGTAATACAAAGCAGCAAACGGTCTGTGCGTGGCGCTTCCAGCAGCACTGCGCCGCCATCAGCCAGCCGCACAAAGACAGGCATCCATCAGCAAACCAGGACAGGGGGAGACCATGGCAAGACGCAAGAAAAGCAGTGGATTGGAAGACATGCTGGACCTCTTGGCGCTGCTCCCCTGGTGGATCTGTGTGGCACTGGCGGGAGCGAGCTATGTGTTCCTGCACCGGCTGGCGGTCGTGCCGCCAACGGCTGACCTGGCAGGCCGCCCCGCCGACATGATGGCAGCCGTGGTCCAGAAGGGGCTCATCTTTGGGCTGGCGTCCATCGGCCAATACCTGCTGCCCTTGATGTGCTTGGTGGCCGCTGCCATGTCGGCCTGGCGCCGAAAGCAGCGCCAGGCCCTCGTCAAAGGCGTGGTGCAGGCGCAGGATGTGGCTGTGCTGGGCGACATCAGCTGGCGCGAGTTTGAACTTCTGGTGGGCGAGGCCTACCGGCTGCAGGGCTTTCGCATCATCGAGCTGGGCGGCAACGGGCCCGATGGCGGCGTGGACCTGGTGCTGCTCAAGGGCGGCGAAAAATTCCTCGTGCAGTGCAAGCAGTGGAAGGCCCAGCGTGTGGGCGTTGCCACTGTGCGTGAACTCTATGGCGTGATGGCCGCCAGGGGCGCGACGGGCGGCTTTGTGGTCACCTCCGGCCGCTTCAGCAACGACGCCCAGGCCTTTGCACGGGGTCGCAATATCACCTTGGTCGATGGCCCCCAGCTGTTGGCGATGGTGCAGCGGGCGCGGCAATCGCTGGTGAATGGCCCCAAGGCTACGCAAGCCAGCGGCACCTCGGCTGCATCAACCGCGCGCACCAACGTTGCGACGGCCTCGGCTGCCGCCCCCGTTGCAGCCAGCCCTGCCCCTGCCCAACCCAGCTGCCCGCGCTGCAGCGCCGCGATGGAGCTGCGCACCGCATGCCAGGGCGCCCATGCCGGCAAGTCCTTTTGGGGCTGCTCGACCTTCCCGGGTTGCCGGGGCACGCTTGCGGCGGCGTGATGGCTGCTTGAAGGTTTTTCCATGCGCTTGTTGTCCGCCCCTCGCCATGCAAGCCGTTGCCAATTAACGCAGTCGCTGCTGTTGCTGGCCCTGGTCTGCTGCGCCGCGCCTGCCTTTGCGCAAAAGCCGGTCTACCGCTGCGAAACGGCCGGCCGCGTGAGCTACTCGGATGCGCCCTGTGTAGGTGCCCAGGAAATCGACGCCACTCCCACCCAGGGCATGGACAAGATGACGGGCAAGAGCCGCAAAGGCCAGGACGTGCAGCGTGCCGAACACAATGCTGCCTTTGCAGAAGCCATCCAGCCCCTGACAGGGATGAACGCCGATGAGTACCGGGTGCACCAGCGCCGTTTCAAGCTCAGCCCCGCCGACAAGCTGGAGTGCGCAAGGCTGGACAACCGCCTGCCAGCGCTCAATAAGTCTGTGCAAGCAGCAGCAGCCCATGACCTGGCCCAGGCCGAGGTCGATCTGTACAAGGCACGCAAGCGCTTCAATGATTTGAACTGCTAGCCGCTAACTTGTCTTTTTAAACGGCAAAGCAGAGGCCAGCGCTTGCCAAATGCCAGCGCTGGCTTGTGTCAATCCAAGGGAACATTCCCCAAGCCCATTCCATGGCCGTGGCGATCCTTGACTTGGAGCTGTCCACCAAAGCGATTGTTGGGTTCGCTACTCAAATAGCCGGTCATCAGCCACCCATCGCGAGTCCACAGGCACCTCAGCGACGGAAACTCGGCGTCGATACGGTTGCACACGACCTGCCCGTCTTCGCTGGTCAGGTAGTCACCCTCCAAGGTCGTCAGTTTCACCAGCTTGAATGCCGGAAGGCCTTGACCGTAGAAGCCGATCCACCACTGGCCCAGCAGGCCTTGCAAGCTTGCAGCATCCGGCTCCAGCGACATGCGCACAATGCGCTTGGGCGCCTCACCGGGGATGGAGGCAATGCCCGCCAACCGGTTGTCATCGTAGCCTTGTCGTATCGCATTCTCAGAAAAGCGAATCGACAGATCACCTGCGGAATCCACCAAATGTCCGCTCGCTGCCGGTCCGCCCAAAGCGCGGCCGCCGGCGTATCGGTTGAGCGGAAAACTGGCATTGATGCCTTGGTACAGACCGCTTCCCATATGGAAGGTCGGTGCACCATCAGGCAGGTAATTGAATACCTGGGCCAGCACCATACCGTTTTGCACATCGATGGCAAAACCCCGCCCCGGTTTACCAAGCAGCTCCTCCTCTACCACCCAGGTTCCGCTGCTGGGGCTGGTCACCGGGTTGCAGTTGCGCGGATAGCCAACATATGCGTCGATAAAGGAGCCGCAGCCAGTGATGGACACCTCTCCGCCACCAGCCACCGTGATGCCCTGAAGCGGCAGTTGTTGACTGACGCCGTTGCTCAGAATATCAACCGTGCCGTAGACATCGATGCCCGCAATATGCAGACGCAGCGACTGTATATTTGCCTGCTCCGTGGGGAGTCCACCATCGATGGGTTTGCAGGTGTATACATCCCGACCGTCCAGCCGCTCGCAATCCATTCGCTGCCGCAAATCACCGGGTATGTCGCGCAAGGTCATCAGCATTCCACGACCAGGGGTGGCAGAAGCACTCAGGGACATATTCGCAAAAAACGCCATCTGGCGATCGGCATCTACCGCCGAAACGATGAATTTGCGGGACCGTCTCTTGACCCAATAGCGGTCTTTAAATTCAGCACTTTGCATATGAAAGCGCTGTATGGCGACCTCCTCCTCGCCGGGAAACTGCACCGTGCCTTGCAGGCCATTGGCAAAGCTGACAGTGACATTGCCGGGCGATCCATCCTCCACGGCATCCCTTGCGGCACTGCCAAAACTGCGCCCACCGCTGTAGCGGTTCAGCGGCGCAGTGATGGTATTGCCATCCATCTGGCCAGTGGCCATGTAGAAAGTGGCATCACCATTTTTCTCATAGCCAAAGACCTGCATGAAAAGGGTATTGCCCTGCACATCAATGGCAAGGCCGCGCCCTGGTTTGCCATCGAGCTCTTCACTAATGATCCAGGTACCCGCTTGCGGCGTGAAATCGCGCGCAGCCCAGCTGGAGACATAGGAAAAAGCAAGGCCTGCTGCAAGCACTGCCGTGCGTAAGGCTTGAATACGGATGGGAAGGCGCACTCTCTCTCCTATTTGATTATCGAATCAGTATAGGCGAGCAACTAAAAATTCCGCACGCAAAGTGACCGCCATCACAACCGTGCCGGCGATTGGTCGCTCCGAACCAGCGCGCCATTGATCGGCCTAGCCTGCATTAATACCGCCAGCAAGTTTGCAGAGAATATGGATGCCCCCTGCGCATGCTGCACCAGGGATACGCTGCAGAATCCTTGCCCCATGGAATGAACGCGGATCTCCCGAGCCCGTGTTCAGACCACGGCAGGCAGTTTTGCCGAAGGTGCTTAGAGATTCAACGCCAACTCCGGCCCCTCTGCCCAGGAGACACAGGTACACATCGCATGGCCGCGCAAGGCAGGCGCAATGCTGTCGCGGTGGATGGGGGTGCCACTGACCACCTCGGTCAAACAAGCGCCGCAGACACCGCGCCGGCACTCATAGCCCGTCCAGGCACCTGCGGCCAGCAAGGCATCGAGCAGCGATTGGCCGGGCGCCACATCGATGCGCTGGCCCGACTGCACCAGCGTGACCCGCAATGGACCGTCGCTGGCATCGGCAGCCGCACCAAAGCTCTCGCTGTGGATGCGCTCGGGCGCCCAGCCCAGTTGCGCTGCAGCGGCGCGCACGGCGCCCACCAAACCGGCAGGACCGCAGACATAGACCTGGCTGCCGGGCACTTGCGCGGCCAGCAAGCCGGGCAGGTCCAGGCTGCTGCGGCCGATATGGGTCTGGCCAGGCAGGCCGGGTGCCAGCGGATACTGCCGGGTGGCGTCGTGCACGATCTGGTGCAAGGCAAAGCGCTGCCCTGCTTGCTGCAGATGCTCGGCCATGCTGAGCAACGGCGTGATGCCGATGCCGCCGCCGATCAAAAGCGTGTACGGTGCATCGGGCTGCAGCGCGAATTCATGGGCCAGCTCCAGCACACGCACCGGGTCCCCTACGGCCAGCTGGTCGTGGATGAACTGCGATCCGCCCTGGCTCTGCGCGGTGCGCAGCACGGCGATGCTGTAGTGGTCCAGTGCCGGGCCGGTGTGCAGCAAGGAGTAGCGCCGCACGCGGCCGTCCAGATCCAGGGCGATATGCGCGCCGGGTTCCGCGCCGGGCAGCATCTGGCCTGCGGCGTGGCGCAGCACCAGACGCACGATGTCGGTGGCGATGGCCTGCTTGTCAGCGACCACCAAATCCATGCTTGTCAGCGGTTCCATGGGCATTCTCAAGGGTTGTAGGGCGAGGCTTCCAGCAGGCGCCAGCGCTGGGGCAGGTTCAGCGGCGTGCTGCGCCAGCTGTCCACCTGGAACTCGATCCAGCGCCCGGTTCCTCCTGTCTGATCGATGTCGGCATCGACCCCAAAATGGGCGCGCGCATGGCCGGTCAGCTGCAACTGGCGCGCGCCTTCAAAATCTGGAAAGACCAGGCCGCAGCGCGACTCCAGCTCCAGATTGCCCAAGGTGTTGAACATGCTGTTGCCGTTGAAATCGGGGATGCGCAGCACCCGGCCCTGTTGTTGCACAAAGCCGGGCCGGCCTCCCCGGTGCGATACATCGGCCTCGCCGCTGGGGCCCAGGCTGGCGATGAACAAGGTGTCGGCGCCCGCGATCCAGGCCGAGGTGGCCTCGTCCAGCAGCGTGCCCGAGGTGACAGCGGTACTGGTGCGGTGCTCGGCTGCCGCTTCTGCCTCCAGCGGCAGCAGCTCGCGCTTTTGGATATAGCGGGGGCAGACCGGAAAGGCCTGGCCCACCGCCACCGCCAGTGCCTGCGCCAATGCCTGCGCTGTTACCTGACTGACATGGCCATTGATGCGCAGGCGCCTGCGGGTCTGCAGCTCGATCAGCAGCACGGCTATGGATTGCGCGGGCTGCAGATCTGCTATCGGGGCCATGCTTGCCAGCACGCCCTGCGGGTCGCTGCTGGCCACATGCAGGCTGCGCAGGTCATCGCTGGCCTGCACAAAGCCGGGCTCGCCACTCAGCATGCAAGCCCACATGGCGCCTGCCGCATCGGCAGCACCCAGCACGCACCAGCGCTGCTGGCCGACAAAGTTGCGCGCTGCCGCCGGAATGCCGGGGCTGATGCTGCGGCTGTTGATGAGCGCGGTGCCGCGCTCGCCCGTGCGCTCCTGCACCAGGCGTTCGCCAGGGTGAAAGATGTGGTCGTCCATAGGGGCTCCTTGGTGGCGGCGGGGTCGCAACAGCTGTCAGTCAAGCGGCTTAAAAAGTCACCAAGGTGTGGCCTGCATCCAGGTGGCGCGACAGATCCAGCACGCCCGTGGTGCCAGGGATGGTCTTGTCGCGCACCAGTTCGATACCGGTAGGTGCCAGGCCTGCGCCCGCACCAAACACATCGGCGCAGCCGCCGCAGGCAACGATGTGGTCCAGCACCGCTTCATACAGTGCATGGCCGGGGTGTTCTGGCTTGACCAGCTCGGCAGGCCAGCGCACGCCCGTGCCTTGGAACACCAGGTCAAAGTCCCGGTTCTTTTCCTTGAGCTCATAGGCCAGGAACAGCGCGTTCACGACACGGCCCAGCGCTTCTTGCGTGCCGGATTGGGGATCGGAAAAAACAACGATGACGGTTTTCATAAATAGTCCTTTCGAGGACGGCGTGT
Source organism: Comamonas sp. JNW (assembly GCF_003105075.1). Taxonomy (NCBI): domain Bacteria; kingdom Pseudomonadati; phylum Pseudomonadota; class Betaproteobacteria; order Burkholderiales; family Comamonadaceae; genus Comamonas; species Comamonas sp. JNW. Next base: position 521,051 of record NZ_QETI01000001.1, read on the forward strand.
GACAAAACTGGAGTTGCCGTCTCGGAAGCAAATTTATCTATTTACTCAAACGTGATAAATGCCAGAGAATTGATTTGATTCTTCCATTTTTTGCAGCAATTACCCCCACCATGGACCGCCTCCACGCCATTGATGTCTTTCTGGCAATTGCCGAGCAAGGCAGCCTGACCCGTGCCGCCGAGGCGCTGGAGCTGTCCCTGCCCAGTGTGGTGCGCACGCTGGCTGCGCTGGAGAAGCACCTGGGCGTGCGCCTTTTCAACCGCAACACGCGGCGCCAGGCCATCACCGATGAGGGCCGGGCCTACCGCGTGCATGCGCTGGCCATCCGCGCTGCAGTTGCCGATTCAGAACAGGCGATGAGCCGGGCGCAGGCCGAGCCCTCGGGCAGCATCAGCCTGACGGCATCCGTCAAATTTGGCGAGCTGCATGTGGCCCCGCTGGTGGCCAGCTACCTGCAGCGCTACCCGCAGGTGGAGGTGCAGCTCTTGCTGCTGGACCGCGTGGTCAATCTGGTGGAAGAAGGCCTGGACCTGGCCGTGCGCATTGCGCCGCTGCCCGATTCCAGCCTGGTGGCGCGCCATGTTGTGGACATCCACCAGGTGATCGCCGCCAGCCCCGCCCTGGTCGCCGCCTGCGGCATGCCCCAGCAGCCGCAAGATCTGGCTGCGCTGCCCTGCATCGAGTTTGGCGGTGTGGGCGATGCCAACCTCTGGGAGTTTGTCAGCAAGGGCCGGCCCGAGCGCGTCAAGATAAAGGGCCGCATGCGCTGCAATACCGTTGGCGGCAATATCGCCGGCTGCATCGCCGGCCAGGGCTTTGGCCGTTTTCTGCACTACCAGGTGATGGATGCGATTGCGCGCGGCGAGCTGGTCCGCATCCTGCCAGGCCACGCACCCGCGCCTCGCCCGCTGTCACTGGTCTACCCGAGCAAGCACCATGGCACGGCGCGGGTGTCGACGCTGGTTGAGCATTTGGCTGAGCAGCTGCGCGCGCGGCTGGGGGAGTTTGCGCCTTCTGCACAAAAGCGCTGAAAGGCTGGGCCGCAGCAGCGCCGCTAGTTGGCCGTCGCGGTATCGGCCAGTTCGCCTTTGAAGCGCCCCGCCAAATGCTCGATAAACGCCCGCACCACCGGCGGCAAGCCCCGTCTGGTGGTGAACACGATATGCACAATGCCGGTCTCCGTGCGCCATTGCGGAAACACATGGACGAGGCTGCCGCGCTCGAGCTCCTTGCTGCAAAAGTGCTCGGGCAACAGCGCAATACCCAAACCGGCCAAGGCCGCTGAGCGCAGCGCGCCAAAATCGGCGCAAGTCATGCGGGGCGTGTGGCTGATGGCACTGGGCTGGCCATCGCCATCCCAGAACTCCCAGCTGATGGTGCCGGTCTGCTCGGTGCTGGCCAAGGTGGGCAGCTCAGCCAGCAGCTGCAGATCGCCCTTTTTGCACTGCTGGGCCAGGCTGGGCGCAGCCACCAGAATGCGGCTTGAATGGCCCAGGGTGCGCATCACCAGGGCGGCATCGGTCGTCAAGCTGGTGCGCACGCGGATGGCCACATCGATGCGCTCATCGATCAGGTTGACGGGCCGATCGGCGGCCACCATCTGCAGCTGTGCCTTGGGGTAGGTCTGCAAAAAATCGGTCAGGGTGGGCGAGAGGATTTCCATCAGCCCCAAGGGACAGCTGCAGCGCACGACACCATGGGGTTCGCCCAGCGCATCGGACACGACGGCATCGGCCTGCTGCACATCAAGCACGATGGTGCGGCAGCGCTCGTAAAACGCCTGGCCCACCTCGGTCACCCGAAAGCGCCGGGTGGAGCGCTCGATCAGCCGCACACCCAAGCGCGACTCCAACGCCGCAATGCGCCGGCTCAAGGTGGACTTGGGCATGCCCAGCGCGCGGCCTGCTGCGGCAAAGCCGCTGTGCAGCACCACCTCGGCAAACAGCGCGTAGTCGTTGATATCTCGCATGGGCCTTATCCCCGCTTTGTCTCAATATTGGAACAATGATATCCACTTTACCCGTCTACCGAAAACTTTGTTCCACCTGCATCATTACATCACTGCGACGAACGGTTCGGCGCACACCTCAATGAGTAGGAAAAATGGAACGCAAGTTTGACAACAAGGTCGTCGTAGTCACCGGTGGCACCAGCGGTATTGGCCTGGCCACCGCCAAGAAATTTGCCAGCGAAGGCGCCTATGTGTTTGTCACCGGCCGCCGCCAGCAAGAGCTGGACAAGGCCGTCCAGGCGATTGGCCCCCGCGCCACCGGTGTGCGGGCCGACATGTCCCAACTGGCCGACATTGACCGCCTCTACGACGCCGTGCAGCAAAGCCATGCGCAAATCGATGTGCTCTACGCCAATGCCGGCGGTGGCTCGATGCTGCCCCTGGGCGCCATCACCGAGGAGCACTTTGATGCCACCTTTGGCACGAATGTGAAGGGCCTCGTGTTTACCGTGCAAAAGGCTTTGCCGCTGCTGCGCGATGGCGCCTCCGTCGTGCTGACCGGCTCGGTCGTCGGCTCCACCGGCACCGCCGCCTTCAGCATCTACAGCGCCTCCAAGGCCGCCGTGCGCAATCTCGCCCGCAGCTGGACCCTGGATCTGAAGGAGCGCGGCATCCGCGTCAATGTCGTCAGCCCCGGCCCCATCCGCACCCCTGGCCTGGTCGAGCTGGCTGGCAACGATGCCGCGCAGCAACAAGGCCTGCTGGACTATATGGCCAGCCAGGTGCCGATCGGCCGCGTCGGCGAAGTCGATGAAATCGCGGATGCGGTGCTGTTCCTGTCTTCGCCACAGGCCAAGTTCATCGCCGGCACCGAGCTGTTTGTCGATGGGGGGATGGCGCAGGTTTGAGGCAAGCTGACGAATCCACGCCCAGACAAAAAAATGCCAGCTCGGTTGGCGGAGCTGGCTGAAGGCCGGTAAGCGAGAGAGCGCTTGGTCCACCGGCGAGGAGACAGGCAAGCGGGCACGGGGCTCGCTTGCGTATGGATCAAAGGTCAGGGCATCAGAAGGCAGCAGGGCGCCATTTGAGCAGGCGTTTTTCCAGGCGGGTCAGCAAGAAGTCGGCGCCCAGGGCCACCACCGCCAGCACGATCATTGCGGCGAACACGCCACTGGCGTTGAACGCGCCCTGCGCGGTGGAGATCAGCAGGCCGATGCCTTCCTTGGCGCCAAGGAACTCGCCCACCACGGCGCCGACCAGCGCAAAACCAAAGCTCACATGCAGGCTGGCCAGAATCCAGGACATAGCCGATGGGATGACCACCGACAGGGTGACCTGGCGCGGCGATGCACCCAGAATCTGCGCATTGGCGATCATGTACTTGTCGGCTTCACGCACGCCCTGGAAGGCATTGGCAAACACCACAAAGAAGACCATCACGACGGCCAGCGCCACCTTGGACGCCATGCCCAGGCCCAGCGCAATCACGAACACCGAGCCCAGCACCACGCGGGGGATGGAGTTGGCGATCTGGATGTAGAGGGAGAACACATCGGACAGCAGCTTGTTGCGGCCCAGCACAATGCCGCAGATCACACCGGCAATCGAGCCGATCAGAAAGCCGATGACCGTTTCTTCCAAGGTGACCAGCACCTGCTGCCACAGCGGGCCTTGCGATGTGCCATCGCGCATCCATTCGACAATCTGGTTCCAGATCATCGAAGGCATCGAGTAGAAGAAGGGGTCGATCCACTGCATACGGGCCGAGACTTCCCAGCCGCCGAGGACCAGCACCAGCACCAAGAGGCGCAGGCCGATGATGACGGCCTTGCGGCGCTTGATGGCCGCCTGCGCGGCGACTGATTCCTGCGCGAGCGCAGCATCGCTTACGGCAGCGGGGGTGTGGTCTGCTGCGGCCGATGCGGGTACCGAACTGCGCGCGGCGTTGGGGTTCAGGGTGAGTTCAGACATGGTGTGTTCCTTGCCTTGGTTTACTGGATATGGACTTCTTCGCGCAGGTCATCCCAGATGCGCTTGGACAGGTCGATGAACTGCGGGTCGTAGCGCACCTCGCTCATCACGCGGGGGCGCGGCAGGTCGATCTCGTAGACGCGCTTCAAGGTGGCAGGGCGGGCTGTCAGCACAAACACGCGGTCGGCCAGCGCAATGGCTTCCTCCAAATCATGGGTCACAAACACCACCGAGCCGCCGGACGCCGACCACAGGCGCAGCAGCTCGTCCTGCATCAGGGTGCGGGTCTGCATGTCCAGCGCCGAGAAGGGCTCGTCCATCAGCAGGATTTCTGGCTGGTTGATAAAGGTCTGCGCCAGCGCCACGCGCTTGCGCATGCCGCCCGAGAGCTGGTGCGGGTAGTGGTTGCCAAAGTTGGCCAGGCCCACGCGGTGGATCCACTCATCGGCGAGCTTGAGCGCCTGCGCACGCGGCGTGCCGCGAAAGATGGGGCCGGCGGCCACGTTGTCGCGCACCGATTTCCAGGGGAAGACGGCATCGGCCTGGAACACAAAGCCGATGCGCGGATCGATCTGCTCTACCTTCTTGCCCATCACGCGCACCTCACCCACTGTCGGCTGCAGCAGGCTGGTGATCAGGTTCAAGGTGGTGGATTTGCCGCTGCCGGTGGGGCCGACGATGGCGATGAATTCGCCCCTGGCCACCGACATCGAAAAATTGCGCAGCGCGAGGGTCGCTGTGCCATCTGGCGCAATAAAGCGCAGCGACACCTTGTCGAATTCAATGGCCGCATCGGCTGGGGGTGCAGAGGTTGCAGCATTTTTGGGCTGCAGAGAACTGGACGGCGCCTGGCTGGCAACCGCCTGGGTGGCATAGGACATGGTGGTCTTCCCTGTGGGTGTGAATTGCGGGCAGCACGGCCTGGCCGCGCTGCTGGCCGGGTTGCGCTGCTTTTACTTGGCGCTCAAGTAGGCGTTGGAATAGGTCTTGGCCAGGTCAATGTGCGCGCTCTTCACATTGGGCTTGTAGGCCGACAAAACCTTGAGCACGGTCTCGGGGCCGCCTTCGGGCATCTTGCCGTCCTTGGTGTACATCGGCAGCGAAGCCTTCAGCGCCGCCACATACAGCTCCTTGTCGTTGCCGTAGTAGTCCTTGGGCATCTTCTCGGCAATCTCTTCGGCGCTGTGGCTGCTGATGTACTGCATGGTCTTGCCAAAGGCGCGCGCCAGCTTGGCCGCCTGGTCCTTGTGGCTGGCGGCCCATTCGTTGCGCACATACAGGCTGGCGGCAGGGTAGAGGCCGCCGAGCGCCGCCTGGGTGCCCTCTTCGCTGCGCATGTCGACGAGCACCTTGGCATCCCCCGTCTTGAGCATTTGCGAGACGGTCGGCTCGGTGGTCATGCCCGCCTGGATGCGGTCCTGCTTCATGCCGGCGATAAAGGAGTTGCCTGCGCCCACGGGCAGCAGCGAGTAGTCCTTGCTGGCCACGCCCTGCTTGTCGACCAGGTAGCGGGTCAGGAACTCGGTGGACGAGCCCAGGCCGGTGACGCCCAGGGTCTTGCCCTTGGCATCGGCCATCGACTTGAAGCCGCCTGCCGCTGCCTTGGTGGACACCAGCTCGACCTCACCGGGCACCTTGCAGAACACCGCAATGGCCTGGATCTCCTTGCCCTTGGCCTGCAGATCGATGGTGTGGTCGTAGAAACCCACCACGCCTTGCACGGCACCGGCAATCAGCTGGTTTTCTGCATCCACGCCGGCGGGCTGCGATTGCAGCTCGACCTTCAGGCCCTCTTCCTTGAAGTAGCCCAGCGACTCGGCCAGCTTGGCGGGCAGGTAGATGATCTTGTTGATACCGCCCACCATGATGGTGACGGTGTCGTCTGCCGCCTGGGCAGCCGTGCTGGCCATGCAGCAGACAGCAGCTGCGGCGATGGCAGCCAGGGCATGGCGGCGGGTAGCGTGGAACTTGGTCATGCAGTGTCTCCTTGAAGTTGTGGTCCTGGCATCTGCAGTGGTGGCTCCCCGAGCTGGGCGACCGCATAATGCACCGGATAGGAACAGAGTCTAGAAACTGCACCCTTTCAGTGCGCTTTCGCTGCACTGCAGCATTTTTAGTGGTTATCCCTGATCTATTTGCGGGCGCCCGGCGTCCCACCTCCTCCGATGAAGATCCTTCTGGTCGAAGACAACCTGGAACTGGCCCAGTCCCTGGCCGAGCTGCTGCGCCAGCATGCTTTTGTGGTGGACCATGTGGACCGTGGCGATGCGGCTGACCAGCTGCTGAGCCAATCGCACTACGACTTGCTGCTGCTGGACCTGAACCTGCCCCAACTGAGCGGCAAGGCCTTGCTGCGCCGCCTGCGTGAGCGGGGGGACAGCCTGCCGGTGATTGTGCTGACGGCCAGCGATTCGCTCGACCAGAAGGTGCTGTGCCTGGAAATTGGCGCAGATGACTACCTGGTCAAACCGGTGGAGGTGCGCGAGTTGCTCGCGCGCATGCAGGCCATTGCGCGGCGCCAGATACCCGGGCGCGAGAACCAGGTGCGCTGCGGCAACCTGCAGCTGGACTTGCGCACGCGCCTGTTCAGCGTAGCGGGCGAAGAGCTGGCCCTGCCCCCGCGCGAGCGCAGCGTGCTCGAAGCGCTGATGCTGCAAAACGGCAGCGCCCTGCCCAAGCAGCGGCTGATGGATGTGATCTACGGCATGGACGAAGAGGCCAGTGCCGATGCGGTGGACCTGTATGTGCACCGCCTGCGCAAGAAGCTGCAGGCCAGCGACACCACCATCATGACCTTGCGCGGCGTGGGCTACCTGCTCAAGCAAAAACTGGCCGGCGGGGACTGAATGCTGCACAGCCTGCGCGCACGCCTGGCCCTGTGGCTGCTGCTGCCGCTGGCGGTGCTGGTGGGCCTGTGCGGCTGGTTTGCCCATGAGCATGCCGAGGATGCGGCCGACTATGTGCAGGACCATGACCTGCTGTCCTCGGCCAAGATCCTGGCTGACCGCCTGATCTGGGAAGACGGCGATGTGCACGCCAGCGTGCCGCCGTCGGCGCTCAGCCTGTTCATGTCGCCCGCGCGCGACCATATCTACCTGAGCGTGATGGATGCGCAAGGCCAGTTGCTGGCGGGCCAGCAGAATTTTCCGCAGCCGCCAAAGCTGCAGCTGAGCGGCAGCGACAACGCCCAGTGGTATGACGCCGTCTGGCAAGGCCAGCCGATCCGCGCCGTCATCACGCGCCGGGCTATGTACGACGTGGCGGGCGCGCGCGAGATCACCATCCTGGTTGGCAAAACCACGCACAGCCGCGACAACATGGTGCAGACCTTGTGGTGGCCGACGATGGAATACCTGCTCTGGGCACTGGCCGTGGCCGTGCTGGTGAGCGCCACCGCCTTGACCCTGGAGCTGCGCGCGCTGCTGCGCATGGCGCGCCAGCTGGCCGAGCGCCCGGCCCGGGATCTGGATTTTCACCTCGACTCGCGCCAGATCCACCAGGAGCTGCGGCCGCTGACCGATACCGTCAACCAGTTTGCCCGCACCATCCGCGCCCAGGTGGCGCGCCAGCGCCAGTTCATCTCGGATGCGGCGCACCAGCTGCGCACGCCGCTGGCCATCCAGGCCCATACCTTGGAGCAGGCGCTGGGCCAGACCCCTGCCGAGTTGGCCGCCCTCTCGGTCGCGCAGCGCCTGGCTGTGCTGCAGCGGCTGCAGCGCAGCAACCAGCAGTTGCTCAATGTGGCCAACCAGCTGCTGACCCTGGCGCAGGCCGAGGCCGGCAGCGCCGCGCATGCCGCCCAAGCGCCGCAGTGGCTGGACCTGCGCGCACTGTGCCTGCAGTGCCTGGAAGCCTTGGCGCCAGCGGCCGACCTCAAGCAGATCGACCTGGGCTGGGAGGAAAGCGAAGCGCCTGCTGCTGCAGCAGCAGATGCTGCCAAGCCCTCAGCCGATGCACATGCGTTTTCGCTGTACACCAGCAGCCGTCTGCTGCCCGAGCTGATTGCCAACCTGGTGGACAACGCGATCCGCTACACGCCGCCGCAAGGCCAGGTGACCTTGGGCCTGGAGGCCAGCGCCGACAGCCTGCTGCTGTGGGTGCAAGACAATGGCCCGGGCATACCCGCGCAAAGCCGCGATCGGGTGCTGGAGCGTTTTTACCGCCTGACCAACGACACGCCTGGCACCGGCCTGGGGCTGGCGATTGTGCAGGAGGTGACACGCGCAACGGGCGCCCACCTGCAACTGGCCGATGCCCAGCAGCGCTATACGCCACCCTTTGGCCCGGGCCTGCGCATCAGCGTGCGTTTTGCGCGAACGGCAGGCCAGGACTAAGCCAGGAGAGGTGTCGTGACGAGTGTGGCGGCCGGTGTGGCAGCACCAGGCTGGCGCGCCAGCGCGATAAAGGCGCGCACATAGTCGATGGCCGTATCCGATTCGCGCGCCCCCAGAAAGATCTGCTTGGCAATGCCGCGCGGGCCCAGCCGCACGGGCACCACGTCCATCTTGGCAGCGTACTCCTCCACCAGCCAGCGCGGCAGCGCCGCCACGCCCCGGCCGCTGGCGACCATCTGCACCATGATGTCGGTGGTCTCGATGGTCTTGTGGCGCCGGGGCGTGATGCCGGCGGGCAGCAGGAACTGGTTGTAGATGTCGAGCCGCTCGATATCGACCGGGTAGCTGATCAGCACCTCTTGCGCGAGCTGCTGGGGCTTCACATAGGCGGCAGATGCCAGCGCATGGCCCCGGGGCACGACCAGCACCTGCTCGTAGTCAAACACCGGCTCAAACTGCAGCCCGGGTTTGAACAGCGGGTCGGGCGTGACCAGCAGGTCGATCTCATAGCCAAACAGCGCGCCGATACCGCCGAACTGGAATTTCTGCTTCACATCCACCTCCACATCGGGCCAGGCGGCCAGGTAGGGCGAGACGACCTTGAGCAGCCACTGGTAGCAGGGGTGGCATTCCATGCCGATGCGCAGCGCGCCGCGCTCGCCCTGGGCAAACTGGCCCAGGCGCTCTTCGGCCAGGTCCAGCTGCGGCAGCACGCGGTTGGCCACCGCCAGCAGGTACTGGCCGGCCTGCGTCAGCCGCAGGCTGCGGCCTTCGCGCAGCCATACCTCCGTGCCCAGCTGGTGCTCCAGCTTTTTCATGCTGTGGCTCAGCGCCGATTGGCTGAGATGGAGCACGCTGGCAGCGGCGGTGAGCGAGCCTTGCTTTTCGACCTGCTGGACGATGCTGAGGTGGATACGTTCCAACATTCAAATGAACCACATTCATGGATTTATGAGATAAAACCATTTTACTTCATGAATAACCCGCTCTAACATCCGGCCCATCGACCTGAGCAGCGTGCTATGCCCAAGGCAGCTCAGGTCCCCTGCATTCAATGATCGGACCCCCATGAGCAGCGACATCAGCTTCACCATCCAGCGCCTGCGCTTTGACGAACACTACCAGCCCTCCGACAGCACGCGAATCACCACCAACTTTGCCAATCTGGCCCGGGGCCAGAGCCGGCAGCAGAACCTGCGCAACACCTTGCGGATGATCGACAACCGCTTCAACGAGCTGGCCCATTGGGACAACCCCAGCGCTGACCGCTATGCGGTGGAGCTGGACATCGTCACGGTGGAAATGCAGCTGGGCGCGCAGCGCAGCCAGGAAACCTTTCCGCTGATCGAGATGCTGCAGACCCATATCCTGGACAAGCAGACGGGCCAGCGCACGGCCGGCATTGTGGGCAACAACTTCTCGTCCTATGTGCGCGACTACGACTTCAGCGTGCTGCTGCCGGCGCACAACCTGGACCGGGCCGGCTTCAGCACCCCGGCGCATTTTGGTGAGCTGCATGGCAAGCTGTTCAAGGCTTTTGCGGGCTCCAGCACCTACCGCGACAACTTCAGCAAGCCGCCGGTGATCTGCATCAGCGCATCGACCAGCAAGGTCTACCAGCGCAGCGGCAACCAGCACCCGGTGCTGGGCATCGAGTACCAGCAAAACGAGCTGTCGTCGACCGACCAGTACTTTGCCAAGATGGGGATGCAGGTGCGCTTTTTCATGCCCGCCAACAGCGTTGCGCCGCTGGCCTTTTACTTTGATGGCGACCTGCTGGGCGACTACAGCAGCCTGGAGCTGATTGCCACCATCAGCACGATGGAGACCTTCCAGAAGATCTACCGCCCGGAGATCTACAACGCCAATGCCGCCGCCGGCGCGCGTTACCAGCCGAGCCTGAAGCACGAGGATTACTCGCTGACGCAGATCGTCTACGACCGCGAAGAGCGCAGCCAGCTGGCCATCCAACAAGGCCGGTTTGCCGAGGAGCATTTCATCAAGCCCTACCAGGGTGTTCTGCAAGCCTGGGCGGCCCAGGCCAGCGTTTGACCACTTCCAGACTGGCATTGCTGCTTGCGCGCATGTCACCTACGCAACCCCCTTGTGCAGCGGCGTGCGCACAATGCCTTGCACGCCAACCTGCCCCCCCATATTTGAAAAAGGAAATCTCTGATGTTTGAAACCTCCATTGCCGGCAGTCTGCCCAAACCCGCCTGGCTGGCCGAAACCAACAAGCTCTGGCCCCAGTGGATGGCAGAAGGCGATGCACTGCGCCAAGCCAAGGCCGATGCGACCTTGCTGTGGATCAAGGCCCAGGAGGACGCCGGTCTGGACATCGTGGGCGACGGCGAGCAGGCGCGCCAGCACTTTGTGCATGGCTTTCTGGAGCAGGTCGAAGGCATCGACTTCGACAACAAGGTGAAGATGGGCATCCGCGACAACCGCTACGACGCGATGGTGCCGCAGGTGGTAGCCGCCCTGCGCCTCAAGGGCCGTGTGCATGCGTTTGAAGCGCAGCTGACGCGCGCCCACACGAAGAAAAAGCTCAAGTTCACCCTGCCCGGCCCGATGACGATTGTGGACACCGTCGCGGACCGCTTCTATGGCGACAAGGTAAAGATGGCCATGGCCTTTGCCGAGCTGCTGAACCAGGAAGCGCTGGCCCTGCAGGCCGATGGCGTGGACATCATCCAGTTCGATGAACCGGCCTTTAACGTCTACATGAAGGACGCAGCGGACTGGGGCGTGCAGGCGCTCGAGCGCGCAGCGCAGGGCCTCAGCTGCACCACCGCCGTGCACATCTGCTACGGCTACGGCATCAAGGCCAATACCGACTGGAAGAGCACGCTGGGCGACGAATGGCGCCAGTACGAGACGGTGTTCCCGGCGCTCGCGCGCAGCAGCATCGACCAGGTGAGCCTGGAGTGCATCCACTCCCATGTGCCGCCTGACCTGATGAAGCTGCTGGCCGGCAAGGATGTCATGGTGGGGGTGATCGATGTGGCGAGCGACACCATCGAGACGCCCGAGGAAGTGGCCGACACCATTGCCCGCGCGCTGGAGTTTGTGCCCGCAGACCGCCTCTTCCCCTGCACCAACTGCGGCCTGGCACCGATGTCGCGCGATGTGGCCTGGGGCAAGCTCAAGGCACTGGCAGCGGGCACCCAGCTGGCCAAGGAGCTGCTGGCTGCTGCTTGATACGCCTGCTTGATACGCCAGGCTTATGCACCAACCTAACCCGGTCCAAACAACCGGGTCGCCCTGACTGGGTCAGCTACTTTCAGCTACTGCACAAACCCGCTCACCCGCCCCCAGGCCTGGTTCATCTCGGCCACCAGCAGGGTCATCTGCGCGGCGACCGTCGTGGGCGCCTTGATGCCAAACACACTCTGCCCGGCTGCTTCGTAGATCAGCTGGGCATTGTTGTGCTCGTGGATGGAGGCGAACACATCACCGGTCAGCGCCTGCTGCTGGGGCATTCCGAGCGGCGCGGGGGCATCGGCCTCGTCCCAGGCATCGATCCAGGCACTGCGCACCACGCGGCAAGGCTTGCCGCTGTGGGCGCGCGAGATGACGGTGTCTTCGCTGCTGCTGGCGATCAGCCGGTCCAGCAACGCAGCGGGCGTGTGGTTCTCTTGCGCGGCCATCCACAAGGTGCCCAGCCAGGCGCCCTGCGCGCCGCTGCAGATGCTGCCCAGCACCTGCGCACCGGTGGCGATGCCGCCAGCGGCCAGCACGGGCGTGTTCTGTGCCAGCTCCACTACCTGCGGCAGCAGCGACATGGTGCCCACGGTGCCGGTGTGGCCCCCCGCGTCATAGCCCTGGGCGACGAGCACATCCACGCCCATGTCCAGCGCCTTGCGCGCATGGCGCAGCGATCCGATCAGCGAGAACGTGAGCTTGCCTCTGCGCTTGGCCTCGGCAATCAGCTCGGCACGCAGGCCGATGGCCGTTGCCACCGCGCAAGCCTGAGAGTTCAGCACCGCATCGATCTGCGCCTGAAACAGGGCTTCGGAGCGCGCATGGGCGGTGAAAAAGCTGGGCTGGCTGGGCGGCTGGATTGCAAAGCGCTCGCGCAGCCCGGCGACAAAGGCCACATGCGCGGGTGGCAGCGCCGCCTGCAGGCTTTGCGGATCGGCCTGCTCAGGCACATGGGCGGGCAGCATCAGGTCAATGCCATAGGGCAGGCCCGCCAGGCGCTGCTCCACATCGCGCACGATGGCCGGAATATCCTGCGGCGCATCACGCGCCAGCCCCAGCACGGGAAAGCCGCCGGCCTGGGCAATGGCGACCACGACATCGGGCTCATGCGAGAAGCCAAAGATGGGATGCTGGATGCCCAGGCGCTGGCAAAGAGGTGTTTGAAACTGCGGCATGTTCAGTTGGGCTCAATGCCGGCCTGCTTGATGACGTTGCCCCACTTCTCGCTCTCCTGCGCGATAAAGCTATCGAACTGCTCGGCGCTCTGTGGTGCCAGCTCCATGCCCAGCGATTCGAGCTTGGTCTTGACATCGGGCTGCGCGAGGATCTGCGCAATATCGGCCGACAGCTTGTGCCGCACAGGCGCCGGCGTCTTGGCCGGCGCCACCAAGCCAAACCAGGTGCCCACGTTGTAGTGGGGCAGTTGCGCCGCTTCGGCCACAGTCGGCAGATCGGGCGAAGCGCTGGAGCGCTTGGCGGTGGTGACGGCCAGCGCGCGCAGCTTGCCGCTTTTGACATGCGGGATCGCGAGTGCCGAGGTCAGCGGCATCATGTTGACCCTGCCGGACAGCAAATCGTTCAAGGCCTCCGACTGGCCTTTGTAGGGCACATGCGCGAGCGAGATTTGGGCCTCTTGCGCCAGCAGCTCGCCCGACAGGTGGTTGGAGGTGCCGAGGCCGGCAGTGGCATAGGTCAAAGGCGGATCGCTCTTCTTGGCCAGCGCGACGAACTCGGCCATGGTCTTGGCCGGCAGGCTGGGGTGCACGACGATGATATTGGGCACATAGCCAAAGCCAGCAATCGCCTTGAAGTCGCGCACGGGGCTCCAGCTGATGCTCTTTTGCAGTGCGGGCGACACCGCATGGCTGGGGCTGACCGCCAGCAGGGTGTAGCCATCAGGCGCTGATTTGGCGACATAGTCGGTGCCAATCGACCCGCCCGCGCCCGTCTTGTTCTCGACGATAAAGGGCTTGCCGTACTGGGTTGAGAGCTTGTCGCTGATGATGCGCGCGACCGAATCGACCACCCCACCCGCCGAGAACGGAACGATGACCTTGACCGGCTTGGTGGGATAGCCTTCCGCCTGGGGCTGCGCCTGCGCAAGCGCAGTGGCGGCCAGACTGCACGCCAGCAAGGCGCGTGCCGCTTGGGCGAGGGATGGGATGGTCTGCATGGCTTTGTCTCCTGAGAAGGGTGGATTGCGCTTTTGTTGGCCTGCGCTTGTTCTTGTCTCGATACGCGTCGCGGTAATGGGCGGCTAGGTGTTCAGCGCCGCCATCGTGCGTTTGGCGATATTGGTGATGTGGACCTGGCTCGTGCCTTCATAGAGGCGGAACAGGCGCACATCGCGGTAGAAGCGCTCGGCCACATTGCCGGCCACATAGCCGCTGCCGCCAAAGATCTGCACGGCCCGGTCGGCCACACGGCCGCAGGTCTCGGAGGCAAAGAGCTTGCACATGGAGGCTTCCATGGTCACGTCCTGGCCATCGTCGCGCTTGCGCGCGGTCTCCAGCACCAGTGCGCGGGCGGCATGCACCTCGGTGTTGCTCTCGGCAATCAACTGCTGCACCAGCTGGAACTCGCCAATCGGCTGGCCAAACTGCTGGCGGCGCTGCGCTTGCAGGGCCATCTCCTGCACCAGGCGGATGGCCGGCCCCACGCAGAGACCGGCCAGGTTGATGCGCTGCTTGTTGAGCGCGCGCATCGCCGTGCGAAAGCCCTTGCCCTCCAGACCACCAACGATGGCGCTTTCATGCACGCGCACCTGGTCCAGCACCACCTCACCGACGGGCGAGCCATGCTGGCCCATCTTGCGCATCGCAGGTGGTGTGGACAGCCCGGGCGTGCCGCGCTCGATCAGAAAGGCGCTGATGCCGTTGGCGCCCTTGCTGCCGGGCTCGGACCGGGCAAACACGGTGAACAGGTTGGCAATCGGTGCGTTGGTGATAAAGCACTTGCGCCCGCTGATCACAAAATGCGCACCATCGCGCACGGCCGTGGTCCGCAGTGCGGTGGCATCCGAGCCGGCCTCGGGCTCGGTCAGCGCAAAGCAGCCCGTCACTTCGCCGCTGGCCAGCAGCGGCAGGTACTGGCGCTTCTGCGCCTCGGTGCCATCGACCACCAGCGACTCCGATGCAATACCGGTATTGCCGCCAAAGCGCGCGCGGAAGGTGGTCGCTACCTGCGAGACCTCGATATTGACCAGGGCCAATTCCTCGGTCGTCAGGCCAGCGCCGCCATAGGCCTCGGGGATGCTGTGGCCAAACAGGCCCAGCTCGCGCATGCGCTGCACCACCGGCTCGGGGATCAGGTCCTGCGCATCGACCTGTTCCTCGATCGGCTGGCATTCGGTGCGCAAAAAAACACGCAGCTCGGCCAGCATGGCTTCAAACGTCTGGGGGTCTCGGATCATCACGCTTCTTTCTTGGGGAGGGGTGGAACCGGCGCTGGCTGCAGGGCTTGGGGCGTTAGCGCCCTAGCGCATACCCAGCGCCAGCTCCAGTTGAAAAACGGCATCTTTCAGCAGCGGCGCCACCTCGCGGCTAAGCAGGTTCCTGGACGCCCGGTGGGTGGACAAGGTGCAGTTCAGCGCGACGGGCAAGCCGCCCAGGTGGGTGCGCACCGGCACGGCAATCGCATGGATCTCCTTGCGCCAGTCGCCCTTGGAATGGCAGTAGCCCTCTTCTTGGAAGCGCACTACATCGGCCTGCCAGTGGGGCAGTTGGGCCTCGTACTCGGCACGGTCCTTGACCCGGAGGTAATTGACGATGGCGCGCTGCTCGGCCGCCGGGCAGGCCAGGATCAGCGCCCGGCCGATGGCGCTGGACAGCAGCGGGCGGGTGGAGCCGATATCGGGCAGATGCTGGTTGGTGGAATCGGCCCGCACCGAGTCGATGTAGACCACCTGATCGCGGTCGCGCACCCCCATGTTGACGGTGCAGCCAGTGCTGCGCGCCAGCGACTCCATCAGCGGCTTGGCCGCCTGGCGCACGGCCATGCTGGCCAGCAGCGGGTGGCCCAGCGACAGCACGCCCGGGCCCAGCCGGTACTTTTGCAGCTGGCCATCTCGGCTCAGATAGCCCAGCAAGGTGAGCGTATAGGTCAGCCGTGAGACGGTGGGCTTGGGCAGGCCGGTGCGGTCGGCAATCTCCCGGTTGCCCAGCACCGGGCTGGCCGGCGTGAACGCGCGCAGCACCTCCAGACCGCGCGCCAGGTTCATCGAGAACTGGCGGTCTTGCGTGAGGTCATGGGGGCTGACAAGCCCGGGCAGAGGGATGGTGTGCACGGCAGGTTTGGCGGTGGTTCGTGTGGTCATGATTGGGCTGCGGCCGTTCCAGGTCAATCGTTTGAGCCGAGTGTTTCGCTAAGCGAAACATGCTATTGCAGCTGCCCATCCGCTGTGGGACAAAGCGGCTATTGCGCTTACTGCACGAAGAGTTTTCATGACCCACCACAAGACCGAGACCAATCCAGGCTCACTGGCCGGCGTACGCATCCTGGACATGGCCACGGTGCTGGCTGCGCCCAGCGGCGCGACGATGTGCGCCGACCATGGCGCCGATGTCGTCAAGCTCGAGCTGCCCGATGGCAACGATGCGCTGCGCCACATGCAGCCCATCAAGGATGGATCGCCGCTGTGGTGGAAGGTGGCGAACCGGGGCAAGCGCGGCATCACGCTGGATGTGCGCAAGCCGCAGGGGCGCGAGCTGCTGCTGGCCATGCTGGCGCAGTTCGATGTGCTGGTGGAGAACTTTCGCACCGGCAGCCTGGACCGCTGGGGCCTGGACATTGCCACCCTGCACCGCGCCAATCCGCGCCTTATCGTGGTGCGCCTGACCGGCTTTGGCCAGACGGGGCCCTACAGCGCCCGCGCCGGCTTTGCGCGGGTGTTTGAGGCGATGAGCGGCTTCACCAACCTGACCGCCCCTGCAGGTGGCGCGCCGATGCACAGCAACTACCCGATCGGCGATTCGGTCGCCGGCATCTTTTGCGCGTTCTCGATCGCCGCAGAAATGGCCCGCCTGCGTGCCGACCCCGAGGCGCTGGGCGTGGAGGTGGACCTGTCAGCCACCGAGGCGCTGTTCCGCATTCTGGACCCGCTGCCCGTCGAGCATGAACAGCTGGGCCTGGCCCGGCGCGGCGAAGGCAATCTGGCCACCTACACGGCGCCGTCCAACATGTACCGCAGTGCCGATGGCGTGTTCTTCTCGATGGTGGCGTCATCGCAGGCCGTCTGGCTGCGGCTGTGCAAGGCCATGGACAAGCCCCAGCTGGCAGACGACCCGCGCTTTGGCAGCCTGCCCCAGCGCGTGGCCCATGTGCATGCGCTCGATGCCATCGTCAGCGGCTGGTTTGCCGAGCATGGCTTTGTGCAGATCAGCCAGAAGCTGGAGGCCTGCGAGATTCCGTTCAGCAAGGTCTATGACATCGCCGATATCGAGGCGGACCCGCATTTTCAGGCGCGCGAGGCCATCATCCGCCTGGCCGATGCCGACCATGGCAGCCTGCCTGCGCCCTGCATTGTTCCGCGCATCATCGGCCGCGACATGCCGGTGCCCCGAAGCGGCCCGGCACTGGGCGAGCACAACGCCGAGGTCTATGCCGCCTTCGGCATCTCGGCCGATGAACTGGCACAGCTGCGCGCGCAAGGCGTGGTCTGACCGTATACCTCATTAGAGTCGCTAACACGACCCAGCAAACCGAAGGTTTGCGATTGAGACTAGGCGTCGAGCCGCAGGCAGTACAGTAGTACGACAAGGTTCGGCAACGACGTATCAAGGGTTGTGTTAGCGACTCTTCAGGAGAACTGCATGAACCGCTACCAGGCCATGGTCACGCGCAGCGCGGACCAAGCCATCCACTCCCAGATAGAGACCCTGCAACGCGGCGAACTCGCGCCCGGCGAAGTGCTGGTCCAGGCCCACTATGCGGGCGTCAACTACAAGGACTGTTTGTCGCTGCATGGGGCCGCCAGGATCATCACGCAGTTCCCTCGGGTGGCGGGGATCGAGGTGGTGGGCGAAGTGCTTGAATCGCGCAGCGACCAGTTCCGGCCCGGGGACATGGTGCTCAGCCATGGTTTCCAGCGCGGCATGGATGTGGACGGTGGCTTTGCCGAACTGGTGCAGGCGCCCGCCGAGCACATGCAAGCGCTGCCCGCAGGCCTGAGCGCTGAGCAGGTCGCCATCCTTGGTGTGCCCGGCTTTACTGCCGCAATGGCGCTGGAGCGCTTTGAAGAGCTGGGCCTCCAGCCCGACAGCGGCCTGGTCGCCATCTCCGGCGCCGGCGGCGCCGTGGGCCGGCTGGCCATCCATATGCTGCACCGGGCCGGCTACCGCACCGCCGCGCTCACCCGCAACCTCAGCCACGAAGCGGCGCTGTGCGCGCTGGGCGCCAGCCAAGTGATCGACATCAGCCAGGTGGTGGATTCCAAGCGCCCCATCGAAAAGCCGCAGTTCGCGGCCGGCATCGACAACGTGGGCGGCCCAGTGCTGTCATGGATGCTGCGGTCTCTGGCCGATGGCGGCCTGCTGGCCAGCGTGGGCAATGCCTCGGGCAACAGCTTTGATGGCAGCGTGCTGCCCTTTATCATGCGCCGCGCGCAGATGTTCGGCATCGTCGCCAACGCCCCCTGGCCGCAGCGGCGCAGGCTGTGGGATAGGCTGGCGAGCGACTGGAAGCCGGACTTTGCCGCGCTGCAGCCCGATGTTCGCTTTATCGAGCTGGGCGACTTGCTGGCGCATGCGGCGCGGCAGCTGGAGGGGGCGACGAGTGGGCGCACGGTGGTGCGGTTTGGGGCGGCGGCCGCATAGGCCAATACCGAGCCTCCGTAGAATGGCCGATTTCAGCGAGTGCTTGGATCTGCGATGAGGGTGGTAGCGCGAAAGGTATTTCCGGACATTCGACTCCCAGTTGGCGAGACCGATGTTTTTGACAACCGTCGCCACGCCGCATCGCTGGAAATCGTCGTGAAAAGTCTGGTGGACAACACCGTCGCTCTGCACATTTCGATCCCACATTACGAAGTGCTGCTGGAGACCGATGAAGGCAACCACAGCGCCTACTGGTGCAGCGGGCAATTCAAAGGCGGCATCGTCTTTGAAATTGCAGCGGGCGGCCTGCTCTCGCGGGAGCAGGCCATGCCAGGTTTACTGACATCGGCCGCGGCCCTTTTAGATGTTCACGAATGGTTTATCGCCACCAGCGGAATTTGCGTTTCGGTGGTTTCAACGACGCAGCCTTTTTGTCTCTTGAAGCCGCACGGCGCTAATTAAGCGGCACCTGGCCCAGGCCCAGTAGATTGCCATAGCGGTCACGCAGACGGACGTAAGAGTTGGAAAGGGCAAACGCATCTTGCAGCTCGATCGGACCCGAGGAACCCGATGTACCCGTGGCAGTGGGCCACTGGCATTCGCCTCGCAGCATCTGCGTGTTGAACTGGCACCGCACGGAGCCATCGTCATTGGTCACAAACTCACCCTCTCTGCGATTGAGGGTGACGGTCAAAGGCCTTCCGGCATACGACAAGCCCGGAAAATACCACTCACCAAACAACTGGTCTTCCAGTGTCTGCCAGGGCTGCAGAGGCAAGCGGCGCATCCGTTTGGCGGACTCTCCCGGGAATTGCACCATCGCCTCTGCCAAGCTGCCAGCCGGCATGCCATACCCACCCGTGCGGCCGGAAACCTGTACCATGACCTCGCCTTCGTCCCGTACCAGCTCGCCACTGGACGCGGCACCGCCTACGCTGCGGCCACCCCGGTACTGTTGCAAGCTAAATCGGGCGCTGCTGACATCTCTCAATTCTGGATCGGGTGCGAAGTCGCCCACCCCCATAGCGAAAGTCGGCTGTCCATCGGCCCGGTAAGCAAATACCTGCATGACCATTTTTCCGCCCTGCACATCCAGGCTCACGCCACGCCCAGGCTTGCCCGTCAGCTCATCGTCCATCACCCAGGTGCCATTGCTGGGCTGGTAGGCAGGCCGCTGCGCATAGCCAAAAGTGCCTGGCATAAACGATTCAAGCCCATTGGCGCAGCAGCCGACGATGACACCCCCGCTGTATGGATAATCCGCGCGCGTATTGATGCCCAATAACTGCAATGGCGCAGCACCTTCGGCTTGCAGGCTGACGGCGCCAGCAACTTGAGCGCCCAAGAGGCGGAACTGCGCCTCTTTCACCACGGGTGCTTGCCCAGCATCTGCAGCATTTGCAGCAACGCAGCGGATGCTGTCGCTTGGCGTAGTGAGGCTGCACTCCAGCGTCTCGCTCGTTTGGCCATCGGATAGCGTCAGACGCATGGGTTCGGTGGGACTGGTCTTGAGCATCGCAAACCAGCTTTTCTCGACCTGGCCCTGCGCATTCAATCCAAACCAACGCGCCATCCTTGAAGAAGTCTTCCACTGCTCAGTCTGGTAATAGGCGGCATCTGGCGCGGTAAAAATAAAGCGCTCGATGTCCTTTGCTGGTTCGCCAGGCAGCTGCATGGTTCCCTGCAAGCCATTGCGAAAGCTGAGCTTCACATCGCCAATGCTTTTGTCTTCTTGCGCATCGCGCGGCTCGCTGCCAAAACTGCGGCCTCCTTGGTAGCGCAGCAGCGGGGCTGTGACGGTGTCGCCCTCCATCTGTCCCGTGGCAGCGTAGAAAGTAGCATCGCCATTTTTCTCGTAGCCAAATACCTGCATAAAGAAAGTATTGCCCTGCACATCAATGGCAAAACCTCGGCCTGGTTTGCCATCTACTTCATCGCTGATGACCCAGGTGCCGGCCTGTGGCGTAAAACTGCGTGCTGCCCAGCTGGGAGATAGGGACAGACCCAGTGCAGATACTGCGAGAATGGATGCCAGCTTTGGAATACGCGTTTGGTGTGCCACTTTTTCTCCCTGGATTGAATCATTTTCAGATGCACGTCATTTGTACTTATCACCTGGATGCCAGCGATGCGGACGAAGCTGGATTCCATGAATACCATTATGAGTATTACATCTTCCAATTCTCTGAAGGCGAAGAAAGTTTCTTTGCGCGCAGCTATACCGATGAGCCCCATAGGGCGCACTTTCTCAACGCGGAAAAAGCCGGTCGATCACGACCATTGACGACCAAGGATTCAGGCGCACCACTTTTCCTGGAAGCACAGGCCTATTTAAGGCAGGCGGGGAAAACCGAGCTGAGCTGGCTCAGCGGTAAAGGCAATGGTTATGAGCCGCTGCAAAACCCGGTGATTCAGGACCCCATCAAACAGCGCTGATGCCTTCGCAAGCACACAAAGACCAGCACAAATCGCCGGTTGCAGATAAGCGATACCGACGTTTGGCGGCCCTGGTGGGTGCGCCGATTCAAAGCGATGGATGGCGCACCCAGCACCCCGATTAACGCCTCACCACCCTCACCACCCCATGCGCCAACCGCTCGATCCGCACCGGCAGCGACTGCGCCAGCAGCGCCAGGCTGGCGTCCGTATCTTTGAGCGACAAGGCGCCCGATAGCCGCAGCTGGGCAACCGCAGGATCACACTGCAGCGGTCCCGCACGGTAGCGGGCGATCTCGGCAACGACGTCGGCCAACGGCATATTCTTGGCCAGCAGCATGCCCTGCTCCCACAGCGCGGCGCTGGCTTGCACATCGGATTGTGGGCCGATATGGCTGGTGCTGAAATCGGCGGTGTGCCCTTCTTGCAGCACTTGGGTGGCGCCCTGCTGGTTGGTAATGGCGACGGCGTGGCTAAAGACCGCCACGCGGCTGGTGCCCGCATCCACACGGCGCACGCTAAAGCGTGTGCCCAGCGCCCGCACGGTGCCTTGCCGTGTCTCCACGACAAAGGGGCGGTAGCTAGGCGAAGGGTCGGCCTGCGTGGTCACCAAAATCTCGCCTCCGAGCAGCCGCACCAGGCGCTCCTTCGCGTTGAAATGGATCGCCACCGCGCTGGCGGTGTTGAGCGTCAAGGTGGAGCCATCGGGCAGCAGCATGGAGCGCGATTGCCCCACGGCGGTGGCCTGGTCGGCCATCCAGTCCCGCCAGGACAGCTCGCGCCAGGCCAGCCAGCCGGCCGGGGCCGCCACCAGCAAGCCACCCAGCCAGGCCAGGCTTTTGCGCCGGTCGGGCCGTTGCACGGCGTGCAAGGTTTGCTGGCAGACCTCGGCTGGCACTTGGGCAAACATGCCCAGCATGGCTTCGGCCTTGTGCCAGGCGGCCTCATGCGCGGGGCTTTGGCGGCGCCATTGCTCAAAACGCGCCTGCTCCTTGGCCGTGGGCGTTTCGTAGCGCAGCACGATGAGCCAGTCGGCCGCTTCGCTCAGCAAGGTATTTTGTGCGGCAACACCGGCCATCACGCGGCCTCCAGGCACAGCAGCAAGGCCTTGTGGATATGGCGGCGCACGGTGATCACCGGCATCGCGACCTGGTCGGAGATCTGCTGCAGGCTCAGGCCTTCGAGCTGCGCCAGCAAAAAAACCTGGCGCGTCTTGGGCGCCAGGCCTGCCAGCAGCCGGTCGATCTGCACCAAGGCTTCGATGACCTGCAGCTGGGTCTCGGGCGATGGCGCATGCGGCTCGGGCAAGGCCTGCAAGGTCTCCAGGTAGGCGCGCTCGATCTCGCGCCGGCGCCACAGATCGACGACCAGGCCCTTGGCCACATGGGTCAGGAAGGCGCGCGGCTCGTCAGCAGCGCCCAGGTGGCGGGGCGAGAGCATCAGCCGCAAAAAGGTGTCATGGGCCAGGTCTGCCGCATCGCCTGCATTGCCCAGACGGCGCCGCAGCCAGGACTGCAGCCAGGCATGGTGGTTCTTGTAGAGCGCTTCGATGGGCGAAGCCGAGTATCCGGGAGATGCCATGCGATGTCCGCGCCCTGGTGCCACAGTGAATAGTTGAGAATGAATCTCAATTATATTCAAATGTAAAGACCGTCTTTACGCAGGACATTGGCGGCTGCCTGGCGCGCCAGTGGCGCGGGTAGATCAGCGCTGCGCAATAGGCGGCACCGGCAGCACATACTGCCCCGTCCAGCCGACCAGGCGCAGCGCCATCTGCGTCATCTCCTGGCACAGCGCCTCGATGGACAGCTTGCCATTGGGCTGGTACCAGCGGTGCGTCCACTGCACCATGCCGCTGATCGCAAAGGCGGTCACCTTGGGGTTGCCGACCTGGAAAACACCGGCCTCCACGCCGTTGACGATGAGCCGCGTCACCAGCGCATCAAAACCGTGGTACTTGCTGCGGATATCGCTGATTTTTTCCGGGCTCAGGCTTTTTTCCTCTTCGAGCAGGATGACCGAGAAGGTGCTCAGTTCGATCTTGCGGCGCGTGTAGGTGTCGATAAAAAACTCGAAGCGCCGCACCGGGTCCTTGTCCTCCAATTGCTCGCACTGGCTCACCGCCTCGTAAAGGCCAGCAAACACCTTGTCAAACAGGCGCTCGAGCAGCTCGTGCTTGGACTTGAAGCGCTTGTAGATAAAGGGCTTGGTCACGCCGATCGAGGCCGCTATCTCGTCGAGCGTCGCGCTCTTGAAGCCGCGTTTGTAGAACAGCTCGGCGGCGGCATTGATGATCAAGGTGTCCTTGTATTCCTGGATCTGGTTTTTGGCATCGCCTGCGTTGGTGTCGGTGGGTTGAAGCTGCACTGCTGAATATCTCCTGGTGGGCGTGGGGGCTGCGGTGGTGACGCGCGCCGGCACGCTGTACGCATGGCCCCAGCATAGTGGAAAGGCGGGCGGTTTTGCACAAGATGCCAAGCAGCATCCATGCGTGAAATCCCCAATAGTACCAAACGATACTGATCAGTATCTTTGGACTTTTCCAACGCTGAGCTCGCGCCAGGCCCCTGCCGACGCGCCGCGCCTGCAGCCACCGAGCCCTTTGAATACAGGAGACAAGCGCATGTCGAACGCAACCGCCAGCCCTGGCGAACAGCTGAGTTACCAGGTCGTCGATTTTGGCCAACCGCTGCAACTGGCGCGCCGCACCATTGCCCCGCTCCAGCGCAGCGAGGTGCTGGTGCGCATCAGCGCCTGCGGCGTCTGCCACAGCGATCTGCACATGGCCGAGGGCTTTTTTGACCTGGGCGATGGCCGCCACTTCGGGCTGGAAAAAGTGCTCAAGCCGCCGCGCACCCTGGGCCACGAAATCGTCGGCAGCGTGGCCGCCAACGGGCCTGATGCCCAAGGCACGCTGGGCCGCTCGGTCATCGTCTTCCCCTGGATTGGCTGCGGCCAGTGCGCGCTGTGCGCCCGGGGCGATGAACACATGTGCGCCCGCCCCGAGAGCCTGGGCACCACGCGCGATGGGGGCTTTAGCACCCATGTGCGCGTGCCCCATCCGCGCTACCTGATCGACCATGCCGGCATTGATGCCGCCTTTGCCGCCACCTTGGCCTGCTCGGGACTGACGGCCTACTCGGCCCTGAAAAAAGTGGCACCAGCGACCGAGCAGGCACCACTGGTCATCATCGGCGCGGGCGGCGTGGGCCTGGCGGCCGTGGCGCTGGCCAAGGCCTTGCATGGCCTGGGGCCCATCGTTGTCGATATCGACCTGGCCAAGCGCCAGGCTGCGCTGGATGCCGGCGCCAGCCGTGTGGTGGACCCAGCCGAGGCGGATGCCGCCAAGACCCTGGCGCGCTCCAGCGCCGAAGGCGTGTCGGCTGTGCTCGATTTTGTCGGCTCCACGCGCACGTTCGAGTTTGCCAATGCCGTCGTCGGCAAGGGCGGCAAGATCCTGATCGTGGGCCTGTTTGGCGGCAGCGCCAGCATCCAGCTGCCGCTGATCCCCATGCGCGCCATCTCCATCGGCGGCTCCTATGTGGGATCGCTGGCCGAGCTGCGCGAGTTGGTGGCGCTGGCCCAGCAAGGGGTACTGCCGTCCCTGCCGCTCAGCAGCCGCCCGCTGGGCGATGTGCAGACCGTGCTGGACGAGCTGCGTGCCGGCAAGGTCACCGGCCGCGCCATTTTGCAAAGCTGAAGCCAGAAAGAACCAGGAGCACCGCATGAACTACCAAGTCCAATTGCTGATCGACGGCCAGTGGCGCGACAGCAGCAGCCAGGAATGGCTGGACATCACCAACCCCGCTGATGAAAGCACGATTGGCCGCGTGGCCAAGGCCAGCCGCGCCGACCTGGATGCCGCGCTGGCCGCCGCCCAGACCGGCTTTGCCGCCTGGCGCACAACCTCGGTGATGGAGCGCTCGACCTATCTGCGCAAGGCCGCCGCGCTGGTGCGCGAGCATGCCGAGGAAATGGCGCTGATGCTGGTGCACGAGCAAGGCAAGCGCCTGACCGAGGCGCGCATCGAGCTCTCAGGCGCCAGCGAGGTGCTGGAATGGTTTGCCGAAGAGACGCGCCGCTGCTACGGCAGCATGATCCCGCCGCGCTCGCCCGAGCTGCGCCAGTATGTGCAGCATGAGCCGGTGGGCCCGGTGGCAGCGTTCACGCCCTGGAACTTCCCGATCAACCAGGCCGTGCGCAAGATTGCCGCCGCGCTGGCTGCCGGCTGCTCGATCATCGTCAAGGGCTCGGAAGAGACGCCGGTGGCCCTCGCCCGCTTTGTCCAGGTGTCGGAGCAGGCCGGCCTGCCCGCAGGCGTGCTGGGCCTGGTCTATGGCGTGCCCGGTGATATCTCCGAGCACCTGATTGCCTCACCCGTGGTGCGCAAGATCTCGTTCACCGGCTCCACCTCGGTGGGCAAACTCTTGAGCGCGCAAGCGGGCGCAGCGATGAAGCGTGTGTCGATGGAGCTGGGCGGCCATGCGCCCGCCATCATTTGCGACGACGCCGACCTGGCGCGCAGCCTGAAGCTCCTGGGTGTGCAGAAGTTCTGGAACGCCGGCCAGGCCTGCATCTCGCCGTCGCGCTTTCTGGTGCAGGCACCCTTGTATGACGAGGCCATTGCCGGCTTTCAGCGCATTGCCGAGGGCTATGTGCTGGGCAATGGCCTGGACAAGGCCACTCGCATGGGCCCGCTGGCCAACCCGCGCCGTGTGGCTGCCATGCAGGCGCTGGTGGATGACGCGGTGGCCAAGGGCGCCCGTGTGGTGACGGGCGGCAAGGCGCCGGACGGCCAAGGCTACTTTTTTGCGCCCACCGTGCTGGCCGATGTGCCGCAGGATGCGCGCATCTTCAACGAAGAGCCCTTTGGCCCGATTGCCGCCTTTGCCCGCTTTGACAGCGATGCCCAGGCACTGCAAGAGGCCAACCGCCTGCCCTGGGGCCTGGCCGCCTATGTGTTCACCGGCTCGGCTACACGCGGCGAGTGGTTCAAGAACGAGATCGAAAGCGGCCTGGTCGGCATCAACTCGATCGCGCTGGGCTACCCCGAGCAGCCGTTTGGCGGCGTCAAGGATTCGGGCTATGCCAGCGAAGGCGGCGCCGATGCGCTGGCCTTCTACCTCAGCAGCAAGTTTGTCAGCCAGACCATCTGAGCGCGCGGGCCCGCAGCCTGCGGGCCCCTTGCGCGGTGCACCGCGATTGAAGAGACAAAGGAGTTCCATGCACAAGGTATTGATCGCCAACCGGGGGGAGATTGCGGTGCGCATTGCGCGCACGGCCGCAGACCGGGGCATCGCAAGCGTTGCAGTCTATGCCAGCGACGATGCAGCCAGCCTGCACCGGCGCGCGGCCGACCATGCCCGCGCATTGGGCGCCCAGGGCGCAGCCGCCTATTTGAATGGCGCGCATCTGATTGAGATTGCCCGCCAGGAAGGCTGCGATGCCATCCACCCCGGCTATGGATTTTTGAGCGAGAACGCGGCCTTTGCGCAAGCCTGCAGGGCAGCGGGCCTGCGCTTTATCGGCCCCTCGGTCCAGGCGCTGGAGACCTTTGGCGACAAGGCCCAGGCGCGCGCGCTGGCAGAGCGCGAACAGGTGCCGGTGGCGCAAGGCACGCACAGCGCCACCAGCCTGGCGCAGGCCCAGGCCTTCATGCAGCAGCTGGGCGGGCCGGTGATGCTCAAGGCGCTGGCAGGCGGCGGCGGGCGGGGCATGCGCGCGGTGATGGCCGTGGAAGACCTGGGCGCAGCCTTTGACCGCTGCAGCTCCGAAGCGCTCAGCGCCTTTGGCCGCAGCGATCTTTATGTGGAGCAGCTCATCGGCGGCGCCCGCCATATCGAGGTGCAGATCGTGGGCGACGGCAGCGGCGCGGTGCAGCACCTGTTTGAGCGCGATTGCACTTTACAGCGCCGCCACCAGAAGCTGCTGGAGATTGCACCCAGCCCCTTCATCAGCGCCGCGGTGCGCGCGCAGCTGCTGCAGCATGCCTGCCGCCTGGGCGCCGCGATGCACTACCAAGGCCTGGGCACGGTGGAGTTCCTCGTCGACAGCCGCAGCGGCCAGTACATCTTTATCGAATGCAATCCGCGCCTGCAGGTGGAGCACACCATCACCGAGGCCATCACCGGCCTGGACCTGGTGGCGCTGCAGTTTGCGCTGGCCGATGGCGCCAGCCTGCAAGACCTGGGCCTGGACCAGGCACGGCCGCTGCCCTGCCAGTTTGCGCTGCAGGCGCGTGTGAACATGGAAAGCATGCAGCCCGATGCCCAGGCCCTGCCCACGGGCGGCACCCTGGCGCGCTTTGAACCGCCCACCGGCCCGGGCGTGCGCGTGGACAGCTTTGGCTATACCGGCTACGAGACCTCGGGCAACTATGACTCCCTGCTCGCCAAGGTGATCGTCAGCGGTCCCAGCCAGTTTGAGGTGCTCTGCGCCAAGGCCGACCGGGCGCTGGCCGAGTTCCATATCCAGGGCCTGGAGACCAACCTGGACTACCTGCGTGCGCTGCTGCGCGATGCGCAGGTGCTACGCGGCGAGATCGATACCACCTATGTGGAACGCCAAGGCCCGGCGTTGCATGCGGCTGCCACGGTGCTGGCAGCACAGCGCCAGCCTGATCCGCAGCGCACCAGCGAGAACGCCGCGCAGACCGGCACCAACGACGAGCCCGCTTTGCCAGAAGGCGCCCATGCGGTGCGCGCTGCGATGCGCGGGCGGCTGATTGCGCTAGAGCGGGATGCCGATACCGTGCAGGCCAGGGGTGCCTCGGTGGCAGTGCTGGAGGCGATGAAGCTCGAGCACAGCGTGTACCTGGCCCAAGGCGGCCGCTTTGTGGCGCGCGCGGCGCTGCTGGGCGAGGTGGTGGCGGCGGGCACCCTGCTCGGCTGGGTGCTGCCCGATGCATCGGCCAATGCGATGGCCGCAGAGCAGCAACAGGCCGACCTCGATGCGATACGCCCCGACCTGGCCAAGGTGCTGCAGCGCCAGCAGGGCCTGATGGATGCGGCCCGCCCTGAAGCGGTGGCCAAGCGCCGGCGCCACGGCAAGAACACCGCACGCGAGAACCTCGACCAATTGCTCGATGCCGGCAGCTTTGTGGAATACGGCGGCCTGACCTTGGCCATGCAACGCGGCCGTCGCAGCGAGGAAGAGCTGATTCGCGTCAGCCCCGCCGACGGCACCATCACCGGCCTGGGCCGTATCAACGGCCAGCAGTTTGGACCCGAGCAGGCGCGCTGCGCGGTGATGGCCTATGACTACACGGTGTTTGCCGGCACCCAGGGCTTTATGGCCCACCGCAAGATGGACCGCATCGTGCACACCAGCGAACGCCTGGGCCTGCCCTTTGTGCTGTTTGCCGAAGGCGGCGGCGGGAGGCCCGGCGACACCGACTATGTGGGCGTGTCGGGGCTGGAGTTCACGACCTTCACGCACATGGCGCGGCTGTCGGGCAAGGTCCCCACCATTGGCGTGGTCTCGGGCCGCTGCTTTGCCGGCAATGCCGCCCTGCTGGGCTGCTGCGATGTGATCATCGCGACGCAGGATGCCAGCATCGGCATGGCGGGGCCGGCGATGATCGAGGGCGGCGGCTTGGGCGTGGTGGCGGCCGATGACGTTGGGCCAGTGAGCGTGCAGACCCGCAACGGCGTGATCGACCTGCTGGCACGCGACGAGACCGAGGCGGTGACGCTGGCCCAGACCTACCTGGGCTTTGTGCAGGGCAAGCTGCCACCAGGCGCATGTGCCGACCAGCGCCTGCTGCGCGCGCTGGTGCCCGAGAACCGGGTCAAGGGCTACGACATCCGCGCGGTGGTGCAGACCTTGTTTGACAGCGGCAGTTTTCTGGAATTGCGCGAGCACTTTGGCCGCAGCGTCGTCACCGGCTTTGCCCGGCTGGAAGGCCAGGCCGTGGGCGTGCTGGCCAACGATGGCAGCCACCTGGGCGGCGCGCTCGATGCCAACAGCGCAGACAAAATATCGCGCTTTCTGGAGCTGTGCGACAACTACGGGTTGCCGGTCGTGTCGCTGTGCGATACGCCGGGCTTTATGGTGGGGCCAGAGAGCGAGAAGGCTGCAGCCGTGCGGCACTTTGCCCGCATCTTTGTGACGGCCAGCCATATCAAGGTACCCGTGCTGGCCATTGTGCTGCGCAAGGCCTATGGGCTGGGCGCGCAGGCCATGCTGGGCGGCAACCTGTTTGTGCCGGTGGCCACCGTGGCCTGGCCCACCGGCGAGCTGGGGCCCATGGGCATTGAAGGCTCGGTACGCCTGGCCTACCGGCGCGAGTTGGAAGCACTGGAGGACGCCGCCGAGAAGGCCGCCTATTTCCAGGCCAAGACCGATGAGATCTATGCCCAGGGCAAGGCGCTGAATGTCGCCAGCTACAACGAGATCGACGATGTGATCGACCCGGCGCAGACCCGCAACTGGCTGGCCAGCATGCTCGCCAGCCTGCCAGCGGCCAGCCCGGGGCGGGCGGCATCGGGTGTATCGCCCTGGTAGCCAACCCGCCCCCGCCTCACCCAAACACTGCGACCGAGATCCCCAAAAACACCAGGACCGTAGGAGACACCATGGCCCCTATCGCTTACCGGCAACAAGAAAAGCCCTTGCATGAGTACCTGCGCCAGCACGCGCGCACCCAGCCCGACAAGCCCGCCTTTATCTGGTACGGAGCCGCCATCAGCTGGGCGCAGCTGAACCAGATGAGCGACACCTTTGCGCGCCAGCTGCAGCAGCGCGGTGTGGTCAAGGGGGACCGGGTGGCCCTGTTCATGCAGAACTGTCCGCAGTATGTGATTGCGCATGTCGGCATCCAAAAGCTGGGCGCGGTGGTGGGGCCCTGCAGCCCGCTGTTCAAGGGCCATGAGCTGGAGTACCAGCTCTCCGACTTGGGCGCCAAGGTGATCGTCGCGGCCGATGTGCTCTACGAGATCGTGCAGGCGGCGCGCCCCAAGACGGCGATTGAACATGTGTTCCTGACCCACTACGCCGATCTGCTGCCGGCCCAGCCAACGATCGACGTGCCCGCGGAGATCAACACGCCCAAGCGCCATGTCGATGGCACGACCGACTTTGTGGACTGCCTGCGCGAGCCCCTGCCCGCGCCCGATGTGGGCCCGCTGGACATGGACGATGTGGCGCTGATGACCTATACCTCGGGAACGACCGGCCTGCCCAAGGGCGCGATGCTGAGCTACCGCAACGCCCTGTTCAAGGCGCATGCCGCGGCCGACAACAACCCGATCCGCGATGACGACACCATGCTGGCCGTCGCGCCGCTGAACCACATTGCGGGCATGCTGATCGGCCTCAATGTCACGCTCTACACCGGCATCAGCTGCGTGCTGCTGTACCGCTTTGACCCCGTGCAGGTGCTGCAGGCGCTGGCGCGCTACCGGGTGACCTGGTGGTACAGCGTGGCGAGCATGAATGCAGCGGTGATGCAGGTCGAGGCTGCGCATAGCTACGACCTCAGCGCGCTGCGCATCAACCCCAGCACCAGCTTTGGCATCACCATCAACCAGGCGCTGGCCGAGCAGTGGCGAGGCTTTGCGCCCAACTGCCAGCTGTTCGAGGTGACCTATGGCATGTCCGAAACCCACACCTGGGACACCTCGATGCCCGTCGATGCCATCAAATGGGGCGCGCACGGCATTCCCATCGCAGGGGTGGAATGCCGCGTGATCGATGCAGGCACCGGCCAGGACCTGCCCGCCGGCCAGGTCGGTGAGCTGGTGTTGCGCAGCCCGGGCAACTTCAAGGGCTACTGGAACAAGCCCGAGGCGACGGCCAGCACCTTGAAGGACGGTTGGGTGCACACGGGCGACATGGCCAAGATCGACAGCGATGGCTACCTGACCTTTGCCGGCCGCTTCAAGGAAATGATCAAGGTCTCGGGATACAGCGTCTTCCCCGAGGAGGTCGAGTCCATCATGATCAAGCACCCCTCGGTCGCGCAGGTGGCAGTGATCGGCATCGATGACCCAAGCAAAGGCCAGGCTGTCAAGGCGGTGGTGATTGCCCGCAAGGGCGCGCCGGCGGTGAGCGCGCAGCAGCTGATCGACTGGTGCCGCGAGCAGATGTCGGTCTACAAGGCACCGCGCGAGATCGAGTTTCGGGAGGCGCTGCCGACGACGGGTACCGGCAAGGTGCTGCGGCGCCTGTTGAAGGACCCGCAGAAAGCGAGCGCCGCATGAACGCGCAAGCCCACCCCGTTGCGGCGCTGGATAACCAGGCGCTTTTGGAACTCTTGCAGCGCGATGGCGAACTGGTCACCGAGCGCCTGGCGCACTGGGCGCGTACCAAGGGCGAGCAGCTCTTCTACCTGTATGGCGAAGACGATGTGCGCCTGAGCTATGCCGAGTTTGACCGCATCACCGATGCCATCGCCGGCAACCTGGCCGCTGCCGGCATCGGCCGGGGCATGCCGGTGTCGGTGTTCATGCGCAACCAGCTCATCAGTGCCTTGGCGATGTTTGGCATCTGGAAGGCCGGCGCCATCTTTGCACCGATCAACTTTGGGCTGACCGAGCGCCTGCTGGCCTACCAGATTGGCGACACCCAGCCGGTGATGCTGCTGGCCGAACGCGCGCTGGTGCCGGCCCTCAATGCCATTAGCGAAGAGCTCAGCCAGGTCGCGCCCTTGGCCCATGTGGTGGTCTACGAGCCGCCCGCCGGCAGCCATGATGCGGTGACAGTCGGCGTGGTCTACCGCGGCCCGCAGTTGGAGACGGACTGGGCCGCGCTGCTGCAGCCCGCTGCCAAACCGGATGTGGCCCTGGCCTATGACGACCTGTGCAACATCATCTACACCTCGGGCACGACCGGGCCATCGAAAGGCGTGGTGCAAAGCCACCGCTGGATGAACCAGTACACCTATTTGTTCCGCCAGATGCTCAACGGCCACGACGTGGTCTACAACGACCTGCCGATGTACCACGTGGGCGGCGCGGTGTTCAATGTGGTGCGGGCGGTGTGGGCCGGCAGTGGCCTGGCCTGCTGGGACCGCTTCAGCCCCAATGACTTCTGGCGCCGCATTGCGCTCAGTGGCGCCACCAGCGCGGTGCTGGTGGACACGATGATCTCCTGGCTGGCCAAGGCGCCGCCAGCGGCCACCGACCACCACAACAGCCTCAACAAGGTCTACATGCAGCCACTGCCCCAGCGCCATGCGGAGATTGCGCGCCGCTTTGGCTTTGACTTTGTGACCGCCGGCTTTGGCCAGACGGAGTCGGGCATGTCCTGCTTCACCATCATCGAAGAGACAGACGCCAGCTGCGAATCCCCGCCCGCCTACCGGCGCGGGCAGACGCGCGAGGCCATCCGCGCGCAGGCGGCCGCCCTGGGCCTGGAGCTGCAGGGCCCGGCGCAGGCCGGCCAGGTGGGCAAGGGCTACCTGGGCCATCCGAGCCTCTTTGTAGAGGCAGCGGTGCTGGACGAGCGCGATGGTGAATGCGCCGTGGGCGTGGCCGGGCAGCTGGCTTTTCGGTCCAAGCTTCCCTATTACCTGCTGGTCGAATACCTGGGCAAGCCCCAGGCCACCGCCAAGGCCTTTCGCAATCTCTGGTTCCACACCGGCGACTCGGCGCTGCGCCATGCCGATGGCAGCCTGAGCTTTGTCGACCGCATGGGTGACCGCATCCGGGTGCGGGGCGAGAACATCTCATCCTTCCATATCGAGGACATGGTCAACCAGTACCCGGCCGTCGAAATGACGGCCGCCTTTGCGATCCCCGCGCACGAGGGCGATGAGGACGATGTCGTCGTCTATGTCGTGGCGCGCGAGCAGCAGCTGATCGACCGCCAGGCGCTGCACGACTGGTGCGAGCGCAAGATGCCCAAGTTCATGCGCCCGCGCCATATCCGCGTGGTCGAGCAGTTCCCGCGCACGCTGACGCAAAAGATCGAGAAGTTCAAGCTCAAGGCGATGATCCTGGCCGAGCTGCAGGGCCAGCATGCCAACGAGACACCACCCACCAAGGAGCGCCGCATGACCTGACACCTCCGCCCTGCCCCACCTGGCTTTGCGCCAACCCCTTTGCCCCCTCTTTGTGCGACCCGCTACGCCGTGCCCACCAGGCCCAACCCCTTGCCCTGAACCCTTTGACTGCGGGGCAAACCCACCTGGCCGTGGCCAACGATAAAAATACCAGGAGACCATTTCCATGAAGTTCAGAACCACTTGTTTGACGACCTTGCTTGCATCTGTTGGCCTGGCCTCTGGCGCATGGGCGCAGGGCATATCCGACAACGCCGTGCGCATTGGCGTGATCAGCGATACCTCCAGCGCCTACGCCGATATTGGCGGCAAGGGCACGGTCGCGGCGGCCACGATGGCGATCAAGGATTTTGGCGGCGCGGTGCTGGGCAAGCCCATCGAGCTGCTGTCGGTGGACCATCAGAACAAGGCCGACATTGGCGCCACCCGCGCCCGCGAATGGTTTGACCGCGAGAACGTGGACATGGTCATCGGCCTGGGCAACACCGCCGTGCACAACGCAGTCGCCACCGTGGCCAAGGAAAAGAACAAGGTGCTGATCAACACCGAGGCGGGCTCGAGCTCGATCACCGGCGAGAACTGCGCGGCCAACATCGTGCACTACACCTACGACACCTATGCCACGGCCAACAGCACCGTCAAAGCGGTAACCGAAGGCGGCGCCAAGAGCTGGTACATCGTGGCGGTGGACTATGCCTTTGGCCAGGCGCTGTCGAACGACATCACGGCCGCCGTCGACAAGAACGGCGGCAAGGTGATCGGCACGGTCAAGCACCCGCTCAATGCGCCCGATTTCTCGTCCTACATGCTGACGGCGCAGGCCTCCAAGTCCGATGTGATTGCGCTGGCCAATGGCGTGAACGACACCATCAACTCCATCAAGAGCGCCCGCCAGTTCGGCATCACCGACAAGCAAAAGGTGGCCGCTGCGCTGATGTTCATCTCGGACGTGCATGCGCTGGGCCTGAAGACCGCCCAAGGCATGTATGCGACGACCGCCTTCTACTGGGACCGCACGCCCGAGAGCCGCGCCTGGTCGCAAAAGTACTTCAAGGTCATGAACAAGATGCCGACCATGGCCCAGGCCGGCACCTACTCGGCAGTGATGCACTACCTCAAGGCAGTCGAAGCGGCCGGCACCGACGAGACCGCCGCAGTGATGACCGCGATGAAGAAGATGCCAATCAAGGACTTTTTCAGCGACGACGGCAAGATCCGCGAGGACGGCCGCATGGTGCATGACATGTACCTGGTGCAGGTCAAGAAGCCCGAGGAATCCAAGGCACCCTGGGACTACTACAAGATCATCGCCACCATCCCGGGCGACCAGGCCTTCCGGCCGCTGTCCGAGGGCAAGTGTCCCCTGGTCAAGTCCTGAGCCCGCCACTCAGCCGATCTGGACCCTCCAACCCGATGGACCCGACCTGGTCCATCGGGTCGTTTCATTTCTGCCCAGGGTTTATGACCATGTAAGCATCTAGTGATTTTCAGTGTTTATTTTCATGCAAGGGTAAGCATTTTTCCGGGGCACGATGCTCCTAATTTAAACAATTGCAAATAAATTCAATAGTTTTGAACAAATGTTTATTATTTATAGATTGCATTTGACATTTAAAGCCATAAAAAACATAGCATCGCAGGCTTGCAAATCAATAGGTATACTACAAACTCTATTCAGAGATTTACCAGACAACTAT
Source organism: Comamonas sp. JNW (assembly GCF_003105075.1). Taxonomy (NCBI): domain Bacteria; kingdom Pseudomonadati; phylum Pseudomonadota; class Betaproteobacteria; order Burkholderiales; family Comamonadaceae; genus Comamonas; species Comamonas sp. JNW. Next base: position 555,460 of record NZ_QETI01000001.1, read on the forward strand.
CAGAATAGATTACTTTAATATTAATAAAAATCACCAGCAAGGGTGTTTAAACATTCATTGACAATACGCCACTGGCATTCACAGAAAGGCTGTTTACGATGTAATCCTTGAAAAAGGAGATTGTCCATGTTGTTAAATAACAAAATAAAAATACTCAAAACAGGATTAGTCACAATAGCTGCGGCCTCTCTGGCCCCGGTGGCCATGGCAGCATCGGGCGCTCCGCTTCCGCGCTGCGATGCCAGCGGGCAATCGTTCTATCTGACCCGCTACACCGGCCCGGCCGCCACCGGAACACCGCCCACGGCGATCCTGGATCTGGCGACCGCCCCCGCCACCGGCGCGGTTGCCATTGCTCCCATCTGGAGTGGTGCCGCAGCGCCCACCGTGTCCGCGCGCGAAATTGGACTGACGCCGCCCAATCCGCCATTGCCGGCGGGCGCCTCCGTCGCCGGCGGCATGGGCAAGGATGGCTATATCTATACGATGCGCGCCGTCGACGGGGACAACAACTGGGATACCAGCCCGGCAGCGGGTTGGGGCAGTGCAGCGGGCGGTGGATGGCGCAGCCATACTCGTTATTACGAGATGCTGCGCTATGGCCGCAATGGCGTGGACAACCTGGGCATCGTGAGCGGACTGGGAACCTACCAGACCGACCCCACCGATCCCAGCACCTTGGTCAGCGGTGCGATTGACCTGCGCCTGGGGCCCAATTTCAACGCCGCCGATATTGACCCGGTCACCGGCATCATGTACCTGGCGAACTTCCAGACCGGCGGCGCACTCAACCGCGTCTTCAAGATCGATGTGACGCAGACCCCGCCGCTCTATGTGGGCACCTTGAACCTGGCCAGCAATATTCCCGGCGCGCAATCGGGCGACTTTGCGATTGACGCCAGCGGGCAATGGGCCTATGGCATCGCAACGACGGGGAATGTGATCACGGGAACATCGGTGAGTTACCGATTCAACCTGTCTTCCGGTGCCGTTGAGACGTTGGCAGCTGTATCACCAGCCCCGTTCAACAGCCCGTATGGTGCAGCAGCACGGCTGCCCAATGCAACTGACAAGCTGGCCTTTTATGGCCTGGGCACACGCATCATGAGCATCCCTGCAGGCACCGTAGGACCCAGCCAGAGCACCGCTGGCGCCACCAGTGGCGATGCCGCCGCCTGCCTGCCCAAGCTGACCGCGACCCTGGTCTGCACCCCCGATGCGCTGGTCGATGCGGCGGGCAATATCTCCAACTGCACAGTCACCTTGGACCAGGCTGCGCCGGCGGGCGGCATGGCCATTGCCCTGACCCCACCAGCAGCCAACCCACGCTACACCAGCAGCTGCGGCAGCTCCATCGTGGTAGCAGCCGGGCAGACAACGGCCAGTTGCTCGATCACCGCCACGCCCAACACCACGCCCGGTGATGGCGATGTGACCGCAGCGCTGGCGTTGGCCACACCTGCCGCAACAGATGACTATGTGCTGGGCACCCCGTCAGCGGCCGAGGTCCGCATCCGCAACGACGACGTTGACATCCCCATTACGCCCGTGGTCAACCTCAGCTGCACACCCAGCAGCTTGGTGGACGCTGCAGGCCAGGTCTCTACCTGCATCATCAATCTGAGCGAGCCCGCACCCGCCGGCGGTAGCAGCATCAGCCTCAGCCCGCCACCCGGCAGCAGCCGCTACACCAGCAGTTGCACCTCTCCCGTGCTCGTCGCAGCAGGGGCGACGCAGAGCAACTGCACGATCACCGCAACGCCCAATACCGTCATAGGCGATGGCAGCGTCAGCGCGTTGTTGCAGCTGTTGGCCGGGCCCGGTTATACGCTCGGGCCCGACAGCCAGGCCAGCGTGCAAGTCAACGACGACGACCTGCCTATCGATGTCGGCGATGCCAAGCGTGTGCCTACTTTGAGCGCATGGGCACTGGCTTTGATGGGCATGCTGCTGGCAGCTGAAGGCGCGCTCTTTGCACGCAAGCGGCACCAGGGCTAGGCACCGGCCATCCAGACCACCGCGTCCAAAAGGGAGCCTAGCTCCCTTTTTTGTGCGCCTCATGGCAAGCGGCGCTACAGAATTTCTTCCGCAGCAGGGCGCAGTCACGGAGAACTCCCGAAGTCGATGTTTAGACAAAACCAAGGTGTTTTGCAAGGAGCTCCTGGCTGAAGAGATCCAATATGGGTCGTGGGCGGCGCCACCGAGCCTGCCTGCATTCTGCAAACCCTGGCCGTGACGCTGGCCGTGCAGGCACCGCGCATCACCACCGCGCAGACGCAGGACCTGAGCGGCATCGCAACGTCGGCGGCACCAGGCGGCAGCGCATCCACGCCCTTGCCTCCGGGCACCACCATCACCTTGCAACTCTCCGGCCCTGATGGATTTAGCACCATTTAGCACCAGCCAGACCACCACCGTCATCGGCAGTGGTGGCGCATATTCACTGACTTGGCCGGCTGGCCTGGCGCCCGGCCACTACGAGGTCATTGCCCACCTCAGCGACCAGCCAGGCGTTCAATCGAGCGTGGGCAGCTTTACCGTGCAAGCGGTGGTCGTGCCGCCCCCTCCACCACCACCGCCCCTCACGCCACAGGCTGTGCCAGCGCTGGTGCCCTGGGCCACCATCGGCCTGGGAGCGCTGCTTGCACTGCTGGGCAGGCAGCGCCTGCGCCGCCGTACAGGCTGAGCCGATCCAAGGCCGCCTTCAGGCGGCTTGATTTATTTATCAAATGAATCATGACAACAATTAGCTGCATATCCATTTATTTTCGGAGGGGGCACCTGCTACTCCACAAGCACAAGCACAGAGGTGCTTGGGGAGGGATGACAGCTAGCGAATGGCCTTTTCTCAATAAACTGAGATTTAGACAACGAAACAAAGAATTTTCTGAAAACCAGCAAATATATGGATTGCTATTAAAGTTACATGTTGTTAATTTCGTCTCCTTTTACACCGAGGGAGACACCATGAACAAACTTTTGGCATCCGCCGCGCTGGCGCTCAGTTCTCTGGCGTTCACTGCCGCCGCCCAAGCCGCGCCGCTGCAGTGGACCTTGAAGGACGTGACCTTTGACGATGGCGGCACGGCCACCGGCTCTTTTGTCTATGACGCCGACAGCGACACCTACAGCAACGTGCAGCTGAGCACCACGGCAGGCAGTGTCGGAGGCGCCTCAGACTTTCGCAGCAAATGTGTCACGCCCCACTGCATCAACGCCCTGCCGGAGCTTATCTTTGTCGCCTCCAGCAACCAGAGCGACTTGACCAATGTGACCTACCTCGACATTGAACCGTCGGCACCCCTCTCCAATACACCGGGTACCGTCGAGCTGGCGTTTGGCATGTCCACCACCTGCGGCAATGCAGCCTGCTCCACCAATGGCCCCGGCTTGCGCGCGTTCTTCAGTGGCCAGCTCGTTGGGGTACCTTATATCGCTCCACCTGCTGCACCCACCAGCGTTCCGACGCTGAACCAATGGAGCCTGGCCGGACTCAGCATGCTATTGGCTGCATGGGCCTTGCTGTATCGCCGCTGCGCATCCTGATATAGGATCGTCCCTTATTCCCCGGATACCAAGCGTTCTGCACTGATCCTTTACCCAGCCCAGCCTGCGAGTAAGCCTCCACGGGTGCCTCAAGACAGTCCCTGACATTCAGGCAAGCAATATGTAAGGATAGGTTGATAGAATGTAAAGATTAACAACGGGGATATGATGATTTTCAAGAAAATTACATTGGTTGGCGCCTTGCTCGGCACCGGTTTGGCACAGGCGTTTGCGCCTCAGACAGGCACCTGGATTGTGACCAGCGAAGTCAATGGCAAGCCAGGCCGTGGCTTGGCGATTGATGTGCAGGACAATACCTTGGTCATGCAAATGTATGCATACGATGCCAGTGGTAACGCTACGTTCTATATGACCAGCGGCACCTTGGCCAATGACAATTACGCAGCACCCCTCAACAAATACCGTGGCGGTCGTTATCTCGGTAGCGGCGAGCTGTCCGGCAAGGAAGATGGCAGTGCAGGCACTGTGTCGATGCGCTTTGTCTCGGGTACCAAAGGCTACATAACGCTTCCTGGCGAGGCAGAGAAAGAGATTTCGCGTTTTAACTTTGCCTACGGCAATGATCCCCAAGGCCTCAAAGGCATATGGCTGTTCAGTCCCCTCAATTCACTGACGCCAACGGCAGACTTTTTCAGGCTCGAAAAGGCGCAACCAGCGACTCAGTATGGCAATGGCCTCATGGCCAGCTCAGATGGCAGCTTTGGCTGCGAACACCAAGTCACCGGTAATGCCGCCGGAACCGTACTCTGTGTCAAGGTGAACTCGGCAGGTAAAGTTCTGCGCGGCTACCAATTCATCTATAGCGTGAATGACGGAGAAGGCAATTTGCTCAATAGCCTTGGCCAGGCTACGTCGATTGCCGCCATGCGCCGTTTGGCAAACCGCACAGACACCGGCACAGGGATTTTCCTGAAATCCGAGTCCAGTGATGCAGCGGATGCACCAGCGGTCAGCCCAGATCAACTGCGCCTGGCGATCGAGAGCGTGGCAGCGCAAGTGGAATAAGCGACAGCGCAGGACACGCAAACACCACTCCACTGCCGTTGAACTACCCCAAGACATTGGAGAGTTGGAAGTGGGAGGCTCAAGGCCTGAGTTCGGTACTCAATAGGACTCAGGCCTTTTAGTTTGTGCTTCAAACGGTGGCTACAGTCGTGAATGTCTTCGAGCAGCCTTGCTGCAGCTGCTCGTTGCACTCAAACCTGCCAAGCTGCAAGAACTCCGACTTGCATGTTCTAAGGGTGGCGCATTCATGGTATTTCGCCATGAAGAACACCCTATGGGTTGACCTGTTGTCCACATTCAGAGGTGTAGCTCCTCCAGCGGCTTTTAGGTGCGCATTGCCCAGCCCTATTCAAGACACGCCAGGGATTGAATTGCGTCTGAATCCCAGCAAGAACTCCTTCTTGCTCCATGTCTTGAACAGCGCCAATGCCGGCTCCTCGACAAGCTTCCAAGACACCAACGCCACCACCCAGGTCAGGGGTATGGCGATCGCTGTCATCTGCAACGGCGTGGCAGCAGGATAAAACTTGGCGATCAGCTGCTGTATCGGCCAGCCATACAAATAGGTTCCATAGGAGATGTCCAACAACCAGCGCGGGGATGGCAGGCGTGGAACATAGGCCAGCCAGAAAACAAAATACATAAGCGCGGCGGAACACGCCAGCTCATAGTGCACCGTATGCCGACAGGCCCATGCCACCACCGTCAATACTGCCACGATGGACATATGCAAGGGTATGCGCGCTTTATGGATGTAGAACAGCGCGCCACAGGCGAAGAACAAGGTCAGCCGGGCGGCCTCTTGCAAGGGCACGGATTGGAGCTGCGCAGACTGGTAGGTCCAGATGGCAAAGCCCGCTATCAAGGCCGTGGTCAGCCAGCGCCAGGAAAAAATACCCAATAGCCCAAGCACGCCCATATAGAGGTACATGCTGCCTTCAATCGGCAAAGTCCAAAGAGAGCCATTGACGGCGGGGCTATAGCGATTCCCCTCAAAAACACCAGGCAGCAGCCATTGTATTTCTGCCAGTGATGCGTTGGACCACACATAGGTCCACGTCAGCGGAGATGACCAGTAATCGGCCTGCGATTGCACGGTAATCAACGGGCCCATCACCAGCGCACAAACCAGCACGCAAACCCACAACCCCGGGAACAAGCGCATTGCGCGCGCGAGTGCAAACCGAACGATGGACTTGCTGCGCTCCAAGCTGCCCGCGACCAGAAAGCCACTGATCAGAAAAAATACCGCCACTGCAACATCACCCGAATAGCGGTAGCCGATGTACTGGGTAAAAAAGTCGCGCTGGCCACTGCCCAATGCCGCAAGCGCAAAGCCATGCCCGTAGATGACGAGCGTTGCAGCCACCAACCGAATCAGCAGAAAATTATCCTTGCGCCCCTCTGCGCCGCCGGCTATCTCCAGGTAATGTCCGATGCTGTATCTCATAGGTTTTTATAGTGCGGCCAAAATGCGTTGGCATGGGTTGTTTATTTGCAGCTCAGCATGCGCAAAGCCGGCCTAGGGATATTCCACGGGCCAGCTTTGGTAAGCGCCATCGGCGTAAGCCACTCAGCGCGACAAGCGCAACTATGCCATGTTTACACAGCCTTTACAGGCCTTTTCATGCAAATGCCACAGAGCCAGTTGGGCAACGCTGCGCGCGCAGGCACAGGCTGGCTTTTAGGCGATGGATGCCACAAGGGCCTGTCTCCCTTCACGCATCAACGCCAATAGGTATGCACCAGCGACTTGATCTGCACCAAGGACGGTAGCCGCGCCACACTGCGGCGCACTGCCTGCGTCAACGGCAGGCCGCCCGCAACCCACAGCACCGTATCGTGCTGGTGCCAATCCTGCTGCGCCAGCCATTGCAGCACTTGCGCAATCTCCAGCTGTGACGCACCGGGCACGCCGCCACGCAGCCAAGTGACGTGCATGCCTGCAAACGCCGGCGACAAGGCGGCCTGCTCCTGGGCATCGGAGACCCACAGCAGCACGGTGGTGGACGGGTACGCTCGCCGCGCCTGCGCAATGCGTGCCGCTGCGGGCAAGGCGCAAGCATCTGCCACCAACACGCAATGCGGTGCTTGCGGCACCATGCCGCCGGCCGGGCTCAGCACGCCCACCTCGGAGCCCGGCTCGGCGCTGGCGGCCCAGACGGCACCAGGCCCGGCCATGTGCGGATCGGCATGGCCCGTGCCATGGTGGAGCAAGGCATCGACTTCGAGCCACGCCGCTTCAGGATCCATCGCGCTGATCGTGTAGGTGCGACGTGCCAATGCCGGCTTTCCAGCAGGCCAATGCAGGCGGTTGCCATCGGCCAGAGTCGGCCAAGCGGGTGCCTGGCCGGGCTCGGGCAAGAGCATGCGCACATGCAAGCCACCGGCGGCAAAGGCGCTGATATCGCCCGCCGCCAGGCGGATGCGGCGCATGCGCGGCGACAGCGCCTGGTTGCTGAGGACATGCATCACTTGCAGCCTGGAGGTGGCAAGCGGGGCATCACCTTCCCAGACCAGCTCCCAACTGCCCTCCACCCAGTCCATCTGGTCGGCGAACTCGGCCAGGTGCTCGGCCAAAGACAGCTGCATCAATTCCCCCATGCGCGGCGCCACCGGTTGCAGCAGGCAATCGATGCCGCTGGCGCTGGTTTGCTGCAGCCTGGCCGTGCCCACATCGGCCAAGGCCAGCAACAAGGTGCCCGCTTGGGGCTGGCTCACGTCTATGCCTTCATCGCGCCAATGCTGCAGCAGCCAGTCCACAAACGCGCCGGCTTGCGGCAGATGGATATGGGCCTTGCGTACGAGCGTCTGCGGCACCGTCATATGCGTCTCCCGGTACCGGCAACCACTTGCGCATGGCGCCGCAGCAACGCAGCGGTGGCCAGCCAGCAGCCCACCGCAATCGCCGTCGCAATCGCAAACAGTCCAGAGAACTCGAAGTGCTTGGCAATGAAGCCGCCCGCCATCGCGCTCAGCATATAGCTCAGCAACTCGGCGCAGACAAAGATCGAAAAATCCGTACCCGGCTGCTGGCGGCTGGACGAGGCCATGAACAGCGCATACAGCGCCACCATCTCCATATAACGATGCACGCTCAAACCCACGGCGAGGACTGCCAACGATGTGGTGCCGCCCAGCCAGTGCAGCGAATGCGCCAGGAACAACGCAAAGGCCAGCACACGCAAGGCACTCAAGCCCAGCAGCACCTGGCTGCGGCTGCGCTGCCGCAACCACTGGGCCGCCAGCCAACTGCCCAGCAAGCCGGCCAGCGCAGCGCCACTGCCGGCAATCACCCCCGCTTCGCTCAAGCTCAGACCGCTGTGCAGCAGGTAGCTGCTTTCCATGGAGCGCAGCATACCTTCGCTGAGCCGATAAACGGCGGCCAAGCCCAGAATCGCCCAGACACTGGGGCGCGCAAAGAACTGCTTGATGCTGGGGCGCACAGGCACTGCGGCAGCGCCGTCTTGCGCATCCTCGTCGGCGGCAGCAGGCATGCCCTCGTCCATCCACGGCAGCGCCAGCAGGGGCAGCAAAGACAGTCCGCCCATCAATAGCATGGTGGCTTGCCACCCCCACTGATCAACCAGCGCCATGGCCAAGGTGCCGCCCAGCAGCACACCACCGGCCACCGATGCGGCCTGGATCGCATTGCCCCGGCCCAGCTCATCGCTGCGCAGCTGCTGCGTGGCATAGCCGTCGGTGGCGATATCCTGCGTGGCGATGCTGAGCGCCAGAAACATGCCGATGCAGACAATGGTGGTGATGGAGGCCTGCGGCCCCACCCAGGCCAGTGCGCCAATCGCCAGCACCGACGCCAGCTGGGTGCAGACAATCCAGCCCCGGCGGTGGCCCCAGCGCAGTGGGCGCAAGCGGTCCACCCAGGGCGCCCACAAAAACTTCAGCACCAGCGGCAGCATCAAGATGGACAACATACCCACCTGCTGCAAAGGCATGCCGGAAGCGCGCAGTGCGGCAGGCACCGTCATGATCATCAGATACGACGGCACGCCCTGCGCAATATATAGCGCTACCAGTACTGCCCAGAACTGCCGGGGGCGCTGCGCGCCTTTAACAAGCACCCCCGGGTTATGCACACCTGCCGCCATCAGTATTCAACGCTGTAGTTCAGCGAGAAGGTGCGCCCACGGCCGTAGAACGCAAAGGTTTGCGGCGACACCGCACCCACGCCGTACAAGGCCATCGCGCGCTGCGACCAGGTCGTCAGGTACTGCTTGTCCAGCAGGTTCTGGATACCGACGTTGAGGCGGCCCACCGGCAGCTTGACGCCACCCATCAGGTCCAGCACCGTGAAGCCATCGATCTTGCCGGCGCTGTCATCCTTGAGCGTGAACATGTGGGAGGCCTGCAGGCGCAGCTGCCAGGGGTTCGGGCTCCACTGCACATAGGTCGACAGCTTGGAGGGGCTCGCCGTCATGATGGACTGCTTGGCCCAGCTGCCGTTTTGCCGCGTCTCCGAGCGGATCCACAGCGCATTGCCACCCAGCGCCCAGTTCTTGGCGACGGCAACGTCCAGGCTGCCTTCCCAGCCGTAGTTGCGCCGCTTTTCATCGAGCACATTGATCGTGACATTGTTGTTAGCGTTGTTGAGCTGCAAGGTCTGGTCAGACCAAGCGTAGAACAGCGCGGACTGCAGCTTGACGGCACCGCTGGCCTGCTTGAAGCCCCATTCCACCTGCCGCGTCTTGATGCCTTGCAGCGGAGAGCTTTTCGGATCAATGCCGCTGACCAGTTGCCAATGCGTGCCATTGGCCTGGTAGTTGCCCAGGCCATAGTACTTGCCCGGGTCCGGCAACTCAAAGCCTTCGGCGTAGTTGAGCCAGGTGCTGCGCGCAGCATCGATCTGGTAGCGGGCGCCCAGGTTGAACAGGCTCACGTTGTAGCTGTTCTTGCCGCCAGGGATCGCGTCAGCCGAGGTGCCACGGCCCAGCAGCATGTAGAGCTGCTGGGTGTAGCCCACAAAATCGTCCACCTGCAAGTCGGTACTTTGGTAGCGCAGGCCGCCGTTCAAAGTCCACTGCGGGTTCAGCTTCCACTCAGCCTGGGCAAAGGCCGCAGCGGTATTGACGCGGTAGCCCGGGTAGCGGCCGGTGCTGCCGATTTGCCGGTTGACCATGCCGCCGCTGGCCAGCGCCTGCGCGGTATCGAACACGGTGGCACTGCCATCAAAGCTCTCGCGGTCCCAATCCAGGCCATAGCGCACACTCAGGTCACCCCAGGACTTGGCCAGCGCGGCCTTCAGGCCCCAGGTGTCGGTATTTTGGTGGGAGGCGGTCACAACGGAGCTGGGGAAAGGCGCAAAGTCCAGCTTCTCCTGCCGCCAGAAGGCTTGCAGATAAAGGTCCTGGTCGCCCCAGACCTTGGCGGCATGGTAGTCGGCATTGAACATGGCCCGCTCGGTCTGCGGCATCACATCGCTGACAAAGCCGCCGCGCTGCTCCAAGAGCTCCGGCTTGCCACCCATGATGCCTGCCAGGTTGGGGCCGCCATACAGGTAGGAGGAACCATCAAACCGGTTGCGGTAGTACTGCGCGGTCAGGCCCAGGGTTTGCTCGGGGCTGATCTTGATCTGCACATTGCCCAGCACATCCACCCCCTTGGTGTTCTGGGCATCGGTCTGGGCAATGTCGGTGCGCACCGGATTGCCCTTGCCGTCATAAAAACTGCCATTGTTTTGCAGCGCAATGCCCAGGCGCGCCTGCACCTGCTCATTGCCGCCGGCAATGGATTGCGCCAACCGGTACTGGTGGTCGCGCGAGCCCTGCAAGCCGGAAGTGACCCCCACTTCACTACCCAGCTGCAGGCCAGCGGCGCTGCCTTTTTTGGTGATGATGTTGACGATACCGCCGGTGGCACCGCCCCCGTACAAGGCGCTGGCGCCTGACAGCACCTCGATGCGGTCGATATTGAACGGGTCGATCGCATCGAGCTGCCGGGCCGTGCCGCGCGAGCTGTTGAGCGAGACGCCATCGACCATCACCAGCATCGTGCGGCCGCGCAGGTTTTGGCCAAAATTGCTACGCGACTGACCGCCCAGGTCAATCCCCGGCACCAGCTGCCCCAGGGCCTCGGCCACACTTTTGCCGGCCGTCACCTGCTGGCGCAATTGCTCGCTGTCGATGACCTGGGTGGTCTGCGCCAGCTCGCTGCGTATGCTGGGCGCAGCCGATGCCACCACATGCTGCACCGCCAAAGGGGTGTCTGCCTCGGCGCCATCAGACTCTGCGGCCGCAGCCACCGTTTGCGCCTGCACGCTGCTGGCCAATACCGCGATGGCCAGACTGATGGGCGCCATCGCCCATCCACCACCCCATTTGTTCCGCTGAGCTGCGACCGACCGCCCCTGATTTTGCATAGCTACGCCTTTTGTTCTCTTACAACGACAGCGGAAAAGCTTAATTGGAAGAGAATGGGAAGTCTTTTCTCTTGAGAACAATTCTCATTTAAATGAAACCCAAGGCCGCATTTCTCAGCAAGGACCAGGTGCTCGGCCAGTGGCAGCACTGCATGTGGGCACACACGGTGAGCGAAGCACAGGCGCAAGAGCTGGTGCACGCCCATCTGCAGGTACGCCATGTGCATGCGGGCCAGTACCTGTGGAATGCGGGCGACGTCCCCACGGGCTGGACCGGTGTCACGCGCGGCGCAGCCAAGATCTGCGTGCCCACGCCCGATGGCCGCTCCATCACCTTGTGCGGCTACGCCGGCAGCTGGTTTGGCGAAACCTATTTGCTACGCCCGCACATGGCCATGGACTGCGATGCCATCGCCTTGCATGACCTGACCATGCTGACATTGCCTGCCCACGCCTTCCACGCGCTGCGCCAGCAATCTGCCACGTTCAGCCAGTTTTTGCTGGAGCTGATGGCCGAGCGCAGCCACCAATTGATGCGCCTGCTGACCGCCAAGCAATGCCTGAGCGTCACCGGCCGGGTCGCGCAAAGCCTGGGCTCCCTCATCACGCCGCTGAACTTTCCCTTCCCCGATGCCGGCCTGCTCAATATCACCCAAAGCGAGCTGGCCGATTTTTGCCAGGTCTCGCGTGCGCGCTTCAATGAAGCCTTGCTGGAGCTGGAAAAGCAAGATTTGCTGGAAGTGGGCTACCGTACGGTGCGGTTGAAAGATATTGAGGGCTTGAGGCGCTACGAATACTGAGGAAACTTTGGCACTTTTATCATCCGTTGACCAAGGCAGCCCCAGGCGCATTTGTCCGGCAGTCCCGGCCTGGATGAAGGCCCAACAGACAGAGAATGGAAACGCGGCCATGGGGCTCAAGCCTCTGCTGCAGCATCGGTGTTCGCCGCAATGCCGATACCCAAAAGAAAAAGCGATCACTGAATTATCAGTGAGCGCTTTTTTTGGCTTGTATGGTGGAGCTGGCGGGAATTGAACCCGCGTCCGTACCAGCATCCATGCGGTCTGCGAGAGATCGGTGTGATTTCGGTGTGATTTAAGCGCCTCCGCACCGGGCTCAGCAAGAGTGATGCTCTGTCGGCTGCTCCGTGCCTAACCGGCAACATTACACCCCTTATATGTTTCATTTTGCAACCACCTCTATTGAATTGACACGCGACCTCTAAAGCACAATACCTAATGCTCTCAGCTATAGCCATATGCCTGATCGTCGGCATCTCCGACGGCGACACCCTCACTGCCCGCTGCGGCGCGCCGGGCGCTTATGAGCAGATCAAGATCCGCCTGGGCGGGATTGATGCGCCAGAGAGCCGCCAGCCGTTTGGGCAGAAGTCCAAGCAGAACCTGTCAGATCTTTGCTTCCAGGCGCAGGCTGAGATCACCCCAAAGTCCAAGGATCGCTACGGCCGTACTATCGCTGATGTGCGCTGCGGCGGTCTCGATGCTGGCCAGCACCAGGTCGCAACGGGCATGGCTTGGTACTACGTGAAGTACGGCAAGGGGTATGAGTGGCTGCAATCCATTGAGGAAAGTGCCCGTATCTCTGAGCTTGGGGTGTGGAGCGAGCCCAACCCAGTTCCGCCCTGGGACTGGCGCAAGTCAAAGCGGTAGCCCTACCTCGGCCGGTCATTCGCATATGGAGGCTGCTTCACCTTCGCGTACTCCCTATCCAGCCAGGCTGACATCCCACGAAGTGCTGCAGCAACTGCAGATGGATTGCGCCCGCAAATCCAAGTCTGCGGCCAGCGGCTGAACTCCCCCTCATCCCACTGCTCCCCCCGCAGCAGCATGGTTCCGTCCTCTCGCTTCTTCCAAACCTCGACTTGCTCCAGCGGGTAGGTCATGAGCTTCATGGGCTCGGCACGCCGGTAAATCCCGGCTTGGTTGCCGTTGAATGGCGTAGTCGATGAGATGACCATGCCCAGTATTGGCGCCCTGCCGATCAGAAAAGGAGAGCAAAGGTACGCGCCGCAAAACTGCAGTTGCAGCACGTACAGGTCCACGCCAACCCGTTGACGCGCCTCCAGATCGGAGGGGCTGCCAGGACTGACAGCGCTCCTGTACCAGCCCGGCAGGTCCTCCGGCTCAAATTTCCTGACTGCTTCCATTGCTCGCTCCAGTTACTGTATAAATATACAGTCTTTTGGAGGTGTCTATGTTTCAATCAAGATACTGGCGGTGGCACATCAAGGATGGGGATGATTGGTCCGAGACCAAAGAGCACGAACGCTGGGATGGCATTAAGCTGGATCGGCCAGAGGCCATGCCGGTCCTGGGCACTATGGTGCTGCACACCGTTACGGTTGCGGTGGACAAGGATCTGTACGACAGCCTCGCCCCCGATATTCCGTTTTAGGCTGGCCCGGCCGCGAACACTTCGACCGGTGCCAGCCTCAGCAGCGCCTGCGCGTCCTTGATCGAGCCTTCCAGCCACTGATCCACATCGGCCAACTCAATCGGGATCACGCTTCGCTTGTCCTGCTTGTCAGCAGCGAGCTTCGGGTCTGGCTTGTGCATGCGGTTCATCAGCGGGTGCTCATCGGCGTTGAGCGTGAGCATTGTGTAACTCTCGATCAGCTCGCCGGTTGCCGGGTCCTTCCAGGTATTCCACAGCCCCGCCAGGCCCCACGGGTCGCCGTTGGCTCTGGCAAATCTCCACCAAACGTTCTTCCCACTCTCCCAGTTCGGCTCGTCAAAGGTTGTGGCTGGGATGATGCAACGCTGGCCGCGCTTCCACGGGTCTTTGAAGCTGGCCTTGTCCGCTACCTCTTCGGCGCGGGCATTGTTGGTGCTGTACTTGATGTCAGGCGTCTTGCTGAACCAAGGGATCAGGCCCCATCTCCCCACGGCAAGCTCTTTGCTGTAGCCCGGGTCGTCCACGGCGCGCCGGATGAATCCCCCAGGTGATCGCGGGAACACATCGCGGGCACCCAGGCCCAGCTGCCTGGGGTTCAGCCGCCAGTACTGCTGGATGTAGCCTTCGTCTGGGCTGTGGTATCGATTGCACATTAGGGCCTCCTGGCCCAAAGATACAAGTTCTATCCCAGTTCCTCTGTCATCTCATGCCGACTTCATAGAAATCTTATCGAGGAGTAAATTGAACGGGAAAATTTGGTAGGCGCGATTGGACTCGAACCATAAATCCAGGGGAACCGAGTCTTATCCTGTCGCTTCCGCACTCTGGAGCACGCGACAGCAAGCGACCCGAATCCCCATCTAGTTCCCTGAAAAGTACCCTGGGGACTCTCAACTAAGGCAATTAATTCTCTGCAAGAGTCTCGTGTGAGAAACACCCAGAGTAAATTTTAGAGATGTAGATGAGATGGACTCTCCTGCTTACTCTCGTCAACACGGCCGAGCCTCAGAGAATTTAATTTCAGTCTAGAGATTTTTTTACTGAGCTGTTGGGATGGTAACTCTATATATCGATGCATTAACCAAGAAATAAAAATAATTGATAACGTAACTATAACAAGAGCATAAATATTACCAAACCCTTTATCAATCAAAATTCGCAAACTCACATATCCAGCAACCCCATGCACAACATATAACGGATAGCTAATATTTGCAAAAAAATCAAAAAAGGCATTTGATTTAAAAAAGCTTTGGAAGCTATATGCGAAAATAAAAGCTATCAAAGCAAATGCATAGCTCCAAGCAATAACAAATCCATCTTTATACGGACCAATATACCAATGTATGCAAAACAAACAAAAAATTACAGAAATGATCAAAAAGGCCTTATTGGAGTCAATTAATCCTGAGAACTGATAATTAAATACAACACCGACAAACATGAATATACAATATTGAGATGCCATCATGTAGCTCATACCCAACTGCCACGCGCGAGGATTACTACTACTCCAAACCAAAAGGCTATTATTTATCACAATCGATAAACCAAAAAGTATTAACGGCGCCAAAAAAACCAACCAAGAATTTCTCTTAAATAAAGCTATAAGTAGTAAGCAAACGAAATAAAATTTCATTTCAATCTCAAGCGTCCATATTATCCCATCTATGGATCGAGACCAAAAAATATCGCGCACGCCTGGAATGTAATGAATAATTATCTCATTTAGCTGGAATGGCCACTCTCTTCCAAAATACCAAGATGAAAAGAATATGGCAGTAAGGGTAACCGTGAAGCCAACAAAGTAAGTTGGGAGAATTCTGAAAATCCTCCCTCCCACGAAACCATACCAAGTAGATTTTTTCAGCGAGAAAGGAATTACAAATCCACTAATTAGAAAAAACAGCGCAACTCCGAATGCACCCCAGTTGAAAATAATGATGGGATGAACCCATTTAAAAAATTCAGGCACGGGGTAAGCTTCCAAAGGCAAAATCGCCGAGTTAGTAAGATCTGCCACCGCGTCTCTACTACTCCAAAAAACTCCAAAATAATGGGAGATGATGACGGCCAAAGCTGCAAAACCTCGCAATGTATTCGCGAAATCTATCTTTGATGAATTTTTCATTTGTAATTTTACTTTTGCGTCATTTCAGTCAATTATAGAGGCATGCATGGTGATTACACCTGACTGCCCCCCAGCGAAATGCATTGGAGGCTTCCCATCACGACTATTAATTAGCGGCTCGTGCCAGACTCTGTGCCGGCCGCAGGCCGAATCCAATGGATCCACAGCCCCTTCATCCAGGCCAGCGCATACAGCACGCTGACGGCAAAGATTCCCCATTGCTCGGCCTTCCAAGAGGCGTAAAACCAGAACGGCTGGCCCAGCATTCCGAAGATACACGCCCAGCGCCTGAAGCTCTCAGAGCGGGCCTGCGACAGCCAGGCGGCAGCTGCACCCAGCACCGCGATGGCAATCTGATCAATCTGCATGGGGTCATCCTCTACACTGGATAAAAGAACAGTATAGAGATTTTCCGAAAGTGCTTGTCAATTAGCACCAAAGGGGCTATATTAATGCACATGGGTAGCGCATACCGCGCAGCCCGGCAACCCGAAAGGAAGAACCAAAATGGAAAAGACAGTGGACGTACTCAAGACCGAAGCCGAGATTGGTAAGCTGATGGCAGAGACGATGAAGCTGAATGCGGAAGCAGCCAAGATGATCCGCGAAAGAGCTTGGTATCCAGCCATCGCAATCGCCACAGCCCTGGGAGCCGGGGCAGCAATTGCAAAGCTCCTCCTCTCCTAAACCAAGGCCCGCAAGGGCCTTTGCTATTTCAGCACTGAAAGTTGCTCATGATCGACTACACCCCGCCCTCCACAAATGACTTGGCTAAGCTAAAAGAGCAGCTGGGGATGACCGGCGAGCAGATGGCCGAGCTGGCCAGTGTGGCCGGTGGCCAGCAGTGGCGCAAGTACACGGGCGGCGCTGACCCGCGCAGCCTGGGCCTGCACATGTGCTTTTTCATGGCGGCGAGGTTGGCTCTGTCGCCGAATGAGTTGGCCAAGGTGGCCGCCAAGATGCGCGACATAGGCGCTGAGGTTGGCGACCTGACCTTAGACGCCGATGCAAACTTGACCAACGCCACCTTTGTTGGCGGCCCTCACGCAGGCAAAAGCATGCGAGTAGCAGACCTGGACACGGTGAAAGCGTTTGACGCTGAGGCTGGCGAGTATGTGCTCTATCGCCGCTACAAGCTGGCTGCGCCCAAAGGTGATGAGCCGTCTCACTCGGTGTATGCCTTGGCCAGCCTAACCCCCCAAGAAGTTAACAAAGCTGTGCTGCAGGCGCTGCCAAGCCGCAACCGTAGGTAGCACTGCACAAACGAAAAAAGAGCCTCCCCAGTGCCGTAGTGGCGCCGGGAAGGCTTTTTCTATTTGTGGCTGCAGGCCTGATCGCTGTCGTCACCGCTCAGCCGGCGCTCGATGTTCACCTGGTCGCACAGTGCGGCTACTTCGGCGTCTCGCCGCCTAAGGTCGCCTCCGAGGCTTGCGACCACTCCGAGGCCTTGTGCAAGCTGGCGGTCGAGGGCTGCGGCTTTATCTGCAAGATCGCTGCGGGCAGCGGCGTCGGCTTGGGCTTGCGCGCGATAAGTGGCGGCTCGGCTGTCGGTGTCACGGTGCAGGCGCTCAGCACGGGCAAGCTCAGCGCGCACATCCACATCAATGCCAGTCTTGAGGTTCGCCAAGCGGTCGGCGTTGTAGATCGTCTCTTGGGCATGCTTGCTTTCCTTGATCGCGGTTTTGGTGTTTTCCACCAGCGCCGCATTCGATCTGGTGGATTCGTCTTTGGCGTGCTCGGCACGGATTGATTCAATCTGCGCCCCCAGACGCCAGGCCTGCACATTCCAGGTGCCAATGGCGGCCAGGGCCATCCCAAGCAAGAGCGCAGCAGCATGTGTGTAGACCATGTTTACCCCTGTTCTGCTAAGCATTTGGCTTGCCTTTCAAGCTGCCGGGTCCACACACCCTTGCAGCCCTTGGGCCCCCAGTTCTGAGGCAGCGAGCAATCCCGGCCCGCTTGCTTCCGCCAGGCTGGCAGCGCGTTGCAGGCCTGCAGGTATTCACCATTGAGCAGGTGCCGGCGCATGGAGCTGGCCCGCCAGTTGGTGATGCCAAACTGGTAGGTGAAGTCCATGTACAGGTCATATTCGCCCTGGGTGAGTTTCACCCCTGGCAGGCTGGCCCGGAACATGGCTTCGTCCTTGCTCTTGTGGTCGCGCACGATCTGCAGGGCCCTTTCCTTGCTGATGGGCGGGTCTGCCAGAGTCACGCGGGTGCCGTCTTGGTAGACTGTGGATCCATAGCCGATGGTCGGCACATCACCCTGCGTGGGGATGTAGGGCGCAGAGCGGAAGCCCTCCGCGCCGAACAAGCTCAGGATCGCCGCAGCTGAAACAGTAAGGGCCGCCACTGCGACCCGTTGTTTGTTGCTCATGACAGGTCCGCCCTCTGCGTTTCGGTCATCTGACGGTACTCGTCCAGCGTGATGATGCGCGGGCCCAGCCGTGGCTTGATCCAGCCCCAGCGCTCAAACGCCGGCCGCCACAGCTTCTTCCAGAACCACTCACAGATGAGCAGCACCGTGTAGAGCGCCGCCACGATAGAAGCGATGGTTCCCCACGGGATGGAGTTCACCCAGAACCAAGTCTCAAAGCTGGAATTAACCGTGGCCGCTTGGGCGATCTTATCTGCCACATCGGCTTGCGCGGCCGTGGCCAACGTCACCGCACTGGTTGCCTTTGCGATCGGCATGCTGATGTCTGTGCTCTGCATCGAGAGACTCCCTCAGAAATAAGAAAACCCGCCGAAGCGGGTTGTGTTGTGTGTTGTTGGCGGAGGGTTACAAGGTCTCAGCGTAGCCAAACAGCTCAAAGAGATCAGCCTCAGTCAGGTTCAGGCTGGCTGCCAGCTTGAGCACCGTGGGGCTGTCCGACTCGATAGCCGCCGAGCCCTGCCAGTCCACCAAGGCCCGGTAGCGGTCGAACTCATCGGGGATCAGGTTGATCTGCGCCTCAATGTCCTCGTTCTTGATGCCCTTCATGTCGAACAGCGCAAGCAAGGCCTGGCGCTTAGTTACCGTGACGCGCGCAGCATCCCGGGCGGCCTGCTCGGCTGCCAAGCGCTCGCCCTCCAGCTGGGCCAGCTCCTCGTCGCTGAGCGGCACAACTTCCCATTGCTGCAGGTAGCCGTCCTCTGTCTCCAATGGCTCGACTGGCAACGCTTTATGGGTGGACGCATCAAACTCTGGCGGATCAGCTGGCGTGATGAGCACGTAGCGCTCCGGCGCCTCAAATGGCACGGGAAACGACATGTTGTGCGCGTGCCGGCCGATGATGTCTGCTGGGCTCAGCCCGAACTCTCGGGTTTCTTTGTCGAAGTACATGCACCCTCCTTATCGGGTTCGGCCGAGTATCGAACCTGCGGCCAGAATGTTGACGTTCGCAATGCCGTCGATGGCGTAACCTGCGAGTGAGCCAGAACCAGGCCCGGTCCGATACTGCGATTCAAAGGAGCCACTTGTACTACCGTCGCTACCTGTTGCACCTTGCACGCCAATCGAGCCCCCAGAACCGCCAGTGCCGCCATATGCAACGCCTTGGGTAGAACCGCCGATAGCTGGGCCACCAACGGTTTGCGACGTGCCAGAATTTCCCGAGGATGCATTCAGCATCACGGGAGGGTTCGCAGTATTGAACCCCGCTCCAATCCCGCCAGAGCCCCCGTTGCCGGTGCCTGAATAGCCTGTGCCTCGGAAGATAGTCACCGTTTGCCCAGTGCCGCCTTCGCCACCGCCGCCGAAGACTATGCCGCCGGCGTTGTCCAGGTTGAACTTGGCGGTGGCCACCAGGCCTGTTCCGCTGTTGTAGATGCCGCCAATGCGACCACGATTGACAACAGTGAGCAGGTAATCCGGGATGTTTGCCACGGTGAGGGTAGCCACGTCCACACCCACATTCACTGTGCAGTACAGCGGCTCGTAGCCAACCCAGCCCGCAGAAATAGCAAGAGCCTGGATATCAGGGCTCCTGACGCTGGCCGCAATGGTGATGTACACCGGGCCTTTGATGAGTGGTGGTCGGTACGCCATATCAGTAGTTTGGGAGGTAGGAGCCCAGCCACTGGTCCGCACCCGTGGACTGCGGCCGACGGAACTGGAACATATGAATCTTGCCCGTCTGCAGATTCTGCGGGGCCAGGCCGCCAACCCAGCGGACGTTTGCCGGCCAGGACATGGTGCCAGCGCTCAGATTCACCTCCAGCTCAAACAGCATGCAGTCGGCAGGCCGGTTGGTAAAAGTGAACGCTGTGGCCCCGGCTACAGTTGCATGGAAGTAAGTCCGCTTGGATAGGTCACACACGCCCCCTGTTACCGCAAGGGACAGCGGCGCTTGCGCTTGTTGTGCTGCATTTGACATTTATTTCCACCTTCCTCTTGCCGTCAAATAAATCGTCCCAGCGGCGCCAACAGCTGAGGTGTTGCGCGTACTGTAAGAGCCCCAATTACCCGCATCAGGGAAGATATCCATGGCCACCCAGCCGCCACCCGCGCTATCAGTCCCGCTCGCTGCCACAGAAGGCGTTGCGATAAAGGGAACCAGAAACGCCCCGCCAACAGTGACCGGTCCAGCGAAGAGAGCCCCCTTTGCCGTTGTCGATCCCGCCGACGTTGTTAGGACTTTGGTGCATTCCTGAGTCCCGTCCGCCCACCGGGTGTAAGTCCCGTTGGCATTACTGCCGCTCTCCACTACGGGAGATCCGTTCATGTTCAGCCCACCAGTGAAGTTCTGGGAGGCGGTCCAAGTGTTGGCTGAGGCGATGGCCGGCTGGGCGGCGGTGTATGCCGTGACCCCGTTGATACGCACCCAGTCATTCGACGCAGAATCGAACTGCAGTGCGATCTGCCAGTTCAGCACGTTCATCACGTAGTCTTCGGCATCCCCGCAGATGGTCTTTCCGTTGCGCTGGATGTATGGAGTCAAGGTGCCAGACACGTTCACTGCAGCGACCACCATTCCATGGAACGGACTGGCCGGTAGTTGCAGCACCGAGCTGGCAGAACTCATGCGGTACATGCCGCGATCCGCCGCGATGGTCGTACCTGCAGGACATGCGTAAACCGTGAAGTCGTTTCGGCTCACCTCACCCCAGTAGGTAGACCCCAAGGCCGGGGCCTGCGTTGTCACGTTAGCCAGGTTCAGCTTGAGATACCACAGGCGGCCTAGGTGGGTCACCGTGGCAGGCACGTTCAGCGCTCCGGTGAGCGTGGACCACTCCCCTTTGTAATTCGCTGCAGCAAAGGCGCCATTTGCTGCCGTTTGCACATCGACAAGGCGAGCGGCTGCTGTCTCTGCGGAGGTGTTGGAGTCGTTTGCACGCTGGTTGGAATACTCTGCGTTGGTCTTGGCCGACTCAGCCACCGCTTTCACATCACCACCCCACGGCGCCATCTGCGTCGTGAAGTTTTCTGCGGTCACGTTGAACGTGGCCTCGTCCATGTTGTTGTTCGGGACGGTGCCAAGGTCCCGGATTGGTGGTACTGCGACGATTGGCATTAGACAACCCCCTTTACATTCACTGTTATGGATGTGCTGACCGTGGTGTGCGGCTGCCATCCGATGCTGATAAAGCCCACCGTTGCGAGATAGCGGTACTTGCCAATGGAGCTGGCGTAGACCGAGACAGGTGTGTCCTTGAGCCGTTCAATGAGCGAGAACAGCCGGTTGGCGTCTTCCGCATCGATGATTACGGGCAAAGAAAGATTCACCGCTGAACCACGAGGCACAACGCGGAAGGTGCCGTCATCGAAGTCCTTGCGGTAGCTGTAGTTCTGGATCTCGGCATTGGCCCCGTACTGGGTGCCCGAGGGCATCCCCACGCTGGTCATGCCGAAAGCCGTCCAGGTGCCAATCGACATCCAGCCAATCCCCACCGGTTGGGTCGGGTCAGCCGTCACGGTCACTGTGATGACGGTGGACGACTTGCTGGGGATGCTCTCGATACGGAACGACTTGATGGCCGTCCGCTCTCCGAAGAAGTAGTTCCACCAGCCCACCCGAGGTAGGTTCAACCCGGTATCGACCGGAGTGATCAGGTTTGGCCCGCCCACGCCGTCGGTCACCGTGATCTGCAGGCGCTTGCCCGTCAAACCATGCAGTGCCAAACCGGTGATGAACGGCACCTTTAGGACATAGGTCAGCGATCCCTTGCGGTTGACCTGGGTCGTCTGGACATAGGAGTCAAAGGGTGCCCACCGGTTGGAGGGCCGGATATCCTGCCAACTGTTGGTGTCCTGGTCTGGTGGAAGGGTGAGATTGGGCGGCACGACCGCGCATCGATAGACGCGTTGGCCGTATACCCGTTCATTGCCGACGGCGACAGCTACGCCTGCCGTCCAGGCCACCTCCCCGGCTGCCGTATCGACAGCGGGAATGGACCCGGCCAGCATCGAGCTGTCCCCAATCTGCTTGGGGACTAACACGTACATAAGGAACCCTTTAGTTCATGGCGACCGTGCGCAGGCCGTTGCCGCCTTCCGACACCTGTTCGATGTTCGCGTCCAGGCGCCGGTTGGAGATGGCGATATCACCCGTGTTGTGGTTGATGGCTTGAAGCTCGGCGCGCAAAGCCTTGACCTCCTGCACCAACTCAGCATTGCCACCCCCCTGGGTGTTCAATGCAGCCATCAGCGCCCGGTTGTCAGCCGCAGGGATGATTCGTTCGCCCTGGTGGATGTTCGCGGTCATGTCACGCGGCACGTAGTTCGTGCCGATGGCAAACGATGCCCGCTTACGCCACTGGTTCTTCTCGGGGTCCCACTCAAACTCCCCGCTGGTCTTGAAGCGCTCGAACTCAGCCAGTGAATAGCCATTGCTGACCATCGACCCGGTGCTGTTGTAGGCGTACTCACCTGCTGCGTACTTGCCAACCTCTCCATTGCTGAAGATGGCCCGACCGTCTGCCGTGAGCCCAACCACCGTGACCCGGTTCGATCCAGCGACTGTGCCGCCCAGACTGCCACCACCCGTGGGGGTGTAGCCGGGAGCAGAACCACCACCAATACCAGCCTTGGCCGCTTCTTCCTTGCGGATGCGCTCCTGTTCCTTGGGGTCCAGCAGCTTGTAGAGTGCGTTGACAGCGTCGGTAACGCTGAGCGTTGCATCTACCTGCGTCTCGCCGTATTCCTTCCAGAACGTGAGCGTGTCGTCCAGGCGCTTGATCTGCGCGTTGGCCAAGTCGATTTGCTTTTGGGCATCCGACTTTGCCAGCTCCGCATACCCGCCCAACTCGTCCAGCTGACCCGCAAGCACCTTCTTGTCATAGTCCAGCTCCGCCTGGGTGGCGTAGTTGTCCATGACCAGACCACCGGTAGCCGCTTCAATGGCCGACTTGGTGGCGTCAAGGTCCGACAGTCCCCCACCCTTGCGGGCGCGGTCCAGGGCCTGCTCGATGTACACCATGCCAGCCGCAGCCGTCCAGCTTGCACTGTCCTCGACCGAATCCCGCAGCGATTTAGCCGCATTGGTCACCAGGTCGAAGTAGCTCGAAGCCTTGGTCAGCGAGTCCTTGGCGTCAGCAGAGAACTGGTTCCAGTACTCCTTTTCACGGG
Organism: Comamonas sp. JNW; assembly: GCF_003105075.1. Lineage (NCBI taxonomy): Bacteria > Pseudomonadati > Pseudomonadota > Betaproteobacteria > Burkholderiales > Comamonadaceae > Comamonas > Comamonas sp. JNW. Next base: position 578,502 of record NZ_QETI01000001.1, read on the forward strand.
AGACAGCGGCTTCCAGGTTCTTCATCGCCAGGTCTTTGGCAGTTTCCGCAGCCCGCTTGGCTTCTTCATCCGTCTTGGTCTTGTCCTCGGCCGCCCAAACGTCGCGCTGCATGCGCACAAGTTCTGGATCGTTGTACTTCTCCAGCTCTTTGATCTGCTTTTCACGCTCCAGGCGCAACGCTTCCGCGTCATTGCCTTGGGCGCGCAGCAGCTGCACATTCAAGTCCTGCTTGAGGCTGGCGATGTTCTCGGCAGAGGTGTAGATGAGGTCGAACACATCCACAAGACCCAGCAAGCTGGCGTAGAGCTTGCGCCCCTCCTCGCTCGACAGGTCAATGCCGTTGATGTATTCCCGCAGTGCCTCACGGCTGGCGGGCATGGTCTCGATCCCCAGCTTTTTGAGCTGCTCATTGAGCAAGCGCGTCTGGTTCTTTACCTTCTCTTGGTCGGTGTAGAACTTGTCGTAGTAGCTGCTTGTCGCAGCCGAGAACTTATCCGCCCCCCCGAAGGCGTCGATGATTTCCGAGGCCATATCTGCGCCTGCCAGCGAGGCATCCATCAGCGTTACGCCCAGCATGTCAAAGACAGTGTTCACGCTGTACAGCGAATCGGACAGGCGAGTGAGAGCCTGTACCGCAGTTTCACCTGCCCGCACGTACTCACTCATCACGAACACCTGCTCAGTCACCGTTTCAGTGACCTCGCGGCCCACACGGCCATACTGCTGGGTGTCTCCATCAGAGGGCAATTCCACGTTGTCCCACACCATGCGGGTCACTTCGCGGGTCTGCTCCTGCCAGGTTCCCAGTACAGAGCGAGCCATTTCCTCATTGGCTTGCGCCAACGCAGCCTGGATCTTCGCTGCTGCCTCTTCTTGGCTCAGTCCAGTCAGCTCCAGCCCTTTGCCGCCCGTGTCCGGGTGGATCTCATCCAGGCCCAACGTCACTTTCATGGCGCGGATTGAGTCACCATCCAGCTTCAAGCTATCCGCCCGGGCTGCTGTGTCCTCACGCATGGCCGTAAAAGCATCCTGCAGGATCTTGATGGGGCCCTTGGAAGCCTCGATAGCGCCATCGTACTGCGAGAGCATCTCCAGGCGGCTGTACTGCTGCTGGAGCTGCCGTTCACGGTAGCCGTTGCGAGCGTCATTGGGGTTGTCAGCAATCTCCTTCTTCAAGCGCTCGATCTCGGCCTTGGACTTCTCGATCTCCTTCTCCGCCACCAAGTAACGGTACTTCGGCCCGCCGAAAAGGCTGCCGCTTTCGCGCATCAGCTGGTAGCCATAGAGGTCGCCGCCCAGCTCGCCGGTGATACCAGCACCAACCTGCCTTTCCTCCTTGAACATGCCGCCAAGGTAGGCGGCTATCAGGGGGATCATCATGACGCCAGCTGCGGCATAGCCGCCATTGAGACCCATGAAGCTGGTGCTTCCAGGTGCCGCCCCACCTAAGCCCCCGGTCACTGGCATGGTCACTGCGCCAGAGGCTTGAGCCCCGGCAGCCTGCCATGGTGCAGCTCCACCGAAGCCGAACATGTTGGCCACGTAGCGAGATCCTTGACCCAGCAACCCTTCGCCAGAGTAAAGGCTGTATGCGCTCGATCCATTGCTGAGCAGACCCATAACGCCACCGCCGCCGCCTGAGCCACCACCAAGCAAGCTACCCAACAGGCCGCCAGCGCCGCCGGTCATCCCGAGCAGCGAACCAACCAGCTGAACAACGATAGGTCGCGCAAACATCTGGTAGATCTGGTCCGCAACTTGGGTCTTGAACGTCGTGGTCAGGCTCTTGGTGAAGCTCTTCCAGCTGCCTTCATTTCCGTTGAGCATGTCTGCGAAGCCCTGCGAGAAGATTTGGTCGTACTTCTGCACTTGCTCATTGACATATTGGTTCTGGATCTGCCCCAGTTCACCCTGCAGCTCTTCTTCAGCTTGGATTCTTGCCTTGCGCTCCAAGTCAGTGCGCTGTTTGATCGAAGTCTCGTCGGTCCGGCCCATGTAGGTCTTCTCGATTTCTGCCAGCTCTCGCGCCAACTTGATCTCCGACTTGCGCACGGCGATCATCTTGTTGCGCTTCAGCTCCTGCTCACCCAGCAGCGACATGCTGTACTGCTGGATTTGGAGCTCGTCCCGAGCAGCGCGGATGCCATCGTCGTACTTTCGGTTGGCGGCTATGTACTCGCCTTTTCTCAGCGATTCCACATACTGCTCATGCTGATCAGTCAGCGCCTTCAATGCAGCGATATGCTCGGGTGTCCAAGGGCCCATGTCTTTGGCATTGAGAAATGCCAGCTTGGCTTGTTCCGCTGCCATCTCCGCTATAGCGACCTTCGACTTGCCGAAGGACGCGTTTGCCGCATCCTGCTGCTCGGTCATATTGCCAATAGCCTCAGCGGACTTGTAGATGCCATCCAGGAACTTGCGATACCCATCTTCTGCCTCGGCCTGGGCTTTCTTTTGCTTTAGCAGTTTCTCGCCATCCTCTAGCTCTTTCAGGCGCGCCTCTGCTCGCGCCTTATGCCCCTCAGTCAGCTTCTTGGTTCCCTGCTCAGAAATCAGAAAACGCAGCTTTTCTGCCTCGGTCAGCTTGTGCCCGTATTTCAACTCCTCCGCGTTCTCGGCGATTTTCAGCTGAATAGAGCTAATTAGCTTCTCGTATTCCGATTGCTCCTTCTTGACCGCTGCTGCGCCAGAGGTATCGCGGCCTTTCTTGGACATGGATTCCAGCTGCTCATTGACACCCTTGATGCGCTCCTCCAGATCCTTTGCCTCCTTGGAGTTGCCCAGTTGGGCGCCCTGCAGCGTCTTCAAATCACCAGAGAGCTTCTTGGCCACGTCCCGGACCTCGGCCATCCGCTCAGCCTGGGATTTGTAGCCCTTCGACGCCTCTAGTGATGCTTTGGCGCGCTGCAGGAACAAGTTGTTCTCAGCAGCAAGGAGTGGAATTCCTGTGCTGCTCGCAGCAGCCTGGCCCAAGGACGCGGCATTCTGTGCAACCACTTGGAATTCACGCATGCGAGCAACAATGTCCAGCCACCCCTTCAAAATGTGAGGGGGGATCTGTGCGGATGTGGCCGCGCTTTGAAGAATAGGGGCGAGGTTCCCCCCCGCTTTTCCAGCTTCTTGCAGGTCGCGCACCAAGGCATCAAACTGATCAGACGGCATTCGGATGCTAGCAACTCCCGCCACCGCATGGAGCAGGTTGTCCATCTCCTTCTGTGCGCTTTTTATAGCTACTTGCTGCTGATCCTGGACCTCAATGCGGATCGAGATTTTCTTTTCCTCAGACAACCCATCAAGCTTCTTCTTCAACTCATCGAGCGGCTGATTCAGTCCACCAATGCTCTTGATCAAGCTATCAGAGCTATCCCGAAACGTGTAGAAAGCAGCAGTGGCTGCGCCTGCGACGGTCAAGATCAATCCCAGAGGTCCGCCCAGAAATGCCATTGCTGCCGACGCGCCGCGTGCTGCACCACCCATAGCGACAAGGCCGGTCGCTGCTGTAGTGCTCACGCCAGCCATACTGGCCAGGGCCAACTGATAGCGTGCCGCTTGCACAGTTGAGGCCGCGAAGGCGATGCCTGTCGATGCAATGGATGCAGTGAACCGTGCCCCGAGAACAAGCGCAACTGCACCGCCCACGGTGGCGAGAACATCCAGGTTGTTGGCCAGCAGGTTGACGCCACTGGCGAAGCTCTTAGTGGCGCCGCTTGCATTTGCTTGGGCGCCTACCATCAGCATGATGTTGTTCTTCAGCACGGTGAAGGCGCCGGAGATGGTCTGAACAGACTCTGCTTCTTCTCGCAGCTTGCCCAGCGCCTTTGGAAGCGACTCAGCCAAGACTGCAGAGGTAAGTTGCCCAGCCTCAGCCATTTTGCGCAGAGCGCCCACGGGCACGCCCAGGCCATCAGCCAAGGCTTTCATCAGACGCGGAGCTGCCTCGTTTACCGAATTGAACTCTTCTCCGCGCAGAACACCGGACCCAAACGCCTGCGAGAGCTGCAGCATTGCGGACGATGCCTCAGTGGCGGTGGCACCTGATACCTTCAGGGACAGCGCCACCGTCTCGGTGATGTCGGACAGCTTCTGCTGGCTCAGATTCAGAGACGCCGTACCATTCGCAATGCGTGCATACAGCGTCCCCAGCTCACCAATTCCTTGTTGAGCATCGGTAGAGATGCGCTGAACAGAGGCCATGGCGGCGGAATAGTCCGACGCGCCCTTAGTTGCCAGCTTCAGTTGCGCAGTGAATTTTGTGTAGCCATCGATCTGCGTGACGATCTCGCGTGCGCCGAAGCCAACTCCAATGATGGACAGAGCTGCGCTAACAGCGTTCGCCGCAGTGTTCAGCGCTCGAAACGACTTCTCAGCTGCACTGTTGGACGCCGAGGCGCGCAGCATGTCCTTGGCGTACTTATCGGCCTCACGGGAGGCTTGAGCTAGCTCCTTTTGCTCCGCCTTCAATGCGTCAATGCGATTGCCAATGGCCCGAGCCGTCTCCTGCGCGCCTATGCCCATGCCTTGCTGGGCTGCCTGGTAGGCAGCAAAATCACCCCGGGTGAGTTTCGTTGCTGCCGCTTGATCGCGTAGCGATTTGAGAAAACTCTCTTCGGCAACCGTGAGACCATTCATTGCTCTAGCGAGGCTCGCGCTATCTGTAACGGCTTCACGCGTGGCATTGCTGGCCTGCTTCAAGCTTTCGGCGGTCTGCTTCGCAGCCTCTCCAGCCTTCCTCAAACCGCCGCTTGCACCCGCACCTGATCCCATATCCGACAGGGACTTTGCGACCCTCTTGCTCTCGGCAGAGATCCCCGCCATCGATTCCTCGACCTTGGGCCCTTGTTTGGACAACTCATCGAGTTTTTTGATGCCGCGCTCGATGTCGTCCGTCGCCATCTTCACGCCAATTGCTGTGACTTCTTCCATGCTGGGGCCTCAAATAGAAAAGCCCACGCAAAGCATGGGCTCATAAAAAAAGACCTCCCGTTTGACCGAGAAGTCTTAACTGCGAAGCATCTGATATGGCTGCTTCAAAACATCATGTGGGCAGTTTCAAAAAACGGCGGCTTGCAGTTTTGTGAAGGTTTTAGCGTCTGTGGTCGCAAGAAATTTCTTCCCATCGTGAGTTTTGGCCACAAACGTGACCTCTTTACCTCGTCCCCCAGCAAGGAGTCCAGCAAGCAGCCCCACGGGGCCTAACACTGCCGCACCCACAACACCCCAACCGACAGTGCCGCCTATCTTTTTCACCGACTCTTCGCTTGCCATCGCGACCTCCGCTAACTCTGTCAGTTGAATCGACTTACCAAGAAATCCGTCGCCGGGCGTCCACGGGAAAGTTAGCGTTGAAAACATGAGCTTTGCGCTACCCGTCGGAAAATCGCCAGCGTGTATCTTTACATCTGCCATGTGCCCTCCAGAATGAAGAGTGCATGTTAGCAAAGGTTAGCGAAGCATTTCGACCTTGAGCTTGTCAGAGTGCGCATACGTGAAACCCTCGCCTGCGCCATGCTTGATCACCATGGTTAGGACAAGCCACTTATCGCTAAGCGAACTGAGGCCATCGATGGGGATGAGAAAAGTGGAAGGGGGCAACTGCTTGCTCTCGCCGCGTCGGATCCTGTATGCACTGGGAACCAACCCAGATGATCTACCTGGCTCCCATCGCCCTTTCTCGTTATGTCCCGCCACAGAAACTTTGAAGCCAATAACGTCCGTTGGCTCAACGTACTTGTCGCCATGCCACATCACATGTTGATCAAGGCGTACTGTGAGAAACGGGCCGGTCCTTGAGACCGTACCAGTTGCGGTGTTATTGAGTTTGAAGGCGTCGTCGGGTGATGTGAACGTCACACTTTGCTGAGCAAGCGCACTGAACGCACATGTTGCCGTCAACACCCCTGCTATCAACCAACTCAAGCCGCTCCTCGTTTTCAGAATCTTCATCACTATTTAGTTATACCCCCTCAATTCCCAACTGATGAAAGAATACGCGATTACGCATATTTGCATCCTTCAATAATTTGTCCCAGCTTATTACTTCAATATACAAATTAATATTCTCACGCCAGCCAAAAAATCCTTGACCATCAGGCATTGGCTTGAAATTTTTCACTTCATGCAACCAAGTCTTAACCTTTGAGGTGAAATCACACACCACATACCCATAATATGGCGTCCCTTGCGCAACTGATATATCTCTCCCCGATGGAGTTTTATAATCTCCGCGTCGAATGGCATTCACATATCGAACAATCTGCTCTATAGGATCTTCAGCTGCAGATACATTACAAAAGTCATCTCTGCCTGGCTTCTTAAATTCGAATATTGTGACTGGATTGCTAGCTTCGTTTTCAGCCCTAAATGCCACTGGCCTTCCATAAGCCACAATATCTGGCCTTTGTGTATTTCCTCCATTCAAGGGTAGCTCCGAGGCCAAGTAAGATGAAAAAGTAAGTCTTTCATCTAAAATCCATAAATTATGGGATTTGTAAGCTACAGAGTCATCATCCGTTTTAACGGGGAAAATAACTTTATGAACGGCTTCTTCAGACGGGTACTTCCCTTCTATTGTTAACTCCAAGCTACGCTCAAATAACTTGAGAACTTGTTTTCTCAAGGCAACGTAGTGAACCAGCTCATCTTTACTACTATCTGAAACTTTGGATGCCAAATCACTCGCTCGATCAATCAAATCACTTGACGCGTCTGAACTTAATACCTGAGCAACCTCGTTTCGAATTTTCCGCTCTTCTTGAAATTTTGCTTTATGAAGAAAGGTGTCCATTTCAGCATCTGTTGCTGCATGCTGCAATGATTTAATATCCACCGAGGAAAGGATTTGCTTGTACCAAGGAGCCTGTGACTCTACATAGTAACGCAAATTCTCAGCTTTTCTGGTTTGACGAGTGCTGACTTGATCTGCCACTGCAGCTTTTGTGAGTTCGGCTGCGTGCTTTTCGATATCAGTCTGCGAGATACCAAATACTATATCATTTTCCTTTTTAAAAGAAAATGAACCACGCTCTAATTGAACATTTTCATCCAAATACCGACCAAAAACATAGGCCTTTAGAATATAGTTCCTACCTCTGGCCAAGTCCCCATCAACAGCATCGTAAAATTCATCTGCAAATTCCGGAATATAACTAGCCAGCGATGACTCTGTAACTTCTCTCTTGTGCGCCACAAGACTTATTTTGCTTATTTTACTTTGAGGAGAAAAAAAGCGAAAAACCCTGACCACAAAATCGTACGTCTGAAAGTTCCCTTCAATAGAGAACGTTGACTCTGGCAATTGCACTTCTTCAATAATAGCTTGAGCACTTCCAAGATAGTCATTTAGTACAACAGGACTTCCCCCGTCTAAATCCAGCAATTCAATGCGGGGGCACGTATAGCCAGATGTAGTGAAGTAAGGCAAAAGTAGCCCCACCAAATTTCTCGCGATTGTCGGAAGTTTTTTTGGCAACCTTCTATCTTTTTCGCCTTTGAGGCATACCACGGTTCCGGTTTGCGACTTTTCTGCTTCAATTACATTTTCATGCTCAATAAAATCATGCCTCTTCCCCATAACAAAAGTACGAGTCATGAATCTATTGTCTTCTTGGTATGTACTTTCAACGCTTACATCTGAAAAATATCTTAAGCAGGTTAGACGGCCAAAGCCCTTACCTCCACGCTCTACTTTCTGATCACTATATAGAGTGTCGAATGAATCGCGATGTACTTGATTGAATCCTATGCCATTATCTGAAATTGAAACGTCAATGACAGAGGACTCATTTTCTTCTATATCCAGCTCTTTCTGAGCTTCCCGCTTAAGGTATATTTTTATGACCCCATCGCTAACGTTAGCTTCCTCTATCGCCTCAATGGCATTAACTACGACCTCAACGATTGGCGTAAAAACCGTTGTCGTATGGGAGCTTATGTTATCTACCGCGCGCTGGATGTGAAGTCTGCTCATGCTCAGATCATCTCTATAAAAACGACTAGCCCTGTCGCTTGGACCGCGAAGGCTGCTTGGTTCAAAGATATCCATAGCCTACCCTAATCCTGAGATCTTGAGTTACATCTGGCGTGAGCGGTGTTAATTTTCACACAAAACACTGTTTTTTTATACAGTATACGCTCGATCAATTTTTTGCCAACCTCCTCGGCAAGCATCCTCTTGTGAAGCCGCTTGCCGCCGTTTTCGGCCCATACCGAGCCTTGGCCCACCTTGCCTTGCCATTCCATAGCTCGACGCACCAAGTGATGCTGATCGCATCGAAAAACACTCTTTACTAAAAGTGCTTTCCGCTGTTGACAGCCCATACCCTACCTGACCATGTCATACCTGAGCTCAGCTCGCCAGAGCGCGCCTCACCAGACCTCGCCGAGGGAAACGATGCTTTCGCATCCGCAAGCCCACTTTGCAATAGGCTTGCAGCTACGTTAGCGGAGCTGTTTTCGGACTGTTCCCCGTAGCAATGAAAGCTTTGCCTGAGCATCCAAGTTGACGCGACGCTGGTCGTAGGTCAGCTCTGTATGTCGAACATTCTTTAGGCGGGACCCAGCCTGTCTGAATACTCTTCCAGCATCACGCTCAAATTCCCGCAAGGTAGCGTGCGTTTGGTCAGCGGGCGGGCACCAGCGGTAGCCTTCGCCTCGCACCGACTGCAGCAATACTTGATGGTCATGCAGCAGTGCAGCTTTAAACCCTTCGATGCTGGCCAGCCATTCGAACTGTCTTGCCTGGAATGCAACTGCAGACATCTGCTCATCTGGCAAAGGCAGTCCGAACCGAGCTACCAACCAGCTATGCGAGACGATGTCGCCGTACTTGAATTCAGCTAGGAAGTCGTGGACTGCCTGCCTCCAAGAGGGACTGATCTTGACTTCAGACATAGCGCACCTCAAAGCGGCCAAAGCGCGGGCGGTACTCGCATGTTCCGATGAGCGCGCCTCCATCTTCAATCGCCTTACGTGCTTCTTGTATGTCTAGCACATCAACATTGATCGCGACGGTCAGCTCAGCGGCCCAACTCATGAACACAGGGCGATATCTCATGATCTTTGAACTGCCTACCTTCACCCCTCTGCAATCCACATTCCCGGGACTTTCCCACAGCGCCTCCGGAGTTCCTGGCCCGTCATGCAAGAGCTTCACATGGTTCTCCAGCACCAAGGCGCCACGCTTCCAATGAACGCCCAACTTCTGCAGCTTTGCGCCTCCGAGAAATGTCGCATTGAGGTTCGCACCGGGGACGTAGAAGCCTGCGTCAGGACTCCAGTAACAGCCACTGATGAACTCGCTCTTCGCGATAGCTAGATGGTCATCCTCAGTTTTCTTTCGCTTCCCCGTCAGTTCTTTGTGCAGCTTGGTAGCTGGATTCAAAGGATTGGCCAGCGTGTCAGCATGCATCATCAATGGCGAAGTGCCGGTGATGCGGATTTTTAGTTGTTCCATACCTTCTCCATCCTGTTAGCAGCACGCGTATCGGCACTGGTCACCCCAGCGATCTTTCACGCGACGGTCAAAGTGAGCGAATGCTGCCTCCTTGTCATCGCCGTAGTTCTTCACGGCGACGCCATCCTCATAGATCCAATAAGGAGCCTTGAAGGTGAGCTGAGTACCTCGGCAGAGGGTGCCGTCTCGATTGGTGAGCGTGTCACCCAATGAAATAGCCTTCGAGGTCATTTCGATGTCCTAGCTCTTCACAGGTTGGAACATCTGAACATGGGCTACCTCCCACAAGCCGTGCCTGCGAGCGATGGCCGTACCCCCCGTTCGCTTGGCTTCAGAACGCGCCGCCAAGCGGCCAGCGCAATAGTCCATGATTTCCTGCAGAAATTCGTCGCTAACTGGGAACGCGCTCAGATGGTCAAAGAGTTCAGTCTGAACATTCAGGACGGATTTGCCATGCTCTACTGGCTTCACCGAATACGTTCCATCAAACTCGTCTGTCACCATCACCGCACGAGCGCCGGCGGGAATTGAAAATCCAGGGATTGCCGTCTTAAGGGTTTTTGGGGTAGCATTCATGCCGAATCCTTTGAGTTCTATCGATTGATTCACCAGAAAGCCCTTGCGATCACTACTCGCCGGGGCTTTCGCCTTTTTGGGGTCATGCCCCCTTCACCTGCAGCTCTTGCCCAGAGAGGCCGCGCCCCTCCTGAGCCTTTCTGCTCTCTTCAAGCCTGGTCACCAACTCAGCCGTAACACTGCGACGAGCTGCTTGTGCCTGCGTCTTCAGCCACTCTTTCAACTCCAGCGGAATACGGACATTTGTTTGCTCATCTTTGCGCGACATCCTTGGTTCCTTTCGTATAGCACGGTGCTAATGTAGCACGGTACTAGCCAGTTAACAAGCACCGTGATGCAATAATTCACTCATGGCACGTACCGACCCCCAACTTAACTTCCGAATCCCTGCTGAGCTCAAGGAGCGTCTTGAAGCTGCGGCTGTAGGCAACAAGCGCACATTGACAGCGGAGCTGGTGGCCAGACTAGAGAATTCATTCCGCTCAGAACTCCAGCCCCTCGCTGCTGTGAAGCAGTCCTCATCCCTACCGGAAGATGGATCATTCAGCCCTCAGCAAATACAAGAGGTTTTTTCAAGTCTTGCCAAGAACGCTCAAGAGGTGTCCGCTTTGGCAGGGCTCCTGAAGGGACTCGCGGATGGCTTCACAATCTCAGATGAAGACGGAAACGAAATTGCACGAGTGCCGCCATCCAAACGGTTGAAAAGGAGCTCCAAGTAGCCCTCCAACGGCAATGCCTACGGCTGCTACATCGGTCATATGGCGTGCCCAATAAAAAAGACCCACGCAAATGCGTGAGCCGATGAAAAAGGCCCGCCGAAGCGAGCCTGTTTATGTTGTATTGACGATCTATGAAGCGCGGCGGCTGTCTTAACCAGCTATCTCTGCACTTCGTGCGTCGGCATAGCCGGGGTCCCTGTCAATTGACCGATGAGTATCCAGCCGAAGTAGAAAAGCCACATTCCCCTTGATCAAGTAGCTCAGCTTATGAGACTTGTTGCGAGTAACGTCCATAGTGAAAATGGGAGGTTTAACACCCTTGGGAGATACGGAATGCGGTCTGCGTGCATTAGGCAAAAACTCTCGCCCAAAATCCTCTAAGCATTCGATAGCGCAGAGCTTCAAGTCTGGCGACAAGGACTCAAAGTCCCTTATGAACCGCTCTGACATCTTCACCGATAACCCGCCACGCACAACCATTGCTAAACTTTCCTCTTCAGAAAGTTAATAGCCGCATCGAGGCTACCAAAGCTCCTAGACTTGCCAGCTTCGATCTCCATTTCGGCCTGAGCGCTCATTACAGCCCATCGCATTTCTTCAGAATAATCGAATAGCTTTGTGGCTGCAGACTTTACCTCTCTCGCAATTTCTAGGACTGCCGGGTTCCCAGTAAGAGAAGGCTTTACGGAGTCCTGCAGACCTGCCTGCAAGAAGTCGATGGCCGCCAAGAGGTCTTTCAGATCAGCAAGCGAGTACACCCAATCCCGATGAAAACGCGGCAATTCCACGCTAAGCAGATAGCGAGCATATTGCCCCAAGCGCTCAATCTCCTGCTTATCCTCAGCACTCCTCAACGCTGCGAGTGCGGTTTCAAGCTCTAAAGATAAGCCTGAACTACCACCTCCATCAGTGCCAATGGATGCAACTGCCAATAGCTGGGCATTGCGGATTTCCGGAGGTGATAGGACTTCACTCATGATGGCCTGATTGTGCCGCATGTAGCCCCCTCGGGGAGAATTCATGTTTGATGAGGTCATTTCTGTGTCGCCTTCGGTGCGAACTCACGCAGTGTCGCCAGCGCCTCTGCCTCGATGACCATCATGTATTCATGTAGCTCATCCCAGGCCTCTCCTGTGGCCTTGCGGTCCATCAGTGGGTAAATCGCCTCCCATCGCACTCCCAGAGGCACCCCACCCATTGCCGGGTAGACCCACCGGGTTCCTATCATCATCGCGATGTCTAGCGCGGCTTCGTTGTCGGGCCAGACTTCGATGATCTCAGGCTCTGGGTAGTCCTCTAGCTCGAACCCTGCAGCTTGAGCCTCTGCCTCAGTGACAGGAGGCTCAAACAGGGATCGAGCTATCTGCTTTAGTTTCCCAGTTGGCCGGTGAACAGAGCTGCGTCGTACTTACCCAGCACCTTGGCCAGCGAACCGCCGCACTGGTCCTCCAGCACGATCAGGCTGTCAACGCTGAACTCATCTTCCAGGTTCCAGCCCGTAATGGCGCCGGCCACGATCTCGGCCGCTTGCCGCATGCCGTCCTTCACCAAGTCCTCGAACGAGAATTCAGCCTTCTCGGCCGGCTGCTCGACACCGTCTGCAGTCTTGCGGTGTGCATCACGGATAGCGGCCCACTCGCTCTTTTTCTGAGCCTTGGCGGTGAACACCACATCGAACTCGTCGCCATCGAGGTTCTTGACGGTCACGGTCAGTGGGAAGGTCGGCGACTTGCCAGCCATCATCTTCAGGCTGGTCACGGGAACAGTTTTTTGCTTTGCCATAGTCTTGTCTTTCAGCGGGAGAAGTTAAGCCCGTGCGCAACCGCCCGCCCCGCTGAAGGAGCGAAGCGGCTGCGTCGGTGCAATGGTTGTGGGCGGAATGCCTGGTTTACGCGGCGTAGCGCGTGGACTTGTTCTGAGCGTTGAAGGTGCCCTTGACCACGACCGCTTGGCCTTCGGTCAGGGTTTCTTCTTCATTGAACGACACCTTGGCAGGGATCAGCGACAGAGCGCCGGTCTTGGCACGCTGGCGAACCACGGTGTCCGCGTTGGTCTCGGACAGCATGCGCAGCGCTTCGTAAGCAGGCGAGCCGATCATGTCGGCATCCATGTCGAAGGTACGCTGCACGGCGTTGAAGCCGTCGTTCAGCACAATTTCGTTGTCCGACTCGATGAACTTCACGTTCACGGTCTTGGCATCGCCGCCGCTGGTCGCGTGGTTCATGGTGCGGTCCAGATCCACCCAGGTGCTCACCTTGCGAGCCGAACCAGAGCCCTGACCAGGGGTAAAGAACTCGGTGTTCGTGGTGTTGCCACCTTCCAGTGTGTAGCTGTCAGCAGTCACACCTTTGAGGCGGAATGCACGGAAGTTCAGGCGACCCCAGGACGAGAGGATCAGGATGATGTCGCCATTGGCAAAGCCATGGCCCACGGAGCTGACGACAGCTTCTACGGCATTGGTGATGCCACTGATCGTTTTCGAGGTGGAGAGCGCGGTGGCGACGGAGGTAATAGTACCTGTTGGAGTACGGGCCATTTTGAGCCTTTCAGAAATGAAAAAAGCCGCTCGGCACATGCTTCGCGGCTAGGTTTCGCCCTCATCGGGCACAAAAAAACCACCTCTCGGTGGCATTGGGTTTTGGCGACGCACCCTATGTCGGGTACGCCTCCCAGGAGATGGACACAGGAACGGTCCAGCGGCCCTCATCTGGCATTCCAGAGGACACCGATGGGGTCTTGTTCAGTTCGATGCGAAAGCCCGGACCCGGGATGATCTGGGCGGCCTTGAAGTGCTGCTTGATCTGGTCGGCCATGGCATCAGTCACCTGCCGGCCCTTCCCTTCTGGATAGCGCAGCGTGATCTGTAAGATGCCACGCTCCTCCGTCAGCGTGCCCTCTATGCCTAGGTCCACCGGGCTATTAACCAGGTGATAGCAGGCTTGGTATGGACCATCTGGCGGCTTGAATGGCACGTTCTCGAAGGCCGTAGGCAGCACGCCAGGCATGGCGATCAGCTTGGACTCCAGCAGTGCTTTGATTTGTGAGAGGGTCATTTGACAGATTCCACTGCGCGCTTCACTGCTTGGGCGAAGTCTTGCACGGTTAGACGCACCATGCCACCAGGCGCTTGTTTAGAGTGCCCGTACTCCAATTTCTTGGCATACGGCAGGTTGTTGGTGAGGTAGATAGTTTGACCAGGCTTGAACCCCTCAAGCACCACCTTAGATCTACCCAAGGCATCGCTACGCGGCTCGCTATCCACGGACTCATTCATTGAGCCCAGCCCGACTTGCCAGTTGGACTTGAATCGCCCACCTGTATAGTCCTGCCCGACCTTGTTCTTGTAGGTCGCTTTCAGATTTTTCTGCCCCATCTTGCGTATTCGCTTGCCACTCTTCCCCGCGTCTGCGTTGATTGCCTCTACCCAAAGGTTGTGGGTTTCTCGCATGTACACAGTACCTTTATTGGCTTGCCAAAGATCTGGGTTGCCGACCGGTGACTTCTCAATCATGCTTGCCTGCAGCTCGATTGCGGTCTTGCGGGCAACCTCCTCGCATTTCTCGCCGGCTTGCAGGCACAGCTGCTTCAAATGGTCTGAGAAGCTCATGAGTCCCTCACTATGCAGTCATGCAGGATGATGACGCCGGCAGGTTTCAGCGGCCTGTTTCGGACCACTTGCACCACCTCAGCGCCGACAGTAAGCACATCACCTGCATCAGGTTCAAACGTGGCATCTGGAGCGATCAAAGCACGGCGGTCGCCGATCTTGACCAACTCACCGTCGATTTGCCTGTTGTCGAACTCCAGAAGCGCGACCGTGCAGGGTGACTGCAGCTCTACCGGAGCAGTCGGGCCTGTTTCTGGGTCATAGCCGCCAGGCATAGAGCGAGAGATTGCCCCCGCCTGGCCGAATCGATCCAATAGCCGCTTGGCAGTAGCCGCTGGGCGGGAGTAGTCGAATTTGGTCATGCTGGATCCTCTCGCTTGCATGGATCAGGCTTCCAGGTCATCCGCCGGGCCTTGATGGTGCGCTTACCCCTGGCGAGCGCCTTCAGGACACGGTGGCGCCCATCTGCGATTGATCCGTTCCAGTCGAGCAAGATCGGCACTTCTAGGTCTGCATCCATTGCACGCCGGACATGAACCGCGAGGGCAAACATATCAGCGCCTTGCCAGATCACATGCGAAAGCTCCAGCGCTGCCAGCGGGCAGTCAAAGACGGGCAGTTCCTTCGCGTCATCCAGAAGCTTGGCTACCGAATACCAGCCACCTTGTCCATCGCAGTAGTAGTCTTGCAAGGGATCGTGCTTGCGAAAGTTCACTTTGGGTGGTTTTGCCATCTAAGCCCTCACAAACTTGACCTGCCCCACTCCACCAGTCGTCATGCCGCGCATCAAGGCATCAATCACGCCGAAGCGCTTCTGACCGCCGTTTGCGGGCTGTGCGTACTTGGTAGTGATCGGCCCCACCGATTCCTCGGTGACAGCCTGGGCGTCCACATCGGAGAACAGAGAGCCATCGGCTGCCCGTAGCGCGGCCTCACATGTGGCGTGTTTCAAGGCATCAGCAACAGGGTCCAGAAACTCAGGTCGGATGCTGTACATGGTCAGGACATACTGCGTGCCGCGCCGCAGAGCAATCTCTTGCTTGTCTTCATCAGCCGGCCAGTCGTAGCCCATGCGCTCCATGTAGCTCTTCGCTTCTGCCAAGGACACTAGGCTGTCATAGCCTGCCAAAGGAGCGGTAATCATCGGCATAAAGTAAGCTCCGATGTAAGGAGAAAAATATGTGCGACATTGCAAAAATCCATCGCGGCGTTGTCAGCCTAGCGCTAACAGCAGCCGGCATGGCATCCCTCGCGTTCGGAAGCTATTGGTTGTTCGAAGCGAATACAAGCGCAGGATTAGCCGGTCTAGGCGCAGGACTGGTGCTTCTGTTCGGTGCGACGATTGATCAGTTTGAGATGCTCAAGGGCCTTGGCGTGGAAGCGAAGACTCGAATAGATCAAAAGGTTAATGAAGCGGAAAAGATCCTCGCTCAGATGAAGAGTCTCGCGGCATCCACTGCTAGCAGTCTCATAGAGTTTCATGTTGCTGAAAGCAACCAACCTACAGGAGGAGGTGTTCAGTACAGAGTTGCGAGCGCGTACGATAAAGTGCAAAGAACAAAAGAAATGATGGCTGCGACTGGAAGTAGCCAAGATGCTATGCGCACAGCAATGACTCCTTGGCTCGTCAACACAGCGCACGCCCTATATGGGCACTTAGCGACCCCAATTCATGCAGCGCTCCGTATCCGCTGCGTAGAATTGAAAAATGCAGCAGGGTCAAAAGAATCGATTGAAGCAAGAATTAACAGCATCAATGATTTTCTCCATGGAGACAGGAAAACTTTGCGAGAGCAAACTTTTTCAGATCTCACCCTGCTTATCGAAGGCCTGAGCAACGCGCCAGAACTTGATGAAAAAAGCCGAGTCAACGTCGCCAAGTTAGTCAAGGTTTCGCTTAGTGAACTCGCCTATCTCAACGAAGAGCTGGCATTCAAGAATAGGTATTACTGGGAAAATCTCCCGCAGCTGACTGTGGAATTGGACAGCTAGCGACTCGTCACTCCTGCGCCTGGGCAGGCTTTCGGCCACTCTTTGCAGCGGATTGCTCGCCCTCAGCCTCGGTGGCTTGTTCCTGCGCCGGGGCAGGCTTGAACTGCGCGTCGATGATCTTGAAGCCCTGGGCGCGCAGCTCGGCCTTGCGCTCGGGCGACACGGGATGTTTCTCGTATGCGATCTTTTCGGTCATGGTTTCTCCAAAGTGAAAGGGGCCGGAGCCCCCTTCAATTACTTGGCTGCGTCGCCGATGGTGATAACGCCAGCGGTGTGCTTGTTGCTGGTGGCGTTCTTGACCCAGTTGGAACCTGTGCCGATCTCAACATCGCTTGGCGATTTGCCGCCGTTCACCTCATCCCAGGTGTAGCCCTTGAGGCCCAGGCCAAACGTGTAGTCAACCTGCATGGTGGTCTCGATGCGCTCCTTGCCGTTGCTTGTCTCGATGTTCGAGATCAGGTCGCCGCCATCGGAGACCGTCGCAGCACCCTCGGTTAGCGAGAGCACGTTCAGTTTGGCGGGAGCCGGGGATGCAGCAGCAACAGAAAGTGCCGGAGCATCAGTCACCACCACCGCCTTGCCCAAGATGTCCACCACGCGCACGTTCTGCGACTGGAACAGCTGCTGCGTGTTGGTCAGGTTGGCCCCAATCAGCTTGTGATAGGTGACGCCGTTCATGATCTGAGCGACCAGGTTGCCGCTGTGATCACCGAACTTGCCATGGGCCTCGTTGATCGCGACATAGCTGATGCCAGCGGTTGCAGAGACATCGTTCCTCACCGCAGTGTTGTTGCTGATCGCGGCTACCAGAGCAGCGATGGCGGTATTGAGCTGGTCTGCCATCAGTGCCTCAGCGAAGTTGCGCGAGGCTACCTCGATTCCCTCCGCTGTTGGCTTGTTGAGCCAGGTCAGCTGCGAAGGCTCGAAGCGGATAGGACCGAAGCCACCAGCCACCTTCACCGAGCTGTGCTTGAGTTGGGTCAGATCAGTAGGCGTAGCGTTGCCGTTGGAAGCATAGCGGTCGACACGGCGCTGGGCACTGTGGATAGCTGCGAAGAAGGATTCTTGCAGAAAGTCGCCATCGAAACCTTCAGTGGTCAGGCGAATAGAACCAGCACTGGCCTGGTTGAATTGCTGGACCATCTGAGCGAGAGTTTCGATGGTGGCAGGCATGATGTATTGGTTAAACACCTGCATTTGGGAGAGAGACATAGTTAGCCTTTCGAGAGTTCAGGGAAACGGTTGGCAATAGCAGCTGCCCGCTCTGTGCGAGATCCGCCGAAATTACCTTTTGCTTGGTTTTGCCCGCCAGCGTTGTTACTGCTACCTGCTCCGCCCCCAGATGCACCTGTGCCCTTGAGGATTTGCTCCTTGTATGGGTACTGGTCCACCAGGGTCTCAAGCGCTTCGTCAAACTCGGCTAGTTCCCCAGGTCGAGAGCGGCTGAAGATCTTGTTGCCGGCTTGGTCGTAGGCAACGATCTTTCCTTCCTCAACCTTGAAGGCTTGGCCAAACCGGGCTTGCACCAAGTCAGCGGGAATTGCGAAGCGCTCAGAGATGAGCTTGGAACGGTTGAAACTGCCGCCGATCTTTTCTGCGTAGAGGTCGCCTGTGATCTTGTCCAGCGATTGCTTGGTGCGAGCCAATTCCTCGGCATGCGCCTTGCTTGCAGCTGCAACCTGCTCCTGAGCAGCCTTCTGAGCGGCGGACTTGATCTCTTCGACCTTGCCTGCTGCCATCAGCTTGCCCTCATCAATGTTCTTGATGGTTTCCAGAGCTTTGCGCGCGGCCTCGCCGTCCTCGATCCCCTCGAACGCCTTCAGCTTGCCCTCCGCGGCCTCCTTGGCCTCGCGATGGGCTTTCGCCTCAGCGTTTAGTGAAGTGATCTTGCTCACTGCAGCCGGCGCATCGAATGCAACCTCCTTGCCATCGTCGTGCAGATAAACGGGCTTGCCGTCTTGCACAACTACATTGCCTTGATCGTTCAGTTTCAGTTTCATTTTTGCTGTTTCCTTGGCTTTCCAGCCTCAGTACGGTTGCCGATTCCTCGGCTGGACGCCCTACTCCACTTCCTTGTTTTGGGCATGAAAATGCCGCCTTGGATTGCTCCATGGCGGCTGAATAAAAGTGATCGACCTATTTGGTCCGAATGGTGACTAAAGGATCCAGATGGGTCGCAACTAGAATGCTGGACTACAAGTTTTTCCGGGAGTAACTATGTCGTCCACATTGCCGCCTTGCCCCAAATGCAAGTCAGAGTTTGTCTACGCTGATGGCGCTTTGTTGATCTGCCCAGATTGCGCCCATGAGTGGTCATCCGAGGCCAATGAAGAAGCAGAAGAATCCGCTATTGTTATTAAGGACGCTGTCGGCAATGTGTTGCAAGACGGAGACTCCGTGACAGTCGTCAAAGACCTGAAAATCAAGGGCTCCTCGCAGGTCGTCAAGGTTGGAACCAAAGTTCGCAACATCAAACTGATCGGAGGCGATCATGATATTGACTGCCGCATAGACGGCATCGGCAGCATGCAGCTCAAATCCGCGTTCGTGAAGAAGGCTTGACCCTCAACTGAGCCTTGATAAGCTCAGTTACTTCGCGTGGACTGCCTTCGGTTTCGGCGTTCTCGGCTTCCGCTCCTTCACTATGCGCGGCTCGTCAGGCAACATGAAGGAGTGGACCCCCTGCATATGGCATTGGTAGCAAACGCGGTCATGCCAAACAGTCCCACGCTTGTAGTGGCCTTTCTCATCCAACTTTGCGCCTACAGTGGTTGTCATCGTGGTTGTCCCGCCGCACTTCTTGCACTGGAGCACCCCGTCAGGCAAAGGCAAGTTTTTGATCACTTGCTGCAGCTTCTCCGCCGGTGTCTGCTCTCGGGGTGGAACGATGGATAGTTTGGTCACCGGCCAAGTCTACTCAAAGACCAGCCAATTCAAAAGCCCGCTTGTCCCGTTGCCGAAGCTCGTCCAAGGTAAGAAACACGCCCTTGTGAGAGTACATGTCTGCCAGATCAAGCTTTCCGTCACGCATAAGTTGCGCTCTGGTTGGGCCTAGCACCTCATTCTGGCGCGCAGCAGACTGCTTCTTGAGCCAGTCGCCATAGGTTGTATCTGGTGGCACCTGCCCGTCCATACTCGCCCTGCTTTTATTGCGCAGCTCCAGGTCCGGCAGGTCAATCCCTAACTCCTTGTTGGATTTCACCACTGGGATGGAAGCAGACCGGCAGCGCCAGTGCAGCCGACCAGGCCCAGCCCCCCAGGGAACCTCGTGACCTATCGGCTTGTGCGTCTCTGGCGTGTACAGCTTCCCGTCACGGATCCGGCATTGCGGCGTTGTCCGCAGGTCCAGGGTCGCAGACCACTTCAAGCCCTTGAGCACATCGGAGTTCTTCGCGTAGAAGGCGTCGTGAGCATTCCCGGCCGTGTGAGCAATGGCGGTTCTTACTACCGCCTCAACATCGCGCCGCGACTTCTCTAGCAGCCCATCAGTAAAGCCCTTTGCCTTGGTGCCGCGCAGCTCGCTAATGATCGCGTCTGTCGTCTTGCCCTCCAAGTAGCCTTGTGCGATGACCTGGCGCACCGATTTGAACTGCTGGGCCGCCAGGTCCTTCCACACTTCCTTGAGCAGCAGGCCTCGGAATGGCCGGGACATGGCTGCTGAATAGACAGCGGCCGTCGACACCGATGCAATGTGAACCGATGCGGGCGTGAAACTGAGCAGCATCTGATTCAGATAGGCTGTCTCGTAGTCAACGAACACCTTTAACTCGTTCAACAGCTTTTCACCCATCTCAGCATTGCCGCCAGCGATCATCAATCGCACGCTAGCAAGCATCGAAGACAAGCGCTCAGCCTTAAGGGTTGGCGCATCGACGCTGGCAAGGATCTCCGCTAACTCAGCGGTCATCCGCGCATTAGAGCGGTTCAGGATTGCCATGATCCTGGCAACGACGTTGTTAGAGTATCCATCCAACGCAGTCGCATGCCGGATCATCTCATCGCGAATCAGTTCATTCACCGTCGCCATTCATGTTCCCCAGGCTTGGCCCTTCAGCCTCAACCGCAGCAATCTCCGCCTCCGGATCCAAGTTTGGCGACACAACGCCAATGCGTTGGGCCTCCAACAGAGCCTGCCGCTTCGTAATGAGTCCACCTTGCTGGAAGCTCAAGATGAGCTGAGCGGTGGCCTCGGACAGTGAGCCGGCTGCGAAGTCCTTGAACAGTGACACATGACCCCCTTGTGGGAGGCCGAGCCATTCAGCGGTGAACTGCAAGGCTTGGTCTAATGAGTCCTCAAACGATTCAACGATGCGCTGGAGGTCACTCTTGTTTGCCTCGGCATCATTAGCAGCTTCAGTCGCAGTGCGCTGGCCAGGCTTTGCCGTTAGGAGTTCAGCCCCAGTTTGGACCATCTGCGATTCAAGCGAGTCAAGCTCTGAGCGTCCAACGGTCACCGACTCGGCAGAGCCTTGGATCACTTCGGCTTTGGCATCCTTATCTGCAAATCTGAGTGCATAAGCTGAGCCCGCAGTTGGCTCGGATAGCTCGCCATCCGTGACGCCCGAAAACACCAGCAGCCGCTTGCGCGCAAACCGGGCAGAGTCGTCTTGATCAGACTGTTGTTGCCAGTGTTTGACGTTTAGGTGCGCCAGGTCCAGTAGCGGCGGAGTGCCCCACATGAAGCCCTTGCGGATGCCATAGATCGGCACAAAAGGAATGCGCCTGATAGTCGTTGTGCCATTTTCTAGCAGTGCCCATCCGCCCGAGCCCTCCTGCCAGATCTCCCATTGCCCTGGCGTCAAAACACGGACACGGTTTACAACCTTCACCTCATAGGGGCCGTCATCAACCTCGGCGGTTTCAAGAATTCGAAGCTGAAGCAATCCGGGTTTCCCGTCCACCACACCGGTTTTCCAGCCCAGAAGCTGGTGATGCTTCACGTGCACCCAATACGGCCGAGCGCCGAGCGCCTTTTCATCTGCTTGTGTGCGCGCTTGTCCCTCTGTACGGGTGTAGTCAACGAGAATGCCGCCAAACCCAAACGCCACCGCTTCGTTCATCAAGTCCGCGCTAAATGCATGAAGGCTACGGCCCTCGCCATCGATGTCCTGGGACAAGTCTTTGATGCGCTGAGGAACATCCTCACCAAGAGTCAGTTCCTTCGCAAAAGGCTTGCCCGTCATCACGCCGACTGTGCGACCAAACGCAGGGAACAAGGTCGACGTTTTCAGACGGTACTCATAATCTTCGTCATCTTCACGCGGCTGCTGCGGCAGCAACTTCTTGCCCGCCTTCCGCATAGCCTGAGTGCCCCCCATAAGAGGATCAATCACCGCCCATGCTTCAGCCATCCGCTTGACCGTGTCGTTTTGTTGGTTGATAGCTGTCATGTTTTTTTGGCCGCCCTTTTAGTGCTCTATATTTGGCGGATCACCACTACTCGCCAGTCAAATGAGCTGCTACACATTTACAAGTTGCACCGTCACCACCACGAGCAACGAGAAGTTTGATATCCCCCCAGGCACTTACAGTGTGCAGGTGCTAGATATGGTTGGCATTCATTTGGACGATGGCAGAGTCCCGCTGCTGTATCCACCCGAGTTCCAGCGTCTCGTAACCAGCGGTCTTGCTAAACCGACTTAGTACTGATCACCAGCGGAATGTCTCTACCTTGGCGGTGCGCTTCACAATCGGCCACTTGTTGGCGATCACATACCCGGCCGCGTCGATAACGTGATCCACGCCGCTTGATTTGTCCGGCACACCGTTCTTGTCGTAGGCCTGCTGCTCCAGCGCATCGGTCAGCTTCGGGCACCGGTCGGTGTTGACCAGGTAGCGCCGCTCGCCTTCTCCATTCAGGATCAGGGCATTCACTGCATTCACGCGGTCCGCAACAGCGGGATTGGTTGAGTTCACCCTCACCGTCAGGTCGTGCGCCTTTAGGATGCTCAGGTCCGACTCGGTCGCGTTCTTGCTGCTCGCGTTTTGCCCTGAGGCGTCCGGGAAAACCTGCACCGCATGGCCCTTGGCCTTGTACCGCTCGTTGAAGAGCTTCGCCATGTACGGCGTATCGCGGCCATCCGTTATCTCATCCACCGCCACAGGCCAGCCATCGCGCAGCACATAGACCACCGCAGCCATCGCCAGGCGGTTGAAGTCCATCCCGATCAGGACGGGCTCGCTCGCTTGGAGCGATGCATTGGAGTGGTTCAGCCGGCGGTCAAAGTCTGGGTAGACACTGCCCGCCGTCAAATTGGTGAACTGACCCCGCAGATACGCGTCGATCAGTTGCTTGGGGTAGCTCTCATAGAGCGACTGAATGTAGTCATCCGGAAGGTTGGCGGCGTTGTCGAACGTGCTGGCCTGAACCATCCCATACAGCTTGCCCAGTGCTGCACGCTCTTGCGGCTGCTTGTGGAACCGCTGATATACGAACTTGAAGCCCTCAGGCGTCGTCGTCACATCGATGCCGTTTTTCAGCCCGTCCACCTTGTATCGCATTCGGGCAATGATCTTGTTCCAGGCCTGCTCAGCCTTGACCGCCTGCATCACATCCAGCTCATCGACCAGCGCATGGCCGATCTTGAAGCCCACAATGTTGGAAGGCTTCTCCATCGACCGGCAGATGATGGTCGTCCGGTACTGCGAGCCACTGAACAGGTGAACTTCCTTGTTCGCCTCTTTGATGTCAGCTTTCAGGCCCCAGTCAAATGCCACTTCGTCAATCGTCGGGAAGAAGATGTCCCGAATCTGCGGATAGGTCGGCGCAAAATAGCCTTGGTTGACCTTTGGCCACTCCCAGGCATTGCGGCACGTTGACGCGCAGCCGGCCCAGGTCTTACCCGAGCCAAACCCAGCGACATAAGCGCGGTATTTATGAGGCAGCTCCAGGAACCGAGCCTGCGGAATGTTCAGGCTCGGCATGCTTTCTTGCGTCCTTTACTGTCACTTGAATCTTGACTGGCACGGGCTGGGCGTTCTCGCCCTCGCCGCCCTCGTCTGGCTTGTCGCGCCACCTCTGAGGCTGGCGGTTCTTCAACCAGAAGATCGCAGCCGTCGTGTCTGGTGGGTAGTGCTTGACCAATGGAGTGACTGTGATCACCCCCTGGTAATTGCTGACGTGCACATCCTCATGCTCATACCCCATTGCTCGGTGATACAGCTTCGCCGCCACCTCAGCATCGACCAGGTCCTTGCCGCCTTTTAGGGACTCCGAAAACTCGGGATGGGCGGTCTTCCATAGGTTGAATGTGCTCTCGGCCACGCCAAAGAACGAGGCCATTTCCTTGTCTGTCATACCGAGCATGCAGAGCTTCTTTGCTTGGTCTGCATACTCTGGCTTATATTTGCTAGGTCGTCCGCCTGCCTGCTTGGCAACCGGCTTGCCTTGCGCCGGTTTTGTTGCCATGGCGGGCCTTTCATCTCTTCAAGTTCGGATCCAAGTGACTTACTCTTCTTTCGTGGTGGAAACCTACCAAGCCATTGGCGAGCAATCCTCTAAATCACTCCGCGCTAGGCCGCTCCCAGGTCAAGGTGTAGACACAGGCATGAAGGTAGAGTGCTCTTCAAAGATGCGTGACTCTCAGCCCGCTGGGACGCTATTTCACATTCACGCGAAAATTACAGACCGCGAGGGCGGCCCGGATTTTCTCTACACGTCATTTCGCTGGCCGTATGAAGTCGTCTCAGCAGAGCAAGCCAAGAAGATCATCGCGAGCAGCCGGCAGGGCATCCTAACGAAGATTGGAGATTAGTCCCACCATAAAAAGAAAACCGCCCGAGGGCGGTTCGATCTCAGAAGCTAGCTCTGTCCTGGATGTTTCAAGACATCTTCTTTAACTGGCGTTTGCGGGATAGCCCGCCCACTGCAAACAATGACAGCATCCCAGTCAATCCAACCATGCCAGCCACACCTAAGCTTGGAACGGGAGTCGGCGTTGTCACCACGGGGGAGGATGGAGCTTTTTCGACTAAAGCCACCATGCTCTGGTACGTGGGGTCTGCACTATTAAACAGATCGATCGTGTATGTCTTCGAACGATATGCGCCACTCAATGTAGGCAACGTCGTTGTCATTGCCTGGTACATAGCCTGATAGGCAGCAATAAACTCCGGTTCAGCGCTCTTGTATCCATCGTCAAACGGATGAGACAAACCACTCGTCGCGCTGATGCTGCCGGCACTGCCGTTGTAGTCGTTGCCGATCTCCCAGACTGCATATTGAAATGCCCACTTCTGTGCATCTGAACCACTTTTGAAGTAGGTCGCGTAATACTGATCAAATAGCCAGTTGATGGCGGCAACACCTGCTGCACCAGACCCACCCTTCAAAGCACTACCACCAGCCTCAGTTGTGTAGCCGACGGCTCCCTCTGGATATGACAACGTCACATCAACACAGATCATGAAAACTGGAAGATCGCTATAGGGTTTGCCATCTGCGTATTTCAGATCGGTCGAGATGGCCGACTCCGCGAAGTCTCCCGACCAAGCAGAAGTACCAGTGATCAAGGCAGCTGAAGAAGAAGCTGCAGCACAAAGGCCGAAAGCCAGAAAGAGTGAAGAAAAAATTTCGCGCACCATGCACTTCTCCTTTCAGGGATTCTGCAGGCACAACCAGCAGAGACCCCGGACAAAAAATATTGAACTACATCCTGATGATGCAATCCGGAGATGGTGAATGAAACTATTTGTACAGTCAATAACAGTTTGTCAACAAGATCTAACCACTCTCTCAGGTACAAGCTTTTTGGGATGCCGCTCTTAGTGGATGCATGAGCTTTATCGAGGCTTCATGCCCAGCCTCATTGCCACATTTCGCATCACATCTCCTATCGGGTCGCAGAGGCTAGGCTCCAAGTGTGTAGGTCGCGTGTGCGGAGAGCCTGCCCTGCGGTAACTGGTTATTTGAGGTTGGTCACCCTCATGGCGTTGCCGCCCTCTGTGACGCTGGTGAGCGTGGCATTCAGCAGCCGAAGCAGGTCAAGGACCTCAGCCTTCCACACTTCGTCGTGCGCATGCTGGCTTGCCTTGAGACTCTGGATCAGGGCTTTGTTGTCGGCCGGGGGAATGATGCGCTCGCCTGCATGGATGGCGTTCTCCATGCTCTGGCTAGCTATTGCCTTCACGCTTTCGCCCCAGGCTTGAGTCCCAACAGTTGCCTGAACATGCGGGAAAGGCAAAGCGGGCTCGCCCACAGGCCCAGCCAACTCAGGGCACAGCCACAGGGCTATCTTTCGTCTTAGGCTCATGGCTTGCTCCAAAAGAAAAGCCAGCACTTGGCTGGCCTTGGTATTCGTACCCCATCAGACAACCCTCATGGGCTGGGGTTGCTGTTCGCTTCTTCAAGCACTGGGAAGCTCTCAGTAGGAGATGCCGCACCTTCATACCGCTCGGGTGCGGGCCGCGCTTGCTGCAGCTGGAAACCAAAGGTATTTGCAAAAAAGCAAAGCCCCGCACTAGGCGAGGCTGGGTGTTGGTGCCGAGGCCCTTCCCCTCGGACTGGTTGTCAGGGCTTGCACCTGCATCCGCTTGAACCCCTTACTCCAAACCAAAAGCACCCTAAAGGCCTGTTCAATTCAGGAGCCCAACCGTCCAGCTGACTGCATGACGTATGAATTGCTTGTGGTCGCTTTCGCTCTCGCAGCACTTCGGTTCTCAATCAGCATGTGTGATGGCCCTAGAAGCGGAAACGCTCCGCCATCTAAGGCCTTGCCGAGCCACAACAGCCCGGCAAGTGATTCATGGTTGAGGGCCAACAACTAACGTTGCCAGCGTGGTGAATAAAACAACCTCTCAACGCTGCCGAGAATACCAGAATTTCACCTTGGGCGCAACAGTTTATTCATGTTGTTGCTGTGTGTCCGCTTGCAGTCCATGACGTGGTCTATCAGCAGCTGGGCATCCTTGCTGCTGGGCTCGCGGGCAAGCATGGTTCCCTTGCACTTGGAGCAGGTGTAGGTCTTGGCTTCCTTTACCTTGAGGCCGGTTCCATTGCAGGGCTTGCACTTCTGGTCGATCAACCATGCCATGGCCTCAGTGGCGGAATCGTGGGGCGATGCCACCTTCTTGACCTTGCCCTCGTGAACCAGCTCAGCGTGCATGCGCTCGATGTCCGACCGGCTGGGCTTGGTGATGATCCGCAGGTAGTGGGATGCCACACTGGCCTTGCTCATGCCGCTTGCCTTGATCAGGTCCACCTGGCCGATCTTGTGGGCTTCGTCCGAAAGGTCGCTGGAATGCATTGCTGCTGTGTAACGCTCTGCTGTGATGCTCATGGTCTACCTTTCAGTTGCCTATTAATCGCTTGATGGTGATGTTCAAAGCGTCCAATTCATCCATCTTCATTACCGACCACATGCGCTTCTGGCCGTGCCAGCCGTTGAAGCTGCCCCTGTGGCAGTCCTCACACAGCGCGACGCATGTGTATTGGCTGTGTTGCTTTACGTGGTGCGCCTCACTTGGGCCTCCGGCATCGCAGACCGAGCAAGGCAGCTCCTTGACCCTGGCGATATAGGAGCGCTCTTTGGCGTTTAACTTGTTGAGCATCCGGCCTCCCACACAGCTGCCTTGTGGCCCTGTCGCTGCACCAGCCAAAACGGCGTGCCTGTGATCTTGCTGGCCAGCATCCAAGGCAGCTTGCGCTTCTTGGCTTGCTCCATCGCTTGCTTGCGGTGCGCCTCGGTTATGCAGACTGTGTTTTTCACCTCCACAGACCACGCCTTACCATCGGCATCAAAGACCACGAAGTCCTCCACTGCAGTGCCGGAGTTGGCCTCGATCACATTCCAATCACGAGACCGAAGCAGGTTTGCTAGCTCTTGCTGGCCACGCCGACCTTTGTTTCGCTGATATGCACTCATCGCACCGCTCTCCCCTCTGCCCGGTTGCTGGCCTCTTGGCTGCGCCAGATTTCTACCTGCAACTCGGCTGCCTTAAGCTTCCAGCGCAGGGTTTCTTCGGCCTCCACGGCCACCTTGTAGCCGTCCAGCACTTCTTGGTACTCAGGGTGTGCGTAGGCATCGGCCTCTCGCTCAGAGACGGTCTTGCCGTCCGAATCCTTCATCAGCAGCGCTTTCTTGGACTTGCGGAATTCTTCGAGGTGCAGTCGCTCGGCCCGTGCCTTAGCGAAGCGCGGCGCTGTTTTCAGCATGTAGTCAACTGCTGCGTGTGGGTCGATCGGCTCAGTCACGGCCAGCCCCCTGCTCCCAGTCCTTGTACGCATCAGCCGGCGTGTAGCCCAGGCCCACGAAGCCGCGCAGTGCCGACACCAGGGCGCAGTGCCAGAGGCCGTTGCTCTTGATCAGTTTTGGCTTCATCCCCTCACCCCTTCCTGTTGAGCCAGGCATCCCTGACCTTGATCACATTTACCGGTGCAGCCTGGTGGCTGTTGCATGTTTGGTGTGGTGGCAGGAACCGCCACGATGGGCCAAACTCGCATGGCGCCATGTGGTGCTTTGCCATCGGTGTTGTTTGGCCGGACGAGTCCTTTAGCTGCCAGTGTTTGCAGGTTGCACATGTCACTGGGCCTCCTTGTTGCGTCCGCGATAGCTGTTCCAGGCGAACGGGATCACTGCCCCGCCGTCTTCGCGCAGCCGATCCATCACACGCTCGCCCAGGTATGCAGCGACTTCATCCTTGGTCAGGTTGGACAGGAAGAAGGTCGGCCGGCGCTTCTCGTAGCGGTCGTTCAGCACGTCGAACAGCATGTTTTTCTCGAAGTCGGAGCCGTACTGGACACCTACCTCATCAAGGATCAGCAGATCAGGAGCCACCAGCGCCTCAATGGCCTGTGATTCGCTCTGCTCGCTGCCCTTGGCCCAGGTGTCCTTGATTGAGCGGATGGCGCGCATCACGGTGATGAACAGCACATCAGCATTGGGGAGTTGCATGACCTTGCGGCCGATGCCGATGGCCAAATGGGTTTTGCCAGTGCCGGGCTTGCCGGTGAACAGAGCGCACCGGCCAGACTTCAAGGTTTCCGCGACATTCGCCGTGTAGTTCAGCGCAAAGTCCAATGCTTCGCGCTGGCCTGAGTTCTCCGCAATGAAGTTCTCCAGCGTGCGGTCGTGGAAGCGCTCAGGAATGCCAGCCCGACCCAAGGCGGCGATCCAGCTAGCGCGGCGAGAAGCAGCGGCAGCCTCTTCACGCTGGCGGCGCTCTGAATCCTCTGCTTCTTGCTTGCAGGTCGGGCAGCGAGTCCAGATGCTGCGAATGATGTGCTTGGCTTCATAGTCGCCATGCGTGGGGCATGTCCGCGTTTCAATTGGAGCAGCAGGACTCAGAGGGTTTGCGCTCGTTGCCACACGCTCGACACGGTTCATCAAAGATTGAATTGCTTGCATCAGATCGTCTCCACGCCAGAACCGTAGTTCTTGGCATCAAAGTTTTCGGCAGGCTTGCCAGCGGTAGAACGACGGGCGGGCTGGATCAGGGCATTACCGCCGGTCTTCGGCTCGAAAAGACCCTGCCACCCAGCGATGGCTGCGTTTTCCAAAGCCAGGGCGTAATCGATGCCGTCCGCCTTCCAGCGAGCCAGCTTTTCGACGGCCATCTGCTTTTGCGCATCGGTGGCGTTTTTTCGTTTGGCACAGGAGTGCCATGCATCCCAATGAGCCTGGTCAATCCAGTCCGGCACAACAAAGTTCGAGGCG
Source organism: Comamonas sp. JNW (assembly GCF_003105075.1). Taxonomy (NCBI): domain Bacteria; kingdom Pseudomonadati; phylum Pseudomonadota; class Betaproteobacteria; order Burkholderiales; family Comamonadaceae; genus Comamonas; species Comamonas sp. JNW. Next base: position 607,501 of record NZ_QETI01000001.1, read on the forward strand.
CGCTTGCGCGTCTTCTTGGTTTGTTCAATGGACTGTTCAATGGATTGTTCTTTGCGTGTAGCCTGATCGGCTACGGGGGTAGTAGCCCGTTCGGCTACCGTTTGAGTAGCCTGTTGGGCTACCGTTGCCGATTCGGCTACCGTTGCCTGATCGGCTACTTTTTCCTCTTCAAAGAACTCAGGCACATTGAGGGTGTAGCGGGTTGCCTTGGAGTGGCCGCCAGCGCCCTCTTTCGTGACCCAGCCAAGGCCTACCAACGCTGTCGTTGCGCTGCTGATGTTGGATGGGTGCATGCCCGTTCGAGCTGCAATGGATGCACGGGATGGCCACACGGTGTTGGTCACCTTGTTGCGGAATGAGAAGAGCGCAATCAGGACGCGGGTCTGTTCAAGCGTCAATCGCCTGTCCATCACCACCTCCATCGGCACTACTGAGAATTGGCTTTCTGTCATTCCGTCTTCCGATCCGCAATCTGCCTTGTGCTGCGGTTTTGCTTCTGGTACATTTCGTTCAAAGCATTTCCTTTCAGGGGTTTGCTAAACAAACCCGCTCGGTTGCCGCCGATGCGGGTTTTCTCTTTGGGGCTCATACAGCCTCCCAGACGCGATAGCCATTGCGCAGCAGGTCTTCGCCTTCAAACTGCACAACTTGCACCTGGCCGCGTGCCTGCAGCTCAGGCAAACGGCGGCAGACCTGCTCTACCGACATGCCGGTGGCTTGGGCCATCTCGCCGGCCGTCAGGGTCTTCTCATCGTCCAGCGCGGCCAGGATGCGGTCGTAGTGGTTGCCAGCAAACAGGGCTGCGCGCTCGCCTGCGATGACGCTGGTAATTGGGTCGCTTGCTCGGGCGTTGTTCATCGCAGGGCTCCTTTCAGAATTCGTTGGGTCTTGAGGGTTGATGCCTGGGCCTGAGCCCCGCTTTCGATGTAGTAGCCGTGGTAGCGAGGGTTGCGGTCTACTGTCTTGAGGATTCGGGGCTTGGCCCACTTAGCCGCGAGGGATTCGTTACGCTTGGTGAAGGCATTCATACCGAATCCGTTACGCAAAAGTGTTTGGGAGGGTGCGCCGCTTTGGGAACGGCACAACGGGAGCGGCAGAAAGCTTGGGGATCAGGTATCTGCGCTGGATCTCTGCTGAGATCAGTTCGGTTACTAGCTCGTCAACAGTGACGCCCTGTTCAACTGCTTCGGCTTCTAGTGCGGAGAGGTCATTGCCTGCAAATGTGGTGTCATGGGTTGGTTGCACTGGGGAGTTCCTGAACGGTTACGCATAAGCGTGTCGCTTTTCCTCGGCACCAGTTGCAGACTTGGAGCCATGCAAATGCTTCAAAGCCTCCATGGCCAATTCACGGATGAAGACGGACGGCTGTACTCCGTGCAGCTCAGCCATCGCTTCCACAACACGCATCTCGGTGCTGTTCAGCGACAGGTTCACGCGCTTGGAACGAATATGGACAGGGTCTGCATACATGGTGTGTTCTTCCTCTCTCTACAAAAACACGGGGTTGGAAATCAGTTAGGCAGCAAGAGCGATAGCCGCCCTGCGCATGGAATGGATCGACTCGTCGGGCAATGCCAGATACAGGCAGCGGTGGACGAAGTTCACGAAAACGCGCATATCGCCCTCGGCAGCCTTGCCGCTCATCAGGTCTGCGCCATAGAGGCGGTCGAATTCAGTGATGAGTTCGGGGGTGCCCAGGGCCACTGCGATGCAGGCCTCAAATGCAGGGTCTGCGTATGCCATCGGCAGTGGGAGGCGTGATGCGGTCATGCAGCCTCCTTTTTGTTCTTCAGCTCAGGCCAAATCTGTTGCCAGTCAACAGGTTTGAGGTCAATGCGAGAAACCGCGCCACCAGTGGCGGCCTCGATTGCGACACAGCGCTCAACTGGCACTGGACGATCACCGGCAGCCCAGCGGGACAGATCTGGGGCATGCGCGCCGATCTTCCGAGCCAGCGCAGTCAGCCCGCCCCGTCCTTGTTCCTTGATGTAGTCTGATAGCGTCATGCGAACCAGTTTAGCGTAACGCAAAACAAATAGCAATAGCGTTACGCGCATAGACGCATTTAGCGTTCTGCTATGAAATGAAAAAATGCGTGATATTGACCAAATCCGGCGAGACAACCTGACGACTCTTGAGGAAGAGTCCAACGGAGCGTCCGCCGCAGCCAAGTTACTTGAGATGTCCCCTGCACAGTTCACCAACCTCAGGGTGGGCGCCAAGGACTCAAAGACCGGGAAGCCCCGTGGAATGCGGAAGGAGACCGCCCGACGTATCGAGGCGGCTTTTGGCAAGCCGATGGGGTGGCTAGATCAAGATCATTCGGACGGTACTGAACTGCAAATTGTCGCTCCTGCACCGCATGAAGACCCGTCCGGGAACGGAGACCTGGTGATCACCGAGTTTGATGCCGGTGGTGGGATGGGGACCAATGGGCGCCTCCTTCTGGAGGATCAGCCTGGCGTGATTCGCAGCTGGAACGTCAGCGCTGATTGGCTCCATTTGAACGTGCCTTCGTACAGTTCTCTAAAGAATCTTTGCATCGTCACGGGCTTCGGCCCAAGCATGAGGCCGATGTTCAATCCTGGGGATCCGCTTCTCGTGGATCGCGGTGTGCGCACGGTCAACCATGAAGGCATCTACTTCTTCCGAGTGGGTGACGAAGGCTTTATCAAAATTGTTCAGCGGGTTCCGGAATTCGAGGGCCCTGGATTCGTCTATCGAATCATTTCCAAGAATCCAGACTATCCACCTTATGACATCTCCGCCAAAAATCAGCACTTCCAGGTGATTGGGAAGGTGCTGACAGTCTGGCGAAGTGAACAGTTCTAAGATTTAAACGCGAGGGGTTATGAAGAAAATTGCACTGGCCACTATGGTCGCTTTGTCTATGCTGGGTTCTGTTGCCCACGCTGAAACCAAAAAGCCCGCAAAGGCTCAAGCGGTGAAATCGGAACCGGAAATTAAGCCCGAATTTGCGCCCATTCAGCAAAAGTCCAAAATGCTCTCCATTCAGCTGGAGACCTGCACCATTCGTGTGCGGACGATCTTCGTGCGAATTCGCGCGAAGCTGCCGCTTGAAGGCCCGATGCCCCAGGAATGCGCGGAAGATGGCAAGGCTCAACTAAAAGCGGCGTACGACGAAGCAAAGGCCGCATATGGCAAGCAAACACCACCGCCTGAACTGGTGGAGTGGCGGCTGGAGTGGTCCTCTGCCTTTGATGCCTCTGTGCCCTTGGATAGCGACATTGAGCGTGTCTACCTGCAGCGTGTCGCAGAAGCCAAGCAGAAAGCTGAGCGCGCCACCACCAAGCTAGAAATCGCCATGGAGTGATGGTTGACAAGATCCTCTGCATCACCAGGCTGAAATTTGGAAACACAGGCTATGCGCCCTTACGTTGCTCAAGGACTCGCGAATCAAGACATCGTCGCAGGATGGCGGTTCTCGGCTACGCTGCAGCTGCGCACGCCGCTTCAATTTCTGCTACTCCATGGAGTATTCCATCCCCTTGCAAAGGGGGAGCCTCCAGAGCATCCGATCATGCATGGCATATGGGTCACTGAGACCAAAACCAATGCGGAGCTTGGGATCGGACTGCCGGATTTGGTCTTGACCAATCAAACATGCGCCTCAGAAATCGGCCAGGTGCCAAGCGATGGGGGTGATTTTTTAAAGTTTTTGATTGCTATCCGAAACATCAAAGAAACTGCGGAGCCAGCGCCGGTCCAGGAGTCGATTCTCCGTGCGGAGTTGGGCAAGCCAGACTGGAGCGTGTTTGTGTTGAAGCTTGGCGGCACTGACAGAATCATCAAACGGCTCAAGGCCAGGCCAAGAAAACTTAACGCCTAGTGCTAGCCCCCCGCTGTGATGCCAGCGAGGGCACCGTCCACCCAGTAGCCCGCAGACGCGGGCTTTTTTCCGCTTTGTGTTTGTGATTCCGGGATATCCCTGTCACTAGTTTCAGTGATAGACAATTCGCAACAATCCGTTTACATTTATTGCTTTATAGAAAATTGTGAACCTCGTCGCCTGGTCTGTCCAAGGGGCCTTGCCTTCAAACAGTTCAAAGCCTTGAATCACCACTTTGAAGGGTGTGTTCATTCGCTTCAATTTGGAGCTCAACTCTCAGGAGAAAAAATGAAAGTTAAGACTCTTTTGGCTACAGCCGGATTGGTTTTCTCAGTCCAATCTTGGGCAATCGACACCACCGGCTGGACATGCAGCAATCTGATTGGATGTGGGACTTCAACGGCAGACGGTGTAGTCACTGATGCTCCTGTAGCAGGTACTACTGGCTACGCATGGGTGAGTACTCAAATAAATGCCGATGGCTCTAGCCCTGATGATTTTGACTTGACCAAGTTGCCCACCGGCGTACCGAACACAGAAGTCAAGAACGGATCTACATATACTTCGCCACTCTTTGCAGTTCCTGCAGCCGGTGCACCCATTAGCTTTCAATTCAACTATGTCACTAGTGATGGGGCAGGTTTTTCTGATTTCGCTTGGGCAAGGCTCCTAGACGGATCTGGTAATGAAGTTGCGCTACTTTTCACAGCGCGTACAGATCCAGTGGAATCGGTAGTGCCAGGTAACGGAATGCCTCCGCCCCAAGCAACACTCACTCCGCCAAGTGTGCCGATCATTGCGGGCGCTCCGACTTGGTCTCCATTGGGGACTGCTGGAGGCGGCACGGGTTCATGCTACGACGCAGGATGTGGCTACTCGGGCTGGGTTGAAGCTACATACAATGTTCCTGCGGCAGGATCCTACCGACTTGAAATCGGAGTGGTCAATTGGTCTGATAATGGTCAGCAATCCGGTTTGGCGGTTGACGGACTTCTGGTTGCTGGCCAGCTACCCTCAAGCTTGGCTTTGACGAATCCCGGAACATTGCCAGCCTTTACCAAGCCTGTGTACGCTGGATCAGTTGCAAACCCCGGCACATCAACCACTGTCGACCTAGTTGTTACTGGTCCTAATGGGTACGTCGAAAACATTCAGGCTACTCTGAATCCCGACAATACCTACAGTATTCAAGGTGCAGGTTTGCCTGCTGGTCAGTACTCTGTGACCGCAACACTCACCGGTACAAGTAGCACTCAAACACAAGACTTTACGGTGACAGCGCCTCCTCCACCGACTGCCCCTCAGACAGTCCCTACTATAGGTGGTGTCGGCCTGCTGCTGCTCTCTGGGGCTGTAGCCGGATCCATGGGCCTCATGCGCCGACGCAAGTCGAACTGATCAAGAGCCCTCTTCGGAGGGCTTTTTCATGGGCATCCGTTACATCTTCTTTCCAATTCTGTCGCGCAAACAACTAAAAACATGGGCTTGTAAGTGTTCGTCAGTTCTGATTTGTATGATCTTATTCATGAATTGGATGACCGACGAAACACACGATCAAGAAAGCGCATTGCTGAAGGAAATTTTGCCCCCAAGACTTTGGAGGGCCCTGGCAAGAAACGGCATTACGACCATGAAAGAGGTACGACGGCTCTACCCGGAAGAACTGCTGCAAATGCCCGATATAGGCCCCCGAACATTCAGAAAGATCGAAGCCCTTCTTTTCCCTGGTCAGTACTACGTGCCTCACTTCCGCGACGATCTGAAGAACGATGCCATCGATGGGAAATCAAAGTATCGCCCTGCTCTATGGCGCGCGCTCATGGAACTGCAGAGGGAAGATAGGGAGTCGGCACAAGCTGGGTCCAGGAGCTAGGATAACGCCTCGTTCAAATTTATGATGCGTGCAATATGCAAGAAGACACAAACACGCCGCAACCCGAAACACCCCTGGGCGACGTACTTCAGCCCCGAGTGAAGCGTATTCTAGAAAGGAATGGGATTCATACGGTGGAAGCGCTGCGCATGGCCTATCCGCATCAACTCGTAAAGATGTGGGGCCTGGGCATGTACCGCTTCCGTCAGATTGAGAGAGCGTTCTTCCCAGATAAGTCGTTCACACCGGCACGGATCTATTCACCAGTGCGGCACATCCGCGGCTCATCTCTTAATGGCGCCCTCGACCCTTCCACAGTCATGGCCTTGCTGAGGGCTGGAATCACCACTCCTGAGCAGCTGAAGGCGGTGGAGCCGGCAGAGCTACTCAAGATCACAGGCATCGGTGTGAACAGGCTGAGGGAGATCGAGAGAGCTTTCTTTCCAGGCCAACACTATGAGTTGCCGCGCGTCAGGAAGCAGGCGGCAGTGGACGACGCTGCCTGAACCTTGACTGGGTCGTGCTCATAAGAGCGTATCAGGTAAGCTTCTAAGTGGAAGAGTTTTTTTCACAATGTCATCTAGGCGCGGGACGGCTCAAGCTGCGGAGTCAGGGAATTGAACAACTCGCCCTCAATCTAATTCACTCTCCGTCAGCAAAGAGAGTAGAGGTCATCGAGCCGCATGGTTTACAGAGTCTCAACTGAACAACAATCCAGTGATCGCAGGACAACACACAACATCGCAAGCCATTGATAAACAAAGATTTTTAAGAATTTCACCCATGTGCATATCACATAAAATGAAATTCACCAAACGCTATTGACACTAGTAGCAAAAGCGTTTACCCTAGAGTAAACAAGTGGTTGATGCAAGAGCCCACTTGCTAAAAATATCTGCTATGATTGCAGGTTTGCCAAAAAAATAGTGTCAATCTTGACATTGTTGTCTCCCGTTCTTTGCGCCTTAGAGGTGCATTTTTTGCTTTTGGAGGTAGCTATGAAAAATTGCAGTCTATTCATTTTGCGCTTTTAGTCTTTTTTGGTAGTAGAAAATAACCGCTGGAGTGTGATATGCAACAACTTGAAATTGCGAAAGGCCGTCTTTTTGACATTGACTCTCTTGGAGTCACTAATCTAAAGCTGTTTCCTGGGACTAACAGGGATGCTTCCCCTGAGCTATTTGCAGAGCAGATTAATAAATCTCTCTCGCAAATCGAAAATGGTGACTTCGATCTGGTAGATTCAGAATACTAATACAGCTCAAACAGTTTCCGATGCAAAAAGAGAAATTCAAAGAGCTTTATGATTATTGTCAAACGCTGTCACCTAAGGTAAAGCGAAATTCTGTAATCGACAAGATTAAAGAGCTGACCAATCAAAAGGTGCGCTGTGTAAAAACCACCCTCGATACTGAAATAGTACGAGGGTATTTTTTAAGTGCTGCCAATACGGAACATAGTTTGGTGAGGGAGCACGGATTTAATGTAATCGTCCTAGCTAGGGGTTTAAATGATTGCTGGGAAAGATTTGTCAATGTCAAAGAGGCGATGCATCTATTGGATTCAGCTGAAGAGCTGACGGATACTAAAGACAAGTTCGAGCAACTACTAATCGATTGGGTACAGTCTGTTGGGAGTCGAGAAGAGCAACAGGTATCTGACATTCGCGCTATTTGGATGACACTTGCTTGCCTGTGTCCTGAGCACAGCCGTCTTGAATTTGAAGCTAAATGGCACAAGGGGCAAATTGACGACTTTGGAGTAGCCCTCGCGCTATCTATTCCAAAATTGTATGTGCAACTACTGTTTCGACCAACTTATCCTTTAATCATTGCCAACTTGTTTGCCGAGTAGCAATGACGCCAAGCCACCTCCGGGTGGCTTTTCTTTTGCCTGCGCGTTAGCATCCGCACAGGAGGCAGCCATGACCAAACCAGTAGACCCCTACATCGAGACCTTCCGCCAGCAGGCCGAGCGCATGGACGAGCTGGGCATCCCTTGCGACCCAGATACAGCAATGATGCTCCTCGCTCAGTTCATGGGCGAGATTGAGGGAAGCATCTCAGAAGAAGAGATGTTCTCTCTGGCTGAGATCGGTGGCCAACTGTACCGAGAGGGTCTGCGACGAAAAGCGGGCTTGTAGAGCAAGGCATTGCTAGATGTTCTAAGGGTTAACCTTGGCCAAATCTTTCGGGTAGATATTGTTAATTGTTGTATCTATAGAGCAAAATAACAAAGATATCCAAAGAAACCAAAAGGAGTCAATGATGAAAGTGAAATGCTTGCGCTTCTTAGTGGGCCTATCCGCAGCACTTACTGCTGCACACGCCATTGCTGCAAACCAATGCATAACGACTGCAGGAACGTACGGAGCCGTCACCGTTACTGAGTCGGCGGGTTGTTCTGAACCCGGTTTTAACCCGTTTACCTACGAAGGAATGGACGGGTTTGGTCTGGGAACAAATACGGCTAACACCTCAGGTGTTGTATGTACCATCGGTTTCGATCATCCAATTCGTACCTCGTCCATTTCTATTGATATGAATGGACATAACCCTGGTGATGACACATCGTTTTCAACTAGCTCGGGCCTTTACACACCTGTTGCTGCTGACCTCAATCCGACTCCGTTGCCAACCAGTACCACCGCCCCGGATCCGCTGGAAGTATCTGGCAACTTGATTGTCACAAGAGGGTTTGGATCAGGTACTTTCCGATTCACGAACTCGCCTCCGGAAACCACAACGTCTCTCACCATAAACCACGCAAGTCAAGGAGCCGGAACTTTCATCCGAGTTTGCTTCGACGATGCAGATGTGAGCCCTCCTGTGCTCGCGGACGACAGCTTCACCGTCTCCCGCAGTACTCCTACTTCTTTGGACGTTCTGCCAAATGACGAAGCAGGTGTGACGCTTGACACTTCATATGCGCTGACGCTCTCAAATGCTGCGGCAGGCGCCCTCGCCTACTCGGGTGGTCAGATTCAGTTCACTCCGACAAGCGCCTTCACAGCACCTGCGACCTTCCAGTATCAAGCATGCAACGCAGCTTCCGTCTGCGCCATTGCCACTGTGACGCTGACTCCGCAAGCGATTGCGCCGTCTGCACCTACCCCAGTTCCAGGCTTAGGCGCCATCGGGCTGCTAGCTCTGACGCCGATTATTGGCTTGGCTGGCATTGCAGGCTTCTCTAGACGCCGCAAGCAGTGACTAGTGACAGGGTGACAACCAACCGCCTCAGGGCGGTTTTTTGTTGCGTGAGCTTGACGCTCTTAACGAGGTGCAGACAGCTTTTCACCCCCCTCGAAGATTACTTCCCAAGGTGTGAATTTGGTTGTGTACTTTCCTTCTTCGAGGTTCCACATAGCGCGTTGTTCGCTGATGAACTCGTTGTATTTCCGACTACCCGTCCACTTGATGGAAGCTCCTGGAGCTATCGACTCGCTGGCTGCGAAGTTAGTGGAGGCAACTGTCTTATCGAACACATCAATGAAGTCGATTTCGCCGGAAACACCAATGATTTTCTTGGCGGACTTGTTTTCTATTCCGACCACAAAGACTTGCTCTTCTTGGTAGCGTCCAACTCTGTAGTCACTTAGCAATTGCTTTTTGGACAGCAGAGCTACCGTCACAGCCTCATTTATGCGCTTCTGCGCATCCAGCGCTTCCTTGGCAAGCCTCTCCTTAAGGGCCTGCTCCTCTGCCGCTTTCTGGCGCTGTTCTTCAGCCCACTTCTTCTGTTCTGCAATTGCTTCGCCAACCGTCATTCCAAACGGGATGCCCTCCCCTTTGCCGAAGGCCTGCCCTACTTTGGCCCTCATCACAAAGGCAGTCAGAAGTTTGCGATCTTCCTCCGGTAGCTTTTTAGCAGCAGGGGCAAGTTCCGCGTCCCATTTGCTCATGTCGCTTGGGATCACTGTGTCTGTGGGCTTGCTGCAACCCACAACCAAAACAACTGCGGCGAGCATAGAGATGAAACGAGTTGACACGGGACCTCCTTGGGATAGATCGGCCAATCATAACTCGTTACATCTTGCGCCCCTGAAGCGTTCCTCCTCAGGTGTTATGTAACACCAGCCTGCACGCAGATCCTAGTCACGATCAACAAAACAAGCTGCACTTTTGCGGGAATTTCGCGTTACGCTATTGACAGACATTTTGCGTAACGCTAATATTCACCCATCGCAGCAACGAACGCGAAACGACCGAAGGGGTAGCGATCCGGCCCCTGAACCGACTCGATGCAAGAGGAAGGTCTAGCTCCAGTGGAGCGCAGCGTGCAGCGATAGTGAAGTGCAGTGTTAGACAGCGCGGAGCTAACCGCTATGACCCGAGGACGGCCCACGTTCCGGCGAGTGCGAAGGGTGGAGGATTGGCTACCGCAATAGGCCAAGTGCTGGGACCGCTTCGGCGGGTATAGATCAGCCAACCCCGGTTAGGCCGGGGGAGAAAACCAAAGCGCTCCATAGGGAGCGTTTCGTTTTTCTAAGGAGTAGCAATGCTAGATCACGGAGTACTGAATGTTCCTCTCTCCAAGCGCGGGAACATCGACAACCAGATTGACCGCTACAAGCGTGAGCAAGCAATCGCGAAGCGCAACGAACTCGACGCTCGGAAGGCTGAATTCGACGCCAAAAAGACCAAGGCTTTGGCCCTGATTGCCGAGCTATCTGACGAGCGCGCCAAGGAGTTAATGACGAAGCACAAGCTGACCTGCAAGGAGCTTGATGAGGTGCTCAAGTCCATCGCAAGAACGAAGCCCGATGCATTTCTGCGGCGCGGTATCTAACCGCCGGCGCTCCCCTCTGGGCGACATCAGAGGGAAATCACAAGGCGCTTCAACCGAGTCGCCTTTTGCTTTTTAAAAGGTGCAGGACATGCCACTATGAACAAGTTCAATCTCAGGGACGAATACTGGAATAGCCTTTCCGACAAGGACCGCGAGCTGTACCACATCATCCGCCCCATCCCCTCTGCCGCCTACACCGTTGACCAAGAGTTGTCACGCGTTGACCCCATGTTGAAGTGCTGGAGCGACGACTTGGAATCTGCTGGCGGTCAGTTGGAGTTGGAGCCCGACTTTCAACGCGGCCACGTCTGGACACCTGAGCAGCGCACCGCCTACATGGAATCGTTTCTGCGTGGCCGCGCCCCCAAACGCATCTTGTTCAACTGCCCAGGCTGGATCAGCAACCACACCAAAGGCGGCGATATCAAGCAGAGCCACATGCAGTGCATCGACGGGCTGCAGCGCCTGACCACCATGCGATTGTTCATGCGTGACGAGGTGCAGGTCTTCGGCGGAATCACCGCCTCGTTACTGAATGGCACGTCATTCGATCCCCGGCGCACGGGCAACATGTTCAACATCGCCATTTACGAATTCAACACCCGCCGCGATCTCCTGCAGTTTTATCTGGACCTCAACAGCGGCGGAACAGTTCACAGCAAAAACGAGTTGGCGCGCGTGAAGGCCCTTCTGGACGGGGCATAGATTTTGTCCTAACCCCCAAGCGCCCTACTCAGGGCGTTTTCAATATATGCGCACAGGCGCGGAAGGATGAAGATGGATCAGCCAACCATACTTAACGTCAGAGTCCATGCAAAAGTGGCCGCAGACGACATCGCTGCACAGCTTAGTCATGAACAAATCATCAACCTTTTCGTTGAAATACTCGATTGCGTTGCCTGCGCCGAGGTGGACGAAGAACTAATCGCCAGGTTGTGGCGGGGGCTTCAAGGCTGCTATGGGGGCGAAGAGCCTCCAACCCTGGACGATCTACTTGCCCAGTATCCAGACCCCGCCAAGGCAACCACATAAGCACCCCAAGAGCATCATTTCAGATGATTTGATGCTTTGGGTGCTCCTCGAAAGAGGGCCATCAAGAAAGAGCGCGGTAGAGAAAAACTGTAACGGAACGCGGACCAGGGTCATCCGACAGACCCCCGACACGACCTGCTTGCAGGCGGTACGCGAGTTGCGTGATCCGCTCTTTTTCTTGATGGTGGCCGCATGACCGTAGCTGGCTGGCTAGAACCCAGCCCGGAAGAAGTGACAACACCCCGGACGAGCCGGTATCGAGATTGCGCTCAATCACGAGAAGCGAAAGTAGCCCGACCACCATCCCCTATTCATAGATGTAGCCAACCCTGGCCAATCTATTCACAAACACACTCCAGCACTAACACGCTGGATTTGCCGCCTTCGGGCGGTTTTTTATTGGAGCAACCATGAGTGACTTGTCCAACATGAGGCGCCTAGCTCGCGGGCAGGCCGCTTGGGATGCGATGGAGCCGGACTACGACGATCCACCCGTTTCCATGGCAGTGCACATGGAGCTGGTCGACAAGTTCTTCAAGGTGCGCGACCAACTGGCCCAGTTGCTTGAAGAAGCCCGCGACGGCGGAGAAACGCTAAACCGCATCCGGTGCTGCTCAGGTGATCGCCTGCTGCGCCTTTGCAACGAGATCGAGGGGATTGAAGATGACGAGTGAGAAGCCGCCACACCTGGGAAAACCGCAGGTGCAACAACTCAACGAAAAGCACGGGTACTTCCAATACGGAGATGCACAAGGTAATGTGAGCGCCGCCTTTGCAAATGAGGCCGTCGCTGAATACCTGCGCGTGAATGAAGAAGCTCAAGCAGTCATGGCTGAGTGCGGCCTGAGCCCTCGGGAGCTTCTGGAGGCGGTGCGCGATTTTCAAACCGCGGTCGCTGTCTACCTGAGAGCCCAAGACGCCCTAGACAACCGCGAGTATCACGGCATCAATGCGGAGCCACACGACACGCTCATGAGGCGCCGCAACTATTACAGGGATGACCTGGATTCCACTCTCGCCAAACACAAGGAGGTGTGAGATGGAAGAAATCAACACAGGCGGCCCAGCTTTCGGCCAGGTTGTCGAATTGCGATGCGTGCGAGTTGACCCATGCGGCGCCGAAGAATACGAGCCAGCATTGGCAGAAGGCGGAATGACCATGCGTGACTACTTTGCCAGCAAAGCACTGCAGGGCCTTTGTGGAAGCAAGGCCTACGCAGAGGCGCCATACGAGGTGATTGCTCGTGAGGCTTACCAAGCCGCAGATGAGATGCTCAAAGCCCGGGAGGCCAAATGAAGCGCTACTCCATCTCCATCAACGACACCAAGCACGAAGGACTGTTCGCCGACGACTGGCAGGCCTGGAGCTTCGTTCTCTCCCAAGACGACGGCAGTCCAATGAAAGTGAGGGTTTTGCAGCTATGACCATCACCCCCATGCTGACCATGCCAACCCGAGCACTGTGCCCCGAGCGAGGCCAGAAGGAAATCCGCTACGTGCCGGCCCTAAAGACCGACATCCGCAAGACCTTTACTAAGTACCGGCGACTACAAGCGCTGCAGGAGAAGAAATAGTGCCACCCATCAAGTACATCCACCACGCCCCCAAGCCGCTCTTTGTAGCGGCTTTTCTTTTGCTCGCGCTCTGCCTGGGCGCTGTGGCTAGCTGAGGAGGCATATGAGCAACATCGTCGTAAGCAACGCCCAGACCCTGGCGCAAGCGCTGAGCATTCAAGGTGACCCGCAAGAGCTGGTAGCCACCCTCAAGGCAACAGCCTTTAAAGGCCAAGTATCTGACGCGCAGATGGCTGCCCTCTTGGTGGTAGCCAACCAGTACGGCCTCAATCCCTGGACCAAGGAAATCTACGCCTTCCCGGACCGAAACAACGGCATCGTGCCAGTGGTCGGCGTGGACGGCTGGAGCCGGATCATCAATAGCAACCCGCAGTTTGATGGGATGGACTTTGCGCAGGATGATGAATCCTGCACTTGCATCATCTACCGCAAGGACCGCTCCCACCCCATCAAGGTCACTGAGTGGCTGAGCGAGTGCAAGCGTTCCGGCCAAGGCCCGTGGCAATCACATCCGAAGCGCATGCTGCGCCACAAGGCGATGATCCAGTGCGCCCGCCTGGCCTTTGGCTACACAGGCATCTATGACCAGGACGAGGCTGAGCGCATCAATGAAGTGCCAGCGCCCACTACCCCGGCCCCGGAGGCCCCGCAGCATTTGCTGGACCAGGCAGAAGAAGCGGCGAATGCTGGAACTGAAGCCTACAAGGTCTACTGGCAATCCACAGCAACGCCCGATGAGCGCAAGCTTTTAGCCAAGCACCACGCGGCGTACAAGAAGATTGCTGAGTCAGTGGACCGTGAGCGCACGGTGACCGATGTGCAAGCCAAGGAGGTGACCGATGCTGACGATAACAGCGGCACAGAAAACGCCTGAATGGTACGAGGCCCGGCTTGGCAAAGCCACCGGCAGCCGATTTGCTGATGTCCTGGCCGGGGGCAAGGGCCTGACCAGAAAGGCCTACGCCACCCAGCTAGCACTAGAAATCATCTCAGGGAAGGCGACCGAGACGTACACCAGCCAGGACATGGAGATCGGCACTGAGCGCGAGCCCATCGCCCGCGCCGAGTACGAGGCCCTGACAGGCAACTTCGTGGAGGAAGTGGGCTTCTGCCTGCACGACACCCTTCCCGCTGGTGTCTCGCCTGATGGCCTGATTGACGAGGACGGCGGTGTGGAAATCAAGTGTCCGAAGGCCAAGACCCACGCCGAGTACCTAGAGCTGACCCGCGAGCCCTCAGCCTACACAGCCCAGATTCAGGGGTGCATGTGGGTCACGGGTCGCCAATGGTGGGACTTTGTCAGCTACCACCCCGACTTCCCAGAGAACGCACGGTTGATTGTTCGACGCATCCTAAGGGATGAAGCGTTCATTGAGAAGCTTCAACGCGCCATTGAGGAGTTTTCCCAAGAGGTGCATCGAACAGTCGACCTGATCCGCAACTACAAGAACGCGGCATAACCAACACCCTCCGGGAAGGCCGGAGGGACGAAAGGACGAAATGAACGTAATCACAATCGCAGGCCGAATCGGCAAAGATGCCGAAATCCGCCACACCAGCGGAGGCAAGTCTGTCGCATCGTTCAGCGTGGCAGACGACCAAGGACGCGACAAGGGCACCATCTGGTGGAACTGCCAACTGTGGGGTGAGCGCGGCGAGAAACTCGCGCAGTACCTCACCAAAGGCAATAGCGTCACAGTGACCGGGAATGTGACTGAGCGCGAGTACGAGGGAAAGAAGTACTACGACATTCGCGTCAATGACGTTGCCCTGCAAGGCGGCAAGCAATCTGGCGGCGATAGCCAAGGCAGCCAGCGCGCTGCACCGGCTCCGCGACCAGCTCCAGCGCCACGACAGGGCGGCGGTGGATTCGATGACATGGAAGATGACAGCATCCCATTCATCGACCCTATGCGCCGCAGCCTCCGTCTGTATTCAGTGATCTAACCCAGGACCGCCCAAGAGGCGGTTTTTCTATGAAGAAACAGCGAATAGTCTTCACTCCCGAGATGGAGCAGCGCCTTATCACCATGCGCTCCAAGGGCTTCACCGCAAAGCAGGTAGCCAAGGAGCTGGGTATCTCTGACAAGACGGCCAGCAAACGCATGGCCCGCCTCCCGCGTGCCCCAGGCGCCCATCAGCAGTTGCAGGTCAAGCTGCGACGAGAGGTGTTCTCACTGCCAGCCGAAGCCAAGATCGTCATGCCGGCAGGAATCAAGATCCAGCGCCACATCAGTGTTCCTCATGAAAAGGCGCCAATCTGCAATGCCACAGTGCGCGGTCTGCCTTACGAAGGCAAAGAGCTGGCATACCGGAGATAGCCATGGAAGTGATGATGAACCGAGAGCAGCGCCGCGCTGCCAGGCGGGCCAAGCCTCCGCGCCGTGGTGCTGGGCACATCCAGATGCCCGTCAACATGCGCTTCAGCGCAGAGGAAGAGACCTGGATGATGCTGATCCCTACCCAGGGAGCAAACCAGTTCCTGGACGGGACTGCTGACCGCGATGTCTGGCATTCAGTCATGGGCCGCATCAACTTCGCCATCATCCTCGGCGATAACCACTTTTGGTCTCCAGGCAACGAAGGGGCCAATTCTCTGCAGGCGGCTCGGTTGGTCATGAGGGCTGTGAAAGCGCATGGAGACGCCACCGGCTCATGGTCGATGACAAATGAGCAGCACGGTGTTGTCATGACCGCCCTGACCTTGGCGAATCAGATGCAGAAGATGTGCACCCGCCGCGAGCTGCGCGACGCAATGACCGACATGATGGGACAGCTTGAGTACAACAAGCAATCCGACGCCATCAAGGACAAGCTCGACGCCGGCCAACTTCCTGGCTAACCACTGCCCCCAGTGGTCCCCTATTCACAGCCCGCCCTGAGCAATCGAGGCGGGCTCTTCTATTCCTACGCCATGGACACCATCGAATTTGGCTCAGTCTGCAGCGGCATCGAGGCGGCAAGTGTTGCGTGGCACCCGTTGGGATGGCGCGCAGCCTGGCTGGCCGAGATTGAGCCTTTCCCTGCGGCCGCGCTGGCTCACCACTATCCCACCGTCCCCAACCTGGGCGACATGACCACCATTGCCCGCCGCGTCCTTATCGGCGAAGTCTCAGCGCCTGATGTGCTGGCGGGCGGCACACCTTGCCAAGCTTTCAGCGTGGCAGGTTTGCGCAATTCGCTGGACGACGCCCGAGGCAATCTCACGCTGAAATTTGTGGAGCTCGCAAATGCAATTGACCTTTCTCGATCCCGTGCTGGAAAGTCAGCCTGTGTCATCAAGTGGGAAAACGTCCCCGGCGTCCTCAACACCAAGGACAACGCATTCGGGTGCTTTCTGGCTGGCCTTGCCGGAGAAGATGACCCATTGCAGCCACCAGGGGGCAAATGGTCGAACGCTGGTTGTGTCTATGGACCCACGCGCGCAGTCGCATGGCGGACCCTGGACGCCCAATACTTCGGAGTGGCCCAACGACGCCGCCGTGTGTTTGTTGTCTCAAGTGCTCGACCAGGGTTTGATCCCGCCCAGGTTCTTTTTGAGTGGGACGGCATGCGCCGGGATTCTGCGCCGAGCAGAGAAGCGGGGGAAGAAACTGCCCACTCGGTTGCACCATGCCTTACTGGCAGCGGTCGAGGCGTCGGAAGAATAGGCGACACCAGGGGCCAAGACCCAGTAGTAGCTTGCTTCGGAGGAAACCGCACCTCTGGCCCGCTTGATGTGAGCACAGCGCTCAACGCCTCTGGCACCGCCTCTGGCAGACAAGATTTTGAATCCGAAACATTCGTGGTGCACGGATCGCAAGACCCGGACACGCTGCGCGACATGGCGCACACCCTTGGCAGAAACCAGGGACAGGAGAACGCGGTTTACGCAGTCCGCACCGCGCAGACCAGCGCTAACGGCCATGGCATTGCCGTCGAGGTAACACACACCCTCGACCAGGCCCAGGGCCAAGCAGTGTGCGTGCCCCATGTGGACATCATGCCCACCCTCCGAAGCGGAGGTGGCAGCAAGGCAAGCCATGGCGCGGTGTCAGGAGACACCAAAGATGAGTATGTGATCCCCGTCTACACACCGGGAATTGCTGGAACTCTTGTTGCCCGATCAAGCCGGGGAGCAGGCCAGACAAACAGCCCCGGGCATCAAGCCGATCAGCAACTCATTGCCTGCACCGCAAGCCAAGTCCGTCGCCTCACCCCCGTCGAGTGCGAACGCCTCCAAGGCTTTCCCGATGGCTACACCGCTATCCCCTGGCGCGGCAAACCCGCCGACCAATGCCCAGATGGCCCCCGCTACAAAGCGCTGGGCAATAGCTGGGCCGTTCCCGTGGCGCGCTGGATAGGCCGCCGGATCCATACCCAACTTTTGACATTGGAGGCCACCCGTGGCTGAAAACAACTCTTCCGCTCCCCTCAAGACTGCCGGCGAACCGTTTGTCGCCCTTGGTGAATGCATGGCGGATCAAATCTGTCAGCGTGTGGCAGAACTCCCAGACCGAGACAGCCCAGCAGATTGGCCTGAGGCCATGCTGGTCACACCTGATGAGCTGCGTAACATCATCCTCGATGCCATCAACGACGCGGCCCAGGCAGTGGCAGCACAGGCAGCGCCCGCAGCAGTGGCTGTGCCTGAAATCACTGATGCGATGGTAGATGCGTACCTTGCTGAGCAGCGCCGCTCTGTCGAGGAGGCTGATCGCTTTGGCCGCTCGAACATCGGAGGACTGCACACCAACACCGTGCGTGACGCGTGCCGTAACGGATTGCGCGCCGCACTCGCCGCCACCCCAGCCCTTCCAGCAACCGAGGATTCCTCGGCAGGTGACCAGGCAGCGGTGGTGCATGCATCCACCTATGTGCAACCTGTTCCAGACCACTGCGACCGCATTGTGTGGCGCGGACAGTACATTCACTTGCCAATTGCCCAGGCAGAGGTGCAGGCCGAGCCGGTGGCAGATTGCTACTCAGACGATGACGGCGATACTTGGCGCGATTTGCCAAGCGATATCGACTTTGTACAGGGCCGCAAGCTGGGCGAAGAATTTGAATTGCAGGCGTCAATCCGTTCATGGCCTGAAGTGTTCCGGGTTACCAAGGTGCCAGACGAAAACGACGACGACTATGAAGTCGAGCCAGTTTCGATCCGCACAGCACCCCAGGCCCAGCCCGCTGGTGCGCTGGATTGGGCTGTGCAGCGCTGGAATGACGAGGTGCGCAATCGCCCATTGGTGAACATTCACCGCCGCAGCCTGGATAACACCTGGCGGCAAGTCATCACCTACCTTGGCGGAGACGCTGAAAAACTGATCGGGCCATCGCACGATGATTTGCTGGCTGCAGCCCAGGAAGGCGGCCATGCCGCAAAGGAGGCGTGATGGCGCAAGCAACTGCACAGCAAGTGGCATTGCTGCATCACACCCTCGGCATGAGACCAGAGCAGCGCGAGGGACACCGCAACCACTTCGTGGCTGGCCCCGGGCATTTTGACATGCCGGATTTGGAGGCGCTTGAAAGCATGGGACTGATGATCCGCACACGCACGCCAGCTTTCTGCGACCCCGAAGACATCGTTTTTCGGGCTTCTGAGGCGGGTCGCGCACTTGCGATTGAGCAGCTGCCAGCTCCAGTGCCGCCCAAGATCCAAAGCCAGCACCACCAATGGCTCGATGCCGATTCAGGCTTTTCGTTCGGAGAGTGGCTTTGCGGAGGCCGTCTGCCAAGGTTCGAGACTCGCGGCTATCGCGACTATGGGCCACGCAACACGCTGGAATACCGCATGTACCGTATGTCTGGGTACGGCTACAACGCTTGGCGTGACGTAGAAGGTCAGTGGGCCAGCACCAAAAAGGAAGCGAAGGCCAGTTACAAGCAAGCGCTAAAGGCGTACCGGGCCGCCCAGCGCGCCCACCAGAGGGCGGGCCAGTGATGCGAACTCTAGCCCTTATCGCTATCGCAGGCGCGGCATACAGCCAGCCGATCACCATGCAGCAGTTTTACCACTTCACTGGCCGCGTCGTACCTGGCGCAGTCGCTGCGAGGTGCGAACAGGCTGGCGGCTGCTATGTGCTCACACACAAGGAACTGATGGACGGCCTTCAATCTGCGCATCGCGCGGGGCAAAGATCGGCCCAGGCCCAACAGAGGGAGGGACAGTGATGCGCAGAGCAATTTCCAACACTGCCGGCCTAGTGGCAGGCATGGCCGCCCATAAGCAGAGCCGTGAAATAGAGGCCGCTGGAGGATTTTGGGCTCCAGAGAAGCCGAATCGGGAAATGCGCCGTCGCATGCAGCGTGCAGCCAAGCGTGATGCATCAGCCCAGGCCCAACCACAGAAGGACAGCAAATGATCGAACTCGCAATGTTCTACACGAATGCGCTGATTTGGCTGCTTGGCGCTTTACTTCTGGTTGTTCTGCTGGGACACGCAGTGCAATTTCTGGCCTGGCGCCTTTACCGCGATGTGGTCGGCTGGCCAACCATCGGCAAAGCTCTGAGGATGTATCACGCAGCCCAGGCCAAGAAGGAGGATTGAGATGAACTCCTCTTTTGCAGGCCTGCGCGTTGTGAAAAGCGCCATGGCCATTGTGATGAAAGAAGAGTGGGCAGTTCGGATGCACCCAACTCCGAAGCGAAGGCGGCGATGGACGGTCAGACGGGAAACGTATATGGCCCCTGGAATTATCCGCCTGGACCATACGCTGTATGTGCATCCCGAGATCTATGCCGAACTTATCAAGCCAGCCCCCAAGGAAGCACCATGACCGACAAGACAGAAGCACAGCCCGAAGCGCTGCGGTTGGCCGAAGCAAAGCGCTACTCTGAAGTTGTGCACCATGCCAACGTAAAGGCAAGCCTCGCCTACGTCGCCCGAAAGACAGGACTGGGCTATCAGGAGACTGAGCGCTTGCTTGAGCTGGCTCTGCAACGCGGCGACTTGGCGGAAGGCGACTACTCAGGCCGCAAGATGGAAAACACTGCCGATGACCGGCTGGCCAGCCTAGAAGCCCAGCTAGTCGCCCAGGCCAACCGCGCCTCAGCAGCCGAGCAGCAAGTCACCGCCCTCACCCAGCGCCTGGACATGGCCAATCGGCTGAACACCGATGCGCGCAACGAGTTGGCGCTTGCAAACGATGCCGCTGCTAAGGGTGACTTGGCTCGTGCAAATGCAGGAGGTATGGAGCTGCGCATCGCGGAGCTTGAGGCCGAGAATGCCGCAATCGTTCTGACAATCAAGCGAAGTGGTTTGGAGTTGCTTAAAACAGCTACAGGCTTCGAGTTGACAAAACAGTTCAAGGCGGAGGCCCAGCTATCAGCGCGGCAGGCTGCGCCGGATGGGTGGCGCCTGGTGCCGGTGGAAGTTGTGAACCTTTACGACTTCATGTGCCTAGCGTTTGTGCCAATGACCGGACAGCATGAGCAGATAGCTATCAGCCTGAAGCTTGCCAAGGCCGCCATGCTCTCAGCCGCCCCTCCCCCACCTGAGCGGGAGCCGCTGACCCAGGAACAGAAAGATGCTGTGATCCAGGAATGGATCATGAGTCGCGTACAAGGAGCCACCAATGATTGACCGAGACACTGTGATCTACCTGGCCGGGAAGCATGCCACCTGCACCAGTTCGCAACACAAAGAGTTCTTGCACGATGAGCTGATCTCCTTTGTGAGCGAGATCTCGCAGATGGCAGCTGAGTATGAGCGGGAAGAATGTGCCCGCATTGCAGAAAGCGAAGGTCATCACTGGAGCGGAGCCCCGGCCAGTGGCATGTTCAAGATTGCAGAAGCCATCCGCGCTCGCGGCACTGGAGGTGAGGGATGACCATCGAAGTGCTGACCAAGTTCGACCCGTTCGCCATGGTCGCGCCAAAGAATCGCGCAGACATCAACGCCCTGCTGGATGAGGCGCTCTACGAGCTAGCCAACATCAACGCGCACCTGAACGAAGCATTTCCTGATTTAGGAGCCACCAATGACAACCCCTGACCCAAGCCGTGAGGCTTTTTACGCATGGCTGAGAACCCACGAGGACGAGGTGGGCGCACTTGATGACCCCAGCGCACTGGCGGGCTGGCAAGCAGCCATGGCCCACAAGGGCGCTGCTCAAAACAGACCTGAATCTGAGCAAACCCGCATGGATGCTGGATCTGCGGTGCTGCCCAACCAAGCATATCGGATGCTTATCCCCGATGTGGACATCATCAGGCCGGACGACGAGTATCTGAGCGACGACACAACCACATGGAAACCTGTAGGCCGCAGCATCTTTGTCGGCATGCCACACGTCCGCGCGTTCAAGCCAGGACGCCGGAAGATTGAAGGAAGCACATGAACCTGTCAAAACGAGCCCGCGCCCTACGAGAGAGGCGCGACAGATTCCGCGAACAAGACGAACCCGAGCCCCGCCAATGAGCGGGGTTCTTTTTTGCCCAATTACTGGAGGAATCGTGAAACATAAAGATACACCATCCAATCCAGCTGAGCCGACAGTGACGCCTGAGTGGGTGCTGGCAGAGAAGTTTGAAGAACTCACAGGTGTCACGCCAATGGCTGTGCACTGCCGCCGTCGCAATGGTGTGTGGCTGGATGGAACGCACTGCGCAGTTATCGCCCGCCGTCTTTACGTGAACATAAAAGAGGCTGATCAATGGATAAAAAACCAGCTACCCCGCCGGGCGTGCTGATTCGGGATTTGGTTTCCGGCCCACGCATTCAAGTCTCATTCATCTGGAACGCTCAACAGTGCCGGGAGCTACTTCCAGCCTGCCCGGTAAATAAAGCCAGCATTCAATATGCCAGCAACCTCCGGGCAGAGATTAAGCGCAAGGTAGCAGACGGGACTTTCGTTTATGCTGACTACTTCCCTGAAAGCCCCAAAGCCAAGAAGCCAACCCGAGAATCCTCGCTAATGGAGGAAATGCTGCAAAAGCAGCTGGAACTCTACGAGAAGCAAGTGGCCAACGGGAAAATGTCCCCGGCGACCTTCCGGGGCTACGCCAAGAGCATCACCGGCGAGAGGATGAGAGAGTGGCACGGCCACAAGCTGGCCGAGGTCACGCCCTCTGCACTCCGCGACTGGATCAGCGGAATGGACTGCACCAGCAAGGCGATCCGCAATATGTTGATCCCCCTACGGTCAGTCATGGAGGATGCACTGAATGATGGGTTGATAGATGCCAACCCATTTGATCGCATCGCGCTGGTGAAGCTCATTCGCCAGACCAGCAGGGCAAGTGACTATGTGATCAACCCGTTCACTCATGCTGAGCGGGTAGCCATCCTGGCCGCCTGCCGGCTGGATGAAAGACCGACATTCCAGTTTTGGTTTAACACCGGCCTGCGGCCTGGAGAACTCCAAGCCCTGCAATGGGAGCATATAGATTGGGATAAAGCCACAGCTCGGATTATTCAGAACCAGGTGGCCGGCGTGATTAAAGCGCCGAAAACCGCCGCAGGTATTCGGGATGTCGATTTGAATGCTGAGGCCATGGAGGCGCTGCGTGTTCAGCGCTCAATAAGCCAGCTGCGCGGATCTCGGGTCTGGCTAAACCCTGCGACCCTGGACCCATGGGCCACCGATGCTCAGGTGAGAAAGAATGCCTGGCTGCCGATCATGAAGCGGTCTGGCATTCCCTACCGCAACCCGTATCAAATCCGCCACACCTACGCCTCGACCCTGCTGACCGCTGGAGGCAACCCTTGGTACGTCGCCCAGCAACTGGGGCATGAGGATGTGGAAATGGTTTTCCGCACCTATGGCAAGTTCATCAGGGAAGACTTCCAGAAGCCAAAGGCCAGCCTGAAAGCCGTTCAGTAGGCCCGTGTGATTTCGGTGTGATTTCGGTGTGATTTCGGTGTGATTTTCTGGACAATCACAGACAATCGAATTGGCAAAAAATAACGCCACACAGAGGCGTTCCTCTTGTGTGGCGTTGTGCTGTATGGTGGAGCTGGCGGGAATTGAACCCGCGTCCGTCAGCCTTCGTCGAGCAGATCTACATGTTTAGTGTTCTGGTTTGAATCTCGCCTGCAAAGCCGCGCAGACACACGCTGCATTGCAAGCCAGTACCCTTAGATCTTGCCATCTACCAAGGTACCCGGTAGACGGCCAGCTGATGTAAATTCCCTTGCAGCCGGGAGGTATTGCTACCCCCTTGCCCAGCCCATCAACATACTGTTGCAAGGCTCACCGGATTTAAGCGGCGAGTGCGAAACGTTCGTCGTTTGCAGTTAGTTTTTTGAACGGAGATTTACGAGCGTCATTCAAGCTCGACATGCACCACACCGATCCCGAACCCACGTCGAAACCAGGACAGCCCCATAGCATCTATTTTAGGCCAGATTCAGCCGTTTCAAGAGCTCGTGTGGAGAATTGATGACATCATCGGCTTCCCAGTGCGCGACCGACTGCTTTTCACCCAGGTAGCCGTAGACAGCGGCGACCGTGTGCATGCCAGCGGCCTTGCCGGCGATGATGTCACGCTCGTCATCGCCCACATAGACGCAGTCCTGCGGATCGACGCCGATGCGGCGTGCTGCTTCAAAGAGCGGCTCGGGGTGGGGCTTGGCATGCGGTGTGGTATCGCCACTCACGACGGCACCGGCGCTGGCGAACAAGGCCATCTGGCGCGACAACGGCTCGGTAAAGCGCTTGGACTTGTTGGTCACTACGCCCCAGTGCAGCTGGCGCGCCACAATGCTGGCCAGCATATCGGACACGCCATCGAACACGGTGGTGTCCTGCGTCATGCGGCGCTCGTAGTTCTGGAAGAACTCCTCGCGCATGGTGGGGAACTCGGCATCCTCGGGCTGCATGCCAAAGGCCACGCGCAGCATGCCGCGCGCGCCCGATCCGGCATACGGCCGGTAATCGGCCATCGGCAAGGATGGCATGCCCCGTGCCACCCGCATCTGGTCTGCAGCCGCGCCCAGATCCGGGGCGCTGTCAATCAGGGTTCCGTCCAGGTCGAACAGAATGGCGCGTATCGATCTTTGCATCAGCCGGGCTTTCGGGTTGCGATCATGTAGTTGACGCTGGTGTCTTCGTTGAGCCAGTAGCGCTGCGTCAAGGGATTGAACTGCAGGCCCTTGCTGTGCGCATGCACCAGGCCGGCGCTGCGGCAGTAGTGGGCCAGCTCCGAGGGACGGATGAACTTGGCAAACTCATGCGTGCCCTTGGGCAGCATCTGCAAGATATATTCCGCACCCACAATCGCCAGCGCAAAGGCCTTGGCATTGCGGTTAATCGTCGAGAAAAACACCCAGCCGCCGGGCTTGACCAGGTCATGGCAGGCCTGGACCACCGATGCGGGGTCGGGCACGTGCTCGAGCATCTCCATGCAGGTGACGGTATCAAAGCTCTGGGGCTGCAGCTGTGCCAGTGTCTCGACAGCGATTTCCTGGTAGGTGATACTGGGGGTTTGCGCCTCCAGCGCATGGAGCTGGGCCACACGCAGCGCCTTGGTGGCCAGATCGATGCCGGTCACGGTGGCGCCCTTGCGCGCCATTGAGTCGCTCAAAATGCCACCGCCGCAGCCCACATCCAGCACCTTCTGGCCATTCAAGGGACTGAGGGCATTGATCCAGTCCAATCGCAGTGGATTGATCTGGTGCAAGGGTTTGAAGTCACTGTCCGGATCCCACCAGTGCATGGCGAGCTCGGAAAACTTGGCCAATTCGGCCGGATCGGCATTCACAGTCTGGTTCATGGCCTGATTGTCCACCATCTGCAGGCGCATTCAGGCATAAAAAAAGCCCCACGAATGGGGCTTTTTTGCGCGGGGGCAGAAGAATTACTTCTGGGTGCCCACCACTTCGATTTCCACGCGACGGTTCTTGGCGCGGCCAGCTGCAGTCTTGTTGTCTGCCACTGGTTGCTTTTCGCCCTTGCCTTCGGTGTACACGCGGCTCTTGTCGATGCCCTTGGACACCAGGTAAGCCTTCACAGCTTCAGCGCGACGCACGGACAGCTTTTGGTTGTAAGCATCGGAGCCGATGGAGTCGGTGTGACCCACAGCGATGATCACTTCCAGGTTGATGTTCTTCACCTTGGAAGCCACATCGTCCAGCTTAGCCTTGCCTTCTGGCTTCAGCACCGACTTGTCGAAGTCGAAGAATGCGTCAGCAGCGTAGGTGACCTTTTGGGTCTGGGCCACTGGAGGAGCCACTGGAGCGGGTGCTGGGGTAGCTGGAGCAGCAGCAGGTGCTGGAGCAGGCGTTTCAGCAGCCTTCACCAGGGCACCGTCGCAGCCTTCAGCAGCGGTAGCAGGGGTCCAGTTAGCATCGCGCCAGCACAGTTCGTTGGTACCGTTCTTCCAGACCAACTCACCGCTGCCGTTTTGCCAGTTGTCAACTACTTTGCCGCCATCAGCAGCCTTAATTTGTGCTCCAGCGGCGGTTGCAAGCGCTGCAGAGGCAAACAACATCGCCACTTTGTTCAGTTTCTTCATGGTTCTCCTCTTGGGGAAAAAGCCGCAGCCGCGCTGCGAATCAAGACGTCGTCAGTGACCATCACCAAAAACGTTCTTACTTATTGTGCCATAGGCGTACCGGATCGCCATAGTTATCTGTAGCGCCAACGGTAAGACAAAAGCGCATTGGGCCTAGAATGTTGCCCACATGCAACATCAGCTTGCGCCTAAAATGCCTCTTGTACTTCGCCACCTATGCCAGCACTATGACCCAGTTTGCTAAAGAAACATTGCCGATCAGCCTGGAAGAGGAAATGCGCCGCAGCTACCTCGATTACGCGATGAGCGTGATCGTCGGCCGCGCCCTCCCAGATGCCCGCGACGGCATGAAACCGGTGCACCGCCGGGTTCTGTATGCGATGCATGAGCTGAACAATGATTGGAACCGCCCTTATAAGAAGAGTGCGCGTATCGTGGGTGACGTGATTGGTAAGTACCACCCGCACGGTGACAGCGCCGTCTACGACACTATCGTGCGCATGGCCCAGGATTTTTCCCTGCGCCATATGCTGGTCGATGGCCAGGGCAACTTCGGCTCGGTGGACGGCGACAGTGCTGCGGCCATGCGTTATACCGAAATCCGCCTGTCCAAGATCGCCCACGAAATGCTGGCCGATATCGACAAGGAAACCGTGGACTTCGGCCCCAACTACGACGGCTCCGAAAGCGAGCCGCTGGTGCTGCCCGCGCGCGTTCCCAATCTGCTGATCAATGGATCGGCCGGTATTGCGGTGGGTATGGCCACCAATATTCCTCCGCACAACTTGAATGAAGTGGTGGATGCCTGCCTGCACCTGCTGCACCATCCCGACGCGACGGTCGATGACCTGATGGAGATCGTGCCTGCGCCCGATTTCCCCACCGCCGGCATCATCTACGGCATCAATGGCGTCAAGGAAGGCTACCGCACCGGCCGCGGCAAGGTGGTGATGCGCGCCAGGGTGCACTTCGAAGACATCGACAAGGGCCAGCGCCAGTCGATCATCGTCGACGAGCTGCCCTATCAGGTCAACAAGAAGACCTTGCAGGAGCGCATGGCCGAGCTGGTGCACGAGAAGAAGATCGAAGGCATCAGCCACATCCAGGATGAATCGGACAAGTCCGGCATGCGCCTGGTGATCGAGCTCAAGCGCGGCGAAGTGCCCGAGGTGGTGCTCAACAACCTGTACAAGCAGACCCAGTTGCAGGACACCTTTGGCATGAACATGGTGGCCCTGATCAATGGCCAGCCCAAGCTGTGCAACCTGAAGGACCTGATCAAGGTCTTCCTGGAGCACCGCCGCGAAGTAGTCACGCGCCGCACCGTGTATGAGCTGCGCAAGGCACGCGACCGCGGCCATGTGCTCGAAGGCCTGGCCGTGGCGCTGGCCAACATCGATGACTTCATCGCCATCATCCGCAACGCCCCCACCCCGCCGGTGGCCAAGGCCGAGCTGATGGCCAAGAGCTGGGACAGCAAGCTGGTGCGCGAGATGCTCACCCGCACGCGCACCGATGGCGGCGTCATCAATGCCGACGACTACCGCCCCGAAGGTCTGGAAGTGGAATTCGGCATGCAGCAGGACGGCCTCTACCGCCTGTCCGAAACGCAAGCACAGGAAATCCTGCAGATGCGTCTGCAGCGCCTGACCGGCCTGGAACAGGACAAGATCGTTGCCGAGTACAAGGACATCATGGCAGTCATCGAAGACCTGCTGGACATCCTGGCCAAGCCCGAGCGCGTCTCGACCATCATCGGCGAAGAGCTGGTGGCCCTGAAGACCGAGTTCGGCCAGACCAAGCTGGGCGCACGCCGCAGCCAGGTCGAGTACAGCGCGCAGGACCTGTCCACCGAAGACCTGATCACCCCGACCGACATGGTGGTGACCCTGTCGCACACCGGCTATATCAAGAGCCAGCCGCTGAGCGAATACCGCTCTCAAAAGCGCGGCGGGCGCGGCAAGCAGGCGACAGCCACCAAGGAAGACGACTGGATCGACCAGCTCTTCATTGCGAACACGCACGACTACCTGCTGTGCTTCTCCAACCGGGGCCGCCTGTACTGGCTCAAGGTCTGGGAAGTGCCTGCCGGCTCGCGCGGCTCGCGTGGCCGCCCCATCGTCAACATGTTCCCGCTGCAGGACGATGAGAAGATCAACGTGGTGCTGCCGCTCACCGGCGAATACCGCAGCTTCCCGGCCGATCACTACGTCTTCATGGCCACCCGCATGGGCACCGTCAAGAAGACCTCGCTGGACGAATTCAGCAACCCGCGCAAGGCCGGCATCATCGCCGTGGGCCTGGACGATGGCGACGTGCTGATTGGCGCGGCACTGACCGAAGGCCGCCACGATGTGATGCTGTTCAGCGATGGCGGCAAGGCCGTGCGCTTCGATGAAAACGATGTGCGCCCCATGGGCCGCAATGCGCGCGGCGTGCGCGGCATGAACATCGACGACAGCCAGAACCTGATCGCCATGTTGGTGGCCGAGCAGCACCCGGCCGAAGTCGAAGCGCGCAAGGCCAAGGACGCGCTGGACAACCTGCAGATCCGCGACAAGGAGCTGCAGGACGCCCAGGCACCGGCGGCTGATATTGACGCGGTGCGCAAGCAGATCGACGAGGCCCGCGCCGCGCTGGAAGCGGCCGACCTGGCCGCCATTGCGGCGCTGGGCGAGCTGCCACGCGAGACGCTGCACAGCGTGCTGACCGCCACCGAAAACGGCTACGGCAAGCGTACCTCGATCGTCGAGTACACCCGCCACGGCCGTGGCACCAAGGGCATGATCGCGATCCAGCAGTCGGAGCGCAACGGCAAGGTCGTGGCCGCCACCCTGGTGAGCCCGGATGACCAGATCATGCTGATCACCGACACCGGCGTGCTGGTGCGCACCCGGGTGGCCGAGATCCGCGAGATGGGCCGCGCCACACAGGGCGTGACCTTGATCAGCCTGGATGCAGGCGCCAAGCTGAGCGGCCTGCAGCGCATTGTCGAGAACGATGCGCAGGCAGACGAGCTCGCCGATGCGGCCGATGGCGCCGAGGCGGCAGACGGCGACGACGCCCCAAGCCCGGCAGACGGCTCCTAAGCCTGCACAGAAAAAGCCATGTTGCGACATGGCTTTTTCCTGCACTCTTATGCTCTCTTTTTCATAGCTATCACCGCTCGCTGTGCGAGCCAACAAGGCCTTCCATGCAACGCCCCTATAACTTCTCGGCCGGTCCGGCCGCCATCCCTGAAGACGTGCTGCAGCAAGCAGCCAGCGAGATGCTGGACTGGCGCGGCAGCGGCATGAGCGTGATGGAGATGAGCCACCGCGGCAAGGAGTTCATCTCGATCTGCGAGAAGGCCGAAGCCGATTTCCGCCAGCTGCTGGCCGTGCCGCAGAACTTCCACATCCTGTTCATGCAAGGCGGTGGCCTGGCCGAGAACGCCATCGTGCCGCTCAACCTGTCGCAAGGCGGCGCCGTCGATTTTGTCGTCACCGGCAGCTGGAGCCAGAAGTCGACCAAGGAAGCGGCCAAGTTCTGCAACGCCGCAGTCGCCGCCACCGACGAAGCCCAGGGCTTTACCCATATCCCCGATCCCGCCAGTTGGAAGCTGCGCAGCGATGCGCGCTATGTGCATATCTGCAGCAACGAGACCATCAATGGCGTGGAGTTCCAGCAGCTGCCCGATCTGGCTAGCCTGGGCTGCCAGGCGCCGCTGGTGATCGATTTCTCGTCGCATGTGGCATCGCGCAGCGTGGACTGGAGCCGCGTGGGCCTGGCCTTTGGCGGCGCACAAAAGAACCTGGGCCCCGCCGGCCTGACCCTGGTCGTCGTGCGCGAGGACCTGCTCGGCCACGCGATGGCTATGTGCCCCAGCGCTTTCAACTACCGCCTGGTCGCCGACAACCAGTCGATGTACAACACGCCCCCCACCTGGGGCATCTACATCGCCGGGCTGACCTTTGAATGGATCTTGCGCCAGCAAGAAGGCGCTGCCAGCGGCGTTGCCGCGCTCGAAGCACGCAACAGCGCCAAGGCCGAGCTGCTCTACCAGGCCATCGATGGCTCGCAGCTCTATGAGAACCGCGTGGCGCGCGACTGCCGCTCGCGCATGAATGTGCCCTTCTTCCTCAAGGACGAATCGCGCAACCAGGCATTTCTGGATGGCGCCAAGGCGCGCGGTCTGCTGCAGCTCAAGGGCCACAAGTCGGTGGGCGGCATGCGTGCCAGCATCTACAACGCCATGCCACTGGCAGGCGTGCAGGCGCTGGTGGACTATATGCAAAGTTTTGAAAAACAGGGCTGATCAGCAACGCCCCGGTTTTGCCCGGGAAACACTCTTACGTTATTCTTACTGGTTGGCAGCCTCCCCGGGAGCTGCCCGCATCGCACACCCAGGCCACCATGAGCACTTCACCCCAAGCGTCCCCCGAACTCGCCGCACTGCGTGTCCAGATTGACAATCTCGACACGCAGCTGCTGACCTTGCTGAACCAGCGCGCCCTGGTTGCCGAACGGGTGGGCGAGCTGAAAAAACGCGAAGGCACGCCCTTCTTCCGCCCGGACCGGGTCGCCCAGGTCATCCAGAAGATCGAAAACGCCAACCCTGGCCCCTTGAAGGCCGCCCATGTCTCGGCCATCTGGCGCGAGATCATGTCCGCCTGCCTGGCGCTGGAATCGCCCCAGCGCGTCGCCATCCTGGGCCCGGCCGGCACCTTCTGCGAAGAGGCAGCCATCCAGTACTTTGGCGGCGCTGCCGACATCAAGTACTGCAACAGTTTTGAAGAGGTTTTCCACTCCACTGCTGCGGGCAGTGCCCAGTTTGGCGTGGTCGGCGTGGAGAACTCGAACGAAGGCGTGGTCACGCGTTCGCTGGACATGTTCCTGCACACGCCCTGCCACGTGGTGGGCGAAGTGAGCCTGCTGATCCGCCACAACCTGATGCGCACGACCAACTCGCTCGAAGGCATCGAGGTCGTGGCCGCGCATCCCCAGGCGCTGGCCCAGTGCCAGGGCTGGCTGTCCAAGCACCTGCCCCATGCCGAGCGCCGCCCGGTCGAGAGCAATGCCGAAGGCGCGCGCCTGGCCGCGCTACACCCGAACATGGCCGGCATCGCCGGCGAGCGTGCGGCCCAGCAGTACGGCCTGCACATCATCAGCCACGCCATCCAGGACGATGCCTACAACCGCACGCGCTTTGCCATCATCTGCCTGCCCCACACGCTGGCCACGCCCGAGCCCAGTGGCAAGGACTGCACCAGCCTGGTCGTCTCGGTGCCCAACCGGCCCGGTGCCGTGCATGAGCTGCTGATGCCGCTGAGCAAGCATGGCGTGTCGATGACGCGCTTCGAATCCCGCCCGGCCCGCACCGGCCAGTGGGAATACTATTTCTATATTGATCTGGACGGCCACCCGTCGCAGCCCCATGTGGCCAAGGCGCTGGATGAGCTGCGCGCGCTGTGTGCGTTCTACAAGGTGCTCGGCGCCTACCCTGTCGGGAGTTGAATCGGTGAAAAAGTTTGAACATATGGCGCTGATCGGCTGCGGGCTGATGGGCGGCTCATTTGCCCTTGCAGCCAAACGGGCGGGGCTGGTCAAACGCATTGTCGGCTACAGCAAGTCGCCATCCACCACCAGCCGCGCGCGCCAGATGGGCGTCATCGACGAGGAAGCCAGCTCGGCCCTGCAGGCCGTCTCGGGCGCCGATCTGGTGCTGCTGGCCATCCCGGTCGCTTCGACCGAGTCGACCCTGGCCAACATCAAGCACCTGATCAACCCCGACACCCTGGTGATGGATGTGGGCTCGACCAAGATGGATGTGGTGGCTGCCGCGCGCCGTGCGCTGCGCGACCGCTTTGGCTGCTTTGTGCCGGCCCACCCGATCACCGGCAAGGAAGTCTTTGGTGTGGACCATGCCGACGTCAACCTCTACCGCGATGCCCAGGTGGTGCTTACCCCGACTGAGCTGACCAAGGTCGCCCAGCTGCGCCAGGCCGAGGCCATCTGGAAGGCCATTGGCACCCATGTGACCAGCATGGCGCCCGAGCAGCACGATGCCGCGCTGGCCGCCAGCAGCCACGCACCACACTTGGTGGCCATGGCCTATATGAACTCGCTGCTGTCGCAAGACGGCGCGCACCGCATGCTGTCGCTCGCCGGCCCCGGCTTTCGTGATTTCACCCGCATCGCCGCCGCCGAGCCGCAGATGTGGCGCGATATCTTCCTGGCCAACCGCAGCGAGATCCTCAAGCAGATCCAGTCGCTGCAGCACATACTGGGCAGCTACGAGGCCGCGTTGCTGAGCGACGACCAGCCCGCGCTCGAGCATCTGCTGCGCGAGGCCAGCAGCACCCGCGCGCAGTGGAAGCAGGGCAAGCTCTACACGCCAGAGTCGCTGTCCAAGCACAAAACCACCGCTTGATCGGCCCAGCGCAGGCACTGGCCCAGCCGGTGGACCGATAATAGCCAGTGGCGCTGCCTGATACCGGGCAGCGCCACCTTCGTTTGCGACCACCGCGCCGCCTGCGCAGCAGGCCTGGCGCAACTACCCCACAGCAGAGCCCGCCATGTTCTCCACTGCATTTCTCGATATCCCCGCCTTGCAAAGCGCCCATGGTGAAGTGCAGCTGCCCGGCTCCAAGAGCATCTCCAACCGCGTGCTGCTGCTGGCCGCGTTGAGCGCGGGCACCACCACCATCCATGACCTGCTCGACTCCGACGATACCCAGGTGATGCTGCGCGCGCTCGAGCAACTGGGCTGCGCCGTGGTGCGCAGCACCGATCCGGCCCACCTCAACAGCTACCACATCACCGGCATCGCCGGCCAGTTGGCGCCCGCGCTGGCCGCCCGCAGCACCGCGCTGTTCCTGGGCAATGCCGGCACGGCCATGCGGCCGCTGACCGCTGCGCTGGCTTTGCTCGGCGGCCAGTTCGAGATGAGCGGCGTGCCGCGCATGCACGAACGCCCCATCGGCGACCTGGTCGATGCGCTGCGCCAGCTGGGCTGCCAGATCGACTACCTGGGCAACGAGGGCTTTCCGCCACTGCGCATCCAGCCCGTGACGGCCGCGCAGCTGCAGCTGAACACGCCCATCACGGTGCGCGGCGATGTCTCCAGCCAGTTCCTGACCGCGCTGCTGATGGCGCTGCCCTTGGTGGCCACGCGCCAGGACATCATCATCGAAGTCGCTGGCGAGCTGATCTCCAAGCCCTATATCCACATCACGCTGGAGCTGCTCAAACGCTTTGGCATCCAGATCAAGAACGATCAGTGGCAGCGCTTTACCGTGCTGGCCGGCAGCCGCTACCAGTCGCCGCACGAGATCCATGTCGAGGCCGATGCCTCATCGGCCAGCTACTTCATCGCGCTGGGCGCCATTGCCGCCAGCAAGGGCAGCCGGCCCAATGCGCAGGGCGGCACCTCCAGCGTGGACCGCGTCGTCAAGGTGATGGGCGTGGGCGCGCAGTCCATCCAGGGCGATATCCGCTTTGTCGATGCCGCCCGCGCGATGGGTGCGGCCATCACCAGCGGCCCCAACTGGCTGGAGATCCGCCGGGGCGCCTGGCCGCTGCAGGCCATCGACATGGACTGCAACCATATCCCCGACGCAGCCATGACCTTGGCTGCGATGGCGCTCTACGCCAATGGCACCACCACCTTGCGCAATATCGCCAGCTGGCGTGTCAAGGAAACCGACCGCCTGGCGGCGATGGCCATCGAGCTACGCAAGCTCGGCGCTGTCGTGGTGGAAGGCGCGGACTACCTGACCATCACCCCGCCCGCGAACCGCGAGGCCTGGAAGCCCGCCAGCATCCACACCTATGACGACCACCGCGTAGCGATGTGCTTCTCGCTGGCCGCCTTCAACCCCGCCGGCCTGCCGGTGCGTATTGAAGACCCCAAGTGTGTGGCCAAGACCTTCCCCGGCTACTTCGAGGCCATGTTCTCGGCCGTGCGCGCGGTGCCCGGCTCGATCCCGGTGATCTGCATCGACGGGCCCAGCGCCTCGGGCAAGGGCACCGTGGCCTCGGCCGTGGCCGAGCAGCTGGGCTACCACCTGCTCGACTCAGGCGCGCTCTACCGCATCACCGGCCTGGCCGCCACCCGCGCTGGCATCCCGATCGATGCCGAGCATGCCAGCCAGATTGCCGCGTTGATTTCGCAGATGGACATCCAGTTTGGCGCCGACCAGCGCGTGCGCCTCGATGGCGAGGACATCAGCCTGGCCATCCGCAGCGAAGAAGCGGGCACCAACGCCTCCTTGGTCTCAGCGCTGCCCGCCGTGCGCCAGGCGCTGGTGCAGGCCCAGCATGATTTTCGCCAGCTGCCGGGCCTGGTGGCCGACGGGCGCGACATGGGCACGGTGATTTTCCCGCTCGCCCCTTTGAAGGTCTATCTGACGGCCAGCGCCGCCAAGCGCGCCGAGCGCCGCCATAAACAGTTGATTGAAAAAGGAATACCGGCTACAATAGCCGACCTTCGTGCTGACCTTGAGGCGCGGGACACGCGCGACATGAACCGCGCCACCGCCCCCTTGCATGCAGCGCAGGATGCATTCTTGCTGGACAACTCCGAGATGAGCGTGGACAACGCGGTCGCTCAGGTGCTGTCCTGGTGGGAAAAGCGACAGCCGTTTGGCAAAGAGCCGGCCTGAGGCGCCCAGCGCGCCCTTTCTCCTGCCTTTGGCGGCGGTGTTACCCGCCCCTGCAACCTTCTACTGGTGGATCTAACCGCCATGGGTTGCCGGGTTGTTTAACTTTGAACCCCGTGGTGTCACAACCACACAACCTGCACGGCCAGCCATAAAAACGTCAGCAATAGTGCTGCCGGAAACCTGCCCGTGTCTAAGGAAATACATGTCTGAATCTTTTGCCGCCCTTTTTGAAGAGTCGTTGACACGCACCGAAATGCGTCCTGGCGAAGTGATCACTGCTGAAGTCGTGCGCGTTGAGCACAACTTCGTGGTGGTGAACGCCGGCCTGAAGTCCGAAGCCTATGTGCCAATCGACGAATTCAAGAACGACCAGGGCGAAATCGAAGTCCAAGTGGGTGACTTCGTGTCCGTGGCCATCGGTTCCATCGAAAACGGCTACGGCGACACCATTCTGTCGCGCGACACCGCCAAGCGTCTGGCTTCCTGGCTGGCCCTGGAAAAGGCGCTGGAATCGGGCGAATTCGTGACCGGTACCACCTCCGGCAAGGTCAAGGGCGGCCTGACCGTTCTGGTCAACGGCATCCGTGCCTTCCTGCCAGGCTCGCTGATCGACACCCGTCCGATCAAGGACCTGACCCCTTACGAAAACAAGACCCTGGAATTCAAGGTCATCAAGCTCGATCGCAAGCGCAACAACGTGGTGCTGAGCCGCCGCGCTGTGGTGGAAGCCTCGATGGGCGAAGAGCGCGCCAAGCTGATGGAAACCCTCAAGGAAGGCTCCATCGTTCAAGGCGTGGTCAAGAACATCACCGAATACGGTGCGTTCGTGGACCTGGGCGGTATCGACGGCCTGCTGCACATCACCGACATGGCATGGCGCCGCGTGCGTCACCCATCCGAAGTGGTGACCGCTGGCCAGGAAATCACCGCCAAGATCCTGAAGTTCGACACCGAAAAGAACCGTGTCTCGCTGGGTCTGAAGCAAATGGGCGACGATCCATGGATGGGCGTGTCGCGCCGTTATCCATCGAGCACCCGTCTGTTCGGCAAGGTCACCAACATTGCCGACTACGGCGCGTTCGTGGAACTGGAACCAGGCATCGAAGGTCTGGTGCACGTGTCCGAAATGGACTGGACCAACAAGAACGTTGCGCCTTCCAAGCTCGTGACCCTGGGCGACGAAGTCGAAGTCATGGTTCTGGAAATCGACGAAGACAAGCGTCGTATCTCCCTGGGCATGAAGCAGTGCAAGGCCAACCCATGGCAGGAATTCGCGCAAAACACCAAGCGCGGTGACCGCGTCAAGGGCCCGATCAAGTCGATCACAGACTTCGGCGTGTTCGTGGGCCTGGCCTCGGGCATCGACGGTCTGGTTCACCTGTCTGACCTGTCGTGGAACGAAACCGGCGAAGCCGCGGTTCGTAACTACAAGAAGGGCCAGGAAGTGGAAGCCATCGTGCTGGCCGTGGACGTGGACCGTGAGCGTATCTCGTTGGGCATCAAGCAGCTCGACAGCGATGCATTCACCACGTTCGCTACCGTGAACGACAAGGGCCAGATCGTGACCGGCAAGGTCAAGACCGTGGACGCCAAGGGCGCTGAAATCGACCTGGGCGACGACATCGTCGGCTACCTGCGTGCTTCCGAAATCTCGGTGGACCGCGTGGAAGACGCACGTTCGGTGCTCAAGGAAGGTGATGAAGTTACCGCCGTGGTGACCAATGTGGATCGCAAGAGCCGCAGCATCTCCCTGTCCATCAAGCAGAAGGACCACGCTGAGCAGCAAGAAACCATGGCGTCGCTGTCGCAGCAATCGTCCAAGGAAAATGCTGGTACCACCAGCCTGGGCGCACTGCTGCGCGCCAAGCTGGACGCCGACAAGTAATTGACGGCTCCGCTGCCGGCCCATGCCTTGCCCGTCTTGGTATAGTCGGTAGCTTGCAGACAAGGTGGGCGCCCAGTGCGCCCACCAACGCTTTGACTATTTGATTCACGAAGATTCCACATTCGTATGACCCGATCCGATCTGATTGAAGAGCTTGCCGCTCGATTCCACCAGCTGACGCAGCGGGATGCGGAGCAGGCCGTCAAAACGATTCTGGAGGCCATCGAAGACTCGCTGGTACGCGGACAACGCATCGAGATCCGTGGCTTTGGCAGCTTCACCATCACCCACCGCCAACCCCGCCTGGGCCGCAACCCACGCAGCGGCGAAGCCGTGCAGGTGCCCGCCAAGCGCGTCACCCACTTCAAGCCAGGCAAGGCCTTGCGCGAATCGGTGGACGACCCCAGCAATATCCTGACCTCGACCGCCAGCCCCAAGAACAACGACGAATAAAGCGCCGGCTGAACCACCCGGATGGCCCATCTGCCCCAGGCAGTTAGAAGCCAAACCAACGAACGCTCCTTAAGGAGCGTTTTTTATGCCCGCCATTCCCCACGCTGCACTGATGTCACCGAGGTACCTGTGCAACCTGCTGCGGATCGGCGCCAGCGCTATGCTGCGCTATTACACCGTCGACCTATGCCGCAGCAAGTCCTACCCGGCCGCCAGAACCAAGATTTGGATCAAGACCTGGCCCAGCTCCTCAACCGACGCCAATGGCTGCAAGGCCTGGGTGCCTTGGGCCTGGCCGCCCAGTTGCCGGCCATCGCGCGGGCAGATAGCAACACCCCGCTGGCCATGGCCCCCTGGCCGGTATCGGAGCAGCTGTTTGGCCTGGGCGTTGCCAGTGGAGAGCCCGATGCCAGCAGCGTGGTGCTGTGGACACGGCTGCTGCCCAGCGCCAGCGCGCCCTTGCTGCGCCCGGTGGCGGTGCACTGGGAGCTGGCCCAGGATGCGCAGTTCCGCCAGATTCTGCGCCAGGGCGAGGCCTTGGCCAGCCCAGACGGCGGCCACAGCGTGCATGTGCTGGCCCAGGGCCTGGAGGCCGACCGCTGGTACCACTACCGCTTTCACTGCCAGGGCCAGACCAGCGCGACAGGCCGCACCCGCACCGCGCCCGCCGCGGGTGCTGCGGTGGCCCGGTTGCGCCTGGTCTATGCCTCCTGCCAGCGCTGGGAGCATGGCTACTACGCGGCCTGGCACCATGCGCGTGAGGACGATCCCGACCTGGTCGTCTTTCTGGGCGACTACATCTACGAATATGCCTCGCCCGCATCCGCTGCCAAGCAACAGCGCAGCCAGCTCGCGCGCCTGCAGCCGCTCGCCCATGCCGTTACGCTGCAGGACTATCGCGACCGCTATGCGCTGCACAAGAGCGACCCGGACCTGCAGGCCATGCATGCGCACTGCCCCTGGCTGGTGACCTGGGACGACCATGAGGTTGAAGACAACTATGTCGGCGACGATGGCGTGGGCAAAGTCCAGGCCTTTATTGCCAAGCGCATGGCGGCCTACCAGGCGTTTTACGAGAACATGCCGCTGCGCGCCTCGGTCGCCTGCAAACAGGCCGGGCTGGCCCTGCCCCCGGCCCACACGCCGCTGTACCACCAGCAAAGCTGGGGCGCCTTGGCCGCGATGTGGGTGCTCGATGCGCGCCAGTACCGAGATGCCCAGGCCTGCCGTGCAGTGACCGGCAAAAGCCCAGCCTCCGTCAAGGCCGCAGACTGCGCCGATCTGGCGCGCAACAGCCGCAGCTTTCTGGGCTGGAGCCAAGAGCGCTGGTTGGCCGCCCAGCTGGCAGGCAACAGCGCGGCCAATCCTGAGAGCCGGCGCTGGAGCATCATCTGCCAGCAAACGCTGTTTGCGCCTCGCCACTTTCCCAACGGCCGCAGCAGTGCCGACACCTGGGATGGCTACCCCGCCGCACGCCAGCGGCTGCTGCGCGCGATGGCTGAGGCGCAGCTGCGCAACACCGTGCTGCTGGGCGGCGACATCCACCAGAACTATGTCTGCCGCATCCAGTACCTGGAGGGCGCCAGCCCCGAACGGGTGCTAGCCAGCGAATTCTGCGGCACCTCGATCAGCTCGCACTCGGGCACCACCCAGGCCCGGGTCGACGCCATCGTGGCCCGCAATCCCCATGTGCTGCTCGCCCGCTGCGATGAACGCGGCTATGGGCTGTGCGACATCACCCCCAAGCTTTGGACCACCCAGCTGCGCGTGGTCAACCAGCCGCAGTATGCGGACAGTGCCGCCCACACCTTGGCCCGCTTTGTGGTGGAGGACCAGGTCGCCGGGCCGCAATGGGCCTGATCCTGGCCTGATCTTGCCGCCGATCCCTTAGCCCTGGGCAGCCTACATTCAGCAACGCTCTGTGGCCCCTCTAGCGGTGCTGTCCGCTACGCCTGTCGCGGCAAAGCGGTTAGCATGCCAGACATTGCCGCCACAACCAGGAGATCGCCATGCCACGACTGTCCCCGGGGTCCCACACCCGCCACCCGCATCTGCCGCCTTCCCGCGCCACGGCCAGCCGCTGGTCGCTGTCTCTGGCAGCCGTCGCCACGGCTGCCTTGCTGGCCGCCTGCAGCAGCCAGCCCAAGCTGCAATACCACCCCCCCGCTGCGTCTGACCAGCCCGAAGGCAGCTCCGGCTGGACCGACAAGCCCGGCTGGGCCACCGAGCAATACGCGGTAGCCGCTGCCAACCCCTTGGCCACCGATGCCGGCTACCAGGTGCTGCAAGCGGGCGGCTCGGCCATCGATGCGGCCATTGCCGTGCAACTGGTGCTGGGCCTGGTCGAGCCGCAATCAAGCGGCATCGGTGGCGGCGCCTTTTTGTTGCATGCCCAAGGCAGCCAGGTCGAGGCCTATGACGGCCGCGAGGTCGCGCCGATGGCCGCTGACGAGAACCTGTTCATGCGTGACGGCAAGCCCATGGCCTTCCATGATGCGGTGGTGGGCGGACGCTCGGTGGGCGTGCCCGGCGCCATCCGCATGCTGGAGATGGCGCACAAGGAGCACGGCAAACTGCCCTGGGCCAGCTTGTTCGAGCCGGCCATTCGCCTGGCCACCGATGGCTTCAAGGTCAGTGCGCGTTTGAACGCCCTGACTGCGCAGGAGAAATTTCTGGGCCAGGATCCGGTTGCCAGCGGCTACTTTCTCGATGCCAATGGCAAGCCCTGGCCCGTTGGCCATCTGCTGAAGAACCCCGATTACGCCGCCGTGTTGCAGGGCATTGCCCAGCACGGCTCCAAGGCCCTGCTCGAAGGCCCGGTGGCCGAGGCCATCGTGCGCAAGGTACAGGGCCATGCCAGCAACCCCGGCAAGCTCAGCCTGGCCGATCTGGCCGCCTACCAGCCGCTCAAGCGCCAGGCGTTGTGCAGCGATTATTCGCCCAGCGCTGCGGGCGCCCCCGCCAGCCAACCGGCGTCGACCCGCAGCTACCGGCTCTGCGGCTTTCCACCACCCAGCTCGGGCGGCATTGCGGTGGCGCAAATCCTGGGCATCCTGGCCAACACTCCGGCGGGGCAAATGGGCCTGGGCGCCGACGGCCTGCCCAGCGCCGACTGGCTGCACCTTTATGCCGAGGCCTCGCGCCTGGCCTTTGCCGACCGCAACCAGTATGTGGCCGACCCGGCCTTTGTCGGGGCGCCGGCAGGGGATTGGTCAAGCATGCTGCGGCCCGACTACCTGGCCCAGCGCGCCCGCCTGATCGGCGCGCGCAGCATGCAGCAAGCCCAACCCGGGCGGCCAGGCAGCGTGCAGATGGCCTACGCCAGCCAGCCCTACCAGCAGGAATACGGCACCAGCCACATCAGCATCGTGGACCGCTACGGCAATGCGATTGCGATGACCACGACGATCGAAGACCAGTTCGGCTCGCGCCAGATGGTCAACACCGGTCGCGGGCTGGCCGGCGGCTTCCTGCTCAACAACGAGCTGACCGATTTCAGCCTGGCGCCGCGTGATGCGCAGGGCCAGCCCATCGCCAACCGGGTCGAGCCCGGCAAGCGGCCGCGCTCGTCGATGGCGCCCACCCTGGTGTTCGACAAGGCCACGGACCGCCTCGTGATCAGTGCCGGCAGCCCCGGCGGCGCCTGGATCATCCACTACACCACCAAGACCTTGTACGGCATGCTCAACTGGGGCCTGATGCCGCAGCAGGCCATCAACCTGCCCAACTTTGGCAGCCTCAATGGCCCCACGGTGCTGGAGGAAAAGCGCTTCCCCGCTGCCACCGTGCAGTCCTTGCAGGCGCGTGGCGCCGAGGTCAAGGAGCAAAACCTCACCAGCGGCCTGCAGGCGATCTCGCGCGGCGAGGCGCATGGCAAATCCTGGTGGTTTGGTGGCGCCGATCCGCGCCGCGAAGGCATTGTCATGGGCCAGTAAGCGCCCCTCTGCTTGCCAACACACGGGCCGCTTGCGGCTCGTTTAATATCTGCGCGCCGCTACACCTGGTCACATAGCGCCTGGGCACCGCATTGCTGATTTTGCAGCCCGCCCTCTACAATGCGGGCTCCACGCAAGGCGCAGCATCCAAGCACACCACAAGCTGCGTCCATCCGGTTTCAAACCACAGAGGGGAAAACACATGAAAAAACTAGGCATCGGCATTGCCGCAGCCGTGGCCGTGCTGGCCGCAGGCGGCGCCACCACAGGCTACCTGGTCGGCAACAACATCGAGCAAGGTTTTGCGACCGCCGCCAAGGAGTGGAGCAAGCCGCCGCTGCTGGTGCAGGTGCAGGACTACCAGAAGGGCATTTTCTCGTCGACCGCGCAAACGCTGTGGACGGTGGACACCGGTGAAGAAAAGCTGCAGTTCACCGCC
Organism: Comamonas sp. JNW; assembly: GCF_003105075.1. Classification (NCBI taxonomy): domain Bacteria; kingdom Pseudomonadati; phylum Pseudomonadota; class Betaproteobacteria; order Burkholderiales; family Comamonadaceae; genus Comamonas; species Comamonas sp. JNW. The sequence continues at coordinate 648,416 of NZ_QETI01000001.1, forward strand.
CAGCACGCCATCAGCCACGGCCCGCTGCCGATTGCGCACCTGGCAGAAATCGTCTCCACCTTTGCCATCAATCCCGATGCCCCGCCCGAGTGGGTGGTGGCCTTCAAGGACAAGGCGCCTCTGGTCTGGAAGAGCAAGGTGGGCTGGTCCAAGAACACCCAGAACGAGGTGACATCGCCGGCATTCAATGGCGAATTTGGTGCGGACAAGCTCGCCTTTGGCGGCTTCAAGTCAGACTTCGAGATGTCCTCCGATTTCAGCCGCATCAAGGGCGATGCATCGATGCCCAGCCTGCTGGTGCAAAGCAAGCCCGGCGAAGAAGACGACGGCCAGGCCTCCGAGATGCTGATGAGCGGCAACATCATGCGCTTTGACATGCACCAGCCCACGGGCCAGGAGTTCATGGTGGGCAGCCTCCAGTGGGACCTGGCCAGCCTCAAGGTCACGCCCAAGAACGGCGATGCCCCGGCAGAGCTGGCGGGGCTGAAGATGGTGGCCGACACGCAGCTGGCAGCCGAGGTGGTCAACACCACCATCAATACCTCGGTCAAATCCTTTGTACAAAAGGACCACAAGATCGACGACATCGCCGTCGACCTGGGTCTGCACAACCTGGACGCGGGCTGGCTGAACCAGTTCACCAAAGAGTCGCAGAAGATCCAGGGCGATCCGCAGGCCATGCAGATGCTGCTGATGCAGGGCATGCAGCAGCTGCTGGCGCGCAAGCCCGAGCTGGAAGTCAAGCGCATCAGCTGGCGCACCGCCGAAGGCACGGCCGAGGTGGCGGCCTCGCTGGCCTACCAGGGTGACTCCAGCAAGCCCCTGAACCCAATGATGGACTTCAAGGCCATGCTGCGCCTGGACATGCCCAAGCCCGTGCTGCAGTCCCTGTATGCCGGCAAGGTGCGCGAGACCTACCTGCTGGAGAACGAGGACGCCGAGCTTGATGAAAAGCAACTCGCCAGCGTCGTGCAAGAAGATGTCAATGCCCGCCTAAGCGGTCTGGTGCAGGCCGGCTTGCTGGTCGAAAACAGCGACCGCATGACGTCTCAGCTGCAATGGGCTGACGGCAAGCTGCAAGCCAATGGCAAGCCACTGGACCAGAACGGGATGATGGGTCTGTTGTCCGCGATGCCTTGAACCGGGGCCTGGGCCCCTCCCCCAAAAACCAAGCCCGCCATCTGCCCGATGGCGGGCTTTTTTGCAGGTGGCCAACATGCAGCGGCAAGCTGCGGCGCCGCTTTACTCGACGAACTCTTCGTCGCCGGTCAGGCTTTGCTGGCGCAGTTCATCGTCCTGGCGCAGGTAGGACTTGATCAGGTCAAAGAAACTGTCGTAGAAGGTGGCCGAGCTCACCGTCTCGCTGCCCACCTTGACCATGGAATCATTGCCGGCAGAAAACGGCAGCGACAGCGAGCCCAAAGCGCCCACACCGACACTGGCCGAGTTGCTGCTCTTCTTGAGGTTGTAGGTGTCCTTGAGTGCGGACACAAAGCCCAGGGTCACCTTGCCGTCCTTGCTGTCGGCAGCGCAGACCACGCGGATGGTGATGATCTGGTGGTTGTCCGTCGCTGGCTGGAAGCTCTTTTGGCCTTCGACCTCTTTGCCCTTGGAGACGTTGATCAGATAACCCTGGCTCAACAGCGCGCGGCGTGCGGCCTCGCAAGCGCGCTCCGGCGGCGCATCAAACAGGCGTGAATAGGTGGCAGACGATCCAAAGGTCTCATGGGCCACAACGTTGTAGCGGTGGCTGTCGGCCTCGCGGTCCAGGCTGCCGCAACCCGATACAGACAGCGCCAAGGCCGCCACCAAGGACCAACCCGCCCATGAGCGATGCGGTGTGCAGCGGGTGGATGCAGCCAGTAAAAATAGATCTGAATGCTTGCCCAACATGAACGAAACGAACTCCCGAAACAACATGATGACCTGGATGACAGAGATGCAGGCCCAGCCGCACCACTGTAATGGATATGGCCGGCGCAGCATGTCAGCCAACGCCTGTATAGCACGCCCGGCACAGGGGGCAAAGAGGCATGCTACCAGCCGCGTTCCCCAGCACCAGCAGCGCTGCACTGGTTTACCAAATTTTGCATATTATGCGCGGCATTTACCCAGGATGGAAAAGCACAACGCGCTATGCTTTTAAAAGCACATTCAACCTTCCTGACCAACCCCATGCCCATGCCAGACCCTGCCCGCCCAACCGACTCCCCAGGCCTGCAGCGCCGCCTTTTGCTGCAAGCTGGCAGCGGCCTTTTGCTGCTGCCCTGGCTGCACGGCGCGCAGGCAGCGGCCACCGATGGCTGGCCCGCTGACGCGCGCGTTCCCGGTGGCGTAGCGCGCCTGTCGCTGGGCCCGGCGGCCGAGCGGCCCCACGCCTTTGCGGGCGATATACCGCTGCTGGTGCTGGGTGACGCCATCGAATGGACAGCGCTGGTCGGCATACCGCTGTCGGCCCCCACCGGCGCCGCAGAGATCCGGCTGCATACGGCCAGCGGCCCACGCAGTATCCCCTACACGGTGCGCGACAAGAAGTACAGCGAGCAGCGCCTCAAGGTCGCCCCCAAGACGGTCGATCTGTCTGCCGCCGACAATGCCCGCTATGAACGCGAACGTGACCACCAACAAACAGTGATGGCCACCTTCAGCACGCCGCTGCCCGCGCAGATGCAGCTGCCCGTGCCGGTGCCCGGCCGGCGCTCGAGCTCCTTCGGGTTGCGCCGCGTCTTCAATGGCCAGTCGCGCAATCCGCACAGCGGCATGGACATCGCCGCAGCCACCGGCACGCCCGTCAAGGCACCGGTCGATGGCAAGATCATCGATGTGGGTGACTACTTCTTCAACGGCCACACCATCTGGATGGACCATGGTGGCGGCTTTCTGACGATGTACTGCCACCTGAGCGCGACCCAGGTCACGGTGGGCCAGAGCGTGCGCGCTGGCGAAGTGATCGGCAAGGTCGGCGCGACCGGCCGGGTCACAGGCCCGCACCTGCATTGGGGCGTGATGCTCAACCGCAGCATGGTCGACCCGGCCCTCTTCCTCACCGCCTGATAGCGCGCCTGTGGTTATCCCAGATATCTGTGGGTCAGCATGTGGACAAGGCTCTGGACAAGATGGCAAGCCTTTGACTTGCTTCAACAATTTTCATGCGCCTAAGTTTTAGGCAAACGCTGCTGCGGCAGCGGCCATGGAGCGGGCTGCCAAGCACCAAGCTTGGCCTACACCAGCGCCGGCCGGCAGCCCCTAGGATGGCAAGCTAAGTTTGCTTTCACCCACCGCAGCGCGCGCCTGTGCGCTGCCTCGAACAAGGAAAAACTTCATATGCAACGTTGGAAACTGATGAGCCTCAGCGCAGCCGCTGCGATGGCCTTGGCCGCCTGCAGCAGCACCCCATCGTCCACCCCTGCAGCACCAGCTGCAGGCAGCACCGCACCCGCCATGAACGTATCTGCCACCGACAAGACCTTGCAGTCCTACCACTGGGACCTGGAGCGCGCCGAAGACCAGTCCGGCCGTCCGCTGCCCGCCTTCACCGCACTGGCCCCCAAGAAGGTGCTGCGCCTGGGCTTCAGCGGCGATGCCAAGACAGCACACCGCGTGAGCATCGGCAACCTCTGCAATGTGATGGGCGCGGGCTACCAGCTCGATGGCGACAAGATCAGCATCACCAACCCGATTGGCACGATGATGGCGTGTGATCCCCCACTGATGCAGCTCGAGCAGGCAGTGAGCGCACAGATCACGCGCGCCGAGAGCCTGCGCATCACGCAGGACAGCAACGCCCCGCGCCTGACCTTGCAGTTCAACGATGGCAGCCGCTGGCTGCTGAAGTCGGTGCCCACCAACGCCACCAAGTACGGCAGCGCCGGGGAGACCATGTTCTATGAAGTGGCCCCCCAGACCAAGCCTTGCAGCCACGGCGTGGCCAAGGGCGTGCAATGCCTGCAGGTGCGTGAGCTGCGCTATGACAGCAACGGCCGCAAGACCGTGGCCGGCGACTGGCAGCATTTCTACGGCAATATCGAAGGCTACCAGCACGAACCCGGCTACAGCAATGTGCTGCGCGTGAAGCGCTACACCATTGCCAATCCGCCAGCGGACGCGTCGCGCTACGCCTATGTACTGGACTTGACGGTCGAGACCGCCAAGGCCCCTTGATGGCCCCGGCGGTGCTGCTGACAGCGCCCGCTTACTCAGCTGACATTGAGGTCTGGCAGCTCGCAGCTATTGCCAGTTAGAGGCCTCAAGCTACATCCACATCACCAACCCCCAGTCGCCCCACAGCGGTGACAGGGGGTTTGGTTTTTGCAGCCCGCATTGGCGCAATGCGCGCATCGCAGCGCCGTTGCGCACATGCCCCGCTTTTGGGCATGCCCTGCTTGCCGCATGGATAAGCCCAACTCTTATATAAGAGTTGAGCAGGCATGGCAGAATGGCGCCACAAACACCTACAACCATATTGCGGTTGCAGCAGCTGCACCAGCGCAGGCTGCGCCCCACCCCATGCCAGCGACCACCCACTCCGCCCCTCCGCCGCTGCTGCGCGACCAGCACAGCGGCTTTCTCGTTTTTCTGATCGCGCGCGTCTTTGCCGTGGGTGCCACCCAGATCCAGGCCGTGGTCGTCGCCTGGCAGGTCTATGACTTGACGCGCAACCCCATGGCGCTGGCCTTTGTCGGCCTGGCGCAGTTCATCCCGATGCTCCTGCTGCTGCTGCCTGCCGGCGAGCTGATCGACCGGCTGCCACGCAAGAAGGTGCTGGCCACCAGCTGGGCGCTGGGCAGTGTCTGCAGCGCGCTGCTGCTGTGGCTGTCGGGCCATGGCCATGCCGGGGTCGCAGGCATCTATGCGGTGCTGGTGCTGTATGGCGCCACGCGCGCCTTCTCGGGCCCATCGCTGCAAAGCCTGCTGCCGCAGCTGGTGCCGATGGCGCTGCTGCCCAAGGCCATTGCCACCAACAGCGTGGTAATGCGCTGCTCGGCCATTGGCGCGCCGATGCTGGGCGGCTTTTTGTACGCCGCTGGCGGGGCCGTGTGGACCTATGCGGTCTGCATGCTGGCCTTTGCAATTGGCACCGCGCTACTGCTGCGCGTCCAGGTGCTGTATGCGGCGCCCAAGGCCGCTGCCGAGCCAGGCGCCGCGCGCGACACGATCTGGCAGCGCTTTGGCGCGGGCATCCGCTTTATCTTTGGCCGCCCCATGGTGCTGGGCACCATCTCGCTCGATCTGTTTGCCGTGCTGCTGGGCGGCGTGGTGGCGCTGCTGCCCATCTACGCCCATGAGGTGCTGCACACCGGGCCCGAAGGCCTGGGCCTGCTGCGCAGCGCCATGGCGATGGGCGAAGTCTGCGCCGGCCTCTACCTCAGCAGCCGCCCCTTTGGCACCCAGGTGGGCCGGCGCATGATGCTGGCCGTGGCCGTGTTTGGCATTGCCAACCTGGTGTTCTCGCTGTCGCACTGGCTGTGGCTGTCCTGCCTGGCGCTGGCCGTCGCTGGCGCGGCCGACATGGTCAGCGTCTATGTACGCGGATCGCTGCTGCAATTTGCCACGCCCGACAACATGCGCGGCCGCGTCAATGCCGTCAACATGCTGTTTATCGGCTCGTCCAATGAGCTGGGTGAATTCCGCGCTGGCAGCAGCGCTGCCCTGCTGGGCGCAGTTCCCGCAGCGGTGGCGGGCGGCCTGTGCTCGCTCCTGGTGGTGGGGCTGTGGACGCGGCTCTTCCCCAGCCTGTGGAAAGTGAACCGCTTCGAAGACGCGCAGCACCAGTCTGCGGGCCGCTAAGAGCCGCCAACACAACCCTTGATACGTCGTAGCCTCGCCGGCCGCGCCAAGCCTTGTCGTACGCCTGTACTGCCTGCGGCTTGACGCCTAGTCTCAACCGCAAACCTTCGGTTCGCTGGGTCGTGTTACCGGCTCTAAGACCAAACCTCAACGCTCCCTCAGAGCGCATCGACTGGCAGCTTGAGAAAACGCCGGCCCTGCGCATCGGCATCGGGCAGGCGCCCGGCGCGGATATTGACCTGCACCGAGGGCAGCATCAGCTGCGGCATCGCCAGCGTTGCATCGCGCGCCTCGCGCATCGCGACAAAAGCGGCCTCGTCCACACCCTCGTGCACATGGATATTGTGCGCACGCTGCTCGGCCACCGTGCTGCACCAAGCGGCAGCGCGGCCGGCTGGCGGGTAATCGTGACAGACATAGAGCAGCGTCTCTGGCGGGTGCGCCAGTAGCCGGCCAATCGAGCGGTAGAGCGCATGGGCATCGCCGCCAGGGAAATCACAGCGCGCTGTGCCCACATCGGGCATGAACAAGGTGTCGCCGACAAAAATGGCGGCCACTGCGCCTGCCGCAGCACCGCCCTCTTCCACCGCATAGGCCAGGTCCGCCGGCGTGTGGCCGGGCACACCCAGCGCGCGGATGCGAGTGGCCCCCAGCGCCAGCACATCGCCATCGCGCAGCAGGCAGTCAAAGTCTGCGCCTTGCGGTGCGATGCAGCCCTCCATGCCGTAGATGCCGCCAAACACTTTTTGTACCTGCGTGATCTGCTGGCCAATCACCACCGGCGCGGCAATGCGCACCGCGCCTGCGGGCATCTGCCTGCGCAGCCACTGGGCCGCAGACAGGTGGTCTGCATGGGCATGGGTCTCCAGCACCCAGCGCAGCGTCAGCTGCTCGGCATCCAGGTAATCAGCTATGCGCTGGGCCGATGCGGTACTGGTGCGGCCGCTCTTGGCATCAAAGTCCCAGACCGGGTCGATGACTGCCGCCTCGCGGCTGGCCACATCGTGCAGCACATAGCTGACGGTGCCGGTCACCTCGTCAAAAAATGCCTGAACGCCAAAAGAAGGGGCAGAGCGCATGGTCAAAACACATTCACACAAAACAATATATCTTTTAATATAATAAAAATCCTCCTTTTCGGCAAGCCTGCTGCGTCCAAGCCTTCTTCCCATGTCTGCAAAAACCAAGGCCTCCCCTTCGCCCGACGCCATGCGCGAGGCAGCGCACCATGCCGTCTCTGCCCTCAAGCTGCTGGGCAATGAGGACCGCTTGCTGCTGCTCTGCCTCCTGAGCCAAGGCGAATGCTGCGTCAGCGATATGGAGGCGCAGCTGGGCATTGCGCAGCCCACCTTGTCGCAGCAGCTCGCCGTGTTGCGGCGCGAAAACGCGGTCAGCACCCGGCGCGAGGGCAAGAACATCTTCTACCAGGTGGCCGATGCGCGCCTGCTGGCGCTGTTGCAGACGCTGTACGCCCAGTACTGCCCGGCAGCCTGAAACCCCACCGCATCGTTCACGTCAAGGAAGTCGCCCATGTCGCTCGATCTGTCTGCCTTTACGCCCCTGGCCGCCCTCGCAGGCGGTGCCTTGATTGGTCTGGCTGCCGTGCTACTGGTGCTGTTCAATGGCCGTATTGCGGGCATCAGCGGCATCGTGGCCGCACTGCTGCCGCCACGCCCACAACCCGGCGCCTGGCGGCTGACCTTTGTGGCTGGCTTGCTGGCAGCCCCATGGATTTACCAGTGGTTTGCGCCCTTGCCAGCGGCCAGCAGCCCTGCAGCCTGGCCGCTGTTGGTGCTGGCCGGCCTGCTTGTGGGCATAGGCACGCGCCTGGGTTCTGGCTGCACCAGTGGACATGGGGTCTGCGGGCTCTCGCACCTGTCGCTGCGCTCCCTGGTGGCCACCCTGGTCTTTATGGCCAGCGGTTTTGCAACCGTGTTTGTGCTGCGCCACGTGTTGTAAGGAGAGAACGATGACTATCCTGATAGCAGCCCTTGCAGGCCTGGTCTTTGGCCTGGGCCTGCTGGTGTCCGGCATGGCCGATCCGCAGAAGGTGCTGGCTTTTCTCGATCTGGCAGGCCCCTGGGACCCGTCGCTGGCGCTGGTGATGGGCGGCGCGATAGCGCTGGGTCTGCCCGGTTTTGCGCTGGCGCGCCGGCGCAACCGCAGCCTGCTGGGCGAGCCCATGCAGCTGCCTGCACGCCAAGCGGCTGATGCACCGCTGCTGATCGGCTCGGCGCTATTTGGCATCGGCTGGGGCCTGGCCGGCTACTGCCCAGGCCCGGCACTGCTGGGCACGGCGGCGGGCATGGGCTCGGCGGCGATCTTCAGCGCGGCGATGCTGGCAGGCATGCTGTTGTTTGGGCTGTGGTCCAAGAGGTCTTGAGGCACGGCCACTATAAAATCCATAGCTGATCACGCCTGCAACATTGTTTCACCAGCCCGCCCACCCATGTCTTTCGCCATCGACCCCGCTGCTGCGCATGCCCACGCCCAGGGCTGCCCCCTGCCCCTGCTGTGGCGCGACGAGCACCTGGTGGCTATCTACAAACCCGCCGGCTGGCTGGTGCACCGCACAGGCCTGGATGCAGGCGAGACGCGCTTTATCGTGCAGACCTTGCGCGACCAGATCGGCCAGCATGTCTTTCCGCTGCACCGGCTCGACAAGGGCACCTGCGGTGTGCTGCTGCTGGCGCTGCATGCCGAGGCCGCCAGCCGCACGCGCAGCCAGTTTGAGAACCACCAGATCGACAAGCGCTACCTGGCGATGGTGCGCGGCTGGGCGCCGCCGCAAGCGGAGGTCGACCACGCGCTGCGCCCCGATGATGCGCCTGAGGACGCGCCCGCCCAGCCGGCCCGGACCCGCTTTGCGCGCCTGGCGACGCTGGAACACGCCGAGGCCTATGACAGCCGCTTTGCCGGCACGCGGCTGTCCTTGGTCCAGGCGACACCCCACACCGGGCGCCGCCACCAGATCCGCCGCCACCTCAAGCACATCGCCCACCCCATCATTGGCGATGCCACGCATGGCAAGGGCCCATTGAACCGTTGGTGGGCCGAGCGTCTGGGCCTGCAGCGGCTGTGGCTGCATGCCTGGTCGCTGTCGCTGCAGCACCCCTATACGCAGGCACCCTTGCATATTGAAAGTGGGCTGCAGTTCCGGCACACAGAACCCACAGCGGGCATGTCCGTGCCGCAATCGCACCCCAGCCTGCAGCAATGGCAGGCGCTGCTGCGCAACCCGGCCTGGTCGCGGCAAGCCTAGCAGCTGCGCCAAGACCAAGGGTGCACATTGTTTTTCGGATGCGCGCACACTCGCCCCGTGAAAAATAAACAAACAACAACCTCTGCCGCCGCCCCCTCCTCGGCAGCGCCTGCTGCAACGCTCAGCCCTGCCGTCTTGCTGCTGATGGCCACAGCCTGCGGCCTCTGCGCCGGCGCCAATTACTTCAACCAACCGCTGCTCAACTCCATCGCCCATGCGCTGCAGGTGAGCGAGAGCACGGCCGGCATTCTGGTCACCTGCGCGCAGGTGTCGTATGCGATTGGCCTGCTGTTTCTGGTGCCGCTGGGCGATATGCTCGAGCGCCGCAAACTGACCGTGGGCCTGATGCTGCTCGCGGCGATCGGCCTGCTGGTCAGCGGCTTTGCTGGCCTGATGCCCTCACCGTTCACAGCCTTGGTGCTGGGCACCTTGGTGACGGGTCTCTTCTCGGTCGCGGCCCAGGTGCTGGTGCCGATGGCCGCCAGCCTGGCCCCGCGTGAGTCAAGTGGCCGCGCCGTCGGCCTGGTGATGAGCGGCCTGCTCACCGGCATTTTGCTCTCGCGCACAGTCGCCGGACTCCTGTCGGCCGTGGGCGGATGGAGCCTGGTCTACAAGGCGGGCGGCATCGCGATGGTGCTGGTGGCGCTGGCCCTCTACCGGGTGCTGCCCAAGGTGGCACACAGCGGCCCACGCCTGCCTTATGGCCAGGTGCTGGGCAGCATGGCCACCTTGATACGCACCCAGCCCCGCCTGCGCACCCGCACCTTGCTGGGGGGCCTGGCCTTTGCATCGGTCAGCGTGCTGTTCTCGACGATGGCCCTGATGCTCGGCGGCCCCGAGCACGGCCTGAGCGATTCGTCGATCGGCCTCATTGGCCTGTCGGGTGTAGCCGGCGCCTTGATGGCCAATGCCGCGGGTCGCCTGGTCGACAAGGGCCTGGAGCGCCCGACCACCGCCTTCTCCGTGCTGCTGCTGGTCGTCAACTGGGCGCTGCTGTGGTACAGCCAGCACTCGGTGTTCCTGTTCATCATCGGCATGCTGGTGATCGAGCTGGCGCTGCAAGGCACCCACATCTGCAACCAGAACGTCATCTACCGCCTGGCACCCGAGGCGCGCTCGCGCATCAACGCCTGCTATATGACGGGCTACTTTATCGGCGCATCGGCTGGCTCGGCCATCGGCGCCTGGGCCTGGCACCACGGCGGCTGGACGGGTGCCTGCATCGCTGGCACGGTGCTGGCCCTGCTCAATGTGGCGGCCCTGCTGGCGGACCGCAGATTGTCGCATCCGGGCGCCGTGGCCTCTGCCACCGACGCGGCATAAAGGGGCGGCCCGAAGCTTCCCGCCCAGAGCTTCCCGCCAGACACTGTCGCGCAGACACTCCGGGCAGACAGGAGGACAATGGTAGGCTTGCAGTTCCGGCATGGCGGTCAGTGGCCGCCTGCACCGACACGAGAGAGAAACCATGTACCTCGACCAAGACAACGCCCCCAACATCAACCAGCTCACTGCATTTCGCCGCGATCTGCACATGCACCCGGAGCTGAAGTACGAAGAAAACCGCACCGCCGACAAGATCGCGGCCTATCTGACGGCGCTGGGCATCCCCATGGTGCGGGGCCTGGGCACCACCGGCATTGTGGCCAGCATTTACGGCCAGGGGCGCGATGCCGCCAACCCCGGGCCTGCCATCGGTATCCGCGCCGACATGGATGCGCTGCCGGTGCAGGAAACCAACCAGTTTGGCCACATCAGCCAGTACCCGGGCCGCATGCATGCCTGCGGCCACGACGGCCACACGACGATGGTGATGGGGGCCGCTGAGCTGCTCGCTGGCCGGCGTGATTTCGATGGCACGGTGCACCTGATCTTTCAACCCGGTGAAGAAGGCGGCGCAGGCGCGCGCGCGATGATGCAGGACGGGCTGTTTACCCAGTTCCCCTGCCAGGCCGTGTTTGCATTGCACAACTGGCCCGCGCTGCCGCAGGGCCAGATGGGGGTGCGCGTGGGGCCCATCATGGCAGCTGCGCTGCGCTTTGAGATTGTGGTGCGTGGCCGGGGCGGCCATGCGGCACTGCCCCATACGACAGTGGACCCGATCCCGGTGGCCTGCTCCATCGTCGGCCAGTTGCAGACCCTGGTCTCGCGCGGCACTGATCCCTTGGATGCTGCGGTGCTGACCGTGGGCAAGATCGAGTCGGGCACGGTGGAGAACATCATCCCGGATGAGGCCCGTATCTACGGCACCTGCCGCAACCTGACGCTGGCCTCGCAGCAGTTCCTGATCGACGGCCTGCACCGGGTCTCCGGCCACATCGCCGAGGCGCATTTTGCCAGCGCCGAAGTGATCATCAAGCCCGGTTACCCCAACACGACCAACCACCGCAAGGAGGCGCTGTTCATGGGCGAGGTGATGCGCGAGATGGTTGGCAACACCAACGCCCACACCGATGTGCTGCCGGCGATGACAGCCGAGGACTTTGGCTTCATGCTCGAAGAAGTACCCGGTGCCTATGGCTGGATCGGCAACGGCTCCGATGGCCAGCCCGGCGTTGGCTTGCACAACCCGGGCTATGATTTCAACGACAACAATATCGCCCTGGGCGCCAAGTTCTGGGATCGCCTGGCACGCCGCTGGTTTGCGACCCAGGCACAGCGCTAAGCGTTAATCGCCGCAAGGGCTCGCATCACCGCAAGCCTTGCGGCCATGATCTGGAGCCCGTTTTGCAGCATTCAGCACCCCTCTCGCTTCTCCCCCACCACCCCGCACGCGGCCTGCGCCTGCTGCCACAGCTGCTGCTGGGCCTGGCCTTGCTCGCTGGCGGCCATGCGGCCCAGGCACGCACGCCTGCAGCCGCGCCAGCACCGCAGCTGGCACCAGCGGATAACCCCTCCTGCCCGGCCCCAGCCGTCAAAGATCCGGCGGTCTACCAGGCGGAATCGCGCAAGCCGCATCCGGACCGGGGCGTGCTGTGGCAACTGCGCAAAGGCGATACGGTCGCCTATCTCTGGGGCAGCATCCATGTGGGCCAGCTGCCCTGGATCTTTCCAGGCCCGCGCACCGCGCAGGCGCTGCGCGCTGCCCCCGCCATTGCGCTGGAGCTCGACCCGGTGGACCCCGCCACCTTGCAGGCCTTGACCCAGGCGATGCGCGAAGACAATGACCGGCAAAAGCTGGTCATGCGCCAAAACCCCGAGCTGCAGACACGCATGGGTCGCATGGCCTTTGAATCCTGTGTGGACCAGAGCACCTGGCAAACCAATGCCGCCACCCTGGCCCGCCTGATCGCGCTCGGTATGCAGGACATGGCACGCAGCGGCTACCACCCGGCCTACGGCATCGACCTGAACCTGGCGGCCATGGCCCATGCGGTGGGCAAACCGGTGCAGGCCATCGAGACGGCGCAGGAGCAGCTGCTGGCCATGGGCCTGGGTGGCGATGGTGTGCCCGCGCAGCTGGCCACACCCGACGACATCCGCAAGGCGCTCGACGACATCGACAGCGGCAAGAACCGCCAGGTCGCCCAGAAGTTGGCCGAGTATTGGGAAAGCGGTGACCTGGCTGCGCTGGAGCAGCTGATGCAGACCTGCCAATGCCTGGGCGATGTGGGCATGCAAGCGGCCCTGCTCGATACGCGCAACCAGCGCATGGCCGAGCGGCTGCCGGCCATGATGGCGGCCCAACCGCAGCTTTTCATCGCCGTGGGCCTGCTGCACATGGTGGGCGACAACAACCTGCTGCAATTGCTGCAAAAGCAGGGCTTTACGGTGCGGCAGCTGACCGGCAAGGGCGCAGAGGCTGCAGCCGCTGCCAGCAGCGCAGTGCCTGCAAGCACGCCCGCCAAGGCCCAATAAGCGCACATAAAAGCTCCCATAAAAAACGCCGCCTGTTTTGCAACAGGCGGCGTAAAAAGTAGCGGAACAGCTCGCGCACTCAGGCCATGCGCGGGCGCTGGTCGTGCTTGGCCAGCATGTCGGCATAGGGCTCCAGCACCCATTTTTGTTCAGCCGCATCCGGGATCTGCGCCGCACTGGCCTGCACCACCTGGCCATGCTCGGCACACAGCTGCGCCATTGCGGCCGGGCTGATCAGGCCCTCGCGCAGCAGCAAGGCGGTCATCGCCATCAGCAAGGCGTTGTGCTGCACCAGCAGGTCCTGCGCCCGCAGCATCTGCGCTTGCAGCAAGGCTTCGATACCGGCATTGCTGGGCCCCACCTCGGTATTGGTGTTGTCGCCAGGCTCCTGGGCCACATCGGTGCGCGACAGGCGCGCACCAAAACCCAGGTGGCGCAGGTAGCGCGCCGCATCCGCCGTGGCCTGCCGGATATCCTGCTCGGCGCCGGTGGTACAGGCTTCCTGGCCAAACACATGGCGCTCGGCCGCGCGGCCGGCCAGGCCCACGCAGACCATGTCCAGCATATTGCGCCGCGATGTCGCCTGCAGCTCGGTAAAGCTGTTGTAGCCGCCTTCGAAAGTCGCAATATTGATCTTGAGCTCCTGCGGCGTGCGGCCAAACAGCAGCGCATAGACCAGGCCGTGCCCGGCCTCATGCACCGCCAGCAGCGCGCGAAAATCCGCGCTGGTGCGCTGCTTGACCTTGTTCAGATCCAGCGGCACCGCAAAGCACTGCTGCAGCACCTCTGGCGCACCTGGCAGTGGCAGTTGCACCTGCAGCTGCGCCGCGCCAGCGGCCATCTGCACCTGCAATGGCTGGCCGGCCTGCGCGCCCTGCTCCAGCGCCCACAGCGCTGCATCGACCAACGCACTCGACAAGATCGTGTGCACCGACGAGAACAGCGGCCGCGTGCCCTGAGTGGGGAACACCGCGTTCTGGTAGATCTGCGCGAGCACATCGCTGCCGATGACAAAGCGCAGACCGCAATTGGCTTCAAGCCCCTGCACATAGTGCTGCACCGTCGTCGCAATCAGCTGCTCGTAGGCCGAGCGGCTGAACGACGGGTAGATCACATGCTGGTTGCCCAGCCGGGCAATCTGCTCGGGCTTGAAGCGCTCGGCCAAGGCGCGCTTGACATCGATCAGCGACAGGCGGCTTGTGAGCCGGTGGAAAATGTCGGCATCGGTGTCGCAGTCCTCGACGCGGCTGGCCGTCTCCGTGTACATCTCGTCGAGATTGCCACAGACAAAGACCAGCAGCCGGCTGTAATCGGTCTCCCAGGATTGCTGGGAGCTGCGAAACTGGACCAGCAGCTGGTGAATGTAGTCATTGCTCCACTGCATGATGTCCAGCAAGGGCGCATCGAGCTTCAAGCTGCGCTTGAGCGCCTGCGCGTCCCAGGCATCGATCTTGTAGCGCATCTGCTGCTTTTTGCGCCGCTCCTGCGCGTCGTCTTCTTCGGCCCGCTCGGCGTCATAGAGCGCATCCGCCAGCTTGCGCTCGATGCTGTGCAGCTCCGACAAAGCGGGCGGCAGCTTGCCATCCGACAACAAGGCCCAGACATCCTGGTAGCGCTCGACCTTGCTGTCATCGCCCCGGCTGCTCACGGTGCGGTAACGCTGGAACTCATCGAGCACCAGGATGCCGGGCGCGCCTTCCACCAGCCCCGCACTCTCGAGCGTGCCGGAGATGGTCGATGCGCCATAGCTCTCACCGTTTTGGCTGAAGCCGTCCATCTGGACTTCGACAAAGCGATCATAAAAACCCAGCAGCTGCGCCAGGCGGCGCGTCAGCTGGGTCTTGCCCGTGCCTGTCAATCCCCACAGGCACACAATCACAGGGCGGGTAATGAGCTGGGGCATCACGTACCAGGCGCGCACGGCGCCCATCACACGGTCAATCACGTCATCAATACCGATCAATTCGGTTTTCAGCTGGGCCGCAATGGCCTGCAGGTTTTGCTGACGCTCATGCATCTGTACGCGAAGCAATAGCTCCGGGGAGGTTTTCATTTCTTTCATGTTGTGCTGTCTTTTCATCCAGCGCAGCCGCTCAATCCCCATGGTCGGCTTTGCGGGTCATCTGTTGCAAGGCCATCCGGTCGGCACGGCGCTGGGCGCCTTGGCTGCGAATGTGCTTGCCCGCAGCGCCGGACAGACGCCGCTGGGCCATGGCTTTGGCAACAGGGTTGAAAGGAGTGGCATCGGCCACGATCAGCAACGCAATAGGTTGTTTCATGCGGCGCAAAGCCTTGACCCGGCCCTCTTCAAAGGCACGGGAAACCGTTTTTGCACTCATCTGTGCGGTTCCTCAGGGGCCTGGCGCGCCTATGGCCTGACGGCGGGCGCAGCAAAACCCCAAAACAAAAAGCCCCGGCGAAGTAGCCAGGGCTTTTGTCGATCCCGGCTGCAGTGGTGCAGGCGGCGATCTGGGCCAAGGCTAAACCATATGAACATGGTTTAGCCGGGGCAGAAACCGTGTTCAGTGGAGAGGGTTGAACATGAAACAGGACATAGCAAAAACTCCCAATGGTGCGCTGCAGAAGGTCATTCGTTGCTGCAGCGATAAGAAGACGAAGGGTGAACTATAGCGGTTATTTCTCAAGAATGCAAGGACCATATACCGCTTGTTGCATAAAAGCCCACAGCAACCGCTGGCTTTGGCCGCTTTTGAGCGGCTTTGTGCGCATAAAAGGCAGCAACCTGCCAGCAGCGCCCCAGCCAGCGCGAGCCTGCCGCGCAGATCAGTAGCGCTTGCGCCCTGCCTTGCGGTGTTTGGCGTGTTCTGCCTTCTTGGCTTGCTGCAAGGCCTCGGCCGCCTCGCCAGCCGCCCGCCATTGCTCAAACTCTGCCGGCGTCTCGACGGTGATGCGGCCCAGCATCTGGGTGCGAAAGTCGGTGATCAGCAGCTCAGCGGCCTTTTGCATGTTGATGCGCCCGCCGCCCATCACTGCGCCGCGCTTCTTGCCAATCAAGGTCAGCAGCTCGTCATCGCTCAGCGCAGCGATGTCCGCATCTTCGAGCCCCAGCTTGTAGCGCTCGTCCAGCTGGCGCGGGTAGTGCTTTTGCAGGTACAGCAGCAGCTCCAGCGCCACCAGCTCGTCGTCATAGGCATTGCGCCCCACCGATCCGCAGGCCGCCAGGTTGTAGCCCGACTCGGGCACGATGATCTTGGGCCAGAGCATGCCGGGTGTGTCCCAGAGGTAGAAATCATCGGCCAGCACAATGCGCTGCTCGTCCTTGGTCACACCGGCCTCGTCGCCGGCCTTGGCCTGGCCTTTGCCGCTCATGCTGTTGATCAGGGTGGACTTGCCCACATTGGGCACGCCGCAGATCAGCACCCGCATGGGCTTGGCCAGACCGCCGCGCCCGGGTGCCAACTGGCGGCATGCCTCCACCAGGCGCTTGGCCGGGGCCGGCTCGCTGGCATCGAGCGGCAGGGCCTTGGTCTCGTGCTGGGCCTCATACCAGGCCACCCACAGCGCCGTGCGGCTGGCATCGGCCATGTCCTGCTTGTTGATGATCTTGAGCGTGGGCTTGTGGCCGGTCAGCTCCGTCAGCGCCGGGTTGGCACTCGATCCAGGCATGCGTGCATCGAGCACCTCGATGACCACATCGATGTCTTTGATGCGCTCGGCAATCAGCTTGCGCGTCAGGTGCATATGCCCGGGGAACCATTGGATACTCATACTCTTGCTTTCGGGGGGAATGGCAGGCAGGCGATACGCACGCAGGCGCGCTGTGCCGGATAATGCTGCCATGTCTTCTTTATCTCAACGCCAGTGGGATGCGCAGCGCAAATCCGATCAGGACCTGCTCATCAAAGGCATCATCTTGGTCTTGATAGGGCTGGTGATTGTGGTCTCGCCCTATGTCGCTCAGGGCGATATTGTGCAGGGAGTTTTTGCCAAGGCCCCGGCAGTGGGTTGGTTTTCCCTGGTACTGGGCGCGGCTTTTGTGCTGCGCTTTGGCCTGCGCCGCAAGGCCGTGCCACCCCGGCCCGAGCAGTGAACCCTGCCGTCCTCCGCCTCCAGCCGCTGGCCAGCCTGCGCGAGGCGCGCCAGTGCTTTGCCGCGCTGCAGGCCAGCGCCAGCGCCCGCCAGATCAGCCTGCGCGAGCCCCCAGCCGCGCCCACCACCTGCTGCGGCCGGGGCTGCAATGGCTGCGTCTGGGAAGGTTTTTTTGCCGCGGCAATGTACTGGCAGGAATGCGCACTCGAGGCGCTGCAGTCCTAACCCCTCCATCTTTTTTCACGCTCAAGTGGACTGCGCCTGAACCGGTTCTGCTTGCACCGGCGGCAAGGTCTCCTCGCGCGCCAGCAACTGGCGGATCTGCACGGCATCCTGCTGCAGCTGGCCGGCCAGAATGCGTGCCGTGGCTAGGCGCCGCATCAGCCAGGGAATGAGCTGGTCGCGGTCTTCCGGGCCGGGCACGCGCTCGGGAGCGGGCATCTTGGCGGGGCGCTGGGCCTCGGCATCGCCAGCAGCCGGCAACGGCGGCGCCTGCAGCAGGCAGGCATCGATGGTGGCAGCGGTGTCCTGGAGCTGCTGCACCGCAAACGGCGACGGCGTCTGGCCCCGGCGCATCATCAGCATGATCTTGACCGAAGACATCTGGCCCAGCAGCTGGTAGCAATGGGCCTGGAACAGCTCGAGCGCCTGCAGCGGCGGCTGCACGGCACGCGGCTCTTTCAGTGAGCGGTCAACGGCCTGGATCAGCGCGGACAGGCTGTCATAGGCTTCGCGCCGCGCCAGGCGCCAGGCCAGCTCGGGGGCGTTGTCCACGGCCTGCAATTGGTCCACCGCCAGCGACGTGCTGGCATGCGCGGCCTGGGCCTTGAGCACCCGCTGCACCAGCGCCGGCAGCTGCGAGCGCTCCCAGGACGGGAGCACATAGGCAAAGGCCCAGGCAATGCCGGTGCCGATCAAGGTATCGACCACGCGCTCGAACATATGGAAGGTGGTGCTGCCCCCGGCATGCAGCATATGCGCCTGCACCAGGCCCAACACCGTCGCGCCCATCGCGGTGAACAGGTAGCGGCGCAGCGCAAAGCCGTGCGCGACGCCCTGGGCCAGCGTCAGGCACAGAATCAAACCCAGCGGCGACAGATGCGCCGACAAGATGGCCAGCGCCGCCACGCAGCCCAGCAAGGTGCCCAGCACCCGCACCGTGCGCCGCTCCAGGGTCTGCGCCAGGCTGCCGCGCAGCACCACCACAATCGTCAGCAGCACCCAGTAGGCATGGGCATTCCAGGGAAGGACCTGCACCACCAGGTAGCCCACCGCAATGGCCAGCGCCGCGCGGATCGCATGGCGCAGCGGAGGCGCATCCCAGCTCATCAGGCCCTTGAATGGCGTCCAGGACCAGGCCGTCGGGCTGACAAACATCTGCCAGCTCGCGCGCACCACGGCCAGATCGGGCTCGACCTCGTCGCGGCCCAGGCCGATCAAGCGGTTGACCTCTTCATGGATGCGCACAATGCGCTCGCTCAGCTCGCGTGACAGTGCCTGGGGCGAGACATCGGCGTCGTAGTGGTCAGGCAGCGATTCTTCGAGCCGCTGCGCGGGCAGCTTGCTGGCCATCTGCATGGGGCGCAGCAAGGCGTCAAGATTGCTCATCGCGCGGGGCTTGCGGCCCAGCAGCAGGCTGTCGGCCAGGTGCACCACCTCCATCGCCAGGGCACGCAGCATGGCCTGCTGGGCCAGCAGCATCGGCGCCTGCTCGGGAGACTTGCGCAAATGCTCCAGGTCCAGCTCGCAGGCGAGCAGGTGGTCGCGGATCTCCAGCATCTGCATCAGCATG
Organism: Comamonas sp. JNW; assembly: GCF_003105075.1. Taxonomy (NCBI): domain Bacteria; kingdom Pseudomonadati; phylum Pseudomonadota; class Betaproteobacteria; order Burkholderiales; family Comamonadaceae; genus Comamonas; species Comamonas sp. JNW. The sequence goes on from NZ_QETI01000001.1 coordinate 667,162, forward strand.
CCGGCCAGGCGTTGGCGGCGCGGCGTGCGCGGGCTCTCCAGCACAATGTCGCGGGCCGCCTGCAGCTGGTCGGCAAAGGCTGCGTGCCGGGCCATCAGCTGGCCCATGTGCTGCTGGGGCTGGCCTGAACGCGAGAATTTGCCAAAATTGCGGTCGGCCAGGTTGTCGCCATAGGCCTCGCCATCGACCGACTCCCCTTCCAGCCCGACATGGCGGGCCGCCTCGGGCAGCACCATGCGCGCCTGCTCCAGCATGAGGGCAGCGAGCGACAGCACGGTATCGGCGATGAACTGCACGCGGTAGCGGAAATTGAGCAAGGTGTTGGCGATGACCGCATACACCAGGAACATGCCCGCGCCAATGCTGAAGAACATCGTCGATTCGGCCGCTGCGGCCAGCAGCTGCCCCTCGGCCGGCTTGGGCACCGACATGCCCAGCACCATGGCCAGCACCACCGCAATGGCAATGGGCGCGCCGCGCTTGCCCCAGGCCATCCACAAAAAGCCCAGAAAAGTGGACAACACGGCCACCAGGCCCAGCAGCACCAGGTGCTGGTGCATCAGCTGCACCATGAAAAACAGCGGCGCCCCCAGCAAGGGGGCAGGCAGCATGCGCCAGAACTTGCCCCGGCGCGGCGCAGGGTTGTCGACCACGATGGTGACGATGACCCCGACCGAGGCCGCCGCCGCATGCTGCGTGCCCCAGATCAGCTGCACCAGCGTGGTTACGAGAAAGAGGCCCAGCGCCACTTCCAGCCCGTTGAGCACATAGTGGTTGAGCAGGCCACGCTTGAACGTGCGCCAGCTGCGGTCGGAAGAGAAGTGCGCCATGGCAGAACAATACGAGAAATCAACACCCAAAGATGTCGGACAAATGATAGCCAACGTGGACAGCTATCAAAACAGAAGCGCAAAGCTTCTTGCAAACGCTTGCATTCTGCCCCCGACCGCTGCGGCGTGCCAGCAACAAAAAAGCCCGCAGCAGCGGGCTCTAGGGCACGAGGTCTATCAAGACACGACCAGGTGTTCGGGAGACATATAGCACTGGCGCCATTCTTCGAACGGCACCGTGTCCGCCGCTTCCATGTCCTTTTGCGCCTTGATCGACTCGGCCGCACGCTGCTGGTACTTGGCCGTCAGCGCATCGCTCCAGGGGCGGGCGAGGGTCTGCTCGCGGGCCCATTGCGACTGGGCGGCGCCAAAGGCCTTGAACGAGGTGCCAAACTGCCCGCTGACCGCCGCCAGCACCTGGGCCGATGGAGTTTGCTCCGGGTGGGCCAGCAGATGCTGGGATTGCTGGAGCGCCTGGCTGTAGTCCTGCGTGCCATGGGCCTGGTCCAGCGCCGCCGCAATGGGCTGGCAGGCTTGCAGCACCTCTTGGGCCCAGTCGGTCAGCAGCACTTCCTGGCCCTGGCGCTGCAGGGTCAGGCCCGGCTCGCGGCCGCGCTCGGCCACCATGTGCTGGTTGTGCTTCATCTCGGCGATTTCAGCGGGCGAATCGGGCGGGCTGTCGCTCAGCAGGCAGTGCAGCAAGAAGACATCGAGCAAGCGCATCGTCGGGGCCGAGATGCCCATGCTGTCAAACGGATTGATGTCCATCAAGCGCACTTCAACATACTCGACGCCGCGCTCGCGCAGCGCATGCAGCGGGCGCTCGCCACGCTGCACCGTGCGCTTGGGGCGGATGGTGCCGTAGAACTCGTTTTCGATCTGCAGCAGGCTCGTGCCCAGCTGGTTGTACTCGCCGCCCGGGTTGATCACACCCACTTTTTCATAGGCTGGATACGGCTGGGTCAAGGCGCCATAGAGCGAATCGGCATAGCCCTTGAGGTCGTTGTAGCTGACGCTGATCGAGGCCTGGGCATCGCTTTGGTAGCCCAGGCGCCCCATGCGCAGCGAGGTTGCGTGGGGCAGGTGCAGGGCGCCCTGGCCATCACCCAGCGGCTGCAGCTGGTGCGGGCGGCCCTGCACAAAGCAAGGACAGAGCACGGGCGATGCGCCAAAGAGATAAAGCAGCAAGAAGGCTTCGCGGCGGAAATTGCGGATCAGACCAAAATAGGCCTCGCTGCTCACCCCTGGCATCGACCAGTTGTAGTGGATGCCCGAGATGGTCTGCATGCGCCGGCCATAGCGGTGGCCCAGGCCCATGCGGTAGATGCTTTTGGAGCGGCCAATGTGCGAGGTGCCATAGCGCCCCAGCGGAATGGTCTCGTCCGAAGGCAGCGAGCAAGGCATGCTCGAGATCCACAGCCGCTCGTCATTGGCCTGCAGGACCTGGTAGACGTACTGGTGCACCTCGGAAAGTTCATCGAGGCAGGCCTGCACGCCCTGGTGCACGCCGGTGATGATCTCGATCTGCGACTCGCTGAAATCGGTCGTGATACTGCTGTGCGTCAGCGCCGAGCCCAAAGCGGCCGGATGCGGCGTCAAGGCCAGCGCACCCTCGTCGTTCACGCGCAGGCCTTCTTTCTCGATGCCTCGCCCAATGCCCAGCAGGCGCTGGGTGCCAATGGCATCAATGCGTTCTTGGATATGGTTCATCTGCGTTGTTCTTGTCTAAGCCGGGCTGCACGATAGCAGGTTGCCCGGCGACTGGCAGAGTATTGCACGCTCAGCCTGACCGGGCTTCGGGATTTAGCCCGATAGCCGCAGCACACCTTGGTAAGAACGTGTAGCGATCGCCCGCGCTGTTGTTTTCTGTACTGCAAAGCCCGGCCCCGGGGCACCGGGGGATCAGACCAACCACCCAACGCGGGCCGGCGCCTTAGTGCAGCTTTTGCTGCGCCTTGCGGATTTCCAGGTCGCCCTGCACAAAACCGTTGTCCGGCACGATATCGCCCCGGCGGTCGGTCAGCTCGGCCCATTGCTGGGCCAGGTGGGCATCCATCTCGTCCACCGGTACGCTGTCAGCACTCAGGTGCAGCCCGCGCGTCATTGTGATGTGCGCAGCCTCGAAGCTGCCGGCCCCGGCGCAGACGATGGCCCGCGTCGGCGCGCTCTCGTGCACCAGCGCCAGCATGGCCGGGCTCACCAGCTCGGGCCGCAGTGCGCGCAGCATCTCGGGCGCCAGCAGGCCATCGGTCATGCGCGTGGCGGCCGTCGGGGCGAGCGCATTCACATGGATGTTGTACTTGGCCCCTTCCAGCGCCAGGGTCTGCATCAGGCCCACCAGCGCCATCTTGGCGGCGGCATAGTTGCTCTGGCCAAAGTTGCCAAACAGGCCCGATGACGAGGTCGTCACCAGAATGCGGCCGTAGTGGGCCGCCTGCATAAAGGGCCACACGGCCTTGCAGCAGTGCACGCTGCCCATCAGATGCACTTCCAGCACGGCGCGGAAGTCGTCCATCTCCATCTTGGCAAAGCTCTTGTCGCGCAAGGTACCGGCATTGTTGACCAGCACATCGACCTGGCCCCAGCGCTCGACCACCTGGGCCACCATGGCCTGCACCGCCGGCCAGTCGGTCACCGAGGCATGGCTGGCCATGGCAACGCCGCCCAGCGCCTCGATCTCGCGCACCACCTTCTCGGCCGCTGACGAGTTGCCCTGCCCGTCCACAGCGCCGCCCGGGTCATTGACCAGCACCTTGGCCCCGCGCCGTGCCAGCGCCAACGCATGTTCACGCCCCAGCCCGCCGCCGGCCCCCGTCACAATTGCTACCTTGTCGCTGAAATCCAAACCCATACGTTCGCACCTTTACACCATGCGGGCGCTTGTGCCGCCCAATGTTGGAAGAGGCTTGCAGCCCCGGATGCATTCGCACTGTACGTGTTCACATTTGCTTTGCGCGCCGCTTGGGCGACAGACGCGGGGGCGACAATGCAGGCCAGCGGCCAGCGGTGCGCTAGGGTTATCCCGAAAATGGCTGAACAACCATGTGGATAACTGCGCATCGCGGGCCATTTAACCCGCTAAGCCCATGTTTTTATTAGCCGCGTGTTACATTGCCCGCAATTTCAGCAAAACTGGCCTCATCCTTGCTATCCAGCATCAGTGCTTACCACACTTAGCTGGGCAGCTATGGTTTTGATATGGCCTTTAGGATCCACACCCCATGCCCATCACCCCCGAGCTCTACAACGCCCAGATCGACAACGAAGATATCCAGGTCGATGCCTGGGCAGACACGCCGCTGCTGCAGTCGCTGGAAGAAGGCGGTGTGGACTGGCCCAGCTCCTGCCGCAATGGCACCTGCCGCACCTGTGTGGGTCGATTGAAATCGGGCAGTGTGCACTACGAGATCGAATGGCCCGGGCTCAGCGCCGAGGACAAGGAAGCGGGCTGCATCCTGCCCTGCGTGGCCTATCCGGATGGCAATGTGGTGCTGATGCGTGGCGAGTATTGACCCGCTGCGCCAGTCCCCAGAAGCGCCAAAGCCGCCCAGCCGGGGAGCAGCTGGTCTAAAATTGGGGTTTTTACTGTCTCACGCGCCGCAGATCTGCGCGCAGACACGACACAAGTTCTTTAAAGGCATTCCATGAGCAGCCCCCTGACCCCTGCGCCGATCTCTGCGGTGGAGGACATTGTTGCCGAGATGCGCGCTGGCCGCATGGTCGTTCTGGTCGATGAAGCCGACCGCGAGAACGAAGGTGATCTGGTGCTGGCCTCCGACCATGTCACACCGGAAGCCATCAACTTCATGGCCAAGTGGGGCCGGGGCCTCATCTGCCTGACCCTGACCCGCGAGCGCTGCGAGCGCCTGCAGCTGCGCCAGATGACCGCCAACAATGGCGCCCCGCTGTCCACCGCTTTCACCGTCTCGATCGAGGCGGCCGAAGGCGTGACCACCGGCATCTCTGCCGCAGACCGCGCCCGCACCGTGCAGGCCGCGGTGGCCGCCAATGCCCAGGCCAGCGACCTGGTGCAGCCCGGCCATATCTTCCCGCTGCAGGCGGTGGATGGCGGCGTGCTGATGCGCGCGGGTCACACCGAAGCCGGTTGCGACCTGGCGCGCCTGGCGGGCTGCTCGCCCTCTTCCGTCATCTGCGAAGTGATGAAGGACGACGGTACCATGGCCCGCCTGCCCGATCTGCAGCTGTTCTGCGCCGAGCACGGCATCAAGATCGGCACTATTGCCGACCTGATCGAATACCGCAGCCGCCACGAATCGCTGGTCGAGCGCATCAGCAGCCGCCCGCTGCAGACGGCGCATGGCGAATTCACCGCCCACCTCTACCAGGACCATGCCAGCCACGCGGTGCACATGGCCCTGGTCAAGGGCAGCGTGCAGACGGTCAGCGATGTACCCGTGCGCGTGCACGAGCCGCTGTCGGTGATGGACCTGCTCGAGAGCGGCCGCGCGATGCACAGCTGGACCCTGGACGCGAGCCTGGCCTATTTGCAGCAGCAAAACTGCGGCGTGGCCGTGCTGCTCAACTGCAATGAAAGCGCCTCCCAGCTGATCCGCCAGTTCGACGGCAAGGCACGCGCTGCGCAAGCGCCCGAGCGCGGCCGCATGGACCTGCGCACCTATGGCATCGGTGCCCAGATCCTGCGCGACTGTGGCGTGCAGAAGATGCGCCTGCTGGGCGCGCCCCGCCGCCTGCCCAGCATGGCCGGCTACGGGCTTGAGATCACCGGACACATCAACAAGGAATAAGCAGCATGTTTGGAGCAGAAAAAGGCAGTGCCATCAACCTGGATGGCAGCGCGCTTGCCATCGGCATTGTGCAGGCCCGGTTCAACGAAAGCATCACCGACAGCCTGGCCCAGGCCTGCCTGCAGGAGCTGGACGCCATGGGCGTGCAAGCCGAGAACATCCGCCATGTCAAAGTGCCCGGCGCACTCGAAGTGCCCGTGGCACTGCAGGCCATGGCCGAATCCGAAGAATTCGACGCGCTGATTGCGCTGGGCTGCATCATCCGCGGCGAAACCTACCACTTTGAACTGGTGGCCAACGAATCGGGCGCTGGCGTCACCCGCATCGGCCTGGATTTCCAGATCCCCGTGGCCAACGCCATCCTCACCACTGAAAACGAAGCCCAGGCCATCGCCCGCCAGATCGACAAGGGGCGCGATGCCGCCATCGTCGCTGTCGAGATGGCCAATCTGCTGAAAACACTATGAACGAAAACGACCAGAGCGACTCTTCCTCCAGCCAGCGCCCTCCGCGCCAGGCCCGCAAGGGTCTGACCTCCACCGGCGCGCGCAAGGCCGCCTCCAAGTCCACCCGCAGCCGCTCGCGTGAGTTCGCGCTGCAGGCGCTCTACCAGTACATCCTGAGCGGCAACAGCGCCACCGAGATCGACCTGTTCACGCGCGATCTGGCGGGCTTTCACAAGGCCGATGCTGCCCACTACGACGCACTGCTGCACGGATGCATCGAGGCGGCCGAGCAGCTCAATGCGCAGATCCTGCCCCATCTGGACCGCAAGATGGAAGAGATCTCGCCCATCGAGCATGCCTGCATGTGGATTGGCGTCTATGAATTCCAGCACTGCCTGGATGTGCCATGGCGCGTGGTCATCAACGAAAGTATCGAGCTGGCCAAGGAATTTGGCGGCACCGACGGCTACAAGTATGTGAACGCCGTGCTCAACGCGCTGGCCCCAAGCTTGCGCGCCGCCGAAGTGACTGCTGACCGCAACAACGCGGCCTGATCGCCCTGACCACCGATGCCCATGCCTGCGCGCTGGCATCGGTTTTTCTAAGGGCTTAGCCGCTGCCAGTTATACTTTTGATAGCACACTCCGTGCTTGCCCATATGCCGCCAACGCTGTGGGAGCCCTCTGATCCAAGCTGAAGACCATGAAAATCGCCACCCGAGCCGAGCGCATTGAGCCGTTTTATGTGATGGAGGTCGCCAAGGCCGCCCAGGCACTGGCGGCCCAGGTGGCGGGCAGCGCGGAGCCGATGATCTTCCTGAACATCGGCGAGCCGGACTTCACCGCACCGCAGCTGGTGCAGCAGGCCGCCGAGCGCGCCATTGGCGAAGGCCGCACGCAGTACACCCCGGCGCTGGGCATCGAGCCCTTGCGCCAGGCGCTGTCCGACTGGTACAAGCAGCGCTTTGGCATCGATGTGCCGGCGCGCCGCATCGTCATCACCGCCGGCGCATCGGCTGCCTTGCAGCTCGTGTGCCTGTCGCTGATCGATGCCGGCGACGAGATCCTGATGCCCGACCCCAGCTACCCCTGCAACCGCCACTTTGTCAGCGCAGCAGAAGGCCAGGCGGTGCTGCTGCCCACGACGGCCGAGGAGCGCTTTCAGCTGAGCGCCGACAAGGTGCAGGCCGCCTGGGGCGACAAGACCCGTGGCGTGCTGCTGGCCTCGCCCTCCAACCCCACGGGCAGCTCGATTGCGCCGCAGGAGCTGCGCCGCATCCACGAGGTGGTCAAGGCCCGCGACGGCCTGACCATCATCGACGAAATCTACTTGGGCCTGTCCTATGACGAGGCCTTTGGCCAGACTGCGCTCGCGATCGATGACAACATCATCTCGATCAACAGCTTCAGCAAGTACTTCAACATGACCGGCTGGCGCCTGGGCTGGGCCGTGGTGCCCGAGGCCCTGGTGCCGGTGATCGAGCGCGTGGCGCAGAACCTGTTCATCTGCGCCAGCACGATTGCGCAACACGCAGCGCTGGCCTGTTTTGCGCCCGAGAGCATTGCCGAGTACGAGCGCCGCCGCGCCGAGTTCAAGGCCCGGCGCGATTACTTCATCCCCGCGCTCGAAGCGCTGGGCCTGCCGGTGCCGGTCGCACCCGATGGCGCTTTCTACGCCTGGGCCGATTGCACGCAGGCGGCCAAGAAGCTGGGCGTGGAAGGCTCCTGGGACTTTGCCTATGCGGTGATGGAGCGGGCCCACCTGGCCATCACGCCGGGGCGCGACTTTGGCAGCCATGACACCGGCCGCTTCGTGCGCTTTTCGACCGCCAACTCGATGGAGCAGCTGCAAGAGGCCATTGCCCGGCTGCGCAAGCTGCTGGCCTGATGATGCAGACCGCTGCGCCTTGCCCACTGCCAGTCGCCCCGCAAGGGGTGCGGCGCAGCGCCACCTTTCAGCCACGCTATAAAGCCCCTTTGAAAGGCGATAGCCATGGCCTTTGAGTTTCCGATCCGCATGTACTGGGAGGACACCGATGCCGGCGGCATCGTGTTCTACGCGAACTACCTCAAGTTCATGGAGCGGGGCCGCACCGAATGGCTGCGCTCACTGGGACTGGAGCAGCAGCGCCTGCGCGAGCAGGTGGGCGGCATGTTTGTGGTCAGCGAAGCCCATATCAAATATTTACAACCTGCACGTCTGGACGATGAACTCATCGTGACGGCAGCGCTCCAAGAAGCGGGGCGCGCTTCGATGCAGATCGCGCAGCGCGTGCTCTTAAAACAGAAGCAACCAACAGATACACCTCAACTGCTGTGTGAGGGCACAATCCGTATCGGCTGGGTCGATGCCCTCAGCATGCGCCCGGCAAGAATTCCTCAATCCCTGATCCAAACCATCTCATGAATTCCCAAGAAATGTCCATTGCCAGCCTGGTCTTGCACGCCAGCTGGGTGGTGCAACTCGTGATGCTGATCCTGGTGGCCGCCTCGGTCGCCTGCTGGGCCACGATCCTGCGCAAGGTCGGCATGCTCAAAGCCATCAAGAACAAGAATGAGAGCTTCGAGAGCGACTTCTGGTCCGGCTCCAGCCTCAACGAGCTCTACCAGAACGCGATGCACAACGTCAAAGCCTGCGGCCCGATGGAACGCATCTTTGCCAGCGGCATGCGCGAGTACCAGAAACTGCGCGAGCGCCACATCACCAACCCCGACACCCTGCTCGACGGCACCCGCCGCGCGATGCGTGCGAGCTTCCAGCGCGAGATGGACGAGATCGAATCGGGCCTGTCGCTGCTGGGCACCATCGGCTCGGTCTCCCCGTATGTCGGTCTGTTCGGCACGGTCTGGGGCGTGATGCACGCCTTCACCGGCTTTGCCAGCATGGAGCAGATCACCTTGGCCACCGTCGCGCCCGGCATCGCCGAAGCGCTGGTGGCCACGGCCATGGGCCTGTTCGCGGCGATTCCCGCCGTGACTGCCTACAACCGCTTCTCCAGCGGCATTGACCGCATCGCCAGCCAGCAAGAAACCTTCATTGAAGAGTTCTCCAACATCTTGCAGCGCAACCTGGGTGCCCAGCCGCTGCACGCTGCGCACTAAATACAAAGGAAACAGCCATGCCGGCCGTCGCCTCTCGCGGAAAACGCAACCGCCGCACCGTCAACGAGATCAACATGGTGCCCTTCATCGACGTGATGCTGGTGCTGCTGATCATCTTCATGGTCACCGCCCCCATGCTCACGCCGGGCGCCATCAATCTGCCCAAGGCAGGCAAGAGCGAGCGTCCGCCCACCAAGAACATTGCCCATGTGCTGCTGGACAAGGACGGCTCGATCCAGCTCAAGACCGGCAATGTCACGCAGGCCGTGGCCGCGGGCGACCTGGCCGACCGGGCCAAGGCCTGGCAAGCGGACAACCCGCCTGAGGACAGCGCCATGCTCATCGTGGCGGACAAGGACCTGGCCTACCAGAAGGTGATCGATGCCATGTCGACCTTGCAGAAGGCCGGTGTCAAACGTGTCGCCCTGCAAGTGGCTGGTGGCAGCCAATAAGAAGAGTGCCCATGTCTCCTCGTCAAGAGCGCGATCAGCTTGCCCCTCCCAAACCTCCGTCACGGACCAAGTCCTGGACCGTGGCGGCTGCGGCCCACTTGCTGGTGGTCGTCGCCCTGCTGTGGACCGTGCGCAACCCGCGCGACAGCGACCAGCCCTCGGTCGAAGCCGAGCTGTGGGCGCCCACCAATGAGCAGGTCGCGCCCGCGCCGCTGACGCCGCCCCCGCC